>CAVQVA010000052.1:0-116280 GCA_963716975.1 uncultured Actinomycetes bacterium | reverse complement strand
CGACTCCTCTTCCACGACGAAGGGTCGGGCGGGAGACGAAGCAGTATCATCTTCTCAAGTGAAGGCCGGGAAGACGGGAGTGAGCCAGGTTCGCGACCTGCGGGGAGTGGTCGAGCGGGAGAAGGCCGAGCTGGGCGTCCTCATCAGTCTGCGCGAGCCAACTGAGCCGATGCGTGCCGAGGCAGCCGGGCTCGGCTCGAACCATTCGCCCTGGGGGACGGAGCATCAGCGGATTCAGGTCGTCACGGTGGGCGAGCTACTCGGCGGGAAGTCGCTCGATGCCCCAGCTCTTCGACAGACGAGCCGCACGTTCAAGAAGGCACCTACGGCACAGGTGGACAGACCGGTCACGCGCAGTCACTTTTCGGCGAGGTGCCGTCTGGAGAGGACTTGTCCGACGAGGATTTGTCCAACTGAGCCATCTGGTCAGGCAGCCACTTAGGGCGTAGCGTGATGGTCAGAGGGCGGTCGGAACAGCCAGCTTCGATCATGCAGGAGCCGACCGCCCTCACTTTCTTGGGTGAGTCATCGTCTATGGTTCGCCCGCTGGAATCCATCGCTTCCGTGGCAAGCCATCCGGCTGTACGCCTACGGTCACGAATGTGGATACCGCCCAGCTCGCGGTTGCGACCGCACTGCTCGTGGCGACGGCCGTGTACGCCTACTTCACGTGGCGAATGGCGAACGAGATGCGAGACACCCTACTACTCGGCATACGTCCTCGTCTCGCTCTCGCCGTAGACCCAATATCGAGCTTTCAAGGCTTCCTGGCTGTGAGCAGTCTCGGCCCCGGTACGGCGTGCAAGGTTGAACTAAGACTCATGTTCGAGCCGGACGGCGAGACGCGTACTGGGCAACACCATTCCTTCTTCCTGGCGAGAAGGTGGCGTTCCGACCTCCACGGCGCGAGGGGGAAACCGAATTCAAGCTGGAGAACCTCGCTCGCGAAGCTTTGGTGGTGCGACTTGAAGGGTCGATGGAGGATGTCGAGGGTGAGGTTCACTTTGCGTCCGACGAAGTACGGATCGCGGGCTTGCGGGTGGGCCGCCGTGACACGCTCCGAGCAGCGTTATGTGGAGGATTCCGGAGAGCGTGTCGTACGTGAGTTGAAGAAGATTCGTGTGGCACTCGCGGACAACAGCCCTTCCCAGCCAAGGGAAGCGCCACGCCGTCATCTCGATCGTCGCCACGCCCGCAGCTCGATTAGCTGCTCGTCGCTCGTTCGGTTATGTGGCGGCCGACGCGTTCTAGCGCGTACCACGCGAGTAGGCAGTCGAAGCCGGCCAAGGTCGCTGCCATGTCGGCGCGAGCGTACGTGCCGACTCAAGGTGCAAGGGTCGGGGTAGCCCAACTCCTCGGCCTCGTCGCTGAGCATCGTCCAGATCGTCTCACGGGCGGAGACGAACTTGAGCCATCAGACGTGAGGTGAATCCCGGCCAGCCGGTGTCGGCTCCGTACTGTCCCGCCTGGGCGATCTCGTTGAGCGTCATGCCGGAGTGGTCGCGGATCGCACGGAGTAGGTGGATGTACTGCTCATCGGTCATTCGGGGGTCGTTTCCGTAAGACGGTCAAGCCAGGCGCGGCGAGCGTTAGCGCCTCCGCCGTGTTCAACGTCGTACGTCGGCTCGTGGCCGCCGCGGGCGGATGAGCGACCACGGCCAGGTAGACCAGGCCGATGGGTCCGATGAGACGCGTGGCAGCGAGGATCGGAAGTGCGAGGGTCATCGCCTCCACCGTGGCGGGAGGAGCTGAGGCCGAAGCCTCAGCTTGCCTCCGGGTCGGGGGCGAGTACGGGCGGGGCGTCGATGGCCTCCACGACGAATCGCTGACGCCAACCCTTATCGGTCTTCCTGGAGTCGGGGGCCGCGACGAGCTTTACGTCGTCGCCCGCCTTGAGGGTGGCGATGGGGGTCGCCAGTTCGCCGAACGCAACACAGTCGAGCCATGCCCTGCCGCGTCCGCCGGGGCCGGGGACTTCCACGTTGACACTGGAGAAGTCCTTGCCGTTCCAAGACTTGAAAGCGTCCTGGGCGGCCTTTCCGACGATGATGATGGTGTTGGGCTTCATGGGGCGAAGCCTCCTTCCCTGTAGGTGACTGAACGAAGCGGGGAGGGAGCGGAGGCGTCTCGGAGTCCTGACTCGAACGACGTGAAGGCCGAATGCGGCCGGTTCCGACCGTAGGGAGGAATCACTCGTTCGACGGTCTGGACGCAGAGGGAAGCCGGAGCGGATGCTCCGCGTAGTCAGTCGCCAGGGAAGGGGGCGTCGCTGAAGGTCGTCACCGCCTTGGCCGTACGGCGACGGGCCGCGAGGAGCGACTCGAGGGAGGCGATGGGCTAAACTCGCTCCGCGGGAGCCGCGGTCTAGCTCGCCCCGGATACCTCGGCCATAGGTAAACGCTCTCCTCGGACCGCCGAGCTGCACCGGCGGGGCCGGGATACCGAGCAAGGTACCCCGGCTCCTTCTCCCTTTGCAGGTTCCAGCCCGCGAGGAAGCTGGTCGCGAATCTCAGTGAGGAGATGCGGGTCTGCGTCGGCTGCGGCGGTTGGCGTCGTCGGCTAGGAGGGAGTAGCGATAATCGGCGCTAATCCGAAACGCGACCAGATCGTCAGCTTCGCCCCCGTCCGAGAGCGTGGTTCCCTCGCGAGGGGCGCTGCCTGGGTACGAACCCCGTTGGCCCCGCGGTACTCGGTCCGCGGCTGTATATCGACCTCGAAAACACCCTCGTCCGCTGCGACGTTGGAGGCTACAGACTCCTTCAGCCCCACCAGGTACGGGGCCGTGACCGACGCGTCTTCGCCGCCACAACCAACCACGAGCGCGAAGACCACCAGTGCGAGCGCTACGAACGACGCGAAGCGCATGAACTCATGATAGCTCCAGGTCAAGCAGGCCCAACTCAACCAGGCTACGCGGCGAGGATCACCGTTCGCGCTCGGATGAGCGCCTGCCCGAGTCGCGCGATCAAGCCTTTGGGAGGGGGAGTGCCGCCAGGGTGCGACGGCGGGGGGGTGGTTCAGCACCCCCCGGAGGCACCTCACGTTCGACTTGGGGAGGGGGGAAAGGAAGAGCCGTGCGGTGGTAGCGAGAGCGATGTTTGAGCGATAGGGAAATCCGCCGTGAGCGGGGAAATCGCGTCCCTGCATTGGGATTCCTGGTAGTTGGCCAGCAGGCGTCTGAAGCTAGGGCAGTGGTCGCACAGGCCGCAACCTCCCCGCCCTGCCCCTACCTGGGGGTTCCCACCTACGCGTGGCCCGCGAGGGCCGACCGAAGCGAGGCGGAGGGAGGCCGGTCTTGCCGAGGCACACCCCGAGGGAGCGGATTGCAGGGCCAGGGGACGCGGAGTGTTCGTACCGCAGTAGCGAGCGAGGGGTGAGAGGGAAGAGCCAGGGAGATGAGTTTGAGACGCTATCCCTGTCCACTTACAACCACGACCCTTCGAGGTCATGACCGGGGGCGAGGTACTCGATGTACCGAAGCCCCCGCTTCCCTCCCGTCTGCCCCGCCTACGACAGCGGAGAAGTTGTACGGGGGGTATGGGTTGAGGTGTCTTGATGTGTGTTGCTTCGCCCCCGCAGACCGGACGAATCAAGCCCCTCTTGAGGCGCCTCGCCGGGCGACCGTTACGTCCTGCGCCTCACCGTGGTACGCCCCTTGCAGTGACGCGGCCTAGACGACGCGGCAGTCCGAGTGGATCTCAAGCTCGTCAGGTGACGTGCCGATGCGGCACACATGACAACGATCTTCGCCGTCCTGATACTCGGCACGACTGCATGGCTCGCGTACGACGCGAGCCAGCGCGATTGGAGCCGAAGCTCGTTCGCGAACCGCCCGTGGAAGTGGGTTCGCGTGGATCGCTCTTGCTCTGGATAGTCGTCTTTCCCCTCTACCTCATGCAGCGGGGGAAGGCCGATCTCAAGGCGTAGAGACGACGGATCACCGGTTCTGTTCCCGCCCTCGGGAACGGAAACTTGTGTCGGTTGCTACGCGACTTCAGCCCTCCCTTGGGGGGACACACAGGGAATGGGAACGGAAACGCCCTCAAACCCGCATGGTTAGTGGGAAAGATTCTGTTCCTAACTCGGTTCGCGCCTGGGAACAGAATCGTTATCCGGGAACGGAATTGGCCTTGACAGAGGGCCAGCATGGGTTTCTGTTCCCGTTCCGGTGGACGGGGCGACCGGGAGCGGGCGCACCCGGCGTCCGCGCCGGAGTCCGGTGGTTCTCGGATCTGTACCGTGGCCGCGCGACCGTGGAGTGGTGGGAGTTCGGCCGTCGTAAGCACGACGGGCTTGCGCCGCTCCGCGTGCGGGGTTGGAGCGGGTCGCGCTTCACGCCGACCTCACGATGCTCGCCCGACTCGGGCCGACGCTCGTTCGTGCGCGAGAAGTAGTGCCGCTCGCGGCTTAGACTCGCGCCGTGCAACGAGGCACGGACGAGGATCGCCGGCGATTCAGGCTGATTGCACGAGCGACGATCATCCTGCTCGCGCTCATGGAGGCCGCGATCGCTCTGAGCGCGATCTGGGTCGGCCTCACCTGGGTCGTTGTGGCGTTGTTGGTCGGCATGCCGATCGTGGCCGTCTACCTCGCCTATCTGATCCGGCTCTTCGCCGAACCTTCCTAGGACGCGGAGGAGGCCTGCCTGCACGTGTGAGGGCGACCCCTCACACCCGCTCCGTCGCGCGTGGCGGTGCCACGCTTCACCATCCCGGTGAGCATCTCAAGGAGCGTGTTCCGCTTGATGCGGGTCGCCTTCTGGAGCTGCTCGAAGGTCTGCGGTTCGCTCGTCAGGGCCGCGTTCAGACGGTCGCGCTGGCCGCGGGCGATGGAGACGTAGTCGTCGTCGGCGACGATCGAACCGCCTCCGAAGTCCACGATCAGCTTCGTCTTCACCTCCTCGCCGAGCCGTCCGGTGATGCTGAGGAGGCGTTCCGTCTCGTCCTCGCGGCTCCGGTACATGTCCGCCAGAACGTCTACCTCCGCGCCGAGGGCAGTCGAGCCGCGAATCGCCCCGCCGAACGACGCGTCTGCGCCCTTCGAGTGGTGGTGGACGAGGAGGACAGCGATTCCGGCTTTCTTCAGCTTCTCCAGCGGACGCATCTTTGCGATGACGGCGGCAGCGTCGTTCTCCTCGTCGGGCTTGAAGCCGACCCACTTGGCCCAGGTGTCGATGACGACGAGCTTGGTGTCGTGATCGAGGCACCAGAAGAGTGCGTCTTCGACAACCTCTTCCCACGAGCGCCCGTCGCGGTCGTAGGAACACATGACGTAGTGCTTCGAGCCGTCGAGGTCGAAGTGGTCGAGCTTCGACTGAAAGGTGATCTGACCCTCTTCGGTCAGGTACAGAGAGGTGGTCGTGTTCGTGGGGCGTCCGAGGAACGGCTGGCCGTTCTCGATCGCCTGGAGCAGCGCGAAGACGAATGTGGACTTTCCGACCTTCTCGCGACCGGAGAGGAGGGTGATGCAGCCCTCTGCGATGAGGCTCTCGACGATCCACGAGGGCGACTCGGGGAGCTTCTGCGAGCCATTGGCCGAGGGGCTTGATCGGCGTGCGGGCCGCTTCGGGAAGCGGCGGCGGATCGGGAGTGTCAGGCGGTGCGAAATCGTCGGCGCTCCTGTCCGGAGCCGACCGAGGCGACTCCGTGCCATCGCGCATAGCCCTGCTGATCGTGCGGTTGTACTCGGATGCTTCGAGTCCCGACGTCTCGGCTGCCTCTACGAGAGCGACTTCGGCGGCGTGTTCGTCCAGCTCGCCGCCTGCGACAAGCTGGCCCATGCTGAATGCCGCACGGTTCAGCGTCTCGTTGCGGCTTCCCTCGGGCGTCTCAGCAAGCGCCTTGCACTCGGCGGCAAGGGCGGCGAGGCCGTATGCGGTGCCATCCTCGCCGGTCGTGTACTGCGGGTCACTCGCCGGCTGCCGCGCCGGAGCCGAAGGCTGCCTCGCCAGCACCGACATCCACAAGAGCGGGAGATCCACGATGGCCTGCGAGCGGTCGTACCAGTAGTACGGCGCGTCCTCGTTGATGTGCGTGGACGGCTCGGTGACGATGTATCCGGCCTGTCCGCTGCGGATGTGGACGTGCTGGGGATTGCCGAGGTTCTTGGTCGAGTTGCCGAGCGTGACGCCCTCGGGGAGCCGGAACATCTTGTGGCTTCCGCCGCCCGTGATCTGCCAGCGGGTTGCCGGAAGGGGGCCGAACTCTTCCTCAAGCCGCTTCAGCTCGGCAACCCCGTGCCGTCCGCGGTCGAGGTCGATGACGATGTGGCCGTCGAGCCGGAGGCCAAGGTTCCCCTCCCAGCCTGAGGCGAGCCACTGGTCGATGTCCTCGGGGTCGTCCGAGGCGCTGTCGAGGCCGTGGGGAGCCGCGGGAGAGTAGGGATGCTTGCCGGGCGACGTGCAGTCCTGACCGCGCCTGCACGTGCAGGAGCCGTTCGAGACACCGTGGAGAGGCAGGACATGCAGTCCTGCCGCCATGTACCCGCGGGCGTAGCGGCGGAGCAGCTCGGGCCGAGGGGCGTCCGGCAGCATGCGGGGCGTGAGATTGATGCTGAAGACCTCGGCGGTGGGGTTGTGTGCGGTGGCGCTGTGCTTCACGGGACGCTCCTCTCAGGCCGCCAGAGCGGGCCGAAGATGTCGTCCAGGTGCCTCTCGATGTCGTCGTAGACCTTGGTGGCGCTGATCGGCTCGCGAGTCGCGGCCCACACGTAGATCAGGCGCGTGAGTCGCACGGAGAACTCCTCCAGGGCTTTGCGGCCGTCGGCGTACTCGGCGATGTCGTCGGGCGTGTAGTCGGTCATGCGTGGTGCCTCCTTGCGGTCTGGCCCCGATTCAGCTCGGCGAGGAGGAGGCGGGCCTCGTGCAGCGCGGAGGCTGCTGCGGCCCAGAGGACGAGGTTGGACAGATCGCGCGCCGGATACAACCGCCGCGCTCTGAACCTGCATCGAGCGGCGTCGTCCATTGCCGCAAGCGGTTGGCCCGACGACCTGACGGAGCTCCCCGGGGTCGGCCCGTACACAGCCGCAGCGATCCGCTGTTTCGCGTTCGGCGAGGACGTCCTCCCGATGGACGTGAACGTCTTGCGCGTTGCACACCGGACTCGTCACGAATTCGCCGCGCGCTCGGCACAGGCGCTGATCAACCGCCGCGCTCTGAACCTGCATCGTGCGGCGTCGTCCATCGCCGCAAGCGGTTGGCCCGACGACCTGACGGAGCTCCCCGGGGTCGGCCCCTACACGGCCGCAGCGATCCGCTGTTTCGCGTTCGGCGAGGACGTCCTCCCGATGGACGTCAACGTCTTGCGCGTCACACGCCGGACGCGTCACGAATTCACCGCGCGCTCGGCACAGGCGCTGATGGACCTCGGTGCCACCGTGTGCCTCGCACGCATCCCGCGCTGCGGCGACTGCCCGCTCGCCGACGCGTGTCCGTCTCGCGGAACTCGGGACGAGCCCGCGCGCAAGCAGGGGCCGTTCGAGGGCTCGTTCCGGCAGCGGCGCGCGGCGGCTCTTCGACTCGTGACGGCGTTCGCCCGCCCGCTGGACACGCTCGACGGCGAGGCCGTTCGCGCGCTCGAGCGCGACGGGCTCGTGGTCGTCAGGGACGGCCTCGTCGAGCTCCCGGTCTAGGAGACCCGATGGAGCACCCAGACGTTCGGCTCGACGTGCGTGCCGATACCGTCGCTGACGACGAGCGTCGCGAGGCCGCCCGGAAAGATGTACTCACCGTCTCCTGGGAAGCGCATGCCCGTCAAGTCCTCCCATTTCACGACGGGCAAGCGGATCGTCATCGACTGGGGCGCGGGCGCGATGATCTCGCCGCCCACGCGCTCGTGGATCCTGATCCACGGGTCGAAGTGGGAGCCGTCGTCGCGTCGCCACTCGATGTACTCCTCGATCGGAATCAGCGGATAGCGCTCCTTCCACGTCGGTCGCACGGGAGCGATGACGGACGTGAGACCGGCGATGCGCGCGTTGTCGACGAACGTCTGGATCATCCTGCTCGACAGCCGCTGTCCCTGGCGATCCGGCGCGACGCTGATGGCGATCGCCATGAGCGCCGTCGCCGGCCGGTCCGAGGTCGCGCCGCGCTCGAACCCCTCGTCCCAGCCGGACGGGAGATCGTCGAGCGTCCCGTCCCACGGCAGCGGGATCGCGTGCGCCTCGGCGAGCAGGTCGTCGCCGTCCACGAGCGCCACCTGGAAGTCCGGGAAGTCCGTGTACAGCCGCCCCCAGTGGCGGTTTCCAGGCTCGTTCTCGTTCATGTACTCGGGGAACGCCGGCTTGGTGAGCTCTTCGTAACGCCGCTCGAGGAGATCCGGGCGGTCCGCGAAACGGACGACGTTCACAGGTGGCGCAGCAGAGCCACGGCCTGCGCCGCGAGGCCCTCGCCTCTGCCCGTGAACCCGAGCCCGTCGGTCGTCGTCGCGCGCACGCTCACACGTCCGCTCTCGACGGCGATGGCCTCGCAGAGCGCCTCGGACATCTCTTCCTTCGCGTGCTCGATCCTCGGCTCCTCCCCGATCAGGACGCAGTCGGCGTTCACGAGCTCCCAGCCCGCGTCGCGCACCTCGCGGTACGCCTTCCAGAGGAGGTCGAGCGAGGACGCGTCACGGTACTGCTCGTCGCCCGCCGGAAAGAACGACCCGATGTCGCCGAGGTCGGCAGCGCCGAGGAGAGCGTCGATCAGTGCGTGCGCGATCACGTCGCCGTCCGAGTGACCGGCGAGACCGCGCGGATGGTCGAACACCACGCCGCCGAGGACGAGCGGACGACCGTCCACGAGCACGTGCGCGTCGACGCCCAATCCGACTCTCAGCTCTCCGGCGGCGATCATCGACGCGAGGCTAGCGCGTTCGGAAGCTCGACCAGCGAGTCGATCGCGAGCGCACCCGGAGGAGTCGGCTGCAGTCGTCCCCACGGGCCGCGACGGACATGGACCGCGACGAGTCCCGCGGCAAGCGCAGGAAGCACGTCGTTGTCGACGCGATCGCCGACGTATGCGACCTCCTCCGGGCTGCAGCGGGCCAACTCCACCACCCGGTCGAAGAATCGCGGATCCGGCTTTCGCACCCCGAGGCTCGCCGACGACGAGATCACGTCCGCGGGAAGCCCTGCCTCCCGTGCCCAGGCCTCGAGCACCTCGGTCTGGTTGCCGACGATGCCGACCCGCAGCCCGGCGCCGCGGAGGCCCTCGAGGCAGTCGATTGCGTCCGGATAGAGGTCGTCGAGCGAGTAGTCGAGGCCGTGCCACCAGTCGTCCGGGCGCTCGATGCCCAGGTGACCCCACAGGGCGTCGTGCTCCTCTCCTCGCTCGATCGTGACCCCGAGGGCCGCCCACACGACATGCGGCTGGAGACCGGACCGCGTCGCGAGCTCGCGCCACCACCTCTCCTCGTCGACGAGCGTCTCGCCGACGTCGAAGAACACCGCCTTCAGAGCCACGATTCGACGAGGGCGAGATCTTCGCGCGTCGTCACCTTCACGAGGCGCGGATCACCGTCGACGACTGCGACACGCCCTCCGGCCCGTTCGACGAGCGACGCGCAGTCGGTCGCTCCCGAGAGCTCCCCGTCGAACGCCTTCCGGATGGCCGGCGCCAGGAACGCCTGCGGCGTCTGCGCTCCGACGAGGTTCTCGCGCGAGACCGTCTCGATCACCCTTCCGCCCTCGACGCGCTTCACGGTGTCCGGAATCGGGACCACCGGAATCGCACCGTCGTAGCCCTCCGCGAGGGGGCCGAGGACGCGCTCGACGACATCGTCGTCGACGAGCGGACGAGCCGCGTCGTGCACGACGATCACCAGCGCGCCGTCCGGAACCTCGTCGAGCGCTGCTCGGACCGACTCCGCCCGCGTCGCACCACCGGTGACGCACGAGACCACCTTCGTCGCGACGAGCTCCTCGCTCAGGAGGATGGCCGCCTCCTCCCAGCCCTCGGGAGCAGCCACGACGATCGCGTCGATCCACGGGCAGCGGTCGAGCCTGTCGACGCTCTCGGCGAGCAGCGGCCGGCCCCCAAGAGGTGCGAAGGCCTTCGGCCGATCGAGACCCAGGCGCCCGCCGACCCCTCCGGCGACGATCAGCGCCCAGGTCGCTTCGGCCCGGGTCGTATCTGCAGCAGCGGTTCCAGTCGAGCCGGAACCCCCGTGCAGGTCAGGCACTCGCTGCGGCTGCCTTCGGCTTGGCTCTGGAGGTCGGCTTCGTCTGTCCGGCGCGTGAGAGGACGTCGTCGAGCCAGGCCGCAGCCTGATCCTCTGTCATGGCCTTGGCATACATCAGCTCGGAGGCGAGGATCTTCTTCGCCTTCACGAACATCTGCTTCTCGCCGGTCGAGAGGCCCTTCTCGTTGTTCCGGACCGCGAGGTTCCGTACGACCTCGGCAAGCTCGAAGATGTTGCCGGTCTTCATCTTGTCCCGGTTGTGCTTGAAGCGGCGGTTCCAGTTCTTCGGCATCTCCGTGGAGCCGCCGGAGAGTGTCCGCACGACCATCTGCACGGTTCGCTGATCGATGACCTGCCGCAAACCGACACGCTCGGCGTTGTCACACGGCACGTTCACCGTCATGTCGTTGTGGAGGATCTGGATCGTCAGGTATTCCCGCGTCTCTCCGAGAACCTCGCGCTTTTCCCTCTTCACGACGGTTCCCGCGCCGTGGTGCGGATACACGACCTTGTCGCCGATATCGAACAAGCCAGCCTCCCCGCGGTTTGTGGTCGACGCCATCCCAAAAAAAGAGCCGGCACTGCTCGTTCCGTGCCGACTGCGCCGTCGAATGATAGCGCGTTTCCGACAGGTTCTTAACGGAACGTGAACGAGTCGTTTTCCAGCTCGGGAGGGCGCAAGCCCGCCCCCGTCAAGCTCCGGCGACAGCCAGCGCTTCGACGTCGTCCCCGCTGCCCGCGTCTTGCGATGTGCTCGCTCCAGACGTGGCCTCGAGCGACGCCCGGAGGGCTGCCCGGAGACTCTCGACGGGCAGCACGCGCGGATGCTCGCGCTCCTGCGTGCCCTCCGGAGCGACGACCACGTCGATCCCGAGTTTTCGGCATTCATCGAGGCGGCGCTCTGCCTGGGACGCGGGACGGAGGCGTCCCGTAAGCCCGATCTCGCCGAAGGCCGCAAGACCGTGACGGACCGGAAGCCCACGCGCTGCCGACGCGATCGCCAGTGCGATCGCGAGATCTGCGCCGGGCTCTTCGATCCGCACACCGCCTGCGACGTTCACGAAGACGTCGGAGCCGCCCAGGCCGAGCCCGGCGTGGCGAGAGAGGACGGCGACGATCATCGCGAGCCTCTTCGGATCGACGCCCGTCCCGACACGGCGCGGCATCGCCAGGTCGGTGGGCGAGACGAGCGACTGAACCTCGAGCAAGAGTGGCCGCGTGCCTTCGAGCACGCACCCGACCGCCGCACCTATCTCCCCCGGGCGCGTCGCGCCGAAGAGCTCGGACGGGTCCGGCACCCCGACGAGGCCGGTCGCAGTCATCTCGAACACCCCGAGCTCGTTCGTGGACCCGAACCGGTTCTTCGTCGCCCGCAGGACACGGTGCTCGTGGTAGCGGTCGCCCTCGAACTGGAGCACGCAATCCACGAGATGCTCGAGCACGCGGGGGCCCGCCACGGCGCCGTCCTTCGTCACATGCCCGACGAGGATGGTGGCGACGTCGTTGTCCTTCGCGACCCGCAGGAGACGGCTCGCAGCCTCTCGTACTTGCGCGACGGATCCGGGAGCCGAGCCGATGTCGGGCGCGTACAGCGTCTGGACCGAGTCGACGACGCACACGTCGGGATGCTCACTCTCGATGGTGGCACAGACGATCTCGAGCGCGGTCTCCGCGAGGATGCTCACCGCCTCCGCACCGCCGATTCGCGTCGCCCGAAGGGAGACCTGCGCCGGGGACTCCTCGCCCGTCACGAGCAATGCCCGCTTGCCCGAGCGAGCGATCGCACCGAGGACGCTCAGGAGGAGCGTCGACTTGCCGACACCAGGCTCACCGGTGACGAGCACGACCGAGGCCGGAACGAGGCCGCCGCCGAGAACCCGGTCGAGCTCCGGAACCGCGGTCGTCATCCGCGGTGCCTCGTTCGCCGCCACGTCACCGAGGAGGACGGAGGGTCGCGGCGGAACCTTCCCGCCTGCAGCGCCGGTCGAAACGGTGTCCTCGACGAGCGTCCCGAACGCCCCGCAGCCGGGACACTTGCCGAGCCAGCGTGAACTCCCTCGCCCGCATTCCGTGCACACGTGCTGGGTCGAGGGCCGGGCCACGGAGCCAGTCTAGGAGCGGCACCCGACGCCAATCGTCACGGGAGCGCGTCAATTCGGCTTGCATGTAGGGCGCTCGTGCTTAAGAGTCCCGGTGACACTGCGAAGACGATCTTGGAAAGGTAGGCCGCATGGATAGGTTCAACGCACTCGGGCGCGGGACACAGCTCATGGCTGTGTCGGCCCTGCTTCTCTTCATCTGCCTCTTCCTGCCGTGGCAGGACTTCAACCTCGGGGGACTAGCGGACGAGTTCGGCGTCGACGCGAGCTGGAGTGGTTGGCACGGGTTCGCAGGAGTCGTCCTCGGGCTTCTGACAGTCATCCTGATCGCCTGGGTCATCGTGCGACTGGCCTCCGTCAACATCCCGCTCCCCGTCTCGACGGCGATGACTGCGGCGCTGCTCGGGACGCTGGTCCTGATCTTCGCGGTGATCAAGCTGCTGACCATCCTCGGCGACGAGCAGACGATCTGGGCATGGATCGGACTCGTGCTGGCAATCCTGGTCGCAGTCGGCTCGTTCCGGACCGTGCAAGAAGCCGGAGGAGTAGAGACGCTGAAGAGCGAGGCGTCGAGCCTGGGGTCATCATCGGGAGGAGCAGGAGCCGCAGCACCCGCAGCGGCTCCGCCTGCCGCCACCGAGGCTCCTGCTCCGGCGCCTCCGGCGGCACCTTCCGAAGCCGCCGAGGAAGCCGCGGAAGAGGCTTCGGGCGACAGCAACACCTGAGTACCTCGTAGGAGTGTCGTACGCGGCCGCGCGAACACGCGCGGCCGCGGCGCCGTTCAGCTCAGTCGCTTGACGAGCAGGACGCGGTCCTCTCCCGGGCCGTCATAGTCCTCCACGACGCGATCCTGCTCGAAGCCGAGTGCCTCGTGGAACGCGAGAGAGCTCTCGTTGACGGGCGAAGTCACGCAGTGGACGGTTGTACTGCCCTGGTCGCGAACGGTCGCGAAGAAGCGTTCGTAGAGCTCTCGACCCAGGCCCGATCCACGGTGCTCCGGCGACACGCCCACGAAGTGGACGTACGCCTCCGTCGGGTCGGTCTGGGAGACGAAGCCGACGAGGAACCCGGCAAGCCGGCTCTGGTCGTCCTCGGCGACGAAGCTCGTGCCCTCGAAGTGGACGAAGAACAGCTTCGGAAGCATCGGGGCCATATCGCGGCCCTCCCACCACGCGTTCACGTGTTGGATGACGCGACCGTAGTCGGAGGGTTGCGCGTGCCGGATCGTCACCACAGCGGTACCCTAGCCCGGCCGCCCCAGCGGCTGGACTCGGTGCCCGGATTCGGTGCCGATCTGCGCCGAAGTGACGCAATCCCCCGCGAGCGGGAGCGAGACATCGCGACGCGAAGCCGACGAGTGAGAGGAATGACCCTGATCCGCCGCATCGGGCTGCTCGTCGCGGTCGCCGTAGCCGCGTGTGCGCTCGCGCCCCCGGCAGGTGCGTCCCAGCTCATCGCGCGCGACGCGAAAGGCGTCAAGCTCGAGGTCGACGGCAAAGGCAGGGCCCTTCTGACGTACAGGACCGGCGGGCGCTTGCGGCACGTGCTCGCATGGGGCGCCGTCGACGCAATCCATCCGAACGAGCATCGCAAGCAGGTCGCGTTCAGGGTCGACTACTCGGGCGGCTGGAGCTCGTTCGGCAGCGACCTGTGGAAGAACTTCCGCAACGTCTGCAAGCCGACGCACGTCGAGCTCACCTGGCTCGTGACCGCGTGCCGGGCTCCCGACGGGTCGTTCTGGGCGCTCCAGAGCTGGCAGCGCGGCCTCCGGGACTACGGAGTGCCGTCCACGGGCTTGAGGGACGACTGGGAACTCCGGCTCTCTCACTGGACCGGCGAGCTGCCAGAGCTCGAGGTCGGGATCGGGTGGGCCTACCGGCGATTCCACTCGCTCTACGGGCGCTACACCTGGCGCGGGCAGGGCGTCTACGGATTCTCCGCGACGCCCCACGGGAACCCGCTCGACACGTTCGGGCGCAACCTCTATGTCGACACGCTCAACTCCGCGTACGGGAAGGGCTGGTACCGCGAGAACAGCTTCCTGAGCCACAAGGGCACGGGAGGGTTCTGCTACGGCTTCTATCCTCACGCCCCGCAGCCGTCGGGCATGGGCGAGCGCTACCGAATCAGCGTGAGCGGCCCGGGCGTGCTGCCCGACGTCTTCTGGACCGGGACGCCGCCCCAGACCTACGACCGAGCATTCGACCTCGCCGCCGACCAGCAGCAGGCGAAACTCCTCGCCGACGACCCGCCCTGCCGGCCTCGCTGATGAAGACGATCGCCACATTCGGCACCGGGACGAAGCTGCTGATCGCCGCGGGCGGCCTGCTTCTCGTCGACCTCTTCCTCACCTGGCAGGCAATTCCGGTGAACTTCGGCAAGAACGGGACGGTCACTAAGAGCCTGGACGCCTGGGACTTCTGGGGCCTGCTCATCGGCCTGGCCACGCTGCTCGTCGTCATCCTCGCGGTCGCCCGGGAGTTCGACGACGGGCTGGCGTTCGACGCTCGCTGGAACCGTGTCGTACTCGGCGTCGGCATCCTCGTGTTCGCGCTTGCGGTGATCAAGAACTTCCGCGACAGCGACTCCACGTGGGCGAGCTACCTCGGCGTCGTCCTGGCGGGCGTCGTTGCCGCGGGCGCGTATCTGAACTCCACGTACGAGCGGGAGCCGACACCGGTAGAGGGGCCAACATGGCGACCACGCGACCGCGAGCAGGAGCGGGGCGCACAGCCACGGCGCTCGTCGCCGGACGAGGCGACACCGCGCTGGTAGCGGGACGAGGCTCGGGCGAGCTAGTGGTAGCTAGCTCGCGTCGGCCGGCTCATCCGCGTCGTCGGCGCCGTTGTCCTCAGGAGCACCGACGGTTGCGGGCACCGGCGGGCCCTCGATGAGCCTGATCTCGACGAGCGACTCGCCCTCGACCGGGTTCTCGCGGCGATCGATGACGATCGTCATCGCCGGCGTCAGCTCACGGCCGAGAATGAAGTCGGCCAGCGGATCCTCGATGAGACGCTGGATGGCGCGGCGGAGCGGTCGGGCACCCATCGCCGGGTCGTAGCCCTGGTCGACGAGCAGCTCGCGGGCCTCGTCCGTGAGCTCGATGACGGTTCCGTGCTTCGCCATCTCCTCCCGGACTCGCTTCATCAGCAGATCGACGACCTCGAGGATCTCTGCGCGCTCGAGCTTGTGGAAGACGATGACCTCGTCGATGCGGTTCAGGAGCTCTGGCCGGAACACCTTCTTGAGCTCCGACATGACGCGCTCCTTCATCTCGTCGTACGTGAGCCCCTGCTCGTCACCGATGGAGAAGCCGAGAGTCTGGTTCTTCGAGATCTGCGCTGCGCCGAGGTTCGACGTCATGATCACGATCGTGTTGCGGAAGTCCACCTTCCGCCCCTGGGCGTCCGTGAGCTTTCCGTCCTCGAGGATCTGCAACAGGATGTTGAAGACATCCGGATGCGCCTTCTCGATCTCGTCGAGCAGGACGACGGAGTACGGCTTGCGCCGCACGGCCTCGGTGAGCTGGCCGCCCTCGTCGTAACCGACGTAGCCGGGCGGAGAGCCGACGAGCCGGGACACGGAGTGCTTCTCCATGTACTCGGACATGTCGACCTGGATCATCGAGTCCTCGTCGCCGAACAGGAACTCGGCGAGCGTGCGGGCGAGCTCGGTCTTCCCGACACCTGACGGCCCGAGGAAGATGAACGAGCCGGTCGGGCGCTTCGGGTCCTTGATCCCCGCGCGAGCGCGACGGATCGCCTTGGAGACGGCGACGATCGCCTGGTGCTGGCCGATGACGCGCTTGTGGAGCTCGTCCTCCATTCGGATGAGCTTCTGCGACTCGGCCTCGGTGAGCTTGAAGACCGGAATGCCCGTCCACATGGAGACGATGTCGGCGATCTCGTCCTCGCCGATCTCCGGCTGCTCCTCGTCGGCCTGGTTGCGCCAGTCCTCCTCGAGCTCCTTCTTCTTCTGTGAGAGCTTCCGCTCCTTGTCGCGCAGCTGCGCGGCCTTCTCGAACTCCTGCGCCTCGATGGCGGCTTCCTTGTCGGCGCGAACCTTGTCGATCTCCTCCTCGAGCTCGCGGTAGCGCGGAGGTGCGGCCATGGTCGCGATGCGGATGCGCGACCCGGCCTCGTCGATGAGATCGATCGCCTTGTCGGGAAGGTGGCGGTCCTGGATGTAGCGGTCGGCGAGGACAGCGGCGGCCTGCAGCGCGTCGTCCGAGATCTTGCAGCGGTGATGCGCCTCGTAGCGGTCGCGGAGACCGCGCAGGATCTGGACCGTCTCGTCGATCGTCGGCTCGTCGACGCGCACCTGCTGGAAGCGGCGCTCGAGCGCGGCGTCGCGCTCGAGGTACTTCCTGTACTCGTCGAGCGTCGTGGCGCCGATCGTCTGGATCTCGCCACGCGCGAGCGCAGGCTTGAGGATCGACGCGGCGTCGATCGCACCTTCGGCGGCGCCTGCACCGACGAGGTTATGGAGCTCGTCGATGAAGAGGATGATGTCGCCGCGCTGCATGATCTCCTTCATGACCTTCTTCAGCCGCTCCTCGAACTCACCGCGGTACTTCGACCCCGCGACGAGCGCGGCCAGGTCGAGCGTGTAGATCTGCTTGCCCTTGAGGAGCTCGGGCACCTGACTCGAGGAGATGCGCGCGGCGAGGCCCTCGACGACGGCGGTCTTGCCGACGCCGGGCTCGCCGATCAGCACGGGGTTGTTCTTCTGGCGCCGCGAGAGGATCTGCATGACGCGCTCGATCTCGATCTGACGACCGACGACGGGGTCGAGCTTGCCCTCGACCGCAGCCTTCGTCAGGTTGCGCCCGAACTGGTCGAGGAGCTTCGAGCTCTTCGTCTTCTCGCCGGCCGGCGCGCCCGCGCCCGCCTGGCGGCGGCCAGGGCCGGAGAGCATCCTGATTATTTCGTTCCTGATTTTTTCCGCGTCGGCGTCGAAGTCGAGCAGGATCCGCGCGGCGACCCCCTCGTTCTCGCGGACGAGCCCGAGCAGGATGTGCTCGGTCCCGATGTAGTTGTGACCCAGGGAGAGCGCCTCGCGCAGCGCGAGCTCGAGAACCTTCTTCGCGCGCGGGGTGAACGGGATCTGGCCGGTGGTGACCTCGTCGCCCTGGCCGACGATGCGCGCGACCTGCGCGCGAACTTCCTCCACCGTGATGTCGAGAGATTCGAGGACGCGCGCAGCGAGACCTTCTTCCTCGCGCAGCAAGCCGAGCAGGATGTGCTCGGTGCCGATGTAGTTGTGCTTGAGCGCCCTCGCCTCGTCCTGAGCGAGAACGACGACCTGCCTAGCTCTCTCGGTGAATCGCTCGAACAACGCCCTCGACCGTCCTTTCCCCTGTGCTCCTCACCGGAGGCCGCCGGTACGCCGCACTCCGGGTCGAAGGTGAGGTCTGATCGTAGCCGACTGCCTCCTGCTCATGGCTTTACAGAGACGTTCACGAATTCTCATCGGCTTGTGATTACCCTTCCGTGAGCGCTCGAGTGCCGTCGAATCCAGCAGTTAGTCTAGGTTCGTGAGAATCCTCGTCACCGGCTCGTCCGGGCAGATCGGCACGAACCTCGCGCTCAGGCTGCAGAGCGACGGCCACGAGGTCTTCGGCGTCGACAAGCGCCGGAACACCTGGACCGACGACTTCCCGTACCTGCTCCAGGATCTCGCCGGCCACTACGCGCCATTTCGCGGCGGGATCAACGGCGTCGAGTACCCGAACGTCGACCTCGTCGTCCATCTGGCCGCGCACGCGAAGGTGCACCAGCTCGTGCGGCAGCCGCAGCGCGCGCTCGAGAACGCGGTCATGACCTTCAACGTCCTCGAGTACGCCCGGTTACGGCACCTGCCGATCGTGTTCTCGTCGAGTCGGGAGGTCTACGGCGACGTCCACCGGTTCGAGGAGTACCCGGAGCAGGCGGCCGACTTCGCGTTCGCGGAGAGCACGTACTCCGCGTCGAAGATCGCGGGGGAGGCGTTCATCTACTCGTACGCACGGTGCTACGGGCTGCCGCTATCTCGTCTTCCGGTTCTCGAACGTCTACGGGCGCTACGACAACGACCTGAACCGCATGGTGCGGGTCATCCCCCTCTTCATCCACTCGATGCTGCGCGAGCGAGGAGATCACGATCTACGGCGGAGTCGACAAGACGCTCGACTTCACGTACGTCGACGACTGCATCGACGGCATCGTGAGCGGAGTCGAGGCGCTGGCCGACGGGCGTGTCGTGAACCAGACGATCAACCTCGCCTACGGGCAGGGAAACACGCTCGTGCACTGCGCCGAGAGAATCGCCGCCGAGCTCGGGGTCGAGCCGCAGGATGACCATGGCCCCGTCGCTGCTCGGCGAGGTGACGCACTACGTCGCCGATCTCTCCAAGGCACGTGAGCTCCTCGACTACGACCCGCAGGTCCCGCTCGACGAGGGAATCGCACGCGCGGTCGCCTGGTTCCGCGAGCACCGGGCCGCACACCCGGAGGAGGACGTCGTCGTGACGGCAGATCACGAGGGCACCCTGCGCGAGCCGGGCTCCATTCTGGAAGTCGGCGGCACGCGACGTGGCCGATTAGGATCGGCTCGTGGTCGAGTGCGGGGAGGCGAGAAGCGCGAACGGCTCTCGTGGGCGGAGTTCGGTCACGCGTCGCAGGCGCTCGCACGCCAGGTCGCAGATGACGGATTCGAGCCCGATCTGATCCTCTCGGTCGCGCGAGGCGGGCTTCTCGTCGGCGCTGCGCTCGGGTACGCGCTCGACGTCAAGAACGCGTGGACGATGAACGTCGAGTTCTACACCGGCGTCGACGAGCGTCTCGACGTGCCGATGATCCTCCCGCCGGTTCCGGATCTCGTCGATCTCGAGACAGCGCGAGTGCTCATCGCGGACGACGTCGCCGACACGGGCGAGACGCTCAGGCTCGTGAAGGACTTCTGCGTCGGCAAGGTCGGGGAGGCTCGCTGCGCAGTGCTCTACGAGAAGCCGCACTCGACGGTGAGCAGCGAGTACGTGTGGAGACGCACCGAGCTCTGGATCGACTTCCCCTGGAGCGCCGAAGCGCCCGTGGCGAAGCGACTACCGCCCGTCCGGGCGTAGCGCCGGAAAGAGGATCACGTCGCGGATCGTCTCGCGGCCGCAGAGGAGCATCGCCAACCGATCGATGCCGAGGCCGAGTCCCGCTGTCGGTGCCATCCCGTACGAGAGCGCCTCGACATAGTCCGGGTCGCCGGGCACCCCTTCGACGTGCTCGGCCTGCTCGTCGAAGCGACGTTGCTGCGTGGCCGCATCGTTGATCTCCGAATACGCGTTCCCGAGCTCCATCCCCGCGGCGAAGAACTCGAAGCGCTCTGCGAGTGACGGGTCGTCGTCCATCGTTCGGGCGAAGGGCGAGACCTCGATCGGATGCCCGTAGACGATCGTCGGCTCGATCAGGCTCGGCTCGACGAAGTGCGAGAACGCGTGATCGACGAGCTGCGGCCAGTCCCGGTCGGCGTCGGCGTCGACCCCGCGCTCGGTCAGCGACGCGCGGAGCTCGGCCTCGTCGCGAGTCCACAGCCCGAGCGCCTCGAGCGACTCCACGAACCCGACCCTGCGCCACGGCCGCTTCAGATCGACGTCGTGACCCCTGAAGCGAACCTGCGTGCTGCCGAGAACCTCGAGCGCGACACGCTCGAGCAGCGTCTCGATCCGATCCATCGCATCGCGGTAGTCCGCGAACGCCTCGTACCACTCGAGCATCGTGAACTCCGGCTGGTGCTTGTACGAGATGCTCTCGTTCCGGAAGTCCTTCCCGATCTCGTACACCCGCTCGAGGCCACCGACGATCAGGCGCTTGAGGTAGAGCTCGGTCGCTATCCGAAGGTAGAGGTCGGCTTCGAGCTCGTTGGAGTGCGTGACGAACGGCTGCGCGAACGCTCCCCCGTAGCGGGGCTGGAGCACCGGGGTCTCGACCTCGACGAATCCCTCGGCGTCGAGGTAGCTGCGGATTGCCGTGACGATGCGCGCACGGAGCAGGAAGAGCTCGCGCGCGTCGTCGTTCATCAGGAGATCGAGGTACCTCCTGCGGTAGCGCGTCTCCTGATCGGTGAGACCGTGAAACGTGTCGGGAAGGGGACTCTCGTTCCGCGCCAGCGTCTGGAGGGCATCGACCGCGAGCGACGGCTCGCCCCGACGCGACTTCGCGGGCTTCCCCACCACTCCGACGATGTCGCCGAGGTGCACGTCCACGTCGCCCGTCCGGCCCGTGTCGCACATCAGCTGGATGCGCCCGGACCGGTCCACGAGGTCGAGGAAGACGAGCTTGCCCATCTCCCGCCGCGCCATCACTCGGCCGGCCAGCCGCCGGGTCTCGTTCAGCTCCCCGCCCACGTCGACCTGCTCCGTTGCGGCCCTGACGTCCGCGATCTCGTGCCGTTCGGGGAACCGTTTCGCCTCGTGCACTGCGGGCGAGTCTAGACGTGCTCCTCGGTCAGCACGATCGACGCTCGTGCGTCGCCGCCTCACTCATAGCAGCTGATGAGCGAGCCGTTCCCACTCTCTCCGAAGGCGTTCTCGCCTGCGATCCCGACCCAGACGAATCTGCCTGCGGCGGCGACGTACTGCGGAAAGTACCCGGTCTCGATCGTTGCCACGACCGTATTCGTATCGGGATCGATGCGCGACACGGTCCCTCGGCAGTTGCTCGTGACCCACATCGAGCCCGATCCTGCTGCAACACCCCGCGGCGCCCTCGGGACGTTGATGATCGCGCTGGGTTTCCCCGTACCAGGATCGATCCGCCAGACGGTGCCGTCGAATTGCATCACCGCCCACAACGATCCGAAGCCCATGGTCGAGTCCCCCGGAAGTGCGCCGACGGGAATGCGCCTTGCTCGTCCCGTGCGCGCGTCGATCCGAAGGAGATAGTTCTCGTCTCCAAAATCGGAGAGAGCCACCCACGCAGCTCCGCCGCCGAAACTCACGTCCCACGGCTCGGGAGCGGGACTGAGCCTGTACCTTCGTGCGAGCTCGAGCTTTCCGAGACTCCAACGTGAGACAGCCGGCGGAAGGTACTCGGAGACCCAGAGTGAGCCTCCGCCGACGGCGATGTACGCTCGGTCGAGGTAGCGAGGGAGCCGAATCCGATCGAACGCACCCAGCGACGAAACCTCGACGCGCGACGCCTCCGGACGATCTGTGCTCGCCACCCACACGTACTGATCCCCTTCGCCCGCGATGCTCCCGCTGGCGTCTTGCCTTCCGGAGATCGTGACGGCGCCGGACCGACGGTCGACACGTGACAACGTCCCGTCGTCTTGGCCTGCCACGAACGCGAAGTCGCCGACGATCTCGACCTGACCCGGCCGCCCTCCGACCGGGATCACGTCGACGATCTCGTTCGTCTCGGCATCGATCTTCACCAGTGAGTTCGGGACGACGGTCGGGCCAGCGTCATCGCGTGAGAGGAGCACCGCACCCAGGGCGGCAGTGGCAACCGCGAGAAGGGCGGCTGCCGCGGCAACGAGGACGAGGCGACGCCGACGGCGACGACGAGCTCGCGGCGCAGGTGGCAGCTTGGGAGTAGGCCCGAGAGACGGATCCTGGGTCAGAATCGCCTGCTCGAGCTGTTTCAGTGCCGCACTCGGCTCGAGGCCGAGCTCCTCGTGCATGGCAGTGCGCGCCTGCCGGTACGTCTCGAGAGCCTCGGCCTGGCGACCATCGCGGTAGAGAGCCACCATCAGCTGGCCCCGTATCCGCTCCCGCAGCGGATGGGCGGCGACGAGCGTCTCGAGCTCGGGAACCAGCTCTGCGTCGCGCCCCAGCGCGAGATCCGCATCGATCCGATCTTCGACGGCAACGAGCCTGAGCTCCTCGAGTCGAGCGATCTCAGCCTGGGCGAAGTGCTCGTACGCGAAGTCGACGAGCGGCTCGCCTCGCCAGAGCGCAAGAGCCTCGCGCAGCTGCTCTGCCGCACGCGCAGGATCCTCCTCGAGCACCTGCCGGGCTTCGGCCGCGAGGTGTTCGAAGCGGTGTGCATCGAGCGCGTCCTCGTCGAGCCTCAGCTCGTACCCCGGCGACTGTGTGAGAAGACGGCCGTCGCTGACCGGGGTGATCGCACTCCGCAGGTGCGAGACGAGATTCTGAAGTGCCTTCTGGGCCGTCGGTGGTGGTTGCCCACCCCAGAGCTCGTCGATCAGCCGCTCGCTCGGGACGACCTCGTTTGCATGCAGGGCGAGGATCGCAAGGAGGCTCCGCTGACGCCCTCCGCCGAGGTCGACCCGGCGACCGTCCACCCAGACTTCGAGCGGGCCAAGGATTCGAACCTCCACATCACTCATTTCGGTCGACCGTGAGCCAACGCCATTGTCCATCACGGACTGGCGGCTGTCGATTGCCGCGGCGTTACCGGCCATGGGCGATTCGGGGACACCGCGAACGATCCTCGCCCGGTGGCCGCGTGATGCGGCGACCGGAAGAGGAGGTCGGACATGAAGCTCCATCGCACGGTCATCGCCTCGGGGCTCGTATGGGTCGCAGCCGCGACGATGGTGTCGATCGCCATGGCCGGCGTCTCCGCACGTGCGGAGACGCGCGCGGAGCTCGACTCCGTGGTCGTAAATCACGTAGACGATCTACTGGCGGACCGATACGACACCGCGTGGGCGCGAATCCACCCGGTTGATCGACGAGCGGTCGGCCGCGAGCTCTGGGAGTTGTGTAAGCAGTCGTCCGGCGGCTCTCTGACCGAGATTCAATACGTGAACGTCGGCGTCGTCCAAGCCCGGTCCGCGAAGTTCAGCTCACGGCTGCACAAACACATCGGTTCCATGGCCGTGACCGTCGAGGTGCGTGCGCTCCTGTCCGGCTTGCCCATCCACGTCCGAGATGTCAGTCACTGGATCCTGGCGAATGGCCGCTGGTACCGACTCATCGAACAGCGGAAGCTCGCAGCGTATGCACGGAGTCGTTGCCCCGCATGACGAAAGCGTCCCAGTGGCGGAGCATCTCAGGAGCACCGCCGATCGAGATCTAGCGGCGGGCCTATGCGGCCTTGATCTCCATGATCTTGAACTTGACCTTGGAGCCGCGGGGAGTGATGACCTCGACGGTCTCGCCCTTCTTGCGACCCATGATGGCCTTGCCCACCGGCGACTCGTTCGAGAGCTTCTGCTCGGCCGGATTCGCCTCGGCGGAGCCGACGATGAAGTACTCGATCGTCTCCTTCGCGTCGACGTCGCGCAGCCGCACGACCGAGCCGATGGAGACGACGCTCGTGTCCACGCGCTTCGTATCGATCAGCCGCGCGTGCGCGAGGCGCTCTTCGAGCTGGGAGATGCGATGCTCGAGCATCATCTGCTCGTTCTTCGCGTCGTCGTACTCCGCGTTCTCCGCGATCTCGCCGAACTCGCGCGCGGCGGCGATGCGCTCCGCGACCTCGCGGCGTCGATCCACGCGAAGGTAGTCCAGCTCCTTCTTCAGCTGCTTGTAGCCCTCGGGGGTGAGGATCACATCCTTCACCAAAGCCTCCAGAGACGGTAGTACTGGGCCTGCCGGGCCCACAAACGGCCCGGAATGGTAGCTACGGGATCCGACGGCCGTCAACAGATCGGTTCGAGGCCCCGACTACCATTCGACGCCGTGGACATCGACCTGCGGACAACGTGGCACATCGGCGACGTCGAAGTGCCCACACGGCTCGTCCTCGCCCCGATGGCCGGCGTGAGCGTACAGGCGTTCCGACGGCAGGGAAGGCGCTTCGGGGCAGGTCTCGTCTGCTCCGAGATGGTCAGCTGTGCAGGCATCGAGCATCGGAACGAGCGCACGCTCGGATACCTGAGAGTCGCCGCCGACGAGCACCCGCTCGCGATCCAGCTCTTCGGCTGCGAGCCCGGGCCGATGGCCGAGGCAGCCAGAATGGTCGAGGCCGCGGGCGCCGACATCGTCGATCTGAACTTCGGCTGCCCGGTGAAGAAGGTGACGAGGACGGGCGCGGGCGCGACCCTCCTGGAGGATGCGGGACGCGCCTCACAGCTCGTCGAGGCCGTCGCCGAGGCGGTCGACCTCCCGGTCACGGTCAAGCTGCGTCGCGGGGTGCGGAACGGATCGCGCACGTGCCTCGACGTGGGCCCGAGGCTCGTGCAGGCCGGCGCCGCATCGCTCACGCTGCACCCCCGCTCCGCCGAGCAGATGTACACGGGTATTGCGGACCACGAGCTCACGGCCGAGCTCGTCTCGCTCGTCGACGTCCCCGTCGTCGCCTCCGGCGACATCGTCTCGCGCACCCGGGCTCAGGCGGTCCTCGCCTCCACGGGCGCAGCGGCCGTGATGATCGGGCGCGGCGCCCAGGGAAACCCGTGGGCGCTCAGGGAGATCCTCGAAGGTGAGAACGGCGGGCCGAGTCGAGAGGAGATCGTCGCCGAGCTCGTCCTCTTCGTCCGCGAGACAGTCCGCGAGCTCGGAGAGCGGCGAGCGTCGGGGTTCCTGAAGAAGTTCTACGGCTGGTACCTCGGCCGGGGACGCTTCCCGAAGCCGTTCAAGCAGGAGCTCCTCCAGCTCGACTCGCCCGTCGAGGTGGAGAGACGGCTCCTCGCCGCGGAGCCTCGCGCGATCGCGCTCGTCGAGCAGCTCGAGGCCGAGATCCCCACGGGGGACGAGGTCACCCTCGAGCTGCCGATCTCGGTCTACGGCGGCGGCTAGGGACGTCGGTCAGTCTTCGGCGCTGCCGGCGAACGCGGTCACGATCCCGAGCCCGATGTAGACGCAGCCCGTGACGTAGCGCTGCACTGCAGCAAAGCGCATGGAGCGGCGAAGCACGCCTCCCGCCGTGCCTGCCGCAAGCGCCCACAACGAGTCGGTGACGAGTCCCAGCAGGGCGAAGAGCAGTCCGAGAAAAGCGATCTGGAGCGCGGGATGGGGCGCATCGCGGTCGACGAACTGCGGGAGGAAGGCGAGGAAGAAGAGAGCAGTCTTCGGGTTCAGCACGTTGACGACGATCCCCTGCGCGAACGCGCGGCGAAGGTTCCGCTCACCGCCGAGGGCGATCTCGGGCTCCGCCGTCCGTGAGAACAACGTCCACAGACCCAACCCGATGAGATAGATCGCGCCGGCCACCTTCACGGCCGTGAAGGCGATCGCCGAGGAGACGATCAGCGCCGACAGCCCGAGGGTCGCGGCGCTGATGTGGACGAGCGTGCCGACGTGGATGCCGAGCACGGATGCGAGCCCGGCCCTTCGACCGTGATTGATCGATCTCGCGACGACGTACAGAACCGCCGGCCCCGGGACGATGAGCAGCGCGAGCGCCGCGACGACGAAGAGGCCGATCCGTGGGGGATCCGGGATCACTGGTTCAAGTCCCAGATCATCTGCAACCCGTCGAGCGTCAGGAGCGCATCGACGCTCTCGATCGTTCGCGAGTGTGGCGCCACGAGATCCGCGAGCCCACCCGTCGCGATCGCACGAGCCTCGGCGTCGAGCTCGTCACGAATCCGCTCGACGATCCCGTCTACCTGTCCTGCAAAGCCGTAGACGAGTCCGGACTGCAGCCCTGCCACGGTCGTCTTGCCGATCACGGACGGCGGCGCGGCGTAGTCCACCTTCACGAGTCTCGCTGCGCGTGCGAACAGCGCCTCCATGGAGATCTCGATCCCGGGTGCGATCACGCCTCCCACGTACTCCCCCTCGGGGGACACCACGTCGAAGTTCGTCGACGTGCCGAAGTCGACGACGATCACGGGCGCGCCGTAGCGCTCCTTGGCCGCGACCGCGTTGACGATCCGGTCCGGGCCGACCTCGCGGGGGTCGTCGTACCGGATCGGGATGCCGGTCTTCACACCGGGCCCGATGACGAGGAGTTGCGCGTGCGCCCACTTCTCCGCGAGCGTCTCCCACTCGCGCACGAGCACCGGCACGGTCGACGCCAGGCAGATCCCGTCGACGGAGTCGAAGTCGAGCAACCCACCGAGCAGCACGCCGAGCTCGTCCGCCGTCGACGATCGCTCGGTCGCGAGCCGCCAGTGATCGGTCAGCTCCGCGCCCGCGTAGAGGCCGAGCGCGGTCTGCGTGTTGCCCACGTCGACGGCCAGCAGCATCGCGAAAGTGAACCACGCCGGGAACCGGCGCGGGTTGCGTCAGGACGAGTCGTCGTCGCCCGGCAGAGGCTGCCCGATTCGCTCGGCGAGCGCCTCGGCCGTGAGCCGCGGCTCCTCACCCTCGCCGCGCAGCTCCTCGATCGTCACGTCACCGGACGTGTAGACCTCCGTCCGCGGAATGATCCGGCTGGGGCGGTTCTTGTCCCACACCCACACGTCCTCCATGCGGATGTGGAAGAACGGGTAGCTCGCCTGCGGCAGCGCCTCGACGTCGAGCTTGTTGCAGAGATACGTCGCATCCTGGGTGAGGACGCAGAAGCGGAAGAGGGCGAAGACGGCCGAGTACTCCCGCTTGAGGCCGAGCTCGAGCTCTGCCTCGTACTCGTCGAGCTCGTCGAGGTGCGACATAGACGCCTCAGTCTAGCGCTGCCAGCACATCCGACACCTTGCCCGCGCCGGGGACGCGAGCATCGGGATCGAGCTCCGCGAGGGGCTCCAGCGCGAAGCGACGCTCGACGAGACGCGGGTGAGGAACCCGAAGCCCCGGCTCGTCGACGGTCTCGTCGCCGTAGAGCAGCAGATCGAGATCGATGGTCCTCGGCCCCCACCGGGTTCCGTCGCGGACGCGGCCGAGCTGCCGCTCGACGCGCAGCAGGGCGTCGAGCAGCTCGCGCGGCGTGAGGGTCGTATCGACCGAGACCGCTCCGTTCAGGAAGCTCGGCTGCTCGGCCACACCGACCGGTTCGGTCTCGCGAAAGGCCGACACGGCCACGACGCTCACCTCCGGCTCGGCGTCGAGGAGCTCGATCGCACTCCGTAGTGTCGTCTCGCGCTCGCCCAGGTTCGCGCCCAGCCCGACGTACGCCCGAACCGTCAGCGCCGATCCCGCTCGACGATCACCGCGGCGTGCTCGACGGGAGGCGTGAGGACGACGTCGGGCTTGCGCACCCGCACCCGCACCCGTTGCACGGAGACGAACCGCTCCATGACGCCGTCGGCGACAGCGCCTGCGAGCCCCTCGAGGAGCAGGAACGAGGGCCCGCCGAAGACGTCCTGTACGACCTCGGCCAGCCGGCGGTAGTCGACGGTGTCCTCGAGCCGGTCGCTCGCGGTCGCGTCCTCGTCCAGATCGGCCCAGAGATCGACGAGAAAACGCTGTCCGAGCCGCCGCTCCTCCTCGAGGTAGCCGTGGCGGCCGAAGACCACGAGACCCGCGAGCTCGATGGTCATGCGGTGACCCTCCCGCGCTCGACGGCCGCGGCGACCGCGAGTGCCTCGAACGTCTCGCGCACGTCGTGGACGCGCAGGATGGCCGCCCCGCGCTCGTACGCGGTGATCGCGGCCCCGATCGACGCCGGCATCGTGCCGGTGGTCGCGGAGGGGTCGCCGAGCACCTTTCCGAGCGTGCTCTTCCGCGAGAACCCGACGACGACCGGCCGACCGATCGCGACGAGCCGGTCGAGATGGCGGATCAGCTCGAGATTCTGGTCGGGTGTCTTGCCGAAGCCGATTCCCGGGTCGAGACAGACGCGATCCTCGGCGATCCCCTCCCCCACGGCGTGCGCCAGCCGCTCCTCCAGGAAGGCCGCCACCTCGGACACGACGTCGTCGTAGTGCGGCGCAGCCTGCATCGTCCCGGGCGCTCCTTGCATGTGCATCAGGCAGACGTAGGCGCCCGCCTCGGCGACGACGGCCGCGAGATCGGGATCCGCGCGGAGCGCCGTGACGTCGTTGACGAGCTCCGCGCCGAGCTCGAGCGCGCGGCGCGCCACCTCCGCCTTCGAGGTGTCGATCGACAGTGGGATCCCGGCGAGCCCCTCCAGCACCGGAGTAACGCGTCGCAGCTCCTCGTCAGCAGGCACGGGCTCCGCGCCCGGACGCGTCGACTCACCGCCGACGTCGACGAGGTCCGCCCCATCCTCTCGAAGCCGCTTGCCATGGGCGATCGCGTCCGCGGGTCGCGCAAACGCGCCCCCGTCGGAGAAACTGTCCGGAGTGACGTTGAGCACTCCCATGATCGCGGGCCGCGGAAACCGCTCTTCGATCGGCATCGCGACCGTCATGGACCGGAGCGTACCGCCGCAGGCATCCGGCATTCGGCGCAGAATGCCGGGTCATGAGCACACCAGCTTCGACCAGTGGCCCACTCGGCCAGCCGCGCGGGATCGCCTTCTGCATCCTGATGGCGATCATCACGCTCGGGATCTACAGCCTCTACTGGGTCTTCAAGACGCAGGAAGAGGTCAAGAACCACTCGGGAGTCGGCGTCGGCGGCGTCCTTGGGCTCGTCATCTACATCGTCGTCTCGCCGGTGACCTGGTTCCTGATCCCGTCCGAGGTCGGGAAGATGCACCAGGCCGACGGCCGCACCGCACCGTTCACGGGCTGGACGGGACTCTGGCTCCTCCTGCCGATCGTCGGTGCATTCGTCTGGTTCATCAAGATCCAGGGTGCGCTGAACCGGTACTGGGAGTCGAAGGCCGCCCCGTCTTCCGGCGCAGCAGTCCCCGCCGCACCGACCGCATAGGTTCGACATGAACCGCGGCGCGAGCCGCTACCTGCTCATCACCGCCTCCGCGGTGCTCGTCCTCGTGGGCGTCGTCGCGGTCGCGTCCTCCGGCTCGACTCCGGGTGGGACCGACCGCACGCGGCCACCGGCCGACACCATTGTCGACACGTTCTGGAGCCTCATGCTCGTGCTCTTCGTCGTCGCCGCAGGGGTGTTCGTCTACGGGCTCACACAGCGGAAGGCGATCGCCCGCGAGATGGCACTCAGAAGGTATCCACGCACCGGAGTCGGACGTTCCTGGGCTTCCTGCTCATCGCCGCGGTCATCTCGTACTTCCGGCTTCGAGGCTGGAAGCCGCCGGCCGTGCAGCAGCCCGGCGAACCGATATTTCCAGCCCAGCCGCACCCGGTGCCGACAGAGCGGCCAGGGCGTGGTCGACCGCACGCCCGAGTTCGCGTGGATCCCCGTGCTCGTCATCGTCGGGCTTGCCGCAATCGCGATCGCGGCATTCGTGCTCGCCGAGCGAAGGAGACGGCACCCGCTTGCACCAGACGACGCGGCCGCAGCCGAGGAGGTCGCGGGGCTGCTCGACGACAGCCTCGACGATCTCCGCATGGAGCAGGATCCGCGACGAGCGGTGATCGCTGCATACGCCCGCCTCGAACGCGCGCTCAGCACGGCTGGTCTACCGCGGATGCGGGCAGAGACGGCCGAAGAGTACGTCGCGCGGATTCTCGGCCGGCTCGAGGTCGAGCGACGGCCGGTCGAGAGGCTCACGGAGCTCTTCGAGGCCGCGAAGTTCTCAGACCACGAGGTCGACGAGACGATGAAGGACGAGGCCATCGACGCTCTCGCCGAGATCCGCGACGAGCTGCGCGCCGCGGCAATCCGGAAGGCCGAAGAGCGCCTTGCCGTCCCGCCGCACGAGAGCGAGAGCCCAGCGCCCTCATGAAGCCGTATCTCGTTCGAGCGACATGGCTCCTCGTGCTGCCGACCCTCGGTCTTGCGTTCGTCCTCGGATTCGTGCCGGGGCGCGCGGAGCTCGTGGCCCGGGTCTACGCGCTCGTGGTCGCCGCGGTCATCCTCGGACTCGCGATCGCAGCATTGCGTCGAGCGTACGCACGGGAGACGCCGCTTCTACTGCCCGCCCCGCAGAGGCAGGAGCGCCGCGAGATTCCCGAAACGCTCGCGCGGCTCGAGCAGGAAGTGGTCCTCGCGACGGCAAACTCGTTCGACCTCCACGTTCGGCTGCGTTCCCGACTCAGGGTGCTCGCAGCCGAGCGACTCGCCGCACGGCACGCCATCGACCTCGACCGTGAGCCGGAGCTGGCCCGACGCGTACTCGGGGACGAGACGTTCGACCTGGTTCGAGTCGATCGCCCTCCTCCGGTCGATCGCCTTGCCCGCGGAATGGCAATCAAGGACCTCGATCGCGTCGTCGAATCACTCGAGCGCGTATGACGATGGAACTCGAGAGCGTCCACGAGCGGTCGAGCCGGGTACTGGACGAGGTCGAGCGCGCGGTCGTAGGAAAACGGGACGCGCTCGAGCTCATCTTCATGGGATTCCTGGCCGACGGCCACGTGCTGCTCGAGGACTACCCGGGCCTCGCAAAGACCCTCGCTGCGCGGTCGTTCGCACAGGTTCTGAGCATGCGCTTCAACCGGGTGCAGTTCACGCCGGACCTGATGCCGTCCGACGTGACCGGATCGTCCATCTGGAACCAGCGAGAGTCCGACTTCGAGTTCCGGCCAGGGCCGATCTTCACCAACCTCCTGCTCGGAGACGAGATCAACCGCGCGCCGCCGAAGACACAGGCCGCGCTCCTCGAGGCAATGCAGGAGCGGCAGGCGACGATCGAGGGCGTCACCCACGCGCTCGGGCCGCCTTTCCTCGTGATCGCGACGCAGAACCCGATCGAATACGAAGGGCACGTACCCGCTGCCAGAGGCACAGCTAGACCGGTTCCTGCTGCGAATCGCGTTCGGTTACCCATCCCGAGCCGACGAGGTCGAGGTCCTCGACCGCCGAATCGAGCGCCGGGAGGACGAGGTGGACCTCGAGCCGCTGGTCGATCGCGAGACCCTGATCGAGATGCAACGTTCGGTCGAGACCGTGCACGTCGCAGACAGCGTTCGTGCGTATTGCGTGGATGTCGTCGGCGCGACCCGCGAATCGCACGCAACCGCGGTCGGCGCGAGCCCTCGGGGCAGCCTCGCCCTGATCAAGCTCGCCCGGGCGCGGGCGGCGCTCCAGGGTCGGGACTACGTCCTACCCGACGACGTCAAGGCGGTCGCCGTTCCGGCACTCGCGCACCGGCTCGTCCTGCGACCCGAGCTCTGGGTGCAGCGCGTGTCCGCCGAGGATGTCGTTCGCGACGTTCTCTCGAGCGTTCCGACGCCGAAGGCGGAGGACATCGCGGCGCCGAGATGACTCGCTTCGCCGGCCCTCGCCTGGAGGGTTATGCGATCGTCGTCGGAGTCGGGCTGGTCGCAGCGCTCACCCTACGGCGCCCGGAGCTGGCGATCCTGGTTGCTCCGTTCGCGCTCGTCCTGGTCGCCGGGCTTCGCCCGCGAGCCGCTCCCGAGCTGGACGTCTCGTTCACCCTCGGTGCCGAGCGGGTCATCGAGGGAGAGCTCGTCACTGCGCAGCTTCACGTACAAGCACGGACGCAGATCGACAGGCTCGAGGTCGCGATCGCTCTTCCGGCCGGAGCCGAGCTTCTACCCGGCTCGGACGCCTTCGCCTTCCGGCCGGAGAAGGACGAGGGGCGCACGTTCGATCTCGAGCTCCGCTGCCTCAGGTGGGGTCCGTACGACCTCGGCAAAGTCGCGGTGCGCGCCCGCACGCCTCTGCGCATCGTCGGCTGGGAGCGGATCTTCGACCGCAGGCAGCGACTCAAGGTCTATCCGCGCGCCGAGGCGCTGCGGAACGTCGTAGCGCCGCGCGAGACGCAGGTCTTCTCCGGCAGCGAGGTCGCGCGCACGAAGGGCGACGGGATCGAGTACGCAGACCTGCGTGAGTACGTGCCCGGCGACCGCTTGCGCGCGATCAACTGGCGCGCGTCGGCGCGTCGCGACAGGCTCGTGGTGAACGAGCGGCATCCGGAGCGCAACACCGACGTCGTCCTCTTCCTCGACAGCTTCGCGGACGTACGGCGAGACTCCAGAAGCACGCTCGACGACGCGGTGCGCGCGACCGCGACGCTGGCCGCTCGGTATCTGGAACGGCGCGATCGCGTCGGGCTTGTGACGTTCGGCGGCGTTCTCCGCTGGCTGCAGCCTGGAATGGGGCTCGCCCAGCATTACCGGCTCGTCGACACGCTCCTCGAGACCGGGGTCGAGCCGACCTACACCTGGCGCGACGTGAACATCATCCCCGCCCGCATCCTGCCGCCGAAAGCGCTCGTTCTCGGCATCACGCCACTCGTCGATCCGAGGTTCACGTCGACGCTTGCCGACCTGCGAGCCCGCGGGTTCGACGTCGCGATCGTCGAGGTCGACCCGATCCCCGTCGTCGCGCCGAGCCGAGACGAGTCGGAGCGTCTGGCGTTCCGCGTCTGGGTCATGGAGCGCGACGTCCTGCGAACGCACGCCGCGAGCCTCGGGATCGCCGCCGCCCGCTGGGGCGACGACGTCGAGCTCGACGCCGTGCTGGAGGAGGTGGGGACATTCCGGCGCAAGGTCGGACTCGTGCGCGTGTAGCCACGGGTGTCGGTTCCGTCGCGCTCGCTGCCGTGCTGAGCGCATCGGCTCTCATCGGCGCAAGCGACACGGTGATCGAGGTCGGCACCCGCCTTGCCGTCGTGTCGTTGCTCTCGCTCGTCGCTGCCGTCGTCCTCGGATGGAGCTCGCTCATCCCGGTCTCACTCGTCTTCCTCGGGGCCACGTACGCCACGCAGCTCGGCGTCGACGACGCCCCGCTGGACGTCAAGGCTCCGCTCTTCGGCGCCGGGCTCCTCCTGACCGCCGAACTCGCGTACTGGTCGCTCGAGGAGGCCACTCTCGTGCGCAGCGAGGACGGAGAGAGCCTGCGTCGGCTGGGCGTGCTTGCGGCGCTCGGGCTCGGGGCTCTCGCCGTGTGCGGCGCCCTCCTCGCTGCCGTCGACCTCACGCGCCTCCATGGCCTCGCGAGCGATCTGCTCGGGGCGGCAGCCGCGGCCGCTGCGCTGCTCGTCATCGTCGTCGCCGGCCGCACGCACGCGCGCGGCGACGCGTAGCCCTCCCTAGCCGAGCAACGGCTCGTACAGCGGTCGCTCGAACGGCCATGCGTCGCTCGTGAGCCAGTCCGCAACGGCCCGTCTCAGCGGAGCGTCGAGCTCGGCGCGAGACTCGCGCACCCAGGAGCTGATGCGCGCATCGTGGACGCCGTCGTCCGCCGGATACACGTAGACGCAGCCGACCACGTCTTCAGCGGGGTCGAGGACCGTGTACGTGAAGCCCGCGAGGTCTGCGAAGTCCCGGGCGTGCCGTTCGAGATCGGCACGATTCTCGTCGAGGCTCATGGGGCGCGGCCACGTTGCGTCGAGCCCGAACCCCGGCGAACGCCGGATGTGCTCGATGCTCGAGGACCACGCTTCGTAGTCGCGCTCGTTGTGCTCGGGGCCGAGTGGCTCGAGTCGAAACCCGTCCCCGTCGAGCCGGAGCGGCGGCTCGAAACCAGCCGGGACGAAGGGGTTAGCTGGCAGCGCCTTCGGGTGGCGGCGGCTGCATTGCCGTACCCGGGAGGGTGCGCGGCTGCGGCTTGAGCTTCGGCTTCTTGTCGAGTTCGGGCTCGGCTGGAGTGACCGCCGGCTCCTCGTCGGGGAAGACCGACTCCTCGGACTCCCCGGCCAGCAGGCGCTCGAACTGCTCCTTGTCGATCGTCTCGCGCTCGATGAGGATCGCGGCCAGTCGGTGAAGCTCGTCCATGTGCTCTCTCAGGACGCGAACTGCCGAGTCGTGACCTTCCTCGATCACGCGCCGAATCTCGTCGTCGATCTCCTTGGCGACCTCTTCGGAGTAGTCGGGCTCGGAGCCCATGTGGCGGCCGAGGAACGGAAGGTCGTGGTTCTGGCCGAGGACGCGGGGGCCGAGCTTCTCGGACATCCCGAAGCGCATGATCATCAGCTTCGCCGTCGCCGTCACCTTCTCGAGGTCGTTCGCGGCTCCCGTCGTCACCTCGTGGAACACGAGCTCCTCGGCAGCGCGTCCTCCGAGCGTCATCGCGAGCTCGTCCATGAGCGCCGACTTCGTCGTCAGGTACTTGTCCTCGGTGGGGAGCGAGATCGTGAGCCCGAGTGCCTGCCCGCGGGAGACGATCGTGATCTTGTGGACCGGGTTCGTGTCCTCGAGGTAGTGCCCGACGAGCGCATGCCCCATCTCGTGGTACGCCGTGATCTTGCGCTCCTTCTCCGAGAGGAGGCGCGCCTTCTTCTCCGGACCGGCGATCACGCGCATGATCCCTTCCTCGAGCTCGTCCTGCTCGATCATCTTCTTGCCGCGGCGAGCGGCGAGCAGAGCGGCCTCGTTGATCAAGTTCGAGAGGTCGGCCCCGTGAAGCCGGGAGTCCCGGCGGCGAGCGTGTCGAGGTCGATCTCACGCGCGAGCGGCTTGCCGCGCGAGTGCACCTCGAGGATCTTGCGGCGACCCAGGCGATCCGGGCGGTCGACCACGATCTGGCGGTCGAAGCGGCCGGGACGCAGCAGAGCCGGATCGAGGATGTCGGGGCGGTTCGTGGCGGCGATGAGGATGATGTTGTCCTTCATCTCGAAGCCGTCCATCTCGACGAGCAGCTGGTTCAGGGTCTGCTCGCGCTCGTCATGGCCACCGCCGAGGCCGGCGCCGCGATGACGGCCGACCGCGTCGATCTCGTCCATGAAGATGATGCAGGGCGAGGCCTGCTTCGCCTGCTCGAAGAGGTCGCGCACGCGCGAGGCGCCGACGCCGACGAACATCTCGACGAAGTCGGAGCCGGAGATCGAGAAGAAGGGGACGCCCGCCTCGCCGGCGACCGCGCGCGCGAGGAGCGTCTTGCCGGTGCCGGGCGGCCCGTACAGGAGGACGCCTTTCGGAATCCGTGCTCCGAGTGCCTGGAACTTCTTCGGGTTCTCGAGGAACTCCTTGATCTCGTGTAGCTCCTCGACGGCCTCGTCCGCGCCGGCGACGTCCTTGAACGTCACCTTCGGCGAGTCCGGCGACATGCGCTTGGCACGGCTCTTCCCGAAGCTCATCACCTTCGAGCCGCCGCCCTGGACCTGGTTCATGAGGAAGATCCAGAACCCGATCAGGAGGACGAACGGAAGGAGGTTGATGAGGAGCGCCCACCAGGTCGACGAACCCGTGCCCTTGGAGTCGAAGGTGACGCCCTCTTTCTCGAGCAGGTTCTGGAACTGGGTCGCAGACTGCGGCGTGGGATAGTTGACCTTCACCTTGTCGCCGCTCGGGCTGAGGGTCAGCTTGATCTCCTGCCGGTTCGGGTTGAAGACGACCTCGTCGACAGCCCCGTTCTTGACCTCCTGAATCGCCTGGGAGTACGTCATCTTCCGCTGCTCGGACCGTCCGGGAAGAAGCGTCTGGCTCGCCAGGTAGACGAGCAGGACGATGACGATGAGCGGGAAGAGGGCGCTTCGGAAGAACCGATTCATGGCTTGTCGCAGGGTAGCACCGTGTTTCTTCGCCGTAACCCGCCCAGGCCCTGTCCAGGGGTTACGAGAGGGTTGTCACCTATGTGGTATTCGGCACGAGGTCGGGGTGCAACACGGCAACATACGGCAGATTCCTGTACCGCTCCGCGAAATCCAGGCCGTAGCCGATCACGAACCGGTTCGGGATCTCGAAGCCGATGTAGCGCACGGGAACGTCGATTTCGCGCCGGTCGGGCTTCGTCAGGAGCGCGCAGATCTCGAGAGATGCGGGCTTGCGAGCGCGGAGGTTCCGCATGAGGTACGACAGCGTGAGACCCGAGTCGATGATGTCCTCGACCACCAGTACGTCACGTTCGGCGACGTTGATGTCGAGGTCCTTCAGGATTCGCACGACACCCGACGAGTCCGTCGCCGCTCCGTAGCTCGAGATGGCCATGAAGTCGATCTCGCAGGGCACGGTCAACTCGCGCATGAGGTCGGCCATGAAGAAGACGGCGCCCTTGAGGACACCGACGAGGAGCAGGTCGCGCCCTTCGTAGTCGGCCGAGACCTCCGCTCCGAGCTCGCGAATGCGCGCTTGCAGGGACGTCTCGTCGATCAGGACCTCCCCCACCCCGTGCTCCAACTCCGTCTGCGTCATGGATCCCCATCTTTCCATGCGCGGACGGCTCCTTCCCAGCCTGGTGCGACGGCGATCCCGGGCACGGCGACGACCTCGTCTCCGGAGACCACGAGCGGCCACGACTCGCGCTGCGCTCTCGGCACCTTCGCGTCCACGAAGAGATCCTGCACCTTCTTGCGGCGCCCCGCGAGCCGGTCCCCCGGGCGGCGCGTGCGGACGACGAGCCCGCCGGTGTCGCTCTCGATGTGCCACGGCCCGAACGCGACACGACCTTCGAGACGAAGCTCGTCGTACTCGCGCACGGCTCGTACGCCCGTGCCGAGATCGGCATGGGTGCTTCCCGAGGTCGATGACAGGAGCTCCGCGAGCGTTCGCTCCAGTGCGCGCGGGAGTCGCGGCTCGCCGGCGGCGAGCGCGAGGAGGTTCGCGTCCGCGCCCGGATGCAACCTGCGGAGCAGCGGAAGGATCTCGTCGCGGATGAGCCCGCGCTTCGTGTCGCGGTTCGACGAGTCCGTGCGGAACTCGAGGGCGTGCTCCCGGCAGTAGCGCTCGGTCTCCTCGCGCCACACGGGTAGCAGAGGGCGCACAACCCCGTCCTCTCGGCGCGGCTTGATCGCGCGAGTGGTGCCCGACGAGACGAGCCGGTAGAGCACGGTCTCGACCTGATCGGACGCCGTATGACCTGTCGCCCGCGGGCCGAGACCGCTGGTCAGCTCATACCGAACCGCTCTCAGGTCAGCTTCGCTCGGGCTCTCCGGCTGCGCGCTGCCCGCGACGAGCACCCTCGCGTCCAGGCGCTCCCGGCAGAAGCACGCGTCATCCACGGACTCCTGGCCACGCAAGCCGTGGTCGACGTGCACCGCCGATACGCGATAGCCGAGCCCGCCGAGCACGTGCCAGAGGCACGTCGAGTCGGCGCCGCCCGATACGAGGCAGACGACGGGACCACCCTTCGGGATGAGGTCGTTGCGGCGGATCCACCGCTCGACTCGCTCTGTCAATCGCTGGGGCACGGCGCCGGCCATGCCGCGATTGTGCCCGCTCCGCTCAGCCTCGAGCTTGGAGCGCGAACGCGTCGACCACGTCCGAGGGCGGAGGCGCCTCGACCGTGACGGGCTTGCCGTAGTCGAAGAGCTCCATCTCCAGCGCGGCCTTCGCCTGCTGCGACTGGCCGGGCGATCCGAACACGAAGCTCATCTTCATGCGGCGGACGAGGTTGTCCGCGTCGACCCACACGTCGACGGGGATGCTCGTCGGCGCGGTGGGCATGCTCTGGAGTTGCGCGAGGAAGCCCTGCTGACCCGACTCCTTGGCCGCTCGAGCGAGTGCCTTCTGCCAGTCGACCGCAGCGAAGTAGTGCGCCGTTGGAACACCGCGAACGTCCTCGGTGCCGATGCGGGTGAGCTCGCCAGATATCGACCTCAGGTAGTCGAGCGTCTCACGGGGGTCGCTGCCTGTCGCGAAGGACTGGATCTCGCCGAGATCGACACCCCGAAGTGCGGCCGCCTTGGTGAGGTCGACCTGCACCCACTCCTTGCCGGAGGGCAGCTGGCTCGCGAGGAACGGCATCCGCATGTACGCGACCGTTCCGTCGAGCCGCATCTCGAGCTTCCACTTCGACGCGTCGGCCAGGTCGTCGGGGACATCGCCGCCGAGACCGCCGGCGAGACCGCCCATGAGCTTGGCGAACGAGCTGAGATCCATCGTCATCTGCGCCTTTCGGGCCGGGGTGTCGAATGCCCCGTCGGCGGAGAACGCGATCGGAGCATCGAACACGGGCATCTCCATGGAGAACGTCATCTCGAACTTGGCCGAGTCCGCCTTGTCCGTGGCGTCGGCGACGGGCGTTAGGTCATGGAGAGCCGGCAATGCCACGGCGGCTGCGCCCTGACTGGCGCCCTGGCTGCCGCCGCACCCGGCGGCGAGCGCCGCCGCGAGCGCGATCAGGGCAATCGGAAGGAGACGCCAAAGCCGCACCATCACTGCATCACCACTGGAAGTCGGCTCCGGGGGGCCTTTGCCGTCATCCTTCCTTCGAGGGATCCCTGAAACGCGGAGCCCGGCTCCAGGACTCGAGCAGGTGTGCTGCACCGTCTACGTCCGCGGCAGAGAGCTTGTGCGCAACCGCGTGGGGTACCGGAGTCATGCGCGCAGCGGGCACGAGGCCCGCGACGGCGTCGAGGACGTAGCGAACCATGAGCGCGTGCCCGACGGCGAGGATTACGGACTCTCGGCGCTCGAGCAGCTTGCGCAGGGAGCGCGCGAAGCGGGCCGCACCTTGCGCACGACTCTCACCGCCTCCCGGTGCAGGAACGTCGGGGGGCGAGCTCCAAGCCCACGCGCGGTAGTCGGGAAGCGGACCGCCGTCGAACTCTCCGAAGCCGATCTCGTTGAGCTCCGGAACCTGAAGCCGCGGAACGGCTCGTTCGGCGAGCGCGAGCTCGAGAGTCTCCTGGGTCCGCAGGAGCTGGGTAGCGACGCCGAGGTCGATCTCCTCCCCGGCGAGCGTGGCCGCAAGACCCCATCCTTGCTCGACGCCCTCCGCCGTGAGCCCCTCCCCGGGGGGCGTTCCCGAGGCCACGCCGTCTCCCAGGTTCGAGACCGCAAAGGCGTGGCGGGTCAGATGAAGCGTCTCCACGGCCTAGAGGAGCAGGGAGCGGTAGTCGAGCACGTGATCCATGCCGATGGACTCGTACAGCCGGATGGCTGCGACGTTCTCGGCCCGGACGAACAGGCAGACGGACGGGACGCTCTCGAGCAACAGCCGACAGAGGTCCCGGAGACCGCGGGCTCCGAAGCCGCTCTGGCGGACGAACGGATCGACCCAGACCTGCTGGAGCTGAACGGCAGAGGGCGTCCACGCGGACGCCTCCGCCTTGAAGAGGATCACCTCGTCCTCCACCCAGAGCCACGATCGTCCTTCGTCGATCTGGCTACGCGTACGCCAGCGGAAGCCATCCGCGTCCCGGCGCATCGGATCGACCCCGAGCTCTTGCTGGTGCGCCGCGGCACAGGCCGGGAGCAGGAGCTCGAAATCGTCGGGAGTCGCCCGTCGCAGCGTCGTCTCGCCCGACGCGGGTGGCTCGCTGATTGCGAAGACGGGTTGGCCGGGACGGTCTTCGCGTGGACGAGGCAGCCTCGAGGACGCTGCTTCCCACAGCTCCCCGACGGCGCGAGCCTCCCCGATGAGCATCAGCGGAGCTGCACGCGCGACATCGCGAGCGAAGCCACCGCACCCGTGCCCGGAAGGGACCGCGTTCGCACCGACGTGGCAGAGAGCCACGAGCCGGTCGTCGTTCGCGAGCGCCACGAATCGGCCGAGGCCGCGCCGGGCGACGTCCTCGAGGAAGACGCGCTCGATCGGATCCTCGGCACAGAAGCGCAGGATCTGCTCGAGCGTGGGATCGATGAGCTTGGGCTCCATCCGCCGGACAACTCTACGGGGGCGCGCCGCGGTTCCTCGTCCTTGCGCATGGCCGAATCCGTAGGGTTTCGCGCATGCCCATCCACCTTCGCGGAGATCCCGGCGACTACGCCGACGCCTGCCTCCTCCCGGGCGACCCGCTCCGCGCGAAGTACATCGCCGAGACGTACCTGGCGGACGTCCGGCAGGTGAACGAGGAGCGCGGGCTCCTCGGGTATACCGGCACATGGGAGGGGAAGCAGGTGTCCGTCCAGGGCACGGGCATGGGATGTCCCTCGGCGACGATCGTGTTCGAGGAGCTCATCCAGCTCGGCGTCACACGCCTCCTGCGCGTCGGCACCTGCGGCGGACTCCAGCCCGACCACGCTCTCGGAGACATGATCGTCGCGCTCTCGGCCGTCCCCGCGGACGCCACGGCGACGCACCTCGTGGCGGGCGAGCCCCACTGCCCGACCGCAAGCTGGGAGCTCATCCACGAGGCAGTCCACGTCGCGAAGGAGCGAGGCGAGAAGCTTCACGTCGGCCCCATCGTCTCGAGCGATCTCTTCTACAACCCGGACGGGGGCCAGTACGAGCGCTGGTCGAAGCGCGGCATCCTCGCGGTGGAGATGGAGGCCGCGGCGCTGTTCACGGTCGGCGCATTGCGCGGCGTTCTCTCCGGCTGCCTTCTGACCGTGAGCGACATGGTCGTCGAAGGCGAGTTCGTCCGCATCACCGACGACGAGCTCCGAGCCGCAGTCGACCGCATGACCCGGGTCGCGCTCGACACCGCGACTGCGGCCCATTAGCGCGAAGACGGTCTTCCTCGTCAACCCGGCATCCGCCGGGGGCAGCACCGGGCGCCGTTGGCCCGAGATCGCGCACCACTGCGCAGCGCTCGGGCTCACCGGAGACGCGCTGCTCTCACGCGAGCCCGCCGAGCTGGGGTCGCTGGCCAGGGAGGCGGTGGAGGGCGGGGCGACGCTCCTCGTCGTCGTGGGCGGCGACGGTTCCATCAACGAGGTCGTGAACGGCGTCGCCGATCTCGACGGCTTCGAGCTCGCCGTCCTCCCGAACGGAACCGGGTGGGACTTCGTGCGGACGTTCGGGATCTCTCGCAAGCTCGACGAGGCAGTGCGGACCGCGCTCACGGGCAGCGTCCGCGAGATCGACCTCGGGCTCGTCACCTATCGGACGTGGGCGGGCAGCGAGAGCCGGGCGTACTTCGCGAACGTCGGCAGCGCGGGCATCAGCGGCGCGATCGCGAAACGCGCGAACGAGACGTCGAAGGCCCTCGGCGGCAAGGTGTCGTACTACTGGGCAACGCTCGCGGTATTCGTCGGCTGGGAGACGGGCGAGCTGCGCGTCTCGGTGGACGAGGAGATCCGCGGCGGTCGCATGATCGACGTCCTCGTCACGAACGGCCGCTACCTCGGAGGCGGCATGATGATGTGCCCCGAAGCGGAGCCGGACGACGGCCTCTTCGACGTCCTCCTGATCGGCGACGTGACGAAGCGCGACCTGCTCTTCGTGCTCCCGAAGACCTACCGGGGCAAGCACCTCCCGCACCCGAGGCTGGAAGTCCTGCGCGGCCGCGTCGTACAACATCGACGCGGACGAGCCGCTCCCGATCGAGATCGACGGCGAGCAGCCAGGAACCACGCCGGCGCGCTTCGAGATCGTGCCGAAGGCGCTCCGGCTGAGGACTCCGGCGAGCTAGGAGGGCTTGTCCGGCTCGGACTTGCCGGACGACGCCGAGCGGCTCGCGGCCGTCTTCGGCTTCTTCAAGGCTGCGAGCTCCTTCTCGAGCTTCGCGACCCGCGCCTCGAGGGCGTCGATCCCGCGGACCTTCTTGGCGAGGTCGTCGACCCGTCGCACGGAGGTCGTTGACCGCGGTGAGCGCCTTCTGGCCGCCCGGAAGCTCGGAGATCCGCTGCAGCGCCTCCTCACCGGCATCCGCGAGGCGGGCGATGAAGTCCTTGTCCGGAGTCGTCTCGGACTTGGTCGTCGTCGGCATGGGTCAAGTCATACCACTTCGGCGCGTCGTTTCGAAAGCACCGGCCGCAGCGGATATTGACACGAAGCGCACGAAGTGAGAGCGTCGCGCACATGCGGCACGTGCTTCTTTGGATCGGAGCGCTCGTCGGCGTCGCAGTGTTCGGGCTCGACCCCGGCTGCTGCGCGACCTGCTGCAGCCGACTTTCAGGTCTTCGTGATCGCCGGAACGACGCGCCAGGCCCGACCATCCCGAATGGTGGGACGTCGAACATCACAGGCTTGACGTTCTACGCCGGCATGGCGATCGATCACAACGGCGGAGGAGAGGAAGCAACGGCTCGGGTTCGACTCTCACTACCCGACGGCCTCCACTGGGGGCCGGATGTGCCGGATCCGTCGGAGAAGTGCGTCGGCACCGCGACGACCGCAGAGTGCGATACGCCGGTCCTCCTGAACAGCGAGCCCTCGCGACGGACGGTCGGGTGGGTCTGGGACGTCGTGGCCGACAAGCCGGGTAGCTACATGCTTCGGGTCGAGACCGTCTCCACGTCGGCAACCGATCCCGACCTCTCGAGCAACACGGCGTCCGTGACGGTGGTCGTCAGCGAGGCTTCGGGTGGCGGCTCGGGCGGTGGCGGTGGGGGCGCGGCCACGGTCTCGGCGGGTGCTGCGAAGGTCGTTCCGGCGAAGCCGAAAGCCGGATCTCTCGTCACCGCAAGCGTGCGTGTCACGGCCGGCGGGGCCCCGATCCGACCGACGGCCGTCGCCTGCGGAGCGACGCTCGCCGGAACGAAGGTCATCGGCACACCGAGAGCTGCAACGGGCGGGGCGTCCTGCCGCTACCGCACCTCCAAGGCAGCGAAGGGGAAGACGCTCAGGGGATCGGTCTCGTTCTCGGCCCGCGGCAAGAGGTTCACGAAGCGGTTCTCGGTCAGACTCGGCTAGTCGAGCGCAGCGGCCAGCGCGGCCAGCGTCTCTCCCGCGCCCCCGTCGATCTTCACGGCTGCATGTTCGTCCAACGCCGTGGGGCCGCGGTTGACGATCGCGAACGCGCGTGCCTCGAGCGGGAGTCCCGCGACCGGCCATACCTCGAGCGACGAGCCGACGACGAGCACGAGTCCGGCTGCTCGCGAGAGCTCCGTCGCCCGCTCCAGGGCGCCGGGCGGGAGGAGCTCGCCGAAGAGCGTCACCCCCGGCTTCAGCGCGTCGCCGCAGTGAACGCAGAGCGGCATATGGCGCTCCTCCAGCTGTGCGAGAACGTCGTCGAGCCCTGCGCTCCACAGGCAGCGGAGGCACACGGCAGTGCGAATCGAGCCGTGCATTTCGACGACCTCGCGGCTGCCTGCCCGCGTGTGAAGCGTGTCGATGTTCTGGGTGATCACCGCCGAGACGACACCGCGTTGCTCGAGCTCGGCGAGCGCACGATGGCCGGCGTTCGGCTCCGCTGCAAGCAACGAGTGGATGCGTTCCCGGTAGAACGCCCATACACGCTCCGGATCGCGCTTGAACGCCTGGATCGATGCGACTTCGAAGGGATCGACCTCGGCCCAGATCCCGCTCGCTGAGCGAAAGTCGGGGATCCCGCTCTCCGTCGACATCCCCGCTCCCGTGAGAGCCACGCACGGCTTGCGCTCGCGCACGAGCTCGACCAGCGCATCAGCGGACATCGCAGGATCTTAGGCTTGCATCCGTGGAGGGCTTTTCATTCTCGACGGACATCCGGATCCGGTTCGCGGAGACCGACGCCCAGGGCATCGCGCATCACGCCTCGTTCGTCGTGTGGCTCGAGGTGGCGCGCGTCGCGTATCTCGAGGCGTTCGCCGGCGGCTACCAGGCGATCCGAGACCGTGGGATCGAGGCGCTCACCACCGAGGTCTTCGTCCGCTACCACCGTGCGGCCTACTTCGACGAGCGACTCGTCGTCTGGACACGGTGCGTCGACCTACGAGGCGCGCGCTTTCGGTACGAGTACCGCATCGAGCGCGACGGTGAGCTCGTGGCCGAAGGCCATACGCGGCACGCGACCGTCGATCGTGAGACGTACCGCCCGACGCGCCTGCCCGCGTGGCTCGTCGACGCCGTTGCTACGGCTGAGTCGCGGGCGGGTTAGAGGTCGAGTCGGCGGGTTTCCCGGCCTTGGACGGAGTCTTCGCGGGCGGAGTCTTCTCCTTCGGCTTCGTGCCGACGCGGATGACTCGAGTCTCGCCCTTGTACGACGTGTTCCACGTCTCGGTCCGCATGAGCTTGCCGTCAGCGCCGTAGATCGTCCGCTCGACCGACGTTCGACTCGGCGACGATCCCTCTGCGTCGACGACCGTCGACCCCTTGGGGAGCGTCGGGTCCTTGATCCGCTCCACCGGAGCGCTACCCGTGATGGTCATCGTCCCGGGCGAGCTCACGACACGGCGCCGCTCCCCTCCGTAGATCGACACGCGGATGCCGTCCGACTCCGGGAAGCCCTTGACGAGAACCCAGCTCTTCGTGTCGTTCTGGAACTTGAGGTCGAGAGACGGCCAGTACACGGTCGCATCGCGGCCGAGCTGATAGCGGCTGATGTAGAGGCTGTGGGGGTTCCGCTCCGTGATCCTGAGCCCAGACTCCCAGGCGGCGTTGAAGACCGTCGTCGCGACCTGCGAGGTCCCGCCACCGACCTCCTCGTCGAACTCGGTTCCGATGATCACCGGAGCGGAGCGGAACCCGCGCTCGACGGTTCGCTCTCCGATGGCCGAGTTGAGCGAGAACGTGCCTCCCGGCGGCACGAGCGTGCCGTCGAGGTACGTGACCCCGAGCCGCAGGTTCGTGATCCGATCCGCCGTGCCGGAGTTGTACGTCTTGTACGAGCCCATCTGGCGGTCGATGCCCATCGCCTGCGCCTCGGCGGTCGAGCGACCAGGTGCGGCACGCGCGACGACGAGTGTCGCGGAGCGATTCGTCGGAGACGTGGCCGCTCGCAGAAGCCTTCGTGCGGTGGTCGGGACGTCCAGCTCGGTGCCCTCACGAGCGGGTACGACGCCGACCGAGTCCCCCGATACAGCGAAGCCTGCGTCCACGGGCGGGTGTCCTACTCGTTCGGCGAGCGCTCGAAAGTAGGCGTCGGCGGCGGGACCGCCTACGGCAAGGCGAGTAGCACCGTCGCGAGGCAGAGACAGAAGCTCGGCGATGCGCGAGCGCGGGATGCGCCAGCTCCTGCTCTCGCCTCGGAGGAGGACGGGTCCAGACACGGCGATGCGGGCTCGGCGGGCCAGAGGCTCGAGCCGTGCCTCGGTCACTCGAGGCACCTGCATCTGAACCGGCAGTGTCACAGCTCCTCCGCTCCGCTCGATCGACGCAAGCGTCCGCACCACGACATCGGCAGCCGCCGTGCGCTCGAGCCGCCGGCCTGAACGGTCGGCGACGATCTCGATCCGCAGGCCGTGCCGGACCATGGCAGCGTCGCGGGGCGCCTGGTCGACATCCGAAGCAATCGTGTCGAGCGCGTACTCGAGCGCACCGCTCGAGACGGCCACGGGCGGCAGGATCTCAGCTCCGAAGAAGCGCGTGTGAAGCCGACGAAACCCGCGGAGTGGCCCGAATCCGTCGCTCGAACGGGCGGCAGCCGCCACTGCTCTGTCCCAGTCGGGCATCACACCGAGCTGCTCGGCGGCGAACGTATACGACTTCCCGTTCGCGACGAAGGTCGCAGGCTGCGCCGAGACTGCGCCGTACCTTCGGGAGAGCTCGGCCACCGCGTCGGATCGGGTCAGCCCGCCGACGTCGACACCACCGACGCTCGTGCCTTCTGCGAGCTCCGACGGCGAACCTGCGTATGCCAGCCCGACGAGCGTCGCAACGACGACGATGATGCCCACGCCGAGACCGAGCGCGAGCGCCACCGAGCGGACGTTGCTGCGACGGCGAACTCCGGTAGGAGAGGAAGGGTGACTCGACACGCACGGAACGCCTGATTCTATCGGCGGTCGTGCGTCTCGAATTGTCGCGATTCTGTTATCAACACGGCCAACACCTGTGCGCACTTCACGAATATGATCGGCAGTGGGTGGTGGCCCGGGGTGGCCCCCTGAGAAATCGCCTCAGAAGACGAACAACTCGACTCCGCCGGAGACGTACAGCCCCACCCCGGTGATGTACGCCGCCAGGTCCGAGCAGAGGAATGCGATCGCGTTGGAGACGTCCTCTGGCTCACCCGGGCGCTTGAGGGCGGACCGGGCCACGATCCGATCGTTCATCGCCGCGTTCGCCATGTGGAACGCCTCGGTCCCGATCACCCCTGGGACGATCGCGTTGCACGTGATCCCGTGCCGCGCGCCCTCCATCGCGAGCGTCTTCGTGAGGCCGAGCACTCCCGCCTTGGTCGTGGAGTAGCTCGCTTGCCCGAAGCCTCCGAGCGTCCCCGCGACGGACGCCATGTTCACGATGCGCCCCCACTCGCGTTCCTTCATGTGCGGCCATACCGCCTGAGCGCAGTTGAACGACCCGGTCAGGTTCACCCGGAGGTCGCGCTCCCAGAGGTCCGGGCTCTGGTTCGAGAACTGCCCCACGTGATCGAGAGTCGCGGCGTTGTTCACGAGGATGTCCACCGAACCGAGCTCCTCGACGGTTCGGTCGACCGCAGCGGCGACCTCGTCGCGGTCGGTGACGTCGCACCTGAGCGCGAGCGCCCGGCGGCCGAGCGCACGTATCTCGTCAGCCGTCGACTCGGTGTGGATCAGACCCTGGGTGCGGGCCACCGTCGCGAGCGCACCCCAGCGGTCGGTCTCCTCGGAGACCTCAGACTCGACGAGGATGTCCGCAATGACGACGTCCGCGCCCGCGCGCGCCAGCGTCAGCGCATCGGCGCGTCCGAGGCCCCGTGAGCCGCCCGTGACGAGCGCGACGCGTCCGGAGAGATCGATCTCGATCGCCATGGCAGGGCCTCCTAATCCCCGCGGGGGAGGAAGATCTCCTTGGCGATGACGAGCCGCTGGATCTGCGAGGTCCCCTCGTAGATCTGGAAGAGCTTCGCGTCACGCATCAGCTTCTCCACCGGGTACTCCTTGATGTAGCCGTACCCCCCGAAGACCTGGACTGCGTCGGTCGTCACCTTCATCGCGGTGTCGGCGGCGAAGCGCTTCGCGAACGAGGACTGCAGCGTCGCGCGCTCGCCCTGGTCGTGGAGCCAGGCCGACTGCCAGACGAGCAGCCGCGCGGCCTCGATCTCGGTCGCCATGTCGGCGATCATGAAGCTCACGCCCTGGTGCATCGCGATCGGGACATCGAAGGTCACGCGCTCCTTCGCGTACTCCACGGCAAGCTCGTAGGCCGCCTGGGCGACGCCGACCGCGCCCGCCGCAGTGCCCGGACGCGTGAAGTCGAGCGTCTTCATCGCGATCTTGAAGCCCTCGCCCTCCTGGCCCAGACGGTTCGCGGCAGGGATGACCACGTCCGTGAGCGCGAACGCCGATGTGTCCGTCGAGCGCTGGCCCATCTTGTCGAGGTGCTTCTCGATCTGCACCCCCGGCGTGTCCATCGGGACGATGAACGCCGAGATGCCCCGGTGGCCCTTGGCGGGGTCCGTCTTCGCGAAGACGACCGTCCACGTTGCCTTGCCGGCGTTCGTGATGAACGTCTTCGAGCCGTTCAGGACGTACGCGTCCCCGCGACGTTCGGCTGTCGTCTTCATGCGAGCGACGTCGGAGCCGGCATCGGGCTCACTCAATCCGAACGAGCAGAGGATGGGCGCGTCGAGAAGCGGCGGCAGCCACTGCTCGCGCTGTTCGTCCGACCCGGAGATGAGGACCGGAGCCGCGCCGAGGCCGTTCGCCCCGATCGACGTGCCGATGCCCGAGCAGCCCCGGTTGAGCTCCTCACCGACCAGCATCCCGTCGAAAGCCGTCAGTCCGAGCCCGCCCAGCGACTCGGGAACGTGCAGGTTCATGAGACCGACCTCGTGCGCCTTCGCGATCACGTCGACGGGGTGAGTCGAGTGCTCGTCGTACTCGGCGGCCTTCGGGCGGATCTCCTTCTCGGCGAACTCGCGGGCGAGTGCGCGCAACTCGCGCTGCTCGGGCGTCAGCGCGAACGAGACACCGCCGGCGACGCCGGTCTCCAGTGCTGTCACAGCTCTTCGCTCCTCTTCGATTGACTAGTCAGTCAAGTAGTGTAGGGCGATGCCTCGGCGCCGGTCAAGGCGCGAGCGAGCGTTCCGTAGGATGTGACCGTGATGGCGACGACGACCGAGCTCCCCGCCCTCGACCCACTCGACTTCCTCGCACTCGACGCGCTCCTCGACGAGGAGGAGAAGGCCATCCGAGACACGGTGCGGCAATTCGTCCGCGACCACGTGCTCCCCGAGGTCGGAGACTGGTTCGAGCAGGGCATCTTCCCGCGCGAGATCATGGGCGAGCTCGCCAAGCTCGGCCTCCTCGGCATGCACCTCGACGGCTACGGCCTGCCGGGTGCGAGCTCGGTGGCGTACGGCCTCGCCTGCATGGAGCTCGAGGCGGGCGATGCCGGCGTGCGCAGCGCGATCTCCGTCCAGGGGTCGCTCGCGATGTTCCCCATCTGGCGCTGGGGCTCCGAGGAGCAGAAGGAGCGGTGGTTGCCGCAGATGCACTCCGGAGAGGTCATCGGGTGCTTCGGGCTCACCGAGCCCGATGCAGGTTCGGACCCCGGTTCGATGAGAACTCATGCCCGTCGCGACGGCTCGGATTGGATCCTGAACGGCGCCAAGATGTGGATCACGAACGGCTCGATCGCCGACATCGCGATCGTGTGGGCGCGCACCGACGACGGCGCGATCCGGGGCTTCATCGTCGAGACCGGAACGCCGGGCTTCTCTGCACCGGAGATCCACAAGAAGCTCTCCTTGCGCGCCTCGGTCACGTCCGAGCTCGTCCTCCAGGACGTGCGCGTGCCCGACGAGAGCGTCCTACCGGGTGCGACGACGCTCCGCGGCCCGCTCTCCTGTCTGAACGAGGCGCGCTTCGGGATCGTCTGGGGTGCTGTCGGCGCCGGACGCGCGTGCTTCGAGTGTGCGCTCGACTACGCGAAAGAGCGCATCGTCTTCGGCAAGCCGATCGCCGGGTACCAGCTGACACAGCAGAAGCTCGCCGAGATGGCGCTGGAGCTCAATCGCGCCTCGCTGATCGCTCTCCACCTGGGGCGCATGAAGGACTCGGGGACGCTGCGCCCCGAGCACGTGAGCCTCGGGAAGATGGGGAACGTGCGCGGCGCGATGGAGGTGGCTCGCAGCGCCCGCACGATCCTCGGCGCGAACGGCGTCACGCTCGAGTATCCGGTGATCCGCCACGTGAACAACCTCGAGTCGGTCCTCACGTACGAGGGGACGCACGAGGTGCACACGCTCGTCGTCGGCGAGGCGCTGACGGGCGAGAACGCCTTCCGCTAGTCCTCGCCCTCCCAGTACTCGAGGTCGGGGCCGGGCCGGCTCAGGAGAATCCGCTCCCCGGCAACGCTTCGAGCGCCGATCTTCCCGCTGTCCGGGTACTCGACGATGTCGGGCGCGAGCAGCGTCGAGAGCATGAGGACGCGGATCGCGGAGTCCGTGCGGTTCGACACCTGGTGGTACCCCTCCTTCCCGCGCCGGAAGCACACGACGTCTCCCTCCGGAGCTCCTGCTCGCCGTCCTGCGTCCGCAGCGTGGGGCGTCCACGCACGACCAGTAGCCACTCCTCGTTCGCGTGGTGCGTGTGGTAGGGCCCACGGCTCGGCTCGTACAGGCTTCCGCCGATCGCTTCCCGCGCCGGAAGCACACGACGTCTCCCTCCGAGAGCTCCTGCTCGCCGGCTGCGTTCGCAGCGTGGGGCGTCCACGCACGACCAGTAGCCACTCCTCGTTCGCATGATGCGTGTGGTACGGCCACAAGCGGTCTCCCGGCTCGAGCTCGTACAGGCTTCCGCCGATCAGCTCCGCGTTCAGGCGTGCCCCGACCCAGGCGTCCTTGCTGCGCCAGCCGTCGCGTTCTTCCACACGGTCCCACTCGTCGCCGTAGACGTTGACGACCTCCACGGGACGAGAGCCTAGGCGCACAGGCCGCCGAGCGCGAGGTCGATCGCAGTTCTCTCCGCACGCGCGACCTCGTCCTCGCCGTCCGGCAGTTGCCCGAGCACCCAGCCGGTGAGCACCTCCTCGAGCCCGCCGTACACGACCCAGCTCGCGAGGCGCGCGTCGATGTCGCGCCGGAACGCGCCGGTGGCCTGACCTTCCTCGATGATGCGCTGGAGGATCTGGAACGCCTCACCGACATCCTCGACCTGCTCCTGGAGCTGCTGACTTCGAGCGACCTCGCGGACCATGACCGTGACGAGAGCGGGATCGTTGCGCCAGGTTCGGAGCAGGATCTTCGCGATTCCCTCGATCTTCTCCTGAGCGGGCTCATCGGCGGCCTCGACAGCGCGGAAGCGTCCGATGAGCTCCCCCCAGTTCTCGACGAAGATCGTTCGCAGGACGTCGTCCTTCGACGCGAAGTAATGGTAGAGAAGCCCGTGTGCGACGCCGGCGTCCGCGGCGATGTCCGCCACGCGCGCGCCGTGATAGCCGTGATCGGCGAACACGCGAATCGCGGCATCGAGGATGAGCTTGCGCTTGTCCTGGACGATTGAACCGTCAGTCAACACGCCGAGGATAGAGATACGCTCAACCCCGGTGCAAGACCCTGTGCACGATCCTGGGCAACCGCTCGAAGGCATCCTCGTCGTGGACTTCACGCGGTACCTGCCGGGAGCGTACGCAAGCCGAGAGCTCCTTCGGCTCGGTGCGCGCGTCGTGCGCGTCGAGCCGCCCGGCGGCGATCCGATGCGGCCCACGGCGACGGCATGGGACACCGCCTTGCGTCAGGGGACGGAATCCGTCGTGTGCGACCTGAAGGAGGATCCGGCGTTCGCTCGAGCACTCTGCGCGCGAGCCGACGTCGTGCTCGAGGGATTCCGCCCTGGGGTCGCGGAGCGCCTCGGGATCGGCCCGAGGGACGTCCCGGGCAGCACCGTGCACTGCTCCATCACCGGTTTCGGCCCCGACGAGCCTCACCGCGGACGGGCGGCGCACGACCTGAACTACCTCGGCTGGTCCGGGGTGCTCGCGGACACCGCGCCGTCGCTCCCGCCGGTTCAGATCGCTGACCTCGCCGCCGGCGCGCTCGGAGCCGTGACACGAGTCCTCGCAGCCCTTCTCGCCCGCGAGCGGACCGGAGAGGGGGCACACATCGTCGTCTCGATGACGCACCGCTCACATGACCTGATCTCACACCGGCTCGGGGGCGAGCCGGTGCCCCGGATGCTCACGGGTGGGCTCGCGTGCTACCGCATGTACGCAACCGCGGACGATCGGCATCTCACGGTCGGCGCCCTCGAGCCGAAGTTCTTCGCCCGGCTGTGTGAGCTCGTCGGTCGACCGGAGCTCGCCGAGGCACAGTACGCCGAGGATCAGGAGGCGCTCGCGGCCGGGCTCGCCACCGTCTTCGAGCAGCGCACGCTGGCGGACTGGCTCGAGCTCTTCGACGGCGAAGACGTCTGCGTGGGGCCGGTGTGGACGCGAGATGAGGCAGCGGCCGTGTTCGGAACCGCCGACCTCCCGGAACACGTGGAGCTCGGCGCCGACACAGCGCACTGGCGTTCAGAGCTGGGGCTGTAGCCCCAGGACGGCCGGTAGCGCATAGAGCGTGTCGATCCGGTCCTCGGCGTCCACGTGGAGTCCGTCGCGATCGAGCAGGATCGCGCGCATCCCCAGCGACCGCGCGCCCTCGATGTCGTCCTCGTACGAGTCGCCGACCATCGCCGTCTCGTCCGGCGCGACCTCGAGCGCCTGCAGGGCTGCTACGAAGATCGACGGATGCGGCTTCGTGCGCCCGTGCGCCTTCGAGCCGACGACCGCGTCGACGTCGAGTGCGTGGTGGCGCGTGAACTCGTCGAGGTCGCGCTGCCCGTTCGAGACGAGCCCGATGCGCAGCTCGTGCCGCCGGAGCTCGGCGAGCACGGGCGGTGCATCCTCGTACAGCGCGAAGTTCTCGTGCCGCTCCCACTCGCGCACCATGTCCACAGCGCACGCGCGCGCCCCGTCCTCGTCCCCGCCCATGCCGATCACGATCCGCTCCGTGAACGCGATCCACACCTCCTCGTCGTGGACGAGCTCGCGATGTCGCTGGAGCTCGTCGATGGCGTCTGTGCGCGCCTGCCCGTAGCGATCGGGGTCGAGGACGAGCCCGTGGCGCTCACCGACGCGCCGGTACCCCTCGGGGCCGAGCTCGGGACCGGGCCGGAAGAGCGTGAAGTCGACATCGAACAGAACGGCCTTCAGCACCGACCGAGAATAGCCCCCATGTCGTTCCGACTCACCTTCGGAGGCTCGCTCCGAATGGAGCCGTCCTGCGGATAGAAGGCGCGAAGCGCGAGCCTCCGGGCGCTCTCACCCGAGGGTCGCACTACGAGGTGAGATCACCCGGGGGAAACAGCGTTTCCCCCACGACCTATCGGGGTGCCCAGATTCGAACTGGGGACCTCTCCGACCCGAACGGAGCGCGCTACCAGGCTGCGCCACACCCCGAGCGGGCACAGGGTACCGGCTCCGTGAATGCCGCGACGCGGGCGTTGCGACAGACGTGGGGACCGGAGTATGCTCAGATCGATGGATGTTCTCGAGGAGCGGGCCTAGTGACCCGTCCACGCGAAGGAGCAACCTGGAGCCCGACGGCGCATCGTGCGCGGCGGGCCTTTTTTGTGCCCTACGTCCTTTCGCCCTAGGAGGAGTCGATGGCCAACCACCTGACGCCCGACGAGCTCGCCAAGGAGACCGGGATCGACCGCGACGAGGTGATCCGCATCTGTGTCGAGGAAGGCGTTCCCATCTACCACGGGAAGATCGACAAGACGCTCTTCCAGGCGTCGCTCGAGGCCGTCGGAGCGGGAGTCGGGGCAGGCCAGCAGGCCTGAGGCAAGGAGCGCCGCGCGCCGATCCGCACGGATCGCAGCGCGAACCGGGCGACCGGACTGCCGTGACCGAGCTCGATCACGTGCTCATCGCCGTGCGCGACCTGGACGTGGCTGCGGCCAGGCTCAGCAAGGCGCACGGCTTCCTGGTGACCGGGGGCGGTAGCCATCCCGGCTGGGGAACCGCCAATCGGATCGTCCCCCTCGGGGACGCGTACCTCGAGCTCATCGCCGTCGTGGACGAGCGCGCTGCTTCGGAGACGCCGTTCGGGCGCTGGGTGGGGGACGGGGCATCCGATTCCGGGAGCCCGATCGGCTGGGCCGTCCGACCGGCGGACCTGGACGCGACAGCGCAGAGGCTGGGCCTGATCCCTCGAGACGGATCGCGGCTGACGCCGAGTGGCGCGGTCCTACGCTGGCGCATGGCGGGCGTCGAGGAGGCCGTTCGCGAGCCGTCCCTGCCCTTCTTCATCGAGTGGGCACCCGGGACCGCGTTCCCCGGCTCGGTGCCGGACGACGAGCCTCCGAGCGCCTCGATCGTGCGGCTCGAGATCGACGGCGATCAGACTGCGCTCACGACCTGGCTCGGCAGCGACTCGCTACCGCTCCGCGTCAGCCCGGGTCGCGCGGCGTTGCGACGGGTCGTGCTCGCGCAACCCGGCGGAGAGATCGTCCTGGGCGAGCCTTCAGGACTCGACTAACGGGCGCGCGTTCGCGCCTTCGACCCGCTCGCGGCCTTGCGCTTCGCAGGTGCCGGCTTCTCCTCGCCCCGTTTGGCCGCGGCCACGCTCGCCTTCAGCGCCTCCATGAGATCGATGACGGGCGCCTCGGCAACCGGCTCCGGAACCGTCAGCTCCTCTCCACGCAGCTTCGCCTCGAGCAGCGCCCGGAGGTCGCGGCGGTACTCGCTCGTGAGCGCCGACGGCTCGAATTCGCCGGCGAGGCTGTCGATCACCTGGCGCGCCAGCTCGAGCTCGGTCTCCTTCACGTCGATCGCCTCGACCGCCTCGGCGATCTCCGCCTGCGAGTGCACGTCCTCGACGAGGAACAGCGTCTCGAGAACGAGAGCGTCGTCCTTCGCACGCACGATGCAGAGACTCTCCCGTCCGGCACGCACGAAGCGCCCGAGCGCTGCGGTTCCCGTCTGCCGCATCGCCTCGAGCAGCAGGACGTACGGCCTGCGCTGCGCCGCTCCGGCATCGGGGACGAGGAAGTACGTGCGATCGAAGTAGATCGGGTCGACGGTATCGCCCTGCACGAAGCGCGTGATCTCGATCGAGCGCGAGTCGTCCTGTCGCTCGATCGCCTCCAGATCGGCATCCTCGACGATCAGGAACTGGCCTTTCGAGACCTCGTATCCGCGGACGATCTCATCCTGGGTCACCTCGCGGTCGTGCACCGTGCACCACCGCTTCTGCTTGATGGGAGTTCCACACTCCCGATGCAGGAGGCGAAAGGAGACATCGGACTGCCGCGCCGCAGGCTTCGTCGCAGGGGCGAGCCCGACGGGGATCGAGACGAGGCCGAAGCTGAGGGAGCCGTTCCAGGATGTGCGCATGTGCAGGCAGAACTTTAGGCGGACCAACTCCTTTCGCAAAAGGGCATCGAACACCTTCCTCGCCCGAGTAAGCTCTTTCGTAGTGACCGAGACGGCTTCCGCGGCACCGGTCGTGGGCGCTCGGGCGAAGCGCCGCACCATCCCCCGGCTGTGGGCCGATGCCGTCGGTGCGCAGCGAACTGGCCCGGCGTACCTCGTCGAGCAGGATGGAGGCTGGCACCCGCTCGGCTGGGACGAGGCCGATATCCGCGTTCGCGAGCTCGCAAACGGGCTTCTCGCCCGCGGCGTGCAGAAAGGCGACACGTTCGCGCTACTCGCGCGCAACAGCGTCGAGTGGGCGCTTCTCGACTTCGCGCTGGCGCGGATCGGGGCGGTAGTGGTCCCGGTCTATGCATCCAGCTCGGAACGCGATGTGGAGTATCTCCTCTCCCATTCCGAGGCCGTCGGCGTCGTCTGCGAGGACGCTTCACAGCTGGCGAAGGTCGAGTTCGCCGCACAGGACCTCCCTCGACTGGAGCACGTGCTCACGTACCACGACCTCGACGGTCTTGCCGCGCACGGGCGCGAGCACGCGCGCGCGAACCCGGCGGCGCTCGAGGAGGCGGAGGCTGCCGTCGACGAGGAGGACCTCTTCACGATCATCTACACGTCGGGCACGACGGGGCCGCCGAAGGGCTGCATGCTCAGGAATCGCAACTACTACGAGATGGCGACGGTCGTCGACCGCATGGAGGAGACCTACTACCGCGAAGACGACGTGATGCTCCTCTACCTCCCGCTCGCGCACAACTACGGCCGTCTCATGCTGCTTCTCGGCGCGCACGTCGGCTTCACCATCGCGTTCCTCGCAGACCCGCTCCGCGTCGCCGAGGCACTCCCGCAGGTCCGGCCGACGCTGCTGCCGAGCGTTCCCCGCATCTACGAGAAGGTGCACACGGCAGTCCTGGCCCGCTTCGACGCCGCAACCGGGGTCAAGAAGCGCCTGATCGACTGGGCGCTTCCGATCGGGCGCGAGGTCAGCCGCCTGGAGGGTGAAGGCAAGGCGGTGCCGGCCACGCTCCGGGCCAAGCAGCGCGTCGCCGATCGGCTGGTGTTCCGCAAGGTCCGCGAGCCTTTCGGTGGCCGTCTCCGCATGCCCGGTGCCGGAGGGGCACCGCTGGCGAAGGAGATCATGGAGTTCTTCGACGCGGTGGGGATCCGCATCGCCGAGGGCTACGGCCTCACTGAGTGCACGACTGCGTGCAGCGTGAACCGCCCCGACAGCTATCGCTTCGGCTCCGTGGGACGGCCCCTGCCGGGCTTCGAGGTCAGGATCGCGGACGACGGCGAGATCGAGATCCGCAGCGAGACGGTGTTCCTGGGCTACTACAGGGATCCCGAGGCGACGGCCGAGGTGCTGGGCCAGGACGGCTGGCTCAAGAGCGGAGACATCGGCGAGATCGACGCGGACGGCTTCCTCCACATCACCGACCGGAAGAAGGACATCCTGGTCACCGCCGGTGGGAAGAACGTGGCCCCGCAGAACATCGAGAACCAGCTGAAGACCTCGAAGTTCATCTCACAGGCGCTCGTGGTCGGCGATCGGCGACCGTATGTCGCGGCGCTCATCACGCTGGACGAGCCGGAGATCGCGCGCTGGGCAGCCGATCGCGGGATCGATGGGAATCTCGGCGAGCTCGTACGGACTCCGCAGGTGCGAGAGCTCGTGCAGGGGATCGTCGACGACGTGAACCGCGAGCGCTCGCGCTACGAGCAGCTCAAGCGCTTCGCACTGCTTTCGCGCGACTTCACGATGGAGCAGGGGGAGATCACGCCCACGCTCAAGCTGCGACGTCGCGCGGTCGTCGAGCACTTTCAGGGCGAGATCGACGCCCTCTTTTCGGGCTGACAGCGCCTAGCTGACAGGGCCCAAGCCGTAGATCGGTACGAGCTAGAGCCGCCGTCCGCCGACGAAGCCGCTGTAGTACCAGTCCTCGTACATGCTCGAGATCTTCACGACGTCGCCCGTGTGCGGCGCGTGGATGAACTCGCCATTGCCGATGTAGATACCGACGTGTCCGAGCCCGTCGAAGAACACGAGGTCGCCGGCCTCGAGCTGGTCTCGCGACACGGGAACGCCGTACGCGAACTGAGACGCCGCATGATGCGGGAGGTAGACGCCCGCCTGCGCGTACACGTACTGGACGAAACCGGAGCAGTCGAAACCGGTCGACGGGCTCGCACCGCCCCAGACGTACGGGATCCCGAGGTACTGGAGGGCGATGCTGACGACCTGGCTGTACCGCGCGGCTGGAATGTCTGCCGTGAACGTGCTCGCATCGACAGCTGCGGTGTACGACTCGGTGGCCTGTTGCTGTAGCGCGAGCTCCTGCGCACGCGCCCGGGCTTCCGCCGCGGCCGCAAGCTGCACCTGCCGCGCTCGCTCCTCGGCCTGAAGCTTCGCGATCTCGTCACGGACGGACGCGAGCATCTGCTCGCGCTCTCCGATCCGGGACTGGATCGAGCTGCGCTCCGCGGCTCGCTGTGCGACGACGTCCGCCTGGTCGGCCCGTGCGCGTTGAAGGTTCGCGCGCCGGGTCTCGACTTCCTTGCGGTACTTCTTGACCGCGACGAGCACACCGGCGTCCTGGTGCGAGACGCGCTCGATCGCGTCGAGCCGCGTGATGATGTCGTCGAGGCTCCGAGCTCCGAGCAGCACCTCGAGCGTCGAGTCGCCGCTCCCGTTGACGTAGAGGTCGCGGAGACGCGTCTGGATCCGCGCTTGCGCGACGCCCAGGCTCTTCTTCGCCGCTGCGAGATTACGGGTGTTCGAGGCGAGGTCGGCGTCGATCTTGTTGAGCTGGATGGTCGCGTAGTTGAAAGACTCGACGGACTGCTCGAGATCGGCGTCGAGCTGCTGGACCTCCGCGAGAATCGCCTGTGCCTGCTCGCGTTTCGAGGTGACGGTCTGGGCGGATGCCGATCCAACGGCAAGCAGCAGCGCCGCAGCAAGCGCTACGAGAACAGGAACAATCGGCGCCCATCCGGGGATCGAACGCCCCAGTGCGGGGACCTGGGTTCGACCCCGAACAGGCCCGCCGGTGGCGGCCCTGCCCGTCACAAGTTGGGCACCTTACCAGCCTCGCCGGACGCCTGCAAGGCACAACAGAGCCAAAATCACTGCAAAGAGGCATTTTCTCCTGAGTCACAAAAGGGGGAAATCTGGTAGGGTCGCCCCTTCGTGCCCAGGGGTAGAACCAGGGGAACGCGAGCGTCGAGGCCACGGTGGACGTCTGCATGGGGCCCGGTTTACGTCGCAGTCCTCCTCGGTGTGGTCGCTGCAAGCGTGCTTCAGGCGAGCGGGCCGGCACGCGCAACCACCAACCCCGGCGTTCAGCTGCAACCGGGAGCACCCCAGACACCGACAGCGGTGAAGTACCGCCTGCGCGTCGATGCGGTCGCGTACCACCTGCCCGGACGTACCGCCCTTGGAGTCCCCGTCGGCGTCGGTGTCGTTGCCGTCGACCCGAAGCTGATCCCGCTCGGCACGCGTTTGCACGTCCCCGGCTACGGCCCGGGCCTCGCGGCCGACGTCGGCGTCGCGATCAAGGGCCGGATCATCGATCTTTGGATGCCGAGCACTGCCAAGGCGCGCAATTGGGGCCGGCGCACGGTGACCATCACGGTCTACCGCTGAGCGATCGGGCGTAATGCCCGCGTAATACCTGGCGGTATCGGCGAGGGCCGCGCCGACCCTGGGACTACACTTTGCCGATGCTCCGACGAGGCATCCTCGCCGGGCTTGTCTTGTGCGCCGTCCTGCTGGTCGTGTCGGCACCGACATCCGCTCGCGAGGCGAATCCGGACGGGAGCCTCGCAGCAGGGCTGCGGACACGGCTCGCTCGCGCTCTCTCGACTCCGGGGGTCGATCCGGCACGCACCGGCGCGCTCGCGGTCGACCTGCGGACGGGGCAGGTCGTCTTCCAGCGCAACCCGTCGCTCAGTCTCGCCCCGGCCTCCGCGGAGAAGCTCACCGTTGCGTTCACTGCGCTCCGCGTGCTGGGGCCGGGATTCAGGTTCCGCACGCATGTCCTCGGCCGAGGGGAACTCCGTGGGCGGGTGTGGGACGGCGACCTCTACCTCGCCGGGTACGGCGATCCGACGCTCACCGTCGCGGACCTGAATGCACTCGCGCGCAGGATTCGAGCCGCGGGGATCCGACGCGTTCGCGGCGCGATCGTCGGCGACGAGCAGTACTTCGACTCGCGCCGAGGCGCTCCGGGCTGGAAGCCGTCGTTCCTCGGCTTCGAGTGTCCACCGCTGTCGGCGCTCACAGTGCAGGGGCTGCCGATTCGAGGAGCGGACGGCTCGGCCGTTGCAGCGGCATCGGCATTTGCCGCGGCACTCGGACGACACGGCGTCGCGGTGTCAGGTCGCGTGCGCACGGGACTCGCACCCGCAGATGTCATCCCGCTCGCGCTCGACGTCTCGAAGCCCCTCGCGGCGATTCTCCTGCAAATGGACAGAGAGAGCGACAACTTCATCGCGGAGATGCTCCTGAAGGAGCTCGGCGCGGCCCAGCTCGGCCACGGAACCTCCGTCGCAGGCGCCGCAGTGGTCAGGCTGACGCTCGCTCAGGCCGGGATCCCGCTCGACGGCGTCCGCGTCGTGGACGGCTCCGGCCTGTCGGGCCTCGATCGCGTCACGCCGCGTGCGCTCGTCGTGCTCCTGCGCACCCTCGAACGCGACCCGGCGCTCCGAGGAGTCTTCCTCAGGTCGCTGCCCGTCGCCGGCGTGTCCGGCACGCTGCGGAACAGGCTGAGTTTGCGGGCAACGCGGGGGAAGATCCTCGCGAAGACCGGGACGACGTCGCGAGCATCCGCGCTCGCCGGCTTCGTACGGCAACGCTACGTCTTCGCGATTCTCCAGAACGGCTCGCCGGTCTCGTACTGGACGGCACGCACCGCCCAGGATCGCTTCGTCACCGTGCTAGCCCGCTCGTAGGAGCTCACGGAGGTCGTCCTCGGTGAGGACGGCCACTCCGAGCTCTTCCGCCTTCCGAAGCTTCGACCCCGGGCTCTCGCCGACGATGACACCGGTGGTCTTCCGCGACACGGATTCCGAGACCTTCGCTCCGAGGGCCTCCAGGGCCGCCTTCGCCTCCTCGCGCGACGAGCCCTCGAGCGTCCCCGTGATCACGTACTGACGACCGGAGAGCGCTCCGCCTTCGACGGGCCGCTCGGTGTCGCCGGTGGCGAGCTGCAAGCCCAGTGCACGCAGCTCCTCGACCAGAGCACGGTTCTCCGCATCGGCGAACCACTCGGCTATCAGCTCCGCCCTGTCGGGCCCGATGCCTTCGATCTCCTCGAGCTGCTCCAGGCTCGCGTCCATGAGCGGTTCCGCGGCCCCGAAGTGAACCGCGAGGCTCCGCGCGATGACCCAGCCGACCTTCGGGATGTTGAGACCGAAGAGCACTCGCGAGAACGGCTGCTCTTTCGAGCGCTGGATCGACTCGTAAGCGCGTGCCGCGGAGAGCTCCGCGTAGCCCTCGAGCTCGGCGAGCTGCGCCGCGGTCAGGCGATAGAGGTCGGGCAGCGAGCGGACGAGCCCCTCGTCCCAGAGCTTCTTGACCGTGTTGCCGCCGACCCCTTCGATGTCCATCGCGGGGCCGACCCAGTGCTGGAGGGTTTCGAGCCCTCGCGAAGGGCACGCACGGTTCGGACAGCGGTGCATGACCTCGCCCGGAGGCTTGACGATCTCGGTGCGACACAGCGGACACCGTTTCGGCATCCGCCACGGCTTCGTGCCGGGTGCGTGCGCTCCGGCCGGCCCGACGACCTGGGGGATGACGTCGCCGGCACGCTGGACGACGACTCGGTCGCCCTCGCGAATGTCCTTTCGGCGGATGTCGTCTTCGTTGTGCAGCGTCGCGCTCGAGACGGTCACCCCGCCCACGTGCACGGGCTCGAGCTGGGCGAGCGGGCTCAGGACACCCGTCCTCCCGACTCGGACGTGGATCTTGAGAAGACGAGTCACCGCGGCCGTCGGGGCCCACTTGAACGCGCGGGCGAATCGGGGACGACCGTGGAGCGAGCCGAGCCGCTCCTGCTGCTCGAACGAATCGACCTTGATCACGATGCCGTCGATCTCGTACCCGAGATCGCCGCGCCGTGCCTCCCACGCGATGCACGCGTCGGCCACCTCCTCGATCGACTCGAGCCGCTGTGCATCCGGGTTCGTCCGAAATCCGCGCTCGCGCAACCACGAGAGTGTCTCCCACTGGGTGCCAGGCGCACGGCCGCTGTCGACGCCGACGCCGTAGACGAAGATCGTGAGGGGGCGCTCAGCGGTCACGGCCGGGTTGAGCTGCCGCAGCGACCCCGCCGCGGCGTTGCGAGGGTTCGGCGCCACCTTGCGACCGGCGGCGGCCTGGGCTTCGTTGAAGCGGGCGAACCCCGCGAGGGGGAAGTAGACCTCCCCGCGAACCTCCAGGATCTCCGGTGGCGGCTCGCCGTCGACGACGAGCAGACGCAGGGGCACCGCCTCCAATGTCCGCAGGTTCCCGGTCACGTCCTCGCCGCGGAGCCCGTCACCTCGCGTCGCCCCGCGGACGTAGACACCCTGCTCGTACACGAGCGAGACCGCGGAGCCGTCGATCTTCGGCTCGAGCACGTAGGCAACGGGCTCGTCGCTTCCGAGACGCTTCCGCAGGTCCTCGGCCCACTTCTCGAGCGCTTCTGCGGTCGTCACCTTCTCGAGCGACCCCATTGCGGTCAGGTGGTCGACCTTGCGAAAGCCCTCGGCGGGTGGAGCGCCGACCCGTTGGGTCGGAGAGTCGGGCACGACGAGCTCCGGATGCTGGGTCTCGATCGCGACGAGCTCGTCGTAGAGGGCGTCGTAGGCAGCATCCGAGAGCTCCGGGTCGTCGAGGACGTGGTACCGGTGGTTGTGGTGCTCGATCAGCCCGCGCAGCTCGACAGCGCGTTCGGCGGAGGTCGCGGATCTAGAGGACACCGAGCAACTCGTCGGGAGAGCGGACGAACGCATCGGGCGACTGCTCGAGCAGCAGCTCGTCGGAGTGAATACCTCCCCACGCGACTGCGACGGAGTACACACCGGCCGCCTTCGCAGACTGGATGTCGAAGGGCGAGTCCCCGACGTAGGCCCCCTGTGACGGCTCGACGCGGAGCTGCTCCAGCGCTGCAAGAACGGGGTCAGGATCCGGCTTGTGGCGATCCGTGTCCTCGAACCCGATCACCACGTCGAACTGCTTGCGCAGCCACGGCAGGCGCTCGAAAGCGAGCCCGACCGTGCGGTGCCGCTTGGCCGTCACGATCCCGAGCCGCCGCCCACGTGATCTCAACTCCTGGAGCAGCTCGGCGATTCCCTCGAACGCCTCGAGGGTGTCGTGCAGCGGGTCGTTGTGAACCCGATAGGCCTCGATCAGCTCGTCGACGCGATCCGGGTCGAGCGCCTCCATCTGCGTCACGAGACCCTGGCCACCCACGGTCGCCGCCAGCTCCTCGTAGGCGAGCTCGCGCCCGGTCACCGTGCGGACGGCGTGCGCCATCGACTCCAGGATGATCGGGCCGGAGTCGATCAGCGTGCCGTCGAGGTCGAAAAGACAGACAGGGAACCGCGCCGGATCCATCGCGCGATCGTAGCCAGCGTTCGTCAGTAGTCGACCCGCTCGAGGTAGAGACCCCAGGGCGGAGCGGTGAGCCCGGCCTCCGAACGGGGGCGACCCACGAGCAAGCTCCGCATCCGCGCAGGCGCGTCGCGACCGAGCTCGAGCATCGTCCCTACGAGCGTACGCACCATGTGCCGGAGAAAGCTGTCAGCCGTGATCGTGAAGTCGAGCCGGTCGCCCTCGCTCTCCCAGGCGGCGGCGAGCACGCTCCTGGAGAACGAGTCGTGCTGCGTCTCCGTCGGAGTAAAGGCGCGAAAGTCATGCTCGCCGGCCAGAAGCGCAGCCGCCGCCACGAGCGCGTCGCGATCGATCGGGCGCGGCCACCAGAGGGCCCGCTTGACCTCGAGCGGTGCCGAGTGATCGCGCGCGAGCACGCGATAGCGGTACGTGCGCGACCGCGCAGAGAAGCGCGCGTGGAAGTCGGGCGCCGCCTCCTCCACCCTGAGGATCGCGACGTCGTCCGGCAGCGCGCCGTTCAGGGCAACGGCCGCCCACCGTGGCGGCGGTCCGCCGTCGACATCCACGCTCGCCACCTGGCCGGTCGCGTGGACGCCGGTATCGGTGCGCCCGGCGATCGCCAGGCCCTCCCACCGGGCAAACGTCTCGTCGAGGGCTGCACGCATCACTCCCTCGACGGTCCGCAGGTTCGGCTGCCGGGCCCAGCCGTGGAAGCCGGTTCCGTCGTACTCGAGCGTCAGCTTGAGCTTCACGACCGACATCATGGGCGGTTCAATGGCCACGTCGCAGAAGTACGACCTGTACTCGAGCGACTTCAGAGCCGCGACCTACGAGACCTACGCACATGTGACGGCGACCAGTTCTCGGAGCCGAACACTCTCGATCTCCAGCGAGACGAAGGGAAGCACGTCGCTTTCGGCCGTGGCAGCCACTACTGCCTCGGCGCTCCGCTTGCAAGGCTGGAGGCGGAGATCGCACTTCGTGCGCTCTTCGAACGGCTTCCGGCCCTCCGCCTCGCAATCGAGCGCGATGAGCTCTGGTGGAGGCCGATCCCGATATTCCGCAGCCTCGCCTCGCTACCCGTCGCCTGGGGCTACCGTTACGCCTCTCTCGTCACGCGGGGTCGACCACAAGCGTCAGGCCTTCGACCGACCGCACGACGACCGTCGTCCCGGCGTCACACCCTCCAGGGCACCGTGCGCGCCAGATCTCGCCGTTCACCTTCATCTGCCCCTCCGGCCAGAGGTTCGACGACGCAACGCCGATCGCTCCCACGAGTGCCTCCGCCCCGACGGTCGCTCGCCGCCGCGTCGACCACCACCAGAAGACGCTGGTCTCGGCGATGTCGAGCGCCGCGCCGACGCCGACCGCTACGACTCCCCAGGGCCTGGGCAGCACGAAGATCGCGAGTACGAGAGCGATCAGGAAGAGCACGCGACGAGCGTACTCCGACCGCCCGAGCTCTAGGCCTCGGCGGGTGCCGCGGCTTCCTCGCGGCGTGCGCGCGAGGGTGTGAGCGGTGTCGCGACCGGCTCGTAGTCCACGAACTCGAGGTAGGCCATGTGCGCAGCGTCTCCCTGGCGAGGGCCGAGCTTCACGATGCGCGTGTACCCCCCGGGGCGGTCGGCGAACCGGGGGGCGACGTCCGCAAAGAGCTGATGGACGACGTCGTTCGAGCGAAGCGCGGCGAGCGCCAGTCGCCTGGCGTGGATGTCGCCGCGCTTGCCCAATGTGATCATGCGCTCGGCGAACGGCTTGACAGCCTTCGCCTTCGCCTCGGTCGTCTCGATCCGGCCGTGCTCGATCAGGGCTCCCGCGAGATTCGAGTAGAGAGCCTTGCGATGGGCGGAGTCCCGCCCGAGCTTCTTGCCGGACCGCGCGTGCCTCATGGCGACTAGCCGACGAGCTCCTCGCCCTTGAGCGTGAGCCCGTGCGCGGAGAGCGCGGAGCGCACCTCCTCGATCGACTTGCGCCCGAAGTTCGGGATCGCCACGAGCTCGCTCTCCGACTTGGAGGTCAGATCGCCGATGGTCTCGATCCCGACGCGCTTGAGGCAGTTGTACGACCGGACGCCGAGCTCGAGCTCCTCGATCGGGAAGTTCTCCATCCCGTGTGTGGCGGGTGCTTCGGCCGCGGTCTCGAGCGACGCCTCGCCGAAGCCCTCGATGCGCTCCAGGTCGGTGAAGATCGCGAGCTGCCGGATGAGGATCTCGGCTCCCTGTCCGATGGCATCCCGCGGGTCGATCGAGCCGTCGGTCGTGACGTCGAGCACGAGCTTGTCGTAGTCGGTCCGCTGCCCGACCCGGGCAGCTTCCACCTCGTAGGCGACGCGCCGGACCGGGGAGAAGATCGAGTCGATCGGGATGACCCCGATCGTCGTCTCGGGCCCGCGGTTCAGCTCGGCGGGCACGTACCCGCGGCCGCGGCCGATGGTGAGGGTCATCTCCAGCTTGCCCTTGTCGGAGAGGTGTGCAAGCTCGAGCTCCGGATTCAGGATCTCGAGGTCTGCAGGTGCCTCGATGTCCGAAGCGGTGACGACGCCCGCGCCCTTCTTTGCGATGTACACCTCGATCTCAGGGGAGGCACCGTGCAGGAGCACGATCAGGTTCTTGAGGTTGAGGATGAGGTCCGTGACGTCCTCGCGTACGCCGGGCAGCGTCGTGAACTCGTGGGCGACGCCCTCGATCTTGACGGCCGTGACTGCGGCGCCCTCGAGCGAGGAGAGCAGCACGCGGCGGAGCGAGTTCCCGAAGGTGTGGCCGAAGCCGCGGTCGAGCGGCTCGATAGCGAAGACACCGCGATTCTCGTCGGTCTCCTCGTGGACGATCCTCGGGATCTGGAACTCCATCAAACTGGTGCGAATTGCCAAAGCGGTCCCTTTCGTGTCTGCGGTGGTGACGTTGGTCTCGAGCCGGGTAGCCGGCTCTTACTTCGAGTACAGCTCGACGATGAGCGACTCCTGAACGGGCGCGTCGATCTCGTTCCGCTCGGGCCACTTGAGCACGGTGCCCGTGAGCCCGTCGTGGTCGGCCTGGAGCCACGGGGCAACGGATGCCGTGAGGTCCGTCGCGTCTCTCACGAGCGGCTCCACCGGGCTGCCGGGCCTGAGGCTGACGACGTCGCCGGGACGAACGCCGTAGCTCGGGATGTTCACGCGCCGCCCGTTGACGTGGAAGTGGTTGTGCCGTACGAGCTGCCGGGCCTGCGCTCGCGAGCCGGCGAAGCCGAGCCGGTAGACGACGTTGTCGAGCCGCGTCTCGAGCATCCGGAGCAGGTTCTCGCCCGGCGCCCCGAGCCCGCGGGTCGCCTTCTCGTACGTGTTCCGGAACTGCTTCTCGAGCAGGCCGTAGTACCGTCGCGCCTTCTGCTTCTCCCGGAGCTGGAGCAGGTACTCGCTCTGCTTGATCCGGCCACGGCCGTGCTCGCCCGGCGGATAGCTGCGCCGCTCGACGGCGCACTTCTCCGTCAGGCAGCGCTCGCCCTTCAGGAAGAGCTTGATTCCCTCGCGCCGGCAGAGCCGGCACTTCGCGCCGAGATCGCGGGCCATCAGACTCTTCTACGCTTCCGGAGGCGGACGCCGTTGTGGGCCTGCGGGGTGACGTCCTTGACGCCCAGGATCTCGAGCCCGGCGGCCTGAAGCGAGCGGATCGCGGTCTCGCGACCCGAGCCCGGTCCCTTGACGAACACCTCCACCTTCTGGAGCCCGTGCTCCATCCCCTTGCGCGCGGCGCTGTCAGCCGTGACCTGCGCGGCGAAGGGCGTGGACTTCCGCGATCCCTTGAATCCGGCCGAGCCGGCCGACTCCCAGACGATCACGTTGCCCTCGCGGTCCGTCAAGGTGACGATCGTGTTGTTGAACGACGTCTTGATGTGCGCCTGCCCGATGGCGATGTTCTTCTTGACCCGGCGCCTCGTGCGACCCCGAGCCGCTGACTTCCGAGGAGGCGCCACTACTTCGTCGCCTTCTTGCCGCGCCCGACCGTCTTCGCCGGCCCCTTCCGGGTACGTGCGTTCGTCTTCGTGCGCTGGCCGCGAACGGGCAGACCGCGCCGGTGACGGATGCCGCGGTAGCTGCCGATCTCCGTCAGCCGCTTGATCGCCTGCGCGCGCTCACGACGGAGGTCACCCTCGACCTCGAGCTCCGAGTCGATGTAGTTCCGGAGCTTCGTGACCTCCTCGTCGGTCAGGTCGCGGACCTTCTCGTCCGGGTCGAGCTCGAGGACGCGGCAGATCTTCTGCGCGGTCGAGTCTCCGATCCCGTAGATGTAGGTGAGCCCGATGACGAGCCGCTTCTGCGTGGGGAGGTTGACGCCGGCGATTCGTGCCATTCGCGTTTAGCCCTGCCTTTGCTTGTGACGTGGGTTCGAGCAGATGACGATCGTGCGGCCGTGGCGCTTGATCACGCGACAGCGCTCGCACATTGGCTTGACGGATGGGCGGACTTTCATGTGCTCCCTACTTGAGTCGGAACGTGATGCGGCCGCGGGTGAGGTCGTACGGAGAGAGCTCCACCTTGACTCGATCCCCCGGGAGGATCCTGATGTAGTGCTTCCGCATCTTCCCGGAGATCTTGGCGAGCACGTCGTGGCCCGAGTCGAGCTGCACCCGGAACATGGTGCTCGGGAGCGCTTCGACCACCTCTCCTTCCACCTCGATCTTGTCTTCCTTGACCGCCAATACGCTCGTGCCTGATTAGCCCTCTCGCGCCCGGCCTCTCCATCGAACTCAGAAGAGCCGCGCATTTGTCGCTCGGTTATTGCAAGTGGCACAGCGCAGCATGCAGCTGCGCCGCGGCCGCTTATCCTAGCACACCGCCTCCGGTCTTCCCTCGCACCGGAACGCCCACGCGGGGCGTCAGAATTCGCGGGCCGCGTGGCGTGATCGCGACCGTGTGCTCGAAGTGCGCCGCGAGCGATCCGTCGACCGTCGAGACCGTCCAGCCGTCGTCGGCTACGACCACGTCCGCCGCTCCAGCGGTGATCATCGGCTCGATCGCGATGGTCATCCCCTCGGACAGCCGTGGCCCGCGTCCGGGTTCGCCGTAGTTCGGAATGTGCGGGTCTTCGTGGTAGTACCGCCCCACGCCGTGTCCGACCAGGCTTCGAACGACCGAGAACCCGGCGCTCTCCACCGTGGTCTGGACGGCGCGCGAGATGTCACCGACGCGATTGCCGACCTGCGCCTGCTCGATCCCCGCCTCGAGCGCGTCCTGGGCGACGTCCATGAGCCGCTGTGCATCCGGCTCGACCGCGCCCACCCCGAACGTGTAGGCGCTGTCGGCGATGGAGCCCTCGAGCGTCACACCGACGTCGATCGTGACCAGATCGCCGTCCGAGACCACGTATGCGCCGGGGATGCCGTGGACGACGACCTCGTTGGGCGAGATGCAGATCGCCCCGGGATACTCGCGTCCCGGCGGGCCATAGCCCTGGGAGGTCGGAATGCCGCCTTGGCCTCGGATGAACGCGCCGGCCGCGTCGTCCAACTCGCCTGTGGTGATGCCTGGGACCATCAGAGACCCGACGTGGGCGATCGTCTCTGCAACGACGCTCCCGGCTGCCGCGATCTTGTCGATCTCGCGCTCGCTCTTGCGGATGATCACGCCGACCGCACGCCTGTTCCGGCAAGAGCAGCGTCGATGTCGGCGCTGACCTGACCGATGCTCCCCTCGCCGCTGACGGCGGCAACGAGGCCGTCCTCTCGGTAGCGCCCGATCAGCGGCTCGGTGAGCTCGTGGTAGAGCCGCAGGCGGTTGCGAATCGCCTCGGGGGCATCGTCCGCACGACCTTCGGCGAGAGCCCGCGTGTGCAAGCGGCGGGTGGCGACGTCGTCGGAGACCTGGAGCAGGATCACGACGTCCAGCGGCTTCCCGATCTCGGCGAGCATGGTGGCGAACGCCTCCGCCTGCGGAAGCGTTCGAGGAAACCCGTCGAGGACGAAGCCGTCCTCGCCGTCGAGCCGCTCGCGGATCAGGTCGATCATCAAGTCGTCCGGCACGAGGTCGCCGCGCTCGAGAATGGGCTGTACCCGGCGCCCGAGTTCGCTCCCGTCCGCGACCGCGGAGCGGAGGATGTCACCGGTCGCGACGTGCGCGATCCCTCGGGAGTCGGCGATCCGCTTCGCCTGCGTCCCCTTCCCGCTGCCCTGCGGGCCTAGGATCAGAATCCTCATGTCGGGTGGCGTCCAGTACGGGGCGAGCGTCGCCCTACTTGAGGAAGCCCTCGTAGGAACGCATCATCATCTGCGACTCCATCTGGCGCATCGTGTCGAGCGCCACCCCGACCACGATGAGGACGGACGTTCCGCCGAGGGCGCGCGAGCTCGCCTGCGAGAATCCTCCGTACCTGATGAACAGGCTCGGAAGGATGGCGATCGCCGCCAGGAAGAGCGACCCGGGAAGCGTCAGGCGCGAGAGCACGCGGTCGAGGTACTGGGCGGTCGGCGGCCCGGGACGGATCCCCGGGATGTAGCCGCCGTACCGACGAAGGTTGTCGGCCTGGTCGACGGGGTTGAACTGGACCGCCGTGTAGAAGTACGTGAAGATCACGATCATCGCGCCCTCGACGAGCAGGTAGATCCAGTTTCCCGGCTGGAAGTTGGTGTTGACGAAGTCGCGCGTGGCCGGGAAGTACTGCGCCATCGTCGGCGGGAAAGCGAGGATCGCGGCCGCGAAGATGATCGGTATGACGCCCGCCATGTTGACGCGCAGCGGTAGGTAGGTCGACCCGCCGGCGGTCATCTTGCGGCCCACCATCCGCTTCGCGTACTGGATCGGGATCCTGCGCTGCCCCTCCTGCACGAAGACGACGGAGGCCGTCACGGCGACAACGATGAGCGGGAAGAAGAGCTTCTCCATCGGGCCGCCGTTCCACCACGCCGCGATCCCGAGGGGAGCGCCGACGAGGATCGAGGCGAAGATCAGAATCGAGATCCCGTTCCCGACACCGCGCTTCGTGATCAGCTCGCCCATCCACATGAGGAGCGTCGTGCCGGCCGTGAGCGTCACGATGATCAGGACCATCTCTCCCGAGCCGGCGTTCAGGACGCCCTGGTCCTTGAACAGGAACGCGTACCCCGTCGCCTGGGCTGCCGCGAGGCAGACGGTCAGGTAGCGGGTGTACTGCGTGATCTTGGCGTAGCCTGCTTCGCCCTCCTTCTGGAGCTCGGCTAGACGCGGGATGACCACGGTCAGGAGCTGCAGGATGATCGACGCCGTGACGTACGGCATGATCCCGAGCGCGAAGAGCGAGAACTGGGACAGCGCGCCGCCCGAGAAGATGTTGAGGAGCCCGAGGATGTTCCCGCCCTGGCTCCCGAAGAACTGCGAGATGGCGTCCGGGTCGACCCCGGGAGCCGGGATCCACGATCCCAGTCGATAGCAGGCGAGGATGACCGCGGTGAAGAGCACGCGGCGGCGGAGCTCGGGTACCCGCCAGGCGTTGGCGAGCCAGGAGAACACCTAGTCGTCTGCTCCCTCGTCGGCGGCAGGCTCCTCCGCAGCGCCGGACGGTTCCGCGCTCGCCTCGCCGTCCTCCGGCTCGTCGCGCGCCTCCTCCGGCTCCTCGTCCACGCGCGCGGTCGCCTTGTGCCGCTTCTTCTTCTTCTCGACCGGCTCGCCGCGGAGCCAGGTCACGGTCCCGCCGGCGGCCTCGATCTTCTCCACGGCCGACTTCGAGAAGCCGTGCGCCGAGACCGACAGAGTGGTCGTGAGCTCGCCACGACCGAGCACCTTGACGTCCACCGACAGCTTCCGGATCAACCCGGCCGCCTTCAGCGACTCGGGCGTCACCTGCGTCCCGGCCTCGAAGCGCTGGTCGAGGTCGGCGACGTTCACGGGCTGGCTGTACGTTCGGAACGGCCCGATCGGCATTGCGTCCGCCGAGGTGTTGCCCCTGAGCTTCCCCGTGCGCATGTCGATCGGCATCTGGCCGCCCTCGAAGCCGGCCGGCATCTTGTGCGACCCGGCGCGCGACTTCTGGCCCTTGATCCCCCGCCCCGAATAACGACCCTTGCCGGAGCCGAGGCCGCGCCCGACGCGCTTGCGGTTCGTGCGTGGCTGGGCAGGCTGCAGGTTCGAGAGATTGAGGTTTTCAGGCAACGCTTCCGTCCTTCGACTCGATGCGGACGAGGTGGTTCACGTGGCGCAGCATTCCGCGCAGCTGCGGCGTATCCTCGTGCTCGGCCGATCGGCCGATCTTGCCGAGGCCGAGCGCCCGCAGCGTCCCCTCGTGGCGATACGACTGCCCGACGGTCGAGCGGACCTGGACCACCTTGACCGAGCTCATCAGGAACTTTCCTCCGCAGCGGCAGGCGCCGGCTCGGCGCTCTCATCGACCGAAGCGGTGGCGGCCTCGTCGGCAGCGGGCTGCTCGTCAGCCTTCGGAGGCCTCCAGGGCAGCACCTCTGCGATGGTCTTTCCGCGGAGCTCGGCGACGTCCTCGGGGCGCACGAGGCGACTGAGGCCGTTGACGGTCGCCCGCGTCATGTTGATGGGAGTCGTCGTGCCGAGGCTCTTCGCGAGCACGTCGCGGATTCCCGCCAGCTCGAGCACGGCGCGGACGCCGCCGCCGGCGATCACGCCCGTTCCCTCGCTCGCCGGCCGGAGGACGACGCGAGCGGCATCGAACCGGCCGACGATCTCGTGCGTGATCGTCTGGCCGTGCTTCGGCACCGTGAAGAGGTTCTTCTTCGCGTCCTCGACGGCCTTCGAGATCGCGAGGGGCACCTCACGCGCCTTTCCGTACCCCAGCCCGACGCGATCGACCTCGTCACCGATGACGACGAGCGCGGTGAACGAGAACCGCCGGCCACCCTTGACGACCTTCGCGACGCGGTTGATCTCGATCACGCGCTCCTTGAGCTCGCGAGTCTCTGCGACGTTCATCGTGCTCAAAACGTAAGTCCTCCTTCGCGAGCGCCCTCTGCGAGGGCCTTCACGCGTCCGTGATACAGGTAGCCGCCGCGGTCGAAGACGCAGGTCTCGATGCCCGCCTTCCTGGCCTCGGCAGCGAGAGTCTTGCCCACCTCGCGCGCCTGATCGGTCTTCGATCCTTTGCCGCCGGACAGCGAGGTCCAGCTCGCGGACGCAAGCGTGCGGGCGCTGGAGTCGTCGACGAGCTGCGCGAAGATCCCTCGATTCGAGCGGAACACGACGAGGCGCGGGCGCTCGCTGGTTCCCGAAACCTTGGCGCGAACGCGCCGGTGGCGGCGCAGCCTCGCTTCGCGTGTCGTGAGCGTGGTCATGCGCGCTTCCCGACCTTCCTCCGCACGTGCTCGTCGCGGTAGCGAATCCCCTTGCCCTTGTACGGCTCAGGCGGGCGAACCTTGCGGATCTCAGCGGCCGTCTGGCCGACCATCTGCTTGTCGATTCCCTTGACGATGATCTGCGTCGGGGTCGGCACGTCGAAGCTGATCCCGGGCCTGGGCTTTATGAGCACGGGGTGGGAGTAGCCGACGGCGAGCTCGAGCTCGACGCCCTTGAGCTGCGCGCGGTAGCCGACGCCTTGGATCTCGAGCTCCTTCTCGAATCCCTTCGTCACGCCCTCCACCATGTTCGCGATGAGCGTCCTGGTGAGGCCGTGGAGCGCACGGTCCTCACCGCGCTCGGTCGGCCGCGTGACGACGATCTCGGCGTCCGACTGCTCGATCTGCATGCGCGTGGGTACGACCTGACTCAGCTCGCCGAGCGGCCCGTTCACATCCACCCTTCCCGGGGAGATGGAGACGGCGACCCCGGAGGGCAGCTCGATGGGCTTTCTTCCGATCCGCGACATGGCTGCTACCAGACGAAGGCGATCACCTCGCCGCCCACGCCGCGCTCGGCGGCCTGGCGGCTCGTGATGATCCCGCTCGAGGTTGACATGATCGCGGTGCCGAGCCCGCCGAGCACCCGCGGCAGGCGATCCTTGCGCGCGTACACGCGGCGACCGGGCTTCGAGACGCGCTTCAGGTCGGTGATGACGCGCCGCCGGTCCTTCGCGAACTTGAGCTCGATGACGAGCGTGCGGTACGGCAGCGGCTTGTCCTTCTTGTCCGTCGTCTCGATGACCCGGAAGTCCTTGATGTAGCCCTCGTCCTTGAGGATGCGCGCGATCTCCTCCTTGATCTGCGAGGTCGGCATCGATGCGCTCTCGTGGAGCGCGCGATTCGCATTGCGAATGCGAGTCAGCATGTCGGCGATCGGATCGGTGAGCACGTGTCCTCCTACCAGCTCGACTTCGTCATCCCGGGGATTGCGCCTTGATGCGCGAGCTCGCGCAGGCAGATCCGGCAGAGCCCGAACTTCCGGTACACCGCACGCGGGCGGCCGCAGCGATTGCAGCGCGAATAGGCCCGAACCTTGTGCTTGGGGGTCCGCTTCTGCTTGACGACGAGCGACTTCTTGGCCACTTACGAGTCCCTTCTCTCTCCGGCGAACGGCAGACCGAGAGCGCCGAGAAGCGCACGCCCGTGGTCGTCCGACCTCGCCGAGGTCGTGATCGCGACGTCGAGCCCCCGAATCGCCGGAACCTGGTCGTAGTCGATCTCGGGGAAGATGATCTGCTCGCGGATACCGATGGAGTAGTTCCCGCGCCCGTCGAAGGCTTCGGGATCGAGGCCGCGAAAGTCACGGATCCGCGGCAGGGCGATGGTGGCGAGTCGGTCGAGGAACTCGTACATGCGAGCACCGCGCAGCGTCACCTTGGCGCCGACGGGCATCCCCTCGCGAAGCTTGAAGCTCGCGATCGACTTCTTCGCCCGTCGGACCTGCGCGCGCTGGCCCGCGATGAGCGTGAGCTCGTCGATCGCCGCGTCGAGCGCCTTCGCATCCGTCTTCGCCTCGCCCACTCCCATGTTGAGGGTGATCTTCGTCACGCGCGGCGTCTGCATGACCGAGCCGAGGCCGAGCTCTTCCTTGAGCCGGTCTCGGATCTCCTCGTCGTACCGCTGTTTCAGCCGCGGGACGTACGTCTCTGGTGTGGGGGCAACCATCGTGCTCACTTGTCGATCTCCTGACCGCAGCCCTCACGCTTGCAGACGCGAACGCGGGTCGTCTCGCCCTTGACGTCTCTCTCGACGACTCCGACGCGTGTCGGGTTCCCGCACACCGGGCACACGACCATCACATTGGAGACCGAGATCGGCGCGGGCTTGTCGATGATGCCGCCGGGCACGACCTGTGTGCCGCCCATGCGCGAGCTGTCCTTGATCGGCCGTGGTCGCGTGTGCCTCTTCGCGAGGTTCAGATTCTCGACGATCACACGACGCTCGCCAGGACGCGCCTCGAGGACTCGCCCCTGCTTCCCCCGGTCCTTGCCGGACAGGATCTGAACGAGATCGCCCTTCCGCACTTTCATCTTGACCGACATCAGTTCACAACACCTCGGGCGCCAGGCTGACGATCTTCATGAAGTTCCTCTCGCGAAGCTCTCGCGCGACCGGCCCGAAGATGCGGGTCCCGCGAGGATTGTTCTGGGCGTCGATCAGGACTGCGGCGTTCTCGTCGAATCCGATGAGCGTGCCGTCGTCCCGACCGAAGGGCTTCTTGGTTCGGACGACGACCGCCTTCACGACCTCGCCCTTCTTGACCGCGCCCTGCGGCGTGGCCGACTTCACGGTAGCAACGATGACGTCTCCGACCCGCGCGTAGCGCCGGTGCGACCCGCCGAGCACGCGAATGCACAGGAGCTCGCGGGCTCCCGTGTTGTCCGCGACGCGCAGCCGGGACTCCTGCTGGATCACGCGATCCTCCTCACCGTGCCGCCTCGACGACCTTCTGTAGGCGCCAGCGCTTCATGCGTGAGAGCGGTCGGGTCTCGACGATCAACACGATGTCGCCGACCTTGGCCTCGTTCTGCTCGTCGTGAGCGTGGAACTTCGAGCTCCGGCGGATGACCTTCTTGTAGCGCGGGTGCGCTTTCACCATGTCGACGCGGACGACGATCGTCTTGTCCATCGCCGCGGACACCACCGTGCCCTGGCGCTCCTGGCGCCGGCCCTTCACGTGCTCGGGCTTCGGCAAGCGGGAGATGGGCTTGCGCTCGGAGAGTTTCACGCGCTTGACCTTCGTCCGCGCAGGGCGAAGGGCGCGCGGAAGGCGCTTCTTCTTCTTGCGTCCGGTGGCTGCAGCCTCCTCGGGCGCGGCCTCGGCCGGCTCCGCGGCGGCTTCGACCTCGGCTGCCGGCTCGTCCGCCGCAGGCTCTTCCGCGCCGGGTTCCTCTGCTACGGGCTCCTCTGCTAGGGGTTCCTCGGCAGCAGGCTCGTCATCGGTTGCAGGCTCGTCGGCCGCAGGCTCCGGCTCCGCCTCGGCGACGGGCGCGTCCTCAGCGGGCGCCTCATCCACCACCTCGGCCTCCGGCTCCGACGCGTCCTCCACGGCCGCCTCGGCCTGAGCCCCCTCGGCCTGTGCCTCCTCTGCCGGGGCTTCCTCCACCGGAGTGTCCTCGGTCTCTTCGATCTGGTCGTTCTGCTCGTCGGCCATCTAACTCTTCCTCGTTTGGCTCGGTACCTGGCGCGCCCGTTCGTTCTTGACGCTCAGAATGCGGGCGATCTCGCGCTTTGCAGTGCGCAGCCGTGCGCTGTTCTCGAGCACACCGGTCGCGGTCTGGAAGCGGAGGTTGAAGAGCTCGTGACGCGTCTCGGCCATCTTCTGGTCCAGCTCGTCGTCGGTGAGCTCGCGAAGCTCTCTAGCTCTCAAAGAGATCAGCCTCTCTCTTCACGAATCTCGTCTTGATGGGGAGCTTCTGACCGGCGAGCCGCAGTGCCTCCTTGGCGAGCGGCTCGGGCACGCCGGCGAGCTCGAACATGACGCGTCCAGGCTTGACCACGGCGACCCAGCCCTCGGGCGAGCCCTTCCCGGAGCCCATGCGCGTCTCCGCGGGCTTCTTCGTGACCGGCTTGTCCGGGAAGATGTTGATCCAGACCTTTCCGGTACGGCGGATCTTCCTGGTCGCCGCGATTCGGGCAGCCTCGATCTGACGGTTCGTGATCCATCCCGCCTCGAGCGCCTTGAGTCCGTAGTCCCCGAACTGAACGGTCGTCTGACCCTTCGAGATGCCCCTTCGGTGCCCGCGGTGCTCGCGGCGGTACCTGGTCTTCCGCGGCATGAGCATCAGGCGTCACCCTCCGGTTCCTGGGTGGCCTCAGGGGTCTCTTCGGCGACTGGCTCGGCAGACGGTTCGGCAGAAGGCTCCAGGGTGGGCTCGACGACTGCCTCCGGCTCCACGACGGGAGCCTCTGCCGCCTCGCCTTGCACGGGTGCCTCGCCCTCGACCGCGGCCTGCTGCTCTGCGGGGCTCCTGCGCGGGCCACGGCCGCCCGGCCTCTGTCCTCGCCGCTTGCGCGGCACGATCCCGAGGCCCTCGCGATCCGCGCTGCGACCCCGGCCTTCACGAGAAGCGCCGAGCCCTTCCGAGGAGGAGCCGCGCCTGCGCCGGGCCTGGTCCTGATCGCCGAGGCGCGCGTCGCGGTCGCGGGCGCCGCCCTCGTAACCCTCGGGCATGATCTCGCCCTTGTTGACCCAGACCTTGACGCCGATCTTCCCGAAGGTCGTCTTGGCCTCGGCGAGCCCGTAGTCGATGTCGGCCCGGATCGTGTGCAGCGGGACGCGACCCTCCGAGTACATCTCACGCCGGCTCATCTCGCCGCCACCCAGCCGGCCGGCGGCCGTGATCTTGATTCCCTGAGCTCCCGATCGCATCGCCGATGCGAGCGAGCGCTTCATCGCCCGCCGGAAGCTGACACGGTTCTGGAGCTGCTCGGCGATCGACTGCGCGACGAGCTTCGCGTCGAGCTCCGGCCTCTTGATCTCGTTGATGTTGATGTGGACGTTCTTCTTCGTGATCGCATGGAGCTCACGACGGAGCGCATCCACCTCGACGCCGGACTTCCCGATGACGATCCCCGGGCGGGCCGTGAAGATGTCGACCGTGATCCGCTGCTTGTCCTTGCGGATCAGGATGTCCGAGAGGCCGGCGTGCGACAGCTTGCCCAGGATGTGCTCACGAATGCGCACGTCCTCGAGCAGGTAGTCGGCGAACTCCGGCTTGCCCGTCCACCAGTTCGACTTCCAGTCGTGGATGACTCCGACGCGAAACCCGCCGGGATGCACCTTCTGGCCCATCAGGCCACCGCCTCCTCTGTCTGCGCGGGCGCCTTAGGCTTCGACTTCCTCGCGCGCGTCGTCTTCGGCTTCGTCTCAGAGCCCTTCTTCACTGGGGGTTGCTCCTCTGTCGTCGGCTTCGCCGAGGCCCGGCGCCGCCTCGGTGACGCAGGCTCCGGTCGCTCCGCGAGGATGAGAGTCACGTGGCACGTCCGCTTCCGGATCCGGTTCACCCGGCCGCGAGCACGTGCGCGCCAGCGCTTGAGCGTCGGCCCCTCGTCGGCGTAGGCCGCGTACACGAGCAGCTCGTCGCCGTCGAGACCGTGATTCGCCTCCGCGTTCGAGACCGCGGCGCGGAGCACCTTCTCGATCTCGGTCGCGGCGGCACGCGGGGTGAACGCGAGGATCGTGCGCGCCTCCGGCACCGACCGCCCCCGGATGTGGTCGAGGACGATGCGGGCCTTGCGCGCGGACATGCGCACCCACTTGGCCTGGGCCTTAACGGTCATCGGAGTGTCAGGGGTCGTGGCCACGTCAGCGACGCTTCACCTGGGTCGACTTGTCGCCGGCATGACCCCGGAAGGTCCGCGTTGGCGCGAACTCGCCGAGCTTGTGGCCGACCATCTGCTCCGTCACGAACACGGGCACGTGCTTGCGGCCGTCGTGCACGGCAATCGTGTGGCCCACCATGTCGGGGAAGATCGTCGACGCCCGCGACCAGGTGCGGATCATCCGCTTCTCTCCGGTCGCGTTCATCGTGGTGATCCGGCTCATCAGCCGTTCCTCGACGAAAGGCCCCTTCTTGGAACTGCGGCTCATCTACTTACCGCCTCTTTTCCTTGCCGCGGCGACGGCCGCGGACGATCAGTGCGTCGGATTCCTTGTGCTTCCTGCGGGTTCGCTTGCCGAGCGTCGGCACGCCCCAGGGGGTGACCGGGTGCCGGCCGCCCTTCGTCTTGCCCTCGCCGCCGCCGTGTGGATGGTCGACGGGGTTCATCGCCGAGCCGCGGACCGTGGGTCGCTTGCCGAGCCAGCGACTGCGCCCGGCCTTGCCGCTCGACTGATTCGCATGGTCGGCGTTTCCGACCTGCCCCACGGTCGCACGACAGGTCAGCAGCACGCGCCGAAGCTCACCGGAGGGAAGCCGGAGAACGCCATGGCCCGCGTCCTTCGCGACGAGCTGCACGGATGAGCCCGCCGACCGAGCCATCCGACCCCCCTGCCCCGGCTTGAGCTCGACGTTGTGGACGAGCGTGCCGGTCGGGATGTTCGCGAGCGGAAGCGCGTTTCCGGGCTTGATGTCGGCGTCGGGGCCGGACTCGACCGTCGAGCCCACCTGGATCCGGGAGGGAGCGAGGATGTATGCCTTTGCACCGTCCGCGTAATGGAGGAGCGCGATCCTGGCCGACCTGTTCGGGTCGTACTCGATCGCGGCGACCTTGGCCGGCACGCCGTCCTTTGTCCGCTTGAAATCGATCTTCCGGTATTGCCGTTTGTGGCCGCCTCCGTGGTGCCGGGTCGTGATCCGGCCACGGTTGTTCCGCCCGCCGGTCTTCGACAGCGGCTCCACGAGCGACTTCTCCGGCTCGGACTTCGTGACCTCGTCGAACCCGGATGTGGCCATGAAGCGGCGGCCGGGGCTCGTCGGCTTGTACTTGCGCAACGGCATCAGACCGCGGCTCCTTCGAAGATCTCGATCTCGTGGCCCTCGCGCAGCTGGACGATCGCCTTCTTCCAGCCGGGGCGCCGACCCTTGATCATCCCGCGGCGCTTCGGCTTCGACTGGACCTTGACGATGTTCACGCTCTGCACCTGCACCTCGAAGAGCTGCTCCACCGCCTGTCTGATCTGGGTCTTGTGCGCGTCCTCGTGCACACGAAACGTGTACTTGCGATCCGTGATCAGCGAGTAGCTCTTCTCCGACACGACGGGTGCGATGAGGACCTCGTTCGGATGGAGGCTCATTCGGAGACCTCCTTGGCCTCAGCAGCCGGCACGCCCGCACGCACGAGCACGTGCGGCAGGGCCGCCTCGGTCACGAGGAGCGACCGAGCCCAGACGACAGATGCGACCTCGAGCTCCGACGGAACGGTCACGAGCACGCGCTTCAGGTTGCGGAACGACTTCACGAGCGCCTCCTCGTCCTCCGTGGCGACGACGAGCGTCGGAGTCGGGCTCCCCCACTCGGCGAGGAGAGAGACCGCCTGCTTCGTCGACGGGTCGCCGAACGACTCGCCGTCGAGCAGTGCGAATGTGCCTTCGGAGGCATGGGCGCTGAGAGCGCCTCGGAGGGCGGCCCGCCGTGCCTTCCGGTTGACCTTCACCTCGAAGTTCCGCATCCCCGGCGCGAACGCGACGCCTCCGCCCGTCCAGTGCGGCGCGCGCGTCGTCCCGGCACGCGCACGACCCGTCCCCTTCTGCCGCCACGGCTTCGCGCGCCCTCCCGCGACGAGTCCGCGGCTCTTTGTGCCGCGCGTTCCTGCCCGCGCCGCGTTGAGCTCGGCGCGCACGGTCTCGTGGACGAGATGCGGCCTGACGTCCGCCGCGAAGACGGATGCCTCGAGCGAGACCTCCTTGGCCTTGCCTCCGAGCACGGGTGCCTTCGGAGCGCTCACTTGCCGCCTCGGATCTCGACGATGCCGCTCTTCGGCCCTGGAACGGAGCCCCTGAGCAGCAGGAGGTTGCGCTCGAGATCGATCTCGTGCACGACGAGGCTCGGCTGGGTGACTCGCGTGCCGCCCATACGGCCGGGCATGCGCCGCCCCTTGAACACTCTCGACGGCGTTGCCGACGCGCCGATCGAGCCGGGCGCACGGACGTTGTGCGAGCCGTGGCTCACTGGGCCGCGTGAGAAGCCGTGCCGTTTGACGGTGCCCTGGAAGCCCTTGCCGATGGAGATCCCGGAGACCTTCACCTGCTCCCCGGGCTCGAACGCCTCGACCGTCACGGTCTCGCCGATCGTCAGCTCGCTCCGGCCCCGCATCTCCACCAGGTGGCGGTGCGGAGCGGCACCGGCCTTCGCGAGATGCCCTATCTCGCCCTTCGCGAGCTTTCGCTCGGCGACGGGCTCGAATGCGAGCTGGACCGCGTCATAGCCGTCCGTGCTCACGGTCTTCACCTGAACGACCGGGCACGGGCCGGCCTGGATCACGGTGACGGCGGCCATCGCCCCCGTCTCAGGGTCGAAGACCTGGCTCATACCGAGCTTGCGTCCGACGATGCCCTTCACGACGACACGGACCTCACAGTTTGATCTCGATGTCGACGCCCGCGGGCAGATCGAGTCGCATCAGCGAGTCGACCGTCTTCGGCGTCGGGCTGTGGATGTCGATGAGACGCTTGTGCGTGCGCACCTCGAAGTGCTCGCGCGAGTCCTTGTCCTTGAACGGGCTCCGGATCACGCAGTACACGTTCTTCTCGGTGGGCAGCGGCACGGGACCCGTGATCGTGGCGCCGGTGCGTTGCGCCGTCTCCACGATCTGGGACGCCGAGCGATCCACCTGCTGGTGGTCGTAGCCCTTGAGCCGGATGCGGATCTTCTGCTGTGCCATCTCGAGTGAGTGAGGGGCGGGAGATCCCGCCCCTACTTGATGATCTCCGTCACGACGCCGGCTCCGACCGTCCGCCCGCCCTCACGAATTGCGAAGCGAAGGCCCTGATCCATGGCGATCGGCTGGTGCATATCGATCTCCATGTTCGTGTTGTCGCCCGGCATGACCATCTCCTGGCCCTCGGGCAGGGCGATCGACCCTGTGACGTCGGTCGTCCGGAAGTAGAACTGCGGCCGGTAGCCGTTGAAGAACGGCGTGTGACGCCCGCCCTCGTCCTTCGAGAGGACGTACACCTCGGCCTTGAACTGCGTGTGCGGCGTGATGCTGCCGGGCTTCGCGAGCACCTGTCCGCGCTCGACCTCCTCGCGCTTGACTCCGCGCAGGAGCGCGCCCGCGTTGTCACCTGCCTGCGCGTAGTCGAGCGTCTTCAGGAACATCTCGAGGCCCGTGACGACCGTCTTGGCCATCTCCGGGTGGATCCCGACGATCTCGACGTCCTCGCCGACCTGGAGCTTGCCCTGCTCGATGCGGCCTGTGACCACTGTCCCGCGGCCGGTGATCGTGAACACGTCCTCGATCGGCATGAGGAACGGCTTGTCGACGTCGCGGACGGGCTCCGGAATGTACGAGTCGACCGCCTCCATCAGCTCGAGGATCTTCGGCGTCCACTCCGCGTCGCCCTCGAGCGCCTTCAGCGCCGAGACCTGGATGACCGGGATGTCGTCGCCCGGGAACTCGTACTTGGAGAGCAGCTCGCGCACCTCCATCTCGACGAGCTCGAGCAGCTCGGGATCGTCGACCATGTCGGCCTTGTTGAGCGCGACCACGATCGACGGCACCTCCACCTGGCGCGCCAGCAGGATGTGCTCGCGTGTCTGCGGCATCGGGCCGTCGGCCGCCGAGACGACGAGGATCGCGCCGTCCATCTGGGCGGCGCCGGTGATCATGTTCTTGATGTAGTCGGCGTGCCCGGGGCAGTCGACGTGCGCGTAGTGCCGGTTCGCCGTCTCGTACTCGACGTGCGCCGTCTGGATCGTGATGCCGCGCGCCTTCTCCTCGGGCGCCTTGTCGATCTCGTCGAACGACGTTACTGCCGTGTCGGTACCGGACTCCGCGAGCACCTTCGTGATCGCGGCTGTGAGCGTCGTCTTGCCGTGGTCGATGTGGCCGATCGTGCCGACATTGACGTGGGGCTTGGTGCGCTCGAACTTCTGCTTGGCCATTTCTTCCTTCCTCCGGGAGAGAACGTTCCCTACTGCTCCTTGGCGACGATCGTGTCGGCGATCGAGGCCGGGACTTCTTCGTAACGGTCGAACTGCATGGTGAACGTCGCACGGCCCTGCGACATGGAGCGCAGGTCGGTCGCGTAGCCGAACATCTCCGCGAGCGGAACGCTCGCGCGGATCGACTGCGACCCGCCGACCGGCTCGAGCTGCTCGACCCGGCCACGACGGCCGTTCAGGTTACCAATCACGTCGCCGACGTAGTCCTCCGGGGTCACGACCTCGACGGCCATGACCGGCTCGAGGAGCTTCGGCTTCGCACGCTTCATCGCCTCCTTGAAGGCCATGGAGCCGGCGATCTTGAAGGCACGCTCGCTGGAGTCGACCTCGTGGTACGAGCCGTCGACGAGCTCGACCTTGACGTCGACCACGGGGAACCCGGCGAGGATGCCGGCACTCGTGGCTTCCTGGATTCCCTGATCGATGGGGTTGATGAACTCGCGCGGGATCTTCCCGCCGACGATCTTGTCGACGAACTCGTACCCTGCCCCGGGCTCCTGCGGCGAGAGGTTGATGACGACGTCTCCGTACTGACCCGAGCCGCCGGTCTGACGAACGAAGCGCCCCTGGATCTTCTCGACCGCGCGCCCGATCGTCTCTCGGTACGAGACCTGTGGACGGCCCACGTTGCCCTCGACGCGGAACTCGCGCTGAAGCCGGTCGACGATGATCTCGAGGTGGAGCTCGCCCATCCCGGAGATGATCGTCTGGCCCGTCTCCTCGTCCGTCGAGACGCGGAACGTGGGGTCCTCCTCGGCCAGGCGCTGCAGCGCTCCGGCGAGCTTGTCCTGGTCGCCCTTCGTCTTCGGCTCGATCGCGACCGAGATGACGGGGTCGGGGAACGACATGGACTCGAGGACGATCGGCGCCGACTCGACGGCCAGCGTGTCGCCCGTCGTCGTGAACTTGAGACCGACTGCGGCCGCGATCTCACCGGCGGCGATCTCCTCGCGCTCCTCGCGGTGGTTCGCGTGCATCTGCAGGATGCGGCCGATGCGCTCGGTCTTGCCGGTCGTCGCGTTCAGAACGCGGTCGCCTGCCTTCACCTGGCCCGAGTAGACCCGGAAGTACGTGAGCTTGCCGACGTAGGGATCCGTCATGACCTTGAACGCGAGCGCCGAGAACGGCGCCTCGACCGCGGGCGGCCGGGTCGCCTCGTCCGCGCTCTTCGGGTCGACCCCCTGCACCGGCGGGACGTCGAGCGGGCTCGGCAGGTAGTCGACGATCGCGTCGAGGAGCAGCTGAACGCCCTTGTTCTTGAACGCCGAGCCGAGGAGCACAGGTGTCACACGTCCGCTGAGCGTTCCCCGGCGAAGCGCGCGCCGGAGCATCTCCGAAGTCACCGCGCTCTCGTCCTCGAGGTACGTCTCCGTCAGCTCGTCGTCGAACTCGGCAATGGCGTCGATGAGCGCGTGATGGAGCTCCTCGGCACGCGCCCGTAGCTCGTCGGGGATGTCCTCGATGGCGAACTCGGTGCCAAGCGCGTTCGTGTACGAGATCGCGTTCATCTCGACGAGGTCGACGATCCCCGAGAAGTGCTCCTCCTCGCCGATCGGGAGCTGGATCGGTACTGGCGACGCCCCGAGACGATCGCGCATGGACTGCACGGCGGCGTCGAAGTCGGCACCGGTGCGATCCATCTTGTTGATGAACGCGATCCGGGGAACCCGATAGCGGTCTGCCTGGCGCCACACGGTCTCCGACTGGGGCTGAACGCCTGCGACCGAGTCGAACACCGCGACCGCGCCGTCGAGGACGCGAAGGCTGCGCTCGACCTCCATCGTAAAGTCCACGTGCCCGGGCGTATCGATAATGTTGATCCGGTAGTCGCGCCAGAACGCCGTCGTCGCCGCCGAGGTGATGGTGATCCCGCGCTCCTGCTCCTGGGCCATCCAGTCCATCGTGGCCGCGCCCTCGTGGACCTCGCCCATCTTGTGGGTGCGGCCCGTGTAGTAGAGGATCCGCTCCGTCGTCGTCGTCTTACCGGCGTCGATGTGCGCCATGATTCCGATGTTCCGGACACGGTCCAGCGCGACGGGTGTGGCAACGGTGGTCATGTCCGCTCCTACCAGCGATAGTGCGCGAAGGCCTTGTTGGCCTGCGCCATCCGGTAGATGTCGTCCTTCTTCTTGTAGGCGCCGCCCTGCTGGTTGACCGCGTCGACGAGCTCGCCGGCGAGCTTCTGCGGCATGCCCTTCTCGCGCCGGTCGCGCGCGTTCTGGACGAGCCAGCGAAGAGCGAGCGTCCGCGCGCGGCGCTGGGGCACTTCGACCGGGACCTGGTAGTTCGCACCGCCGACGCGACGCGACCGAACCTCGAGCACGGGCGTGACGCTCTTGACGGCCTGCTCGAGCACCTCGAGCTCCGCTCGACCGGACTTCTCCGCGGCGATGGTGAGCGCGTCGTAGACGATCGCCTCGGCTACCGACTTCTTGCCGTCGAGCATGAGGCGGTTTACGAGCTGCGACACGAGCACCGAGCCGTGGACGGCGTCGGGATCGGGCTGACGAGGTTGGATCTCCGCTCGGCGGGGCATCGCTACTTCCTAGGCCTTCTTTGCGCCGTACTTGGACCGCGCCTGGCGCCGGTCCGGAACCCCTGACGAGTCGAGGCCGCCGCGGATGACCTTGTACCGGTAGCCCGGCAGGTCCTTGACGCGGCCGCCACGCACGAGGACGACGGAGTGCTCCTGCAGGTTGTGCCCTTCGCCGGGAATGTAGACGCCGACCTCCATGCCGTTCGTGAGGCGAACGCGCGCGACCTTCCGAAGCGCCGAGTTCGGCTTCTTCGGAGTCTGCGTCATCACACGCGTGCAGACGCCACGCTTCTGCGGCGCACCGCGAAGCGCGGGGGTCTTCGTCTTCGATTCCGGGGCCTTCCGCCCCTTGCGGACGAGCTGATTGACGGTGGGCACGCTGCTCCTACTGGTCTGGTCGTCGAATTACAGAGAGAGACAGGCGAAACGCAGTGCGTCCGCCAACCGAGCCGCGGGATGGTAGCAAAAAAGGCGTCCACGACGCCCGTAGCACCTTGCCAGATCCCGAATTACAGTGAGCCGGGAGGACGAGGGTGGACTCGACGATCGTGACTGCGGTAATTGCCGCCTGCCTGGCGCTGGCGCTCGTCGTGCTGCTCGTTCGGGCGCGACACCGCCGTACCCGCGCCGACGAGCGCTTCGAGACCGTGCTCGAGCAGCTCGACGTCCATATGAACGCGATCTCGCAGAGCCTCGAGCGCGTCGTCGAACGCTCGTCCGCCGCGCGGGCGAGGGGAGTCGACGACCTCGAGCTCACGGTCGAGTTCGGCGACCTGCTCAGGCGGATCGCGATCGAGGCGGCAACGCGGACCGGTGCCGAGGCCGCAGCGGTGCACATCCAGGGCCCCGGGGGGGCGCCCATGGTGGGATCGTTCGGTGCGGACGACAGGACAGGTCGCCTCGACGCCCCTCTGGCGCATGCGGCGGGACCGTTTCGCGCCGTCACCATCAACTGGACACACCGTCCGGAGGACGAGGCAGAAGGCGATTCGTTCACCTCCGCGCTCGTCGTGCCGATCGTCGAGGCCGGCATCGAGACCGGGACGCTTGCCGCGTACGCGCCCAATGCTGGATCATTCGGAGCCGAGCACGTCCGCGCTCTGGAAGCCCTCGCAGAGGACGCCGTGCCGGCGATCGCGAGCGCGCGCCGGTTCGCCGAGGCGCAACGCACGATGACGGACGTCCTCACGGGCCTCCGGAATCGCAAGGGCTACGACATCGAGCTCGAGCGCGCAGTCGCGCACGCCCAGGAGACCGGCCAGCCGCTCTCACTGCTCATCCTGAATCGCGAGGGCGAGATCGATGCGAACAAGAAGACGTGCATGATCCGCGCCTCGACCCCGCGCTTCGCGAGCTCGCGTCACTCCTCGTGCAGCAGACGAGGACATCCGACGTCGTCTGCCTGCGCCAGGACGGCGAGTTCGGCATCGTGCTCCCGGAGACCGCCGGCGACGCAGCGCGACGTTTCTACGCCCGGCTTACGCGACGAGGCGGCACGGACGACGTTCCCGGTCGCCGACCGGCTGACGTTCGCCGTCGGGGTCGCCGAGTGGCGGCCGGACGAGACGAGTGAGACGTTCGACGGGCGAGCGACGGAAGCCGTGCAGACGAGCCGCATGGGCGTCATCGAGCTCGCGGCGGCGGAAGTCGGACTCGAGTCGAGGACAGTCACGGCCACCCGCCAGGACTTCGAGGAACGGCTCCGGCACGCGATCGCCCGAGCCCGCAGCCTCGATCGGCCCCTTGCCGTGCTCCTCATGAACGTCGACGGTCTCGCGCGCGTGGACGAGCGGAGAGATCGGGCGACGGTGGAGCGAGCGCTCGCGGAGCTCGAGACTCGCGTGGAGTCGAACCTCGAGAACGGCGACGTGAGCTGCCACATCGGCGAAGAGGAGTTCGCGGTCATCCTCTCCGACGCGACCGTGGACAGAGCGGAGGCGGTCCTCGCCGCGCTCCGAGCGTCACTCGAGGCCCACGCGCCGACCGAGTTCGAGTGGCTCGGAATGTCGGCGGGGATCACCGAGCTGGCGTGGGGCGACGACGCGACGAGCGTCTTCGGTCGGGTCGAGCACGCTCTCTGGCGGGCCAAGCGAGCGGGGACGGGGACGGTCGTCGTTGCCATGGCAGCTGACGACCCACGGCGCTGAGCGTAGGCTTGACCCCGTGGTCAGCATCCACTTCGCTGAGTACAGTGCGACCCGGGTAAGTGAGTTCGAGCTGAGCTGGGTATTGGCCTGATCGCCGTGCGGCACATGGGCGATCAGGTGCTGGCGGAGGAAAGGCAACTGTGGTGACCACTGCGGTGATTCTGGTCGCTGTCGCAGTTCTCGTGGCGGCACTCCTGGCCTTCTTGGAGTTGCGGAGGAGGCGTCAGCCCGCCGAGTCGGACACGGCGCTCGTGCGAGCCGTCGACGAGATGCGGCTCAAGATGGACGAGCTCGCGCAGGACCTGACCCAGGCGCTCGACCGTGCGGAGCGCGAGACGCGCCGGAACCGGCTCTTCGGCGAGCTCGGCGGCACGATCGACCTCGCGGAGGTCATGGACCGCGTTCTCGACGCGGCGATGGAGATTCCCGGCGTCGACGCGGCGATGATGAGCGTCGAAGCCCAGGCGGGCGCACCGGCCGTCGCAACCCGCGGCATGACCGCGCAGGAGACCGCCAAGCCGCCGACCTCGGGAGTCGCGGGTGCCCTCTCCGGGACGATCACAGTGAGCTACCGCTACGGACGCGACCAGGACCTGCCGAGCGACGACCTCATCCGTGGCGGTGTCTTCATCCCACTCGTCGGGCGCGAGCTCCGGACAATCGGAACGCTGTCGCTGTTCTGGCGACAGAGCGATCACGAGCCCGATGCGAGCCACATCGAGCAGGCCGAGAGCCTCGCCGAGAGCTCGATACCGGCGATCGAGAACGCACGCCGCTACGGCGAGGCTCGGAAGCTGGCCGAGACCGACGCGCTTACGGGCCTCTACAACCAGCGGTACTTCCACGAGACCCTCCGGCGCGAAGTCATGCGCGCACAACGCTACGAGCGGAACCTGGCGCTGATCGTCTTCGACCTGGACGACTTCAAGAACATCAACGACGACATCGGGCACCTCGCAGGAGACCGAGTCCTCTCCCAGGCCGCCGAGCGGCTTCGAGACGCCGTCCGCTCGGTCGACATCGCCTGCCGCATCGGCGGTGACGAGTTCGCGGTCATCCTTCCGGAGTCCGGTGCCGAGGACGCCGACCAGCTCTACCGCCGGGTGCACAACGCGATGCGCGGCACCGCCCTCGGCCCCGACGGACAGCGTCTTCGCATCTCGGCCGGTGTCGCCGAGCTCGAGCACGGCGACACGGCGGCAAGCCTCTTCGAGCGGGCTGACGCTGCGCTCTATCGGGCGAAGGATCTGGGCAAGGATCGAGTCGACGTCTCGCGCGGCGGCTCAGCCCCGCACGAGCGCTAGCCGTTCGTCTGTCGGTTCTGAGCTCGCGCGCCCTGCTGGGCTCGCGTACTCGGCAGCGGACGCTCGACCACGAGCTTCGGCCGACGGCTGGGCGCGAACGACCCGGTGGCAGGCTCGAGCGTGACGGCCACGGTGGCACCGGGAGGCACTCGGGTGGCGAGTGGCACGACGATGTCGCGGCCGGAGAAGAGACCCGCCGAGCGAGGAGTGATCGACGTCGTGACTCGTCACCCATGCCTGATACGCCCACCCCGACTCCGCCGGGCCGAGGCCGTTCAGCACGAGCGCGGCGTCGTCCGACGGCTGGACGACGAGCGTGATCCGGCCGGCAGCCCCGTGAAGCGGCAAGCGCTCGGCATCGGGCCGCGCAAGCAGGGCAACGGCCTGCTGGAACCCGCTGGCGGAGCGGCAGATTGCGACGCTCCGTCGCCGTCTCGACCGACACCCGAGACGAACGCCCAGCCGCCGAGGACGATCGCGGCGATGCCCGCGGCTGCCGCGAGACCCGCGAGCGTCGCTGGGGAGAGCCTGCGCTCGGGCGGGAGCTCGACCCGCTCCCTGGTGACCGCATTCCGTGCGCCGGCTTGCGCTTCAGAGGGTGACGCCTGCGGCCGAACGGGCGAAGATCCGTTCCGCCCCGGACGCTTCACGTCCACGCGCGTCACGACGGGGATCGGCGACGGCGACTCCACTGCGGGCCACGATAACGAGCGCTCCAGTCGACACCCCCGGCTCGAACGCGCGCGCACCGCCTGCAGAGTCGTTTCGCGGCCAATGCCGACCGGTGCGCGCGATATTACTTCCGCTCGGTGCAGACGAATCGAGGGATCGACGTGCCGTTATCCGGAGCGCTCGGATGACGATTGCCATCTATGTCGTTTCGGTGCTCCTTGCACTGTGCGTGCATCGGTCTGTTCGCGGCGGCGATGCGACGGATGTTCGGCCGTCACGAGGAGGTCGTCTCCGCGATGCTCGACCGCTACGACGACCGCCTGTCGGAGTTCGCGCAGACGCTGAACGACGCGATCACGCCACTGCCGGAGCGGATCCTGGCGGCCATCGGCGAGCGCGCCACGGCTGCCGCCGTCAGCCATGCGCCGCTCGAGCACGGGAACGTCATGCGCTTGCTCGAAGTCGCACGCAATCACACCTCCGCCGATGCAGCGGTCGCGATCGTCGCCGACTCGAACAAGGAGCCGATACTCGCCACCGTGGGGCTGTCGGAGGACGAAGCGGCGCAGGTCGGACGGATGGGCGTCCCCGACTATCGAGGTGCTCGCGCCATCCAGGTCGCCTTCAACGGCGACGCCGACGGCCCGCCCGGAGCCTCGCCCATTCGCTACGGGCTCGCGGTCCCGTTGCTCGACTCGACGAGCGAACCCGGCATGCTCGCCGTCCTGACGCGGTCGCCGGACCGCAAGTTCGGCGACCCGGACATCACGTCGCTCGAGGACGTCGTCGCGGGGACGCGCCCGGCGCTCGAGGGCTCGCTCGATCTGCGCGAGGCCGACCCCGTGCCCGACACCGACCCGCTGACGGAGCTCTACGACCGGCGCGCGTTCCACGACCTGCTCGACCGGGAGATCGGCCGGTCACGCCGCGCGGAGTCGCCGCTCTCGCTGCTCATGCTGGACGTCGATCGCCTGACGACGCTCAACGCGCAGATCGGCTACCTCGCCGCCGATTCCGTCCTCGCGGAGATCGCGCAACGGCTCAGAAACGTGGTCGGGAAACGCGATCTGCCGTGCAGGATCGGTGGCGGTCGATTCGGGGTGCTCGTCCCACAAGGGGATAGTCGCGACGCGGAGCGGTTGTTCGAGCGCCTTCAGACGGTCCTTCGAGACCGGCCGGTTCCAGACGTCGGCAGCATCTCCATGTCCGGCGGAGTGGCCGAGCTCCTCCCGTTCGACGACGCCGCCGACCTGCTCGGACGCGCGGATGCCGCGCTGACCCTGGCCAAGGGCTCGGGTCGTGACACCATCGTCACGGCCGGCAAGCGCTAGGCGACGGACGCGGAGGGCGCGAGCCAGACGCCGTTGCGGCGCCTCGTGGGGCGTCGCCGAGAACGTCACCGTCCCGTCGACGTAGTCGATCCAGACCGGTTACGTGTCTGGAACGCCGCACGAGATCCCCTGCGCTGCACCGCCGGTCGAGGCCGAGCCCACCCAGGACGCTGATACAAGGTACAAGCCCAGAAAGCACAGGCCGAGGACGAGGAGCCGACGCACGGCCGTCCTAGGTAGCACAAGCCCGGGAGGATGTGGAAGGGGCCCGGCATTCCCTGAGGAACACCGGGCCCCGATACTCAGAACCTACTCGCCGTCGGCGGGTGGGATCGACCTCGGCGACGGTGCCACCCCCGTCGAGGGCGGTCTCGTCCTCGAGCGAGAGCCCGAGAGCGTCCAGGTCGAAGCCGTCGCCTTCGCCGATCTCCTCGAGCGCGGCGAGGAGCTCCGCCTCGGCCTCCGGGTGCTGGAAGGTGACGGGCAGCGGCTCGGTCGGCTCGACAGAGATGTTCCGATACTGCTTGAGGCCTGTCGCGGCCGGGATGAGCTTGCCGATGATCACGTTCTCCTTGAGCCCGTTCAGACGGTCGACCTTGCCCTCGATCGCCGCGTCCGTGAGCACCTTCGTCGTCTCCTGGAACGACGCGGCCGACAGGAAGGACTCGGTCGCGAGCGACGCCTTCGTGATGCCGAGGATGATCGGCTCGAAGGTCGCCAGCTCGCCCTTCTCCTTCTTGACACGCGCGTTCTCGCGCTCGAGGACGACGCGGTCGACGAGCTGACCGGGAAGGAGCTCCGTGTCGCCGTTGGTCTCGACCCGCACCTTCTTCAGCATCTGCCGAACGATGAGCTCGATGTGCTTGTCGTGGATCTCGACGCCCTGCGACTTGTACACCTTCTGCACCTCGCCGACGAGATACAGCTCGGTCGGAGTCGCACCCTTGAGGAGGAGCAGCTCGGCGGGGTTGAGCGAGCCCTCGTTCAGCGCATCTCCGGGCTCCACGAGCTGGCCCTTCGTGACGCGGAGCCGCGTCCGCCGGGGGAAGGTGTGCTCCCGCGGGCTCTGGAGCTCGCCGTCCTCGTCCAGAGCAGTCGGCGTGATCGTGACCTTGATCGTCCGGTCGGAGTCGTCGATGTCCACCTTGCCGGCGACGTCCGCGAGCGTTCCGGCGCCCTTCGGATTGCGGGCCTCGAAGATCTCGACGACTCGTGGCAAGCCGTGCGTGATGTCCGATCCGGCCACGCCACCCGTGTGGAAGGTGCGCATCGTCAGCTGCGTCCCCGGCTCGCCGATCGACTGCGCGGCGATGATGCCGACCGCGTCGCCGATCTCGGCCATCCCGCCCGTGGCGAGGAACGTGCCGTAGCAGAGCCGGCAGATCCCGAACTCGCTGCGGCACTTCAGCACTGAGCGAACCGGGATGGTCGCCTCCTCCGCGTACTCCGCGAACTCCTCGACGAGCCTGCGAAGCTGGCTCATCGTGATCTCCTCGTTCTTCGCGACGATCACGATCTTGCCGGGCTTGCCGTCCTTGATCGGCTTGTGCACGTCGACCGACGCAACCCGCCCCGCCACGCTCTTGTTCGGCGAGCCGTCGAGGATGAGATTGAGCTCGATGAAGTCCTCGGTCCCGCAGTCGTCCTCACGGACGATCACGTCCTGCGAGACGTCGACGAGTCGCCGGGTCAGGTACCCGGAGTCGGCGGTTCGGAGAGCAGTGTCCGCGAGACCCTTGCGTGCACCGTGGGTCGAGATGAAGTACTCGAGGACCGTCAGGCCCTCCATGAAGTTCGCCTTCACCGGGCGCTCGAGGATCTCACCCTTCGGGTTTGCCATCAGGCCGCGCATCCCCGCGAGCTGCCGGATCTGGTTGAACGAACCGCGGGCTCCCGAGTTGGCCATCATGTAGATCGGGTTCACCTTGGACAGGGTGTCCATCATCTTGTCCCCGACCTCGTTCGTGGCCTCGGTCCAGATGGCGACGATGCGCTCGTGGCGCTCCTCCTCGGTCATCAGGCCGCGGTCGTACTCCTTTTCGACGTTCGCCACCTCGGCTTCGTAGCGCGAGAGGATCTCTTCCTTCTCGTCCGGGACGACGATGTCGTTCTTCGAGATCGTGATCCCGGCGCGAGTCGCGAACCGGAACGTCAGCGACTTGATGATGTCGAGTGCCGCCGCGATCGTATTCGGGCCGTAGTGCTCGACGAGATCGCCGATGAAGCCGTCGAGCTCGCGCTTCGACAACGTCCGGTTGAGGAACGGGTGGTTCTCGACGTCGGCGATCCCGGCTTCCAGCAGCGCGCGCTCGACCTCGGCGTTGAAGATGACGCGACCCGGGGTGGTCAGAAGCCGCTCCCCGCGCCACTCGTACTCGATGGGATCCTGGAAACCGATCTGGGCCGAGTCGAGGTGGAACTCCACGTCCTCTTCCGTCCGGAACCGCAGGAACCCCTTGAGCCCGAGCTGCTTGAGAAGCTTCTCGGGCGTCGTGTTCTCGAGGTCGTACTGGCAGTACGTGAGGAAGTAGGCCCCGAGGACCATGTCCTGCGTCGGTGTTGCGAGCGGCCGGCCGCTTGCCGGCGACAGGATGTTGTTGGCCGAGAGCATGAGCACGCGGGCCTCGGCCTGAGCCTCGGCGGAGAGGGGCAGATGGACCGCCATCTGGTCTCCGTCGAAGTCGGCGTTGAAGGCATGGCAGACGAGCGGGTGCACCTGGATGGCCTTGCCCTCGACGAGCACCGGCTCGAAGGCCTGGATGCCCAGCCTGTGCAGCGTGGGGGCACGGTTGAGAAGCACCGGGTGCTCGGCGATGACCTCCTCGAGGACGTCCCAGACCTCCGGGATCATCGACTCGACCATCTTCTTGGCCGCCTTGATGTTCTGGACGGCCTTCCGCTCGACGAGCCGGCTCATGATGAACGGCTTGAAGAGCTCCAGCGCCATGAGCTTCGGAAGCCCGCACTGGTGCAGCTTCAGGTTCGGCCCGGCGACGATCACGGAGCGGCCGGAGTAGTCGACGCGCTTCCCGAGCAGGTTCTGCCGGAAGCGGCCCTGCTTGCCCTTGAGCATGTCGGACAGCGACTTGAGCGGCCGGTTGCCAGGGCCCGTCACTGCCCGCCCGCGGCGGCCGTTGTCGAACAGCGCATCCACGGCCTCCTGGAGCATTCGCTTCTCGTTGTTGACGATGATCTCGGGAGCTCCGAGATCGAGAAGCCGCTTCAGGCGGTTGTTGCGGTTGATGACGCGGCGATAGAGGTCGTTGAGATCGCTGGTCGCGAACCGCCCGCCGTCGAGCTGGACCATCGGCCGGAGCTCGGGCGGGATGACGGGTACGGCCTCGAGGATCATCCACTCGGGCTTGTTGCCCGACTTGATGAACGCCTCGACGACCTTGAGCCGCTTGATAGCTCGCTGCTGCTTCTGCCCCTTGGACGTCTTGATGACCTCTCGGAGGGTCCGCGACTCCTCGTCCAGGTCGAGGTCGCGCAGGAGATCGCGGACCGCCTCGGCACCCATTCCGCCTCGGAAGTAGACGCCGAACCCGTACGGCGAGCCGAAGCGATCCTTGAGCTCGCGGAAGATCTGCTCGTCGCCGACGATCATCTTCGGCTCGAGCTCCTTGAAGAGGATCCAGGTCTGCTCGAGTCGCCGAACGGCGTCGACGGCGGCCTCGCGCGTGTCCTCCCGTCGCACGTCGATGTCGGCGACCATTTCGCGCACCTTGAGCGCCCACTGGGCGACGGCGTCGAGGTCCTCCTTGCGCGTGCCCTCGACGAGGCAGAGGTCGTACGCGAGCTCGCGAACGGCGGCTGCGTCTGCCTCGGGGTCGACGGCACCGAGAACCGCGGAGAGCAGGCCGTTGCCGACCTCGCGCGCACGCTCGAGGTTCTTCTTCTCGACGCCAGCAGCAAGCTCGGCGTCCTCCTCCGCGAGCTCCGCTCCCTCGAGTAGGGACTCCTGTATGCGCTTCAAGTGCTTCGTGATGGCACCCTTCTTGGAGCCCGACGACTTCTCGAGCTCGATGCGGAGCGGCTCCAGCGCCGCGACGATCTGCATCGCAGCTGCGGCGACCGACTCCACCTCGCGTGGTGCCAGGCGGCGATCCTCGCGGGTGGCGGTCTGCCGGACGAGCTCACGAACCCGGCGCGGGTCTTCCGAGTTGATCGACTTCGCGAGCTGGACGAAGACGCCACCACCGAGGCTCCGGATCTCCTCGAGCGTCGGCAGCTCGGCCTCCTCGGCCCAGTTCGAGAGCGCCCGTCCCCAGAAGTCGTCGTCCTCGTCGAAGTTGCGCTCCTTGCCGGCGGCGAAGTAGTCCCTCCGCCGAGCGAGTCGATCGTCGAGCGCGCCGAGCGCCTCGTCGCGATCGAGGTAGATGCGCTCGCTCTCGGCGGCGACCTTGTCCTCGAGGTCGGCGAGGTCGGTCTGGCGCTTCTCGCGGTCGACCTGCGTGACGATCGAAGCTGCGAAGTAGAGGACCTTCTCGAGCTCGCGCGGAGCGATGTCGAGCAGGTAGCCGATGCGGCTCGGGACGCCCTTGAAGAACCAGATGTGCGAGACTGGAGCCGCGAGGTCGATGTGACCCATGCGCTCGCGCCGGACCTTCTGCCGCGTCACCTCGACGCCGCAGCGCTCGCAGATGATGCCCTTGTAGCGGACACGCTTGTACTTGCCGCAGTAGCACTCCCAGTCCTTCGTCGGACCGAAGATGCGCTCGCAGAAGAGACCGTCACGCTCGGGCTTGAGCGTGCGGTAGTTGATCGTCTCCGGCTTCGTCACCTCGCCGGACGACCAGTCACGGATCTGCTTGCTCGAAGCAAGCCCGATCCGGATCGCGTCGAAGTCGTTGATGTCGATCACGTGCTAGCGCCTCTCTCTGTGGTCGTGCAGTTCTCGGTCTGTTCGGAAACCATCAGTCCTCGACCTCGACGTCCGCGAGCTCTGCGACGTCGACCTCTACGGGCGTCGCCTCGGTGCCGATGTCGCCGAGCACCTCGTCGGTGGCGAGCTCCAGCTCGCCGCCTTCGTCGGCGCGCTCGCCGCCTTCCTCGACCTCCTCCGCGGTCGGCTGTCGCGCCGCCGCGTGCAGCGAGCCAGGCGAGAGGTCGATACCGAGCTCCTCGGCTGCGCGCAGAAGCTCGTCGTCCTCCTCCCGGACCTCGACCTCTCGGCCCTCGTCGGACAGGACCTGGACGTCGAGCGCCAGGGACTGCATCTCCTTGAGGAGGACCTTGAAGGACTCGGGGATCGAAGGCTCGGCGATGTTCTCGCCCTTCACGATCGCCTCGTACGCCTTCACCCGCCCGATCGTGTCGTCGGACTTGATCGTGAGCATCTCCTGGAGGGTGTAGGCCGCGCCGTACGCCTCGAGCGCCCACACCTCCATCTCGCCGAACCGCTGGCCGCCGAACTGAGCCTTGCCGCCCAACGGCTGCTGGGTGACGAGGGAGTACGGGCCGGTCGACCGCGCGTGGATCTTGTCGTCCACGAGGTGGAGCAGCTTCAGGATGTACATGAAGCCGACCGTGACGTCCTGGGCGAAGGGCTCACCGGTCTTGCCGTCGTACAGCGTGACTTTGCCCGTGCACCGCTCGCCGCGGGGCGCCTTGTCGTCGACGTTCATGCTCACCGCGTCCGCGGCGCGTGCCGCTTCGAGAAGCGCGTCGTCCACGTCCTCGACCGTCGCACCGTCGAACACCGCCGTCGCCACCGCTCGCGGGTCCGGAGCGTTGATCGGAGCGCGCGCGCTGACCGGACCGCCTTCCGGGAATACGCCGTGCGCCGCGGCCCACCCGAGATGGGTCTCGAGGATCTGGCCGATGTTCATCCGGCTCGGCACACCGAGCGGGTTGAGGACGACATCCACTGGACGCCCGTCCTCGAGGAACGGCATGTCTTCCTCGGGCACGATCTTCGAGATCACGCCCTTGTTGCCGTGACGGCCGGCGAGCTTGTCGCCCTCCGCGATCTTGCGCTTCTTGGCGACGTAGACACGCACGAGCTCGTTGACGCCCGGCGGAAGGTCGTCGCCCGCGTCGCGGGAGAACGTCTTGACGCCGATGACCTTGCCGCCTTCTCCGTTCGGGACCTTCAGCGACGTGTCGCGGACCTCGCGCGCCTTCTCCTTGAAGATCGCGCGGATGAGCTTCTCCTCCGCGGTGAGCTCGGTCTCGCCCTTCGGCGTGACCTTGCCGACGAGGAGATGGCCCGCATCGACGTCCGCACCGATGCGCACGACACCACGCTCGTCGAGGTTCGCGAGCGACTCCTCCGAGCGGTTCGGGATGTCGCGAGTGATCTCCTCGTCTCCGAGCTTCGTGGAACGAGCGTCGATCTCGTACTCGTGGATGTGGATCGAGCTCAGAACGTCGTCCTTGACGAGCCGCTCCGAGATGACGACCGCATCCTCGAAGTTGAAGCCCTCCCACGGCATGAATGCGACGAGCAGGTTCGCGCCGAGCGCGAGCTCGCCGCCGTCCGTCGAGCTGCCGTCGGCGAGGACGTCGCCCTTGCGGACCTTGTCGCCGAGCGTGACCACCGGCTTCTGGTGGATCAGCGTGCCCTGGTTGGATCGCATGAACTTCGTCAGTGGGTACTCGTCGCGGCTCCCGCGGCCTTCGACGACGATGCGCTCGGCGTCGACGTCGACGATCGCGCCGTCGTTCCGGGAGAGCACCACGTCACCCGTGTCCACTGCCGCGCGGTACTCGAGCCCGGTGCCGACGATCGGTGCCTGCGGGATCATCAGCGGGACCGCCTGACGCTGCATGTTCGCGCCCATGAGCGCGCGGTTCGCGTCGTTGTGCTCGAGGAACGGGATGAGCGCGGTCCCGACGGAGACGATCTGCGCCGGCGAGACGTCCATGTACTCGATGTCCTTCGGCGCCGCCATGACGGCCTCGCCTTCCTTCGAGCGGCACAGCACCTGCTCGTGGAGGAACCGGCCCGTCTTCGGATCCACGGGCTCCGAGGCCTGCGCGATGGTGAACTGGCGCTCCTCGGCGGCGTCGAGATAGAGGATCTCGTCCGAGACCTTGCCGCCCTTGACCACCCTGTACGGCGTCTGGATGAAACCGAACTCCGACACGGTGGCGAACGACGCGAGCGAGCCGATGAGGCCGATGTTCGGGCCTTCAGGCGTCTCGATGGGACACATGCGCCCGTAGTGCGTCGGGTGCACGTCGCGCACCTCGATCGGCGCTCGCTCGCGGGTCAACCCTCCGGCACCGAGCGCCGAGAGGCGCCGCCTGTGGGTGAGCCCGGCGAGAGAGTTGGTCTGATCCATGAACTGCGACAGCTGGGAGGAGCCGAAGAACTCCTTCAGCGCCGCGACGACCGGACGGATGTTGATGATCGTCTGCGGCGTGATCGTGTCCACGTCCTCGGTGGTCATCCGCTCGCGAACGACGCGCTCCATCCGGTACAGGCCGACGCGGAACGCCTCCTGGATCAGCTCGCCCGTCGTGCGCAGCCGGCGATTTCCGAAGTCCTCGTACTCGTCCAGCTCGCCGCGAATCGGGTCGCGGGAGAGCTGCGAGGCCTCTGCCGCGAAGTCCTTCGCCTCCTCCGGCAGGCCGAGCTTCGTCGGAAGATCGACGAGCCTGCGGACGAGCGCGATGATGTCGGCCGGAGTGAGAACGCGAACGTCCTCCGGCACCGACAGGCCCAGGCGCTGGTTCAGCTTGTAGCGCCCGACCTTGGTCAGGTCGTAGCGCTTGGGGTCGAAGAACAGGCCCTTCACGAGGTTGCGTGCGTTGTCCAGCGTCGGCGGCTCGCCGGGGCGCTGCTTCTTGAAGACCTCGATGAGCGCCTCGTCCTCACGCGTTGCAGGGTCCTTGTCGAGCGTGTTCTGGATGAAGACGGACCCGCCGAAGAGCTCGAGGATCTTCTCGTTCGTCGACGTATCGACCTGGAACTCGGCGAACCGGTCCGCCGGAAGCAGGTCACCGAACAGCTCCTCGAAGCGCTCGCCCGTCGGAAGCGCGCGCAGAAGCGTCGTGACGGTGAGCTTGCGCTTGCGGTCGATCCTGGCGTAGACGATGCCCTTCTTGTCGATCTCGACCTCGAGCCACGAGCCACGAGACGGCATGAGGTTCGCCATGAAGACCTGCTTCGTGGCGTCCTTCGGCTCCATGAGGTAGGCACCGGGACTGCGCACGAGCTGCGTCACGATCACGCGCTCGGTGCCGTTGATGATGAACGTCCCCCAGGGGGTCATCATCGGGAAGTCGCCCATGAAGACCCGCTGCTCGCGGATCTCGCCGGTCTCCTTGTTGACGAAACGAACGGTGATCGAAAGCGGAACCTGGTAGGTCAGGTCCTTTTCCCGGCACTCCTGGATCGAGAACTGCGGCTCCCCGAACTCGTACTCACCGAACTCCACCGCCAACGTGCCGGTGTAGTCCTCGATCGGCGAGATGTCGTCGATCGTCTCCCGAAGACCCGCCTCCATGAACCAGTGGAAGGAGGCCTTCTGGATGTCGATCAGGTTGGGGAGGTCCAGGACGTGCTTCAGGCGCGAAAAGCTCTTACGCGCGCGCGGCGCGACAGCGACGCTGCTCAAATGTGACTCCCTCTAGTAACTGCGTGCAGGGTTGGACGGGCGAAGCCTCGGCGGAACCCCGAAGGATAGCGCACGAGCACACTCCACCGCAACCGCCTCGGAGCGGATGGAGTACGTGCGGGAGATGATAGCGGACGAGGTCAAGCGTAGGCCCGATCTCGCTCGTCGTATCGGAGCCGACGAGCGAGATCCGAGCGCTCGGTCCCTCGGCTGGGTCCCTCGGCAGCGCTACTTCAACTCGACGGACGCACCGGCCTCTTCGAGCTGGGCCTTGATGGACTCGGCCTCCTCCTTCGGAGCGCCCTCCTTGACGGCGCCCGGAGCGCCGTCGACGAGGTCCTTCGCCTCCTTGAGACCGAGACCGGTCACGGCCCGGACGACCTTGATCACCTGGATCTTCTTGTCGCCCGCACCGGTGAGCACGACGTCGAACGAGTCCTTCTCCTCGGCGACGGCAGCGCCGCCGTCCCCACCCGCCGGAGCTGCAGCGGCCATCGCCATCGGAGCGGCTGCGGTAACACCCCACTCCTCCTCGATCGACTTCTTGAGCTCGACGAGCTCGAGAACCGTCATCTTCCCGAGCGAGTCGAGCACCTTCTGGACATCGGTTGCCATTACTCCTCCTCTTCTTCCTTTCGATCTTCAGCAACTGGCTCCGCCGGCTCTTCGGCGGAGGGTTCTTGGTCGTCGGACTCCGCAGCCGCGGAGTCCGACGGTGCGTCTTCGGTGGCAGCCTCGTCCGACGGCTGCTCGACCGCAACGGCTGACTCGGCTTCTGGCGAGATCGTCTCACCCGCTGGCACTGCGACTTCCCCTTGCTCCTCGAGCTGCTTGATGCGGGCGTCGATCAGCCCGTGCAGGTCACGGAGTGGCGCGGACACGAGCGCGAGCAACTGGGTGAGCGGAGCGACGATGGCGCCGACGAGTTGAGCTCGAAGCACGTCGACCGGGGGCAGCGTCGCGAGCTGCTGCACCTCGTCGCCCGAGAGCGTGCGTCCCTCGAAGATCCCTCCGCGGAGTGCGAGAACGTTCGTCTCCTTCGACGTCGCGGCGAGCGCCTTCGCCACCGCGGCCGGGTCCCCACTCGACTCGATGAACGCGATCGCCGTCGGGCCCTCCAGCATGACGAGGAGTGCGTCGGCGCCGGCCCGCTCCGCAGCCAGCCTGGTCAGCGTGTTCTTGACGATGCGGAAACGGGCACCGTGCTCGAGCAAGACGTCACGGAGCGCCTCGAGCTGCTTGTTGGTGAGGCCGCGATAGTCGGCCACGATCAATGTCTCCGAGGCGCTCAGCTGCTCGGCGAGCTCCTCGACGATCCGTTCCTTCTCCGTTTTCAGCATGAGGTTCCTCCGGAAAGACGAAACCCGCGCGAGGCGGGCCCGATCTGGTGCATATGGCAACCGGATGAACCTGCCTCGGCCGGGCCTACGGCGCCGCGCAACTCGTCGTCACGCAGCACCAGCCGGCTGTCTCTGGCGGGTATGTCGTTTGGTCAGGCCGAGACTGTAGCTTCCTCCGCAGTGGCAGGCGAGCCGTCGAGCTCTTCGGCGACATCGCGTGTCTTCGCCGTGTCGACGTGGATGCCCGGGCCCATGGTCGTCGTGAGCGTGATCTGCCTGATGTACCGGCCCTTGGCCGCAGACGGCTTCGCGCGGACGATCTCCTCGACCAGGGCGGCGTAGTTCTCGAGCAGCGCGCGCTCGTCGAAACTGCGCTTCCCGATGGGCATGTGGATGTTCGCACCACGGTCCGTGCGGTACTCGAGCTTTCCGGCCTTCGCGTCGCTCACTGCCTTCCCCACGTCGAACGTGACCGTTCCGGTCTTCGGGTTGGGCATGAGTCCCCTCGGACCGAGGACACGACCGAGCTTGCCGACAGTCCCCATCATGTCCGGCGTCGCGACCGCGACGTCGAAGTCGAGGAAACCCTCCTCGATTCGAGTGGCGAGATCCCCGGATCCGACGACGTCTGCACCGGCTTCTTCCGCCTCGCGCGCCTTCTCGCCCTCGGCGAACACGGCAACCCGGACGGACTTGCCGATGCCGTGGGGGAGCATGATCGTTCCACGGAGCTGCTGGTCCGCGTGCCGCACGTTCAAGCCGAGGCGGAAGTGCGCCTCGACCGTCTCGTCGAACTTCGCCCCTTCGAGTCCCTTGACGAGCCGGACGGCCTCGAGCGGCGAGTACGCGTGCTCGCGGTCGATCTCGGACATCGCATTCCGGTATCGCTTGCCACGTGCGCTCATGCGTCCACCTCGACTCCCATGGAGCGCGCTGTTCCAGCGATGACCCGCATCGCCTCCTCGACGTCGCGCGCGTTCAGATCGGGCATCTTCGTCTCGGCGATCGAACGGAGCTGCGACTGCGAAAGCCTGCCGACCTTGCTCCGATTGGGCTCGCCGGAGCCCTTCTCCAGGTTCAGCGCCTCCTTGATGAGCACGGCTGCAGGCGGTGTCTTGGTGATGAACGTGAACGAGCGATCCTCGAACACCGTTATCTCCACGGGCGTGATGCGGCCGTTCTCCTGCGCGGTTTGCGCGTTGAAGGCCTTGCAGAACTCCATGATGTTCACGCCGTGCTGACCGAGAGCCGGGCCGACCGGGGGCGCCGGGTTCGCCTGCCCACCGGGAATCTGGAGCTTGATGATCGTGAGGACTTTCTTCGCCATCAGTCGATCTTCTTGACCTGGTCGAAGCTGAGCTCGACGGGCACCTGGCGCTCGAAGATGTCGACGGAGACCTTGAGCTTCTGCTGGTCGGCATTCACGTCGACGATCTCGCCGTCGAAGTCCGACAGCGGGCCCGACGTCACCTTGACGGACTCGCCGAGCGAGAACTCGACCTGCGCCTTCTGCGCCTGGCCGCCGGCCGGGACACCGTGATGGAGGATCCGATCGACCTCCGGCTGCGAGAGCGGAACGGGCTTCGTTCCGGCCCCGACGAAACCGGTGACCCCCGGTGTTCCCTTGACCACCGTCCAGGCGTCGTCTGTCAGGTTCATGTTGACCAGCACGTAACCGGGGAGTACGCGCTTCTCGATCTGCACCTTCTGGCCGTCCTTCGTCTCGATCACCTGCTCCGTCGGCACCACGACGCGCCGAAAGCTCGGCTGCTGGTTCATCGAGATGATCCGGTGCTCGAGATTGGTCTTCACCTTGTTCTCGTGCCCGGAATAGGTGTTGATGACGTACCAGTGGAACATCGGATCTCCTAGAGAAGGACGCGGTCGACGAGTGGGCGGATGATCTGGTCCAGGATCCAGAGATAGCCGCCGACGATCGCGCAGGCGATGATCACGACGACGACGCCCTGGAACGTCTGGCGGCGGCTCGGCCAATCGGTCTTCTTGAGCTCCGCGTACGACTCGCGGACGAACTGGCCGCGCTGCTTCGTCTCCTTGCGCCCCGTCTGCTGCTTGACCGGCTGCTGGGACGGCCGCACCGCGGCTTGGCGGCTTCGGCGGCTCGGTGTCGACTCCCCTGCGGCGGCCCGGGCGGCGCGCCGCTGTCTTCGCGTCTCGCGAGCCACTACCTCGTCTCCCGATGGGCCGTGTGGTGGCCGCACCAGCGGCAGTACTTGCTCAGCTCGACGCGGTCGGGCGAGTTCCGCTTCGACTTTTGCGTCTGGTAGTTACGCCGCTTGCACTCCGTGCAGGCGAGCGTGATCGCGACTCGGACTCCGGTTGCCATTGTTCTTCTGGTTGCAGTGTGGGACGAAAGTGTGAGGCTGCCGACAGGATGCTCGAGTAGCGGCGGCAGGACTCGAACCTGCGACACGCGGATTATGATTCCGCTGCTCTAACCAACTGAGCTACGCCGCCGCGCGCGCCAGAGTGTAGCAGCGACCCGGGAACGGAACCCCGGTAGCCGTGAGGGGCAGTGACACTCTTTCCACGACCCTACTCCGACCGATCGCGACCCTAGGATCGCCGACGTGATTCGGATTCCCCCGCACCGCGGTGGCTGGCTCGAGGTCATCTGCGGGCCGATGTTCAGCGGGAAGAGCGAGGAGATGATCAGGCGACTGCGCCGCGCGGAGATCGCCGGTCAGCGCGTCGCGATCTTCAAGCCGGTGATCGACGACCGCTACCACGTGGCGGACGTCGTGAGCCATGCCGGCGCACGCATGCGCGCCATCCCCGTCTCGTCGGTTTCGGATCTCGCACGCCGGTCGCAGGGCTTCGAGGTGGTGGGGGTCGACGAGGTCCAGTTCTTCGCGAACGACATCGTCGAAACAGCGCTCGAGCTGGCCGACGCAGGGTCGAGAGTGATCGCTGCGGGGCTCGATCAGGACTTCCGGCGCCTCCCGTTCGGGCCGATGCCCGAGCTCCTCGCCCATGCCGAGTTCGTGGACAAGCTGCAGGCGGTCTGCCATCGCTGCGGCGGTCCCGCCACGACGACACAACGTCTCGTTGCGGGACGACCGGCACCGTATGCGGGAGAGACAGTCGTGGTCGGCGCCGAGGAGCAGTACGAAGCTCGCTGTCGCGGATGCCACGAGCCCGGCCTCGATTCCGCCGTGGTCGCCGCCTAGCGGCTCACGTTCCGCGTACTGCACTCGCGATCAAGCACGTCAGGTAGACGCCAGCCGCCACGAGGACGATCGTGCCGCCGGGCGGAAGGTCCGCGTAGTACGAGATCGTCAGACCCGCCAGCGCGGAGGCGAGCCCGATGCCAGTGGAGAGGACGAGAGCCGAGCGCATGCTCCACGCGATCTTCCCGGCCGCACTGACGGGCAGGACCATGAGCGCGGCGACGAGCAGGATCCCGACGACACGCATGGAGAGAGCGATCGTGACGGCGACCAGCCCACCGAGAACGACGTTGAGCACGCCGATCGGGACACCCGCGACTCGCGCGCCCTCCTCGTCGATCACGACCCCTGCGAACGGGCGGTACAGCACCGCCACCGTCGCGAGGCCGACTGCCCCGAGAGCGGCAATGACCAGGAGATCGTCTCGCGTGACCGTGAGGATCGACCCGAACAGGTACTGGAACAGGTTCGCGTTCATCGCGCCCGCACTCGAAACGAGCACGACCCCGAGGGCGATGCCCGTATAGAAGACGAGTGCCAGTGCCTGGTCGCCTGCTGTTCCGCCGTACGCCTGCAGGAGCTCGACGAGGATCGCGCCGATGACGGCAGCGACGAGCGCCGTCAGCACGGGGGCGACGTCGAGCAGGATGCCCGCTGCGACACCTGCGAAAGCGACGTGACCGATCCCGTCGCCGATAAGAGACTGCCCGCGCTGGACGAGAAAGAAGCCGACTGCCGGCGCGAGCACTCCGACGACCGCGCCGGCCGCTAGCGCGAGCTGCATGAAGTCGTGATCAAGCATGGCTGTGCGACGGGTCGTGCCAGACGCCCGGGAGCTCGCCCGGCGCGCCGTCGAAGACGATCGTCCGACGGACTAACACGAGCCGTTGGACGAACTGTTCGACTGCACCGAACTCGTGCGAGACGTAGAGGATCGTCACGCCGAGCTCCGAGTGCAGCTCGTTGAGAAGAGCCGCGAGCGACTCCTGCGACTCCGCGTCGACCCCCGTCGTCGGCTCGTCGAGCACGAGGAGGGCGGGATGGCCCGCGAGCGCCTTGGCGATGAACGCACGCTGCTGCATCCCCCCCGAGAGCGTTCGCACCTGAGCGTCCGCACTGGTCGCGAGACCGACGCGCTCGATCGCGTCGGAGACGATCGCGCGGTCGCGGCGACGCATCGGCCCGATGAGGCCACCAGCCGCGAGTCTCCCCGCGGAGACGACCTCGCGCACGGTGGCCGGCGCATCTCCGCCGAGCTCCGAGCGCTGCGCGAGGTACCCGAGGACCCGGCGGCGCGAGAACCGGTGGGCAGGTTCGCCGAACAGGAGCGCATGTCCCTCCGACGGGCGCTCGAGCCCGAGCACGACCCGCACGAGCGTCGTCTTCCCTCCGCCGTTAGGCCCCGCGACGGCGACGAACTCCCCCTCGGCGATCTGGAGCGCGACATGCTCGAGAACGCGCTGCCCCGGCCGATAGCCGAACGTGACGTCCGCAAGCTCGACCGCTACCGACAACCGAGCGCCTCCCTCAGCGCGGCGAGATTACGCCGCATGAGCGTGAAGTAGTCGTCCCCGGCAGCGACCTCGTCCTTGTCGAGCCCTTCGATCGGGTCGAGCACGGCGGTGCGGACACCTGCCTCGCGCGCGACCGTCTGGGCGAGCTTCGGGGACACGAGCTTCTCGGAGAAGACCGTCGTGACCCCGTGCTTCTCGACCTCTTCAACGAGGGCCTCGAGCGCACGGGGGCTCGGCTCGGCCTCCGGCGACAACCCCAGCAGGGCGACCTGTTCGAGGTCGTATGCATGCGCGAGATAGCCGAAGGCCGCGTGACTCGTCACGATCTCGCGTCGCGCGCAGTGCGCCAGCCCACTGCGGTACTCCGCGTCGAGGCGTTCGAGCCTCGAAGCCAACTCGTGTGCGCGTGCCGGCCTTCCGAGAGCGACTCCGACCTTCTCGACGATGTGCCCGTAGCGCAGCGGATCGAGCCAGACGTGCGGGTCGACTCCCGACCCCGGCTCACCGGCGCTCGTACGAAGGCGTTCGCCCGTAAGCAGATCCACCGCGTTGTCGTGACCCTTCACGGCGTCCTCGAGCGCAGGCATGAAGCCATCGCCCAGGTACAGGACGAGATGCGCGCCGTCTATCGCCTCGATGTCGCGGGGTGAGAGCTCGATGTCGTGTGGCTCGGACCCGGGCGGCGTCAGATTGACCACGTCGACGCCCTTGCCGCCGATCTGCTCGGCCGCCCACGCAAGCGGGTAGAACGCGGCGACGACGGTCGTACCGTCGGCCGCGTCGGTGCTCGAGCCACAGCTCGCGAGCGCCGGGACGAGCAGGACCAGGAGGAAACCGAACGTGCGCACCCAGTGATTACCGTAGCACGTCTTTGAGAACGGGTATCATTATCGTCGATGACAGAGCAGTGGACGGACACGGCTCTTGCGCGCCTCCGTGCCTCGAGCGGGCGCAGCGGCGGAGCGCGTCGGGTCGTCGTCGAGTTCCTCGGGCGCCAGGACTGCTGTCTCTCGGCGCAGGAGATCCACGACGCGGTACGCGGCGAGGGCGCGCGAATCGGCATCGCGAGCGTCTACCGCGCACTCGAGGGCCTCGACGAGCTGGGCCTCGCCCAGCGGGTCGATCTGGGTGACGGAGTGTCCCGTTACGAGCGCTCCGATCCGCGTGGCGAGCACCATCACCATCTCGTGTGCGACTCGTGCGGAAAGGTCGAGGCGTTCGAGGACCGAGCGATGGAGGATGCAATCGAACGCGTCGCGGGTGGACGAGGGTACGACGTCGCCGCGCACGACGTCGTCCTCCGCGGCGCCTGCGGCGACTGCCGGCCTGCACGGTGAGAGCTCTCGAGCCAAGGATGGAACGCGCCCGACGGGGGGTGATTCGGGCGCGTTCGATCTGGCTTGTGCTTGCGGGCTACGTCTTCGAGATCGCGATCTCGCGGGGCTTCGCCTGCTCGAGCTTCGGGACGTGCACCTCGAGGACGCCGGTGCCGAACTTCGCCTTCACCTTGCCGGTGTCGGCCTCGGGCGGCAGCTTGAAGGTGCGCTCGAAGTGCTTCTCGAGCCGCTCGTGGAGGTAGAAGGTCTTCTCCTTCTTCTCCTTCTCCGCCTTGTGCTCACCCTTGATCGTGAGCATGTGATCCGTGACGTGGAGCGAGAGCTCCTTCTCGTCGAATCCCGGAACATCGAGCTCGACGATCACCTCGCTGTCCGTCTCGTAGAGATCGGCCGCGGGAAGTGGAGCAGGCGCAACCCCGAAGTCCTCGAGCATCCTGCGCATGCGCCGCTCGACGACGTCGAGATCTTGGAAGGGAGCCCACCTGACAATCGTGGTCATCCTTCCCTCCTTTCTCACTCCTATTGTCGCGAGGCACCGTTCCTGGGGCATCCGGTCGGCGCCTGACCCGCCATACGGGAAAAACCCTGAGAGAAGGCCTGTAAGAAGACCTCTGCGCTGTGCAGCCGACTCGTGTGCTCGGAGCTACTGGATCAGCGTGAGCATCTTGAACATCGGCAGGTACATCGCGATGACGATGATGCCGACCATGAAGCCGACGGCGATCATCATCAGCGGCTCGATGATCGAGGTCAGCGACTGGATCGACGCATCGACCTCGTCCTCGTAGAAGTCCGCGACCTTGCCGAGCATCTTCTCGAGCTCACCGGACTCCTCGCCGATCTTGACCATCTGCGAGACCATCGGCGGGAAGACCTCGCTCTCGATCAGCGGCTGTGCGATCGTCGCACCCTCCTGCACGCGGGTGCGAAGCCGCGCCGTCTCGTTCTCGACGACCCAGTTTCCTGCCGTCACGGCCGTGATGTCGAGGGCATTGACGATGTCGACGCCGGCGGCGATCAAGGTCGACAGCGTCCGCGACCAGCGCGCCATCGAAACCTTGCGGACGACCTGGCCGATCGTCATCGGCACTCGAAGCTTGAAGCGATCCCAGATCTTGCGCCCTGGCTCGCTCTTCTTCCAGCGCCTGAACGCGAAGATGATGAAGCCGATCGCCGGGAAGATGATGAACCAGTAGCTGCGGAGGCCGTTCGACGCGTGGACGATGTACTGGGTCAGCGTCGGTAGGTCCCCGCCGAGAGAATCGAAGATCTTCTGGAAGACCGGAACGAGGAACATGAGCATTCCGGCGAGGACGAGCGTCGCAAAGCAGAGGACGACGACCGGGTAGATCATCGCTCCCTTGACCCTGCGCTTGATCTTCTCCTCCTTCTCGATCTGCGTCGCGACCCGGTCGAGGACCGTGTCGAGCACACCGGCCGCTTCGCCCGCCTCGACCATCGCGACGTAGAGCCGGTTGAACGTGTCCGAGTGATGTGACATAGCCTCGGAGAGGAAGGCCCCGCCCTCGACGCGCTCGCGGACGTCATCGATGACGGCGCCGAGCGCCGGGTCGTCCGTCTGCTGCTCGAGCACTACGAGTGCGGTGACCACGGAGAGTCCGGCCTCGATCATCGTCGCGAACTGGCGCGAGAAGATCTGCAGCGACTTCGCCTTGACCTTCTTCTTCCGGCCGAACATTCCGCGCCGGGAATCGCTCGCGACCGGCGCCTTCAGCTCCTGCAACCAGTCGGCGAGGAGACCGCTCCCACGGAGCGCATCGCGCGCAGACGAAAGGTCGGTCGCCGAGATCTCGCCCGCCTGGACGTCGCCCTGGGCGTTGATCGCGCTGTATGCGAAGGTCGGCATGCCGGTGTCGCCTTACTTCCCGTTCTGGCTGAACTGCTGCACCTGCTCGGGCTGCGAGCCGGTGTAGAGGAGCTTCAGCGTGTAGCGCGCGCCCGTCGCCGTATTCACGAGCGTGAGCGTCTGGCCCATCTTGAGCGCGATCGTCCCGCCTCCAGTGAAGGATCCGCCGACGACGCCGATCTGCGCAACCTTGTCCTTCAGCCCGACGAGCACGAACGTCGGATCGGACTTCGGGAAGTGCTGCTTGACCTGCACTGCGTTGTCAGAGCCGTTGACCCAGATCGTCGCGTTCGTCAGCTGCGAGGGGCTCGGCGTCGAGGACGTCGGAGAGCCAGACGAACCGCTTGCGGTCACGCCCTTGACTCCGCCAGACGCCTTGACTCCGGCAGGCTCGCCGTCCTGAGATGCGGACGACCCGTCAGGGTCCTTCACGAGCTGGACGAAGGGATCGTGCCGGACGAAGAGGCTGAACGACGCGAGCTGGCCCGGCGCAGGGGTGGGTGCGACACCGGAGACGAACTTGACCCCGGCGAGCACTGCGCCCTTGTCCTTGTGGAACGTGACCGCGTTCGAGCCCGTGCCGGCAGACGACGACGTCGGCAGGGCGTCGGTCGTCGAGCTGGGAGCAGCTCCGGAAGACCCTCCACCGAGAAACCGGGGTGCCTGGAGGGCGGCGATCGCGAGCAGCGCGACGCCGAGCCCGATGACGACGTACAGCTGCTTTCGGCTCGTGCCTTGAGTGGACGTGATGACGGGCATTAGGGCGTCGCTCCTGCTGCGGAGGTCCCGTCCGTAGACGGCGTGGTGGAGTCGCTCTCCGGCGTCACCGGAGTCGTCGTGCTCGGCACGCCTGCGCTGAAGCCGAACGCGTTCAGGATGACGCCGGCGCGGACGACCGGGAACGTCGCCTCCTCGGGCTTGCCGAGCCTCACTTCGCTCACCGAGTACAGGCGCCCGTTGACCAGGAGGCGGCCGTGCTTCACGGCGACGAGGTCCCGAAGGTCTGTGAGGAAGCTGGAGACGTTTCCGAACCTACCCTGGACGGTCACCGTCAGAGGCTGGGCGTAGTAGCCGGGCATCTGGATGACCGCGGTCGGCTGGAAGCCTTCGAGCGTCAGCTTGTGTGCCCGAGCGAGCCGGTCGACGTCGAGAATGACGCCGGCCATGTTGGAGTCCTCGGGCAGGGCCTTCGCCAGCCGGAAGACGTCACTCGTGCGAACCGTGACAGCAGCCGACGGATTCGCGAGATCAGCCTTCTTCTGGTCGAGCTCGGTCTGCGCAGTGGCAAGCTCCGTCTTGAGGTTGCTCGCCTCGCTCCGCTTCGGCGAGACCACGAGGAACCAGACCGCTACGAGGACCAGGAAGAGCGCCGCTCCGCCTACCGCGACCGCGGACTTGTTGCTCAGTTTGCCGCTCACTGAACTCCTCCGGGGATCGGGGTCGGGGTCGCCAGATCGGCGACGATCGTGAACTGGATGATGTGCTTCGGGCCGAGCATGGCCGGCGTCGCGCTCTGGAGCTGCGCGTTTGCGAGGCTCGGTATCGCCTGGATGCGCGCGAGCGCGCGAGCGATGGACCCGTACTCGAACGCATAGCCCGTGACCGTCACACCGGTCGGGGTACTCGGAACGGCGGCCGGAGGTGCAGGCGCGGGCGTCGTGGTCGACGTCGACGTGGAGCTCGAACTCGACGAAGTGTCTTCGGTGGTGGGTGCCGTCTCAGGCGCCGTCGGCTGTGGAGTCGTCGCATCGAGCTCCGTCAACGAGATGCCTGTCGGAAGGACGCGAGCGATGTCCCCGAGCACCCTCTCCCACTTGAGCCGTCCGCCGAGCACCTGCGCGATGGCGGTCGCCCGTGCGGCCTGCGTGCCGGCGAGGGTCGGATCGATGTTCGCGTGGGTCGGCTCGGGCAATTTCGCGATCTCGGCCCGCACCGCGTCGAGGTCTGACTGGCGATCGCTCGCTGATCCACTCGCCTGCACGAAGAGGAATGCGAGGGCGACGAGCGGGACGGCGACCGCGACGGGGAGTCCGATTGCGGCAAAGTTCGGGCGCTTGCGAGTCTGGCGCGCATCCTTCGGGAGCAGGTTCACCGAGCGCGCGGCTTCGTCCTCGATCGCGAGACCGATCGGAACCGCGAGAGAGCCGATCGTGGCGTCGAGCGCAACGGGGATCTCCGTCTCCACCGCAACCCGCCCGAGTGGATCGCCAACGCTGACGTTGACACCGATCATCTGGTGCAGCGCGTCTGCAAGACCCTCGAGGTGCGAGGTTCCGCCGGTGATCAGGATCTCGCGGATCCCGAGCGATTCCGGCTGGGTCTGGTAGAACTGGAGCGAGCTCACGAGCTCTCGTGCGAACGGCGTGAGCCTGGTTCGGACAGCCTCGAGCGCACGGCTACGGGTGTCGGCGTCGAGCGAGTCGAGGTGACGACCCGGGCCGCTGAGCGACAGATGCGTGAGGATCGTGCCGGCTTCCATGAGCGGCACGCCGAGCTCCTCGGCGATGGCCGCCTGGAGGTCGCCGCCGCCCCAGTCGAACACGCGCGTGAACTCGCAGACGCCGCCTCCGGCGACGAGGAGGGTCGACGCCTCGTGACCGATGGCTGCAACCACGGTCGCGCTGTCCTCGCTCCGGCTGCGAGTACCGAGAGGCGGAACGAACGCTCGGAGAAGGCCGAACGCCTCGAGATCGACGCCTGACAAGCGCAGGCCGGCTTCGCGACACGCATCGATGTACGGCACGACCTGATCGCGCGGAGCAACGACGAGCAGCACCCGGCGAGAGGTCTCTCCGCTCTCCGTGAAGCGCTCCTCGACGACCCGGTAGTCGAGTACGGACTCGTGCGCCGCGACCGGCAAGACCTCGTGAGCCTTGAACCGCACCGCGTTGTCGAACTTCGTCTCGTCCTCGATGCCGGCGATGTCGAACGTCCTGACGCCGACACGGCTCGACGAGAGCCCGAGCCGCACGTTCCGGACCGGGAGGCCGTGATCCTTGAAGAAGCTTTTCAGTGCATGGGCGAGCGCGCCCGGATCTCGTAGGTCGCCGTCGACGACGACACCCTGCTCGAGCGGTCGGCGGGCGATTTCCACGAGCGACGGACGATCCCCGGAGCCGGTGACGACGGCGGCGGCGATCTGCGAGGCGCCGACCTTGAGGCCGACGACCTTCTTCCCTCGCCCGGATCCCCCACCGTTTCGCTTTCGGAGCACCACGGGCTCGTCCTGGAGCGAGGTGACCGGAACGTCGAACTGCTCATCGGTCTCCGTCTCGTACACGGGCTCGGTGTCGTACTCCGCATAGGTGACCGCGGGCTCGTGCTCGTCTGCGTCTACTTCTGCAGGCTCCTCGCTCTGCTCGTCCGCTGGCTCGTCGCCCGACTCGAACTCCTCGGTCGACTCGGACTCGAGCTCCCAGTCGGGCACCTCAACGGCGTCATCCGTTGCGAAAGCCGGCTCGGACTCGTCAGCTGCGACCGCCTCGGAGTCCTCGGACTCGCCGAAGACATACGCGGTCGTCTCGTCGTCGTCCACCTCGTCGGGCTCGGCCGGAGCACTGGAAGACTCGCCTTCGTCGTCGGTGGGCCAGGTCGCGTACATCGGGATGTTCTCGAACGCGTCGTCCTCGAAGGACTCCGGCTCTGCGTCCTCGATGGCGTCGTCGTCGGAGACCGACTCGACCTGTTCCGGCTTCCTGCGGCGGAACAAACCTCTGCGCTTTGGCTCGGCGGGAGCCTCGTCTGGCTCGTCTGCCTCAACCTCGGCAATCGCAGCGATCTCCTCGTCGTGTGCCCATTCGTCGCCGAACTCGACGGCCGGCTCGTCCTCCTCGTGAACCTCGACGGGCTCGGGCTCCGGGAAGGCTTCGACGTGCTCGGTGACGGCCTCGTCGGGCTCATAGGCCTCGACGCTCGGCTCGTGCTCGTAGGCCTGGACGCTCGGCTCGTGCTCGTCCTGCGCGAATGTCGAGTCCTCGGTGACGTAGCTCCACGAGCGGTCGTCGCCGGCAGGCTCGTCAGCCGGCTGACTCGAGTCGAATGTGAACTCCGGCTCATCGTCTGCGACGCCCGCCTCGAAAGCGACGGGCTCGGCCGAAACAGGCTTCCGGCGGCGGAAGAGGCCGCGGCGCTTCTGCTCGGCAGGAGCCGCGTCGGCGTCGATCGCCGCTGCCGCTTCTGCCCAGCGCTCCGCGTCGTCGTCCGCACTCGGCCGTTGCACCGATTCGGGTTCCGTTGCATCGAGCTGGAAATCGGTCGACGTCTCTGGAACGTAGCTCCATGCATGCCCGTTGCCGACGAATTCGCTGGAGGTTTCCGGCTCGACGTCCTCGACGAACTCCACGGCGAGAACCTCGTCTTCGACGGCGTCTTCGGCAACGACCTCAGCCGCCACCGGCTTCTTCCGGCGGAAGAGACCACGGCGCTTGTGCTCGACAGGAACCTCGTCGGCCTCGGCGAATGCCGCGACCTCGTCGTCGTGCTCCCACTCGAGATCTTCGACCGCCTCGGTGTCTTGCCCGTCGGGCTCATGAGAATCGTCGGACTGGACCTCGGCAACGGCGTCGGCAACCTCGGCGACGGGATCATCCACGTCCTCGGGCGCGCCGAAGCCGAAGGTCTGCCCCGGCTCGTCGTCCGTCGAAGCAGGCTCGTCGGGGACATAGCTCCAGGCGCGGCCGACCTCGGACTCACCAGAGCTCGGCTGATCCGTGCTGTCGGACGAGGATCCGCCCGGAGCGGCGCTCGCATGAGGGCGGTAGACGAAGCGATCTTCCCAGAAAGACATGGCGACTAGCTCCCGGCCACCCGCAGCCCGGCGCCAAGACTCGGCGTCGAGGCAGGCGACCCCTCGGTGGTCATTGAAGGAACGGGGATTCCGGAACGCTCGAGAGCCGAGATCAGCGACTCCGGCCGGCTCGTCCGGGTCAGTGCGTCGGGGACGCTCACCACTCGTTGCTCGACGAGCTCCGCGAGCGACTGCTCCATGGTCTGCATCCCGCGACGCTGGCCGGTCTGCATGTACGAGTAGACCTGCTCGATCTTCCCCTGGCGGATCAGGTTTCGAATTGCATCGTCGAGGAAGAGGATCTCGAGCGCACACACCCGCCCGCTCCCGTCAGCACGCGGGAGGAGGGTCTGCGTGACGATGCCCTGGAGCGAGTTCGCGAGCTGCATCCGAACCTGAGCCTGCTGCGCGGCCGGGAACGCGTCGATGACGCGATCGATCGTGCTCGGCGCGCTCTGCGTATGGAGCGTCGCGAAAACAAGGTGGCCGGTCTCGGCCGCGGTGAGCGCCGTCGAGATCGTCTCGAGGTCGCGCATCTCGCCGAGGAGGATCACGTCGGGGTCCTGCCGCAACGCACCGCGAAGCGCCTCCGCGAAGCCGACGGCGTCGCCCCCGATCTCGCGCTGGTTGACGATGCAGCGCCGGTGGGAGTGGAGGAACTCGATCGGATCCTCGATCGTGATGATGTGGTCGCGGCGGGTCGCGTTGATCTCGTCGATCAACGCGGCGAGCGACGTCGACTTTCCCGAACCGGTCGGCCCGGTGAAGAGCACGAGGCCGCGAGGCTTCGACGTGAACTCGTGGAGAGCGGGCGGAAGACCGAGCTCTTCGAGCGACCGGATGTCGGCCGGGATCATGCGGAAGGCCGCTGCCAGCGACTCGCGCTGGTAGTAGGCGCCCACGCGGAACCGGCCGAGGCCTCGCACTCCGTACGCGAAGTCGAGCTGGCGGTCGAGCTCCAGGCGCTTCTGCTGCTCGGTCGTCGTGATCCTGTAGATGAGCTGTCGCGTCGTGTCCGGATCCAGCTGCGGGAGGTCCATCAGCTGCTCGATATGGCCGTGGACGCGGATCACGGGCTGCGACCCGGCGGTGATATGCAAGTCGGACGCGTCCATCTCCACCGCGCGCTCGAGGAGCGTGTCGATAGAGAGGGGGAGCTCCGATTGCGAACTGCCTAGGGCGTGCGGATTCGGCACGGCGGGTGTGGGGCTCGTCATCTCCACGAGGCGGTCTATCGGCAGCGAGCGCCCCCGGCTTGAGAGGTGCGCAACCGGTGTCTGTCTCAGGTTCCGAGGGCCGCTGAGACGGACCCGTCCTCGATCCGGATCCTCCTATTTGGACTCCCTCGGCGTGAGGGAGCGAATCACCCGGACATCACCCAGAGATCACCCATTCTGAGGAAGAACGTTGGTGGGCCTCTGCCGATTCTCCGCATGTGGTTTCCCCCCAATCACTCCGAAGGGAGCGTTCCATGCGGTTCATCGAGAAGGCGCAGCGGCGCCTCAGTGGTGAGGAGTCGGGCTTCACGCTCATCGAGCTCCTCGTCGTCCTCATCATCATCGGCATTCTGCTCGCGATCGCCGTTCCGTCCTATCTCGGCTTCAAGGATCGCGCCGAGCGGCGGGCAGCGGCAGCAAACGTCCGCGCCGCGATCCCCGCGGTCGAGGCGTACTACGCCGACTTCAACAACTACAACGGCATGACCCTCGCGCAGCTGCGGCTGATCGACCAGGGCGTCGCCCTCAATCTAGACCCGAAGATCCTGAACGGTGGCACCGGCTACTGCATCCAGAGCGACTCGAACGGCTCGGCAGCCGGCGGTGCGAAGACGCACAAGTACACCGGCCCCGGCGTCGACGCAGCTCCGGTCGAAGCTGTCTGCTAAGCGCCGGACTCTGCGGCATTCGAAAAGGGCGCGGGAGACCGCGCCCTTTCATTGCCCGCGCATGGCGGATGCGACCCCGTCGTTCTCGGTCAGCGCAACCACTCGCGGCGGTTGAAGCGCTCCCCGGCTCCGATACCTCACCGCGTGCCTTGCTGAGTGGCGGAAGTACCTCACGCGCGGTGGCAAATCACCCGTTTTGGGATTGGCGGCGACCCCGGCCACACCGATGCTCCGAGTGTGGTTTCCCTCCATACACTCCGAAGGGAGCGTTCCATGCGGTTCATCGAGAAGGCGCAGCGGCGCCTCCGCGGTGAGGAGTCGGGCTTCACGCTCATCGAGCTCCTTGTCGTCCTCATCATCATCGGCATCCTGCTCGCGATCGCCGTTCCGTCCTATCTCGGCTTCAAGGATCGCGCCGAGCGGCGGGCGGCGGCAGCGAACGTCCGCGCCGCGATCCCCGCGGTCGAGGCGTACTACGCCGACTTCAACAACTACAACGGCATGACCCTCGCGCAGCTGCGGCTGATCGACCAGGGCGTCGCCCTGAACCAGGATCCGACGATCCTGAACGGTGGCACCGGCTACTGCATCCAGAGCGACTCGAACGGCTCGGCAGCCGGCGGTGCGAAGACGCACAAGTACACCGGCCCCGGCGTCGACGCTGCTCCGGTCGAAGCTGCCTGCACGTAGGCGGTCGGACCTCAGCGGCATGCGAAAGGGCGCGGGGAGACCGCGCCCTTTTCATGCTCCGAAGCGTTCTCGCGGGCATTCGCAGAACCGCTCCGGAGGGTAAAGCGTCCCCCACTCGCTGCCGATAACACAGGGAGCCATGAACACGACGATCCCCTTCCCCACCCGATACCTCGCAGTCATGGGCGTTGCTCTCGCCGTGGCTGTGTTCCTGTTGGTGGCTCGGCCGATGCTCCTGGGAGGTGGCAACGAAACCGCCTCGCCCACGACGACGCCGACGTCCCCGACCGCCCCGCATTCGAGGCCTCACGCCAGGCCGGCAACGCCGTCGCACCCGAAGGTCGTGCTGCTGCCGGGCCTGCCCTCGAAGGTCGCGAACCAGCTTCGCCACTCGAAAGTGGTCGTCGTGTCCCTGTATCAGGGCAGCACGAAGTCCGACCGCGTAGCCGTCGTCGCCGCTCGACAGGGCGCTGACGCCGCACGATCCGGTTTCCTCGCCGTCAACGTGCTCGACGAGAAGAACGCACGAGCGGTCCAGACGTTCGTCGGGACCCAGTCGACTCCGACCGTCGTCGTGGTTCGCCGACCCGGGCGCATCATCTCGACGCTCGAGGGTGCAGCCAGCTCTGACGCACAGCTCGTCGCCCAGGCGGCGCACAACGCCGGCGCAGGGCGGCGATGAGCCGCGCGGCGCGAGCCACGACTGACGAGGCGCCGAAGGTAGTCTCGGCGCGCAAGGAGCTCTACTCGTATGAGGTTCGTCGCGAGGGTCGCATCGTCGTCCAGCTTCGCGCACTCGGCGCCGCGGACGGCACGGTGACGGTCGAGACCGAGGTGTACCCGGTCAGCAAGACCGCCGGCGAGTCGATCTCGAGGCCGTTCGAGTTCCCGGACGCTGACTATGCACGGCACTTCGTGGACGAAGCGCTGCTTGCCCTCGAGTACCTGAACTGCCAAGTCGTCGAGTAGTCGCTCCGACTCACCTTCAGCTCGCAAAGCTGCCCCACGTTTGGGGGCAACATCACCCATTCTGGGACTGATCCCTGCCGCGGGCGCGCCGATGCTCCGCATGTGGTTCCGCCGTCCACACGAAGGAGTACGTCATGCGACACATCGACTTGGCGCACATGCGCCTGCGTCACGAGGAGTCGGGCTTCACGCTCATCGAGCTCCTCGTCGTCCTGATCATCATCGGCATCCTGCTCGCGATCGCCGTTCCGTCCTACCTCGGCTTCAAGGATCGCGCCGAGAAGCGGGCGGCTGGAGCGAACGTCCGCGCCGCGATCCCCGCGGTCGAGGCCTACTACGCCGACAACAACACGCTACTACGGGCATGACGCTCGCGCAGCTCAAGCTGATCGACCAGGGCGTCGCCCTGAACCGGATCCGACGATCCTGAACGGTGGCCTCGGCTACTGCATCCAGAGCGACTCGAACGGCACGGCAGCCGGTGGTGCGAAGACGCACAAGTACACCGGCCCCGGCGTCGACGCCGCTCCGGTCGAAGCCACCTGCTAGCGCACCCTTCTCGTTCTCGAAAAGGGCGCGGGAGACCGCGCCCTTTTCTTTCGTGCTGGAACAGAGGCTCTGAGCTACTGCGTGACGACGCGCGCGAGCTCTTCGACCGACGTGAGGCCGGCGGCGGCCTTCGCGATGCCGTCGTCCCAGAGGGAGCGCATGCCGGCAGAAAACGCCGCCCGGTCGATCGCGTCCCGTGGAGCATTCGCCGCGGCCAGGCTCTCCAGCTCGTCGTTCATGATCAGGAGCTGGAAGATGCCGATACGGCCCTTGTAGCCCGTCCGGTTGCAGCGCGGGCAGCCAACCTTCCGGTAGACGACCATCCCTTCGCGAGCCTGAGCAGTCTCCGGCGAGATCCTCGCGGCGAGGAGCTCGTCGACCGTGGGGACATACATCTCGCAGCAGTTCGTGCACAGGCGCCGCGCGAGGCGCTGCGCAAGGATCGCGCTGACTGCAGAGCCGGTCAGGAACGGCTCCACGCCCATCTCGTTGAGCCTCGTGAGCGAGCCCGGAGCGTCGTTCGTGTGCAGCGTGGAGAGGACGAAGTGGCCGGTGAGTGCCGACTCGATCGCCATCTTCGCCGTCTCGGTGTCTCGGATCTCGCCGACCATGATCACGTCGGGATCCGATCGGAGGATCGATCGGAGCGCCGAGGCGAACGTCAGCTCGGCCTTCACGTTGATCTGGATCTGGTTGATGCCCTGAAGCCGGTACTCGACCGGGTCCTCGACGGTCATCACGTTGATCTCGGGGTTGTTGATCTGAGCGAGCGCGGCGTAGAGAGTCGTCGACTTTCCCGAGCCCGTCGGCCCGGTGGAGAGGAGCGCGCCCGTTGGCTTCCGGATGATCTGCGAGATCTGCCCGCGCATCGTCTCCGAGAGGCCAAGCGACTCGAGCGTCGGCGTCGAACGCGACTTGTCGATCAGACGCATGACCACCTGCTCGCCCTCGACCGTAGGCAAGGTCGCGACACGGATGTCGAGCAGCCGGCCGACGGCCGTCGCGTTGAGCGAGATCCGGCCGTCCTGTGGGCGCCGGCGCTCGGCGATGTCGAGCTTCGAGAGCACCTTCAGGCGCGTCGT
>CAVQVA010000051.1:0-27075 GCA_963716975.1 uncultured Actinomycetes bacterium | reverse complement strand
CCTGAACGTGCCCGGAGCGGGGACGATCATCGTCGTCGCCCTGTCGGCCGGCGGTGTCGTGCTCCTCGTCTGGCTTGCCCGAAACAGCTGGATCCGCTTCGTGCGCGGCCGCGGGCCTGCGCCTTCCGATACGGAGCTCGCACGGTAGACGCTGAGCACTGCTGTCGCTCTGCTCGAGAGCGGCATCTTCCCGCCGCTGAGGCGTAGGATTGGTGCAGACGGTTCGAAAGAAGGCACGCGATGAGCGCGACTCTGACGGGGAGGTCGGTCGCGCGACCGGCCAGTCCGGCGATGAGCGTCGAGGCGGCAGTCATCGTAGTGCTGCTCGCCGTGACGCTGGTCGCACGGGTACCTGGAGCCGTCCGCGACGCCCTCTGGCAGGACGAGATCGCGACGGTCCATGTCATCTCCGAGCCGACGCTCAGGAGCACGCTCGCGCAGATCGTCGCTCGCGAGTCGACGCCTCCCGCGTACTACGTGACGGCCCGCGCCGTCGACCGGGCAGCCTCGAGGCTCGGGCCACAGGGGAGGGCTCGGACGGTGCGCGCGCTCTCGATCGGGTTCAGCCTCGCCTGTACGCTGCTGACGTTCGAGCTCGCCCTGAGGCTCCTCCCGCTGTGGGGCGCCGCGCTCGCAGGGCTTCTCTCGAGCTTCGCGGCGATGCTCGTCGCGCACGGCTATGAGCTGCGGTCGTACTCGCTCCTGGCACTTGCATCCGTCGCGTTCGCGCTGGCGCTCGAACGGGCGGCAGCACGACCCGCGCTCGGCCGGCTGGCGGTCCTCTCGGCCGTGGTGGTGGTCGGCTCACTGACCCACTACTTCTTCCTTCTCACGCTCGCGGCCGGAGGTCTCTGGCTCCTGCTATCCGGCCGAGGGCGTTCCGTCGTGGGCCGAGCCGACGGTGCGCTCGCAGTCGGGCTGCTCCCGCTCGTCCTCTGGTCGCCGTACTGGCTCGACCAGTACCGCCACGGGTTCTACGCAACCGCGCCGCGGTTGACGATCGAGAACTTTCTCCAGTTCTTCCCGGCGCTCTTCGTCCCACGAGCAGTCGTCGGCCACCTTGGCATCGCGGTCGCCGTCGGCGCGACTGCTGCCGTGCTCGTGCCGACTGTGCTGCTCCTCCGTCATCCGGAAGGCCGCCTGTGCGCGCTCTTCGTGCTGGTGCCGGTCCTCGTCGTCACTGCGATGGTCTGGGCCAGCGGGGAGCGGATCTTCAACGCGAGGAACCTGATCGGCGTCGCTGGTGTCCTCGACCGTCCCGAGGGCGGAGAGGCGAGGTTCCGGTTTCATCGGGCTGATACCCCGGTGCCGTGTCTCGCTCCATGAGCCTGCAGCCGGCCCCGTTCGCGCGCGAGACTACAATCCGCGCGCCTTGCGTCGGTTGCCCCAGACACTGATCGTGCTGGCGCTCCTCGGCGCGACGGCGGCCGCATTCGCCGTCACCGAGCGCCTGAAGCTCGAGCGGAGCCCGATCATCGGGACGAAGGTAGACAAGGTGTTCTCACCGGTCTGCGAGTGCCTCCGCGACGACGCCGTCGTCTCTTTCGTGCTGCGTCGTCCGGAGACGGTGACGGTGGACATCCTCGGCGCCGACGGGAAGTCGATCCGCACTCTCGTCCGGAAGAGACACGAGACGAAAGGGCGGGTCTCCTACGTCTGGGACGGTCTCGACAACGCCGACCGGATCGTCCCGGACGGGGTGTACGGCCCGCGCATCCACCTCCAGCGCCACGGACGGACGATCGTCCTTCCCAACAGGATCAGGGTGGACGCCACCGCTCCAACGATCCGGGTGCTGAGCGTCACCCCACGTGTCTTCTCACCGGACGGCGACGGGCGTCGCGACCGGGTGACGGCACGATTCCAGATCGACGAGCCGGCTCACGCGATGATGCTGGTCAACGGTCGCCGGCGGGTCTTCGACCGCCACCGGAAGACGCAGGGAAAGCTCGTGTGGTTCGGGCGAATACGTGGTCACCCGGCGCGGCCCGGGACGTACGAGATCCGTCTCCGGGCGGTCGACCAGGCGGGCAACCGCTCGTCGCGAACGCGTGCCGTGTCGGTTCGCGTCAGGTACGTCGAGTTCGTCCGAGACACGGTGAACGCCGCAGTGGGGAAGCGGTTCGGGATCGGTGTCTCCACGGACGCGCGACGCTTCCGGTGGGTCTTCAACGGCCGCAAGGGACGTGCGAGCGGGCGACGGCTCGTCCTCCGTGCGCCGGACACGCCGGGGATCTACCCCGTCTACGTCGTGAGCGGCCGGTTCGCGGACAGGGCTCGGGTGATCGTCGCAGCGGCGCCGTAGGCCCGCCTTCCCGCTGGTACCCTGGCCCCGGGGTTGGCCCAGCCCCCTCCTTCGTGAATCGCCGCCTCCTCGTTGTCCTGGCCGTCCTCGCTGCGATCCTGCTCCTCGGCGCTGCCGCAGGCGCGGTGCTCTGGTGGTCGAAGCAGCCGCACAGCAAACTCGGGTCCGCGACGGTCGAGTTCGAGACGAACCCGAAGCCGCCCGCCCCTCCCCCGCCGCTCGAGGAGCTCCCGTGGCGCATGTACGGGTACGACGACGAGCGCACGCACTTCACACCAGTCCACGGGCACCGGCCACCCTTCGCACGAGCGTGGATGGTCCCCGCACGCGACTACATCGAGTTTCCGGCGAGCGCCGCCGACGGACGTGTCTTCGTGGCGCAGGAGAAGGGACGTTTCATGGCCATCGACGCTGACACCGGGAAGATCTTGTGGGACCGCCAGTATCGGAACTGCGCGGCATCGTCACCTCTCGTTCGTGGCGACGTCGTCTACCAGTCCTTCATCCCGTGGCCGTGCCCGTACGGCCCCCGCGACGTCCCCGGCCTGATCGTCGCCGTCGATGCCCGCACGGGAAAAGAGCTGTGGCGCTTCCGGGACTCGGGCCCGAGCGAATCGTCGCTCCTCGCCGTGGGAAACCTCCTGTACTTCGGCAGCTGGGACCACAAGGTGTACGCGGTCGACCTCCGGACGCAGCGCGTGCGCTGGGCGACGGAGACGGACGCGGAGATCGACAGCTCCCCCGCGTACTCGGACGGGACGATCTACATCGGCACGAACGGAGGGAGCATGTACGCGCTCGACGCCCGGACCGGGGCGATTCGCTGGCGGAGCACGTCGTACTCTCACTTCCCGCGCGGCCGGGAATACTTCTACGCCACCCCGACCGTCGCGTACGGGCGCGTCTTCGCCGGGAACACGGACGGCTGGGTGTACGCCTACGGCGCCCGCACCGGCCACCTGCTCTGGGCGCAGCAGGCGGGGCCGTACGTGTACACGGCGCCTGCCGTGTGGAACCAGACCGTCTACGTCGGTTCTTACGACGGCAAGCTGTACGCGTTCGACGCCGCCACTGGGCGGCTCCGTTGGACGTACGAGGCATCCGGCTCGATCCACGGCGCGCCGACTGTGATGGCCGGCCTCGTCTACTTCTCGGTCTGCGGCAACTGCGGGAGGAACGGCGTGCGCGACACGAAGGAGGGGCCGCCCGGGACGTTCGCCCTGGACGCGCGGACGGGGAAGCTCGCCTGGAGCTTCTGGGACGGGCGCTACTCGCCGATCGTCGCCGACGAGAAGCACGTGTACCTCATGGGGAAGTCGCGGGTCTGGGCGCTCGATCCGTGTCCGAACCGCCGGACAGCAGAGCGGACGCAGCCCTACCGCGGCCTTCTCAAGAAGTGCTAGACGGACTGCGCTCCGCGGCCCACAGCGTCACCGCGATCGCGATCCCGGCGAGCGGCCAGATGAGGTACGAGGTCTGGAACACCCTGCTCACGAACAGGAGCGCGTACATCGACGCCGCGAACCCCGCCGCGCCGAGCCAGGCAGCGCGAGCGCGCGCCTGCGCGCGGAGCAGCCAGACGGTCACCGGGAGCCACACGAGGGCGGCGAGCAGGGCGAACGGGTACGAGCCGGCCCGCTCGACGAAGCCTGCCTTGACCAGGAGGCCGGAGAGGCCGTAGCCGATGATCCGGTACGTGCTGGCGCCGTACGACACCGTGTCACGCCAGAGAGCGGCCGAGTCGGCGACGAGGAACGGGAGCGTGCCGACGGCGAAGACGCCGAGTGCCGCAGCCCCGGCGAGGAGGAGCGTGCGCCGGTCTGCGCTCCGTCTCCAGACGACGATCGCGACGAACGGCAGCGCGACGAGCGCGAACTGCTTGAGGAGCACTGCCGCTCCGAGCGTCGCGCCGGCGGCGAGGTACCTCGAGCGGGTCGCGAGCGCGAACGCGAGGACGAGCAGGAGCACGCTCGGCGCATCGGCGGTTCCGAACCACGCCGCTCGGATGGCGATCGGATTCGCCGCGAGCGCGGCCCCTGCGGCGAGTGCAACCGTCAGCGGGGCCTCGAAGGCGAGGAAGGCTGGAAGGCACAGGATGGTCGCCAGCAACACGAGGAAGCGGTAGTCGTCGAATGGCGACGGGAGGACGCCCCAGGCGGCGGCGAGGAGCGCGGTGCCGGGGAAGTAGGCGAAGTGCTTCAGCGCGACCTGGTTCTCGAGCGTCTCCGGCGCCACGGTCCCGTCGCGGCTGTAGAACCGCTCGAGCCCGGAGCCCCGGTAGTCGTGTCCGTACGGGTTCTCGCCGGAACGGACGAGGGCCCCGGCGATCTCGATCTGGTACGTCGAGTCGTTCGTGTGGAACCACGGGGCGGTCGCGTCGCGCAGGCCTGCTTGCAGCAGCACCGCGGGCACGAGGAGGAGGAGGACCACGGCGAGCGCGAAGACGAGCGCGACGCCTCCGCGCCACCGCGGGATTCGCACGGCGACGAGGGCGCCGAGCGCGACGAGCAGACCGGCGAGCACCGCCGCCGTGCGCGGGATGTCCACGTCCCACTCCCCGTCCGCGGTCCGGACGAGCCACGCGAGCACTCCGCGTGGGTGAGCCGGGCCGGTGACGAACGGCCAGGGATCGGAGCCGAGCCCGGGAGCGCCGACGAGGACGAGGACGCCGAGCGTGGCGAGGAGCACCCACGCATCGACGCGCTCGTGCAGTCGCCGAGTCAAGTGGTCCGAGCCTGCGGGGTCGACGCCGAGCCGTGCCTCGCCGCAACGAGCACGGCCGATCCGATCGAGAGCGCGAGCCACGCGATCGGATCCTCGAAGAACCCGCCGTAGAAGAGCGAGTGCACGAAGAGTGCGAGGAGCACCGCCCCGAGCCCGATGCCGAGCGCCTCGTCGACTCGGCGCACCCGTACGAGCAGGAGCACCGCACCGACCAGGAGCGCCGCGTACGCGGCGAGGCCGACGACCCCGAGCTCGGCGCCGATCGTGAGCGGTGCGGTGTGCGAGACGTAGTTCGCCTTCCGTCGCGCGCGCGCGGCGATGTCCGCTGCGGCGGCAGGGCTGCCCCCGATTCCCACTCCGACGATCGGGTGCTGGAAGAAGACCTTCGTCGTCTCGTCGACCCTCCGCGACCGGTCGCTCGTGATCCGACCAGCCGATTCGCCGTGCACCGACGCGGCGACCGCGGTCCCGCCGAGCAGCACGATCAGAGCCGCTGCGACGACCACGATCCGTTTGGCCGTCCGGTCGCCGAGCGCCAGGACGACGGCCACGGCGGTCACGGCGAGCGCGACCATGCTGGACTGCGAGTAGGAGAAATAGAGGCCCGCGAAGAGGAAGCCGATCAGCAGCGCGGAAAGCACCACGTTCAGCCCACGCGCCCACATCGCCACGAGCACCACCGTGATCCCGATGACGAGCTGGCGCCCGTACAGGCTCGGATCGTTGAAGAGCGACGTGACGCGGAAGAAGTCGGCGTAGACGTTGCCGACCTCGACCCGCGGCGTCGAGAACAAGAGCTCCTGCGCGTAGGCCTGCCAGAGCCCGATCGCCGCGAAGACGGATGCGAGGCCGACCGTGATCAGGAAGAGCGACCGTCCGAGCCACGGGCGTACGGGCGTCCGCCCTGCGACGGCGACCAGCAGCACCATCGGGAAGACGAAGAAGAGGAGGAGGTTCGCACCCGCGGGCAGGTCGTAGGACCAGAGGAGCGAGATGCCGACGAGCCCGGTGAAGAACGCCGCTGGGTATGCGAGCTCCGACGGGATCGCCTCGACGTGCCCCTCGCGGACGACCCGCGCCGCGGTGGCGATCGCGGCCGCCGCGAGGACGGCGTAGAGCGGGAGCAGCCGCCCGATCCGTCCGTCCGTCGCGATGGCGACGAGGAACCGGTGTCCCTCGCCGAAGTCGATGGGCGGACGGAAGGGTGCGGCCGCGACCGCGAGCGGGATCACGATCGCGGGCCAGCGCACGAAGACCAGCGACGCCAGCACGAGCGCGACCGCGCCGAGCGATGCGGCAGCGATCGCCGCCGGGGAGGTGGCCCGGTCAGCCGCCGAGCCGGGTGCGAGCGACGCGGCGAGGGCGAGCCCTGCGAGCGCGAGAAGGACGAGCCCGGCCAGGAAAGTGCTTCGCGATCGTGCGACAAGGAGGAGGACCGAGCCGAGCACACCTGCTGCGGCGCCGATTTGGGCCAGGAGGTCGTGGTCCATGGCGGGGCCGGGTGAGCCTACCTGACGCCTGCTCGGGCGCTGGCGTCCCCGAGGCTCGCGATGCCCAGGAGCGGATGCCGTGATACGACTTCCACCCGTGCTCGCCTGGAAACGCGCACTCGTGCTCGCACCGCACACCGACGACGGTGAGCTCGGCTGCGGGGGGACGATGGCGCGCCTCGTCGAGGCGGGCTGCGACGTGCGCTACGTGGCGTTCTCCATCGCCACGCGGTCGCTTCCGCCCGGCTTCGAGCCCGACACGCTCGCCCGCGAGGTCCGAGAGGCGACCTCGGAGCTCGGGATTCCCGAGTCCTCGCTCACCGTCCACGACTTCGACGTCCGCACCTTCCCCGAGCGCCGGCAGGACCTCCTCGAGCTCCTGGTGGCGCTGTGGGAGGAGCTGCAGCCCGACGTCGTCTTCCAGCCTTCCCACCACGACGTCCACCAGGATCACCAGACGATCGCGCAGGAGGGGCTGCGCGCGTTCAAGCGCACGACGATCCTCGGCTACGAGGTGCCGTGGAACAACTTCGACTTCTCGTACGGCGCCTATGTCGCGCTCGAGAAGCGGCACCTCGAGCGCAAGGTCGCGGCGCTCGCCCGATACGCCTCCCAGCAGCACCGCCGGTACGCCGATCCCGAGTACATCTGGAACCTCGCCCGTGTCCATGGCGTCAACGTGAACCGGGAGTACGCCGAATGCTTCCAGGTCTACCGCATCGTCACCTGACGTCGCTCGCTGCGCTCGGTCAGCGCAGTTCGAGCATCATGTGGCCGTCGTCGCCCAACGGCTCGTAGCCGACGCGCTCGTACAGGCGGCGGGCGGGATTGGCGGCGTCGACGCTGAGTGAGATGCGCGAGAACCCGTCACGGCGCGCGCGTTCGTGCGCCGCGTCGAGCAGCTGCCGCCCGATGCCGCGGCCGCGCGCGCCTTCGACGACTGCGATCGCGAGCTCGGGTGTCCGCTCGTCCACATAGCCCTCGCCGTGCTCTGCATCCGTGAACACGCGATACCAGACGACCCCTTTGCAGCTGTCCGTCCTCCACCGCGACGAGCGCCGTGTCCCCCGCGCGACCCCAGCCTTCGTGAAAGACCACGACCTGGGGGTGCGCAAGGACCCATTCGGTAGGAGGGAGCTCGATGTCGGCTCGCCAGGCGAGGGCGGCGAGCAGCATCTCGCGAAGGAAGTCGAGCTCGTCCGAGCGGAGATCGCGGATGTCGATCACGACTCCGCGAACGGCTCCTGCCCAGGGAGCGGAGCGAGCACGCCCAGCACGCCGAAGCGGCGCGTGCCCTTCTGCGCCCGCCCGCGGTCGTCGTACTCCGCAATGAGCCCACGGAGACGCGCCTCGAGCTCGCGCGCTTGCGCGTCGGTTAGCGAGTAGACGTGGTACGAGACGGATGCGGGATCCTCCGCGGACGCTGCACGGATGCCATTCTCGACCTCGTCCGTGATTCCGCGAAGCGGGCTCTCGCCGGCGAGGTCGAGCTCACCCGAGAACGTGAACCGTTCAGCTGTGCGGCCGTAGACCCGCTCCGTGTGCCGGCCGGAGGCGCGCGTGTCGACCTGCTGCACGAGGCCCGCCTCGACCAGGAGACGGACGTGGTAGTAGAGGCGATCCGCCGGAAGCGTGACGGCGCGAGCGAGCTCGGGAACGGAACGAGGCGTCCGGAGCAGGCCGAACAGGCGGAACCGCAGCGGGTCGAAGAGCGCCTTCACGGCGGCGGGATCGTTGAGCTCGAGCTCGTCTCGCACCGGTGGAATCTTCTACAACGAGTGGAGAAAAATCAATCGGTCAGCCGGCTCCGCACACGCTAGAGACTCTCGTAGATCTCGATGAGTCTCCCGGCGATCCTGTCGATGTCGTGCACCTGCTCGACATAAGCGCGACCGGCCTCGCCCAGTCGCTTCCGTTCTTCGAAGGACTCGACCAGTGGGCCGAGCTTCTCGACGAGGTCGTCCTTCGTCGCGGGGACGATCGGAACCTGGACGCCGAACGCCTCCTCGGTCTTCGCGAGGGCCTCGGGATCGAGCGATGTCACGACCGGCTTTCCGTAGGCCATCGACTCGATAGCGAACACCCCGTGCCAGAGGTAGTGCATCTGGTCGACGACGATGTCGGCTCGTTTGAAGCGCTCGACGGCCTCCTCGTGTGGCACTCCGTGGACGACGTCGAGATCGACGGGGAGCTGTTCGCAAGCCTCGATCACGAACCGGGTGCCTTTCTTCTCGAGGTTGGAAGGCGCATGGACAATCAGCGGGCGTTCGCGCTCGACCGGCGGGACTGGCGTATATGCCTCGAGATCGAGGCCCGGGGGCACGACGACAGCCTCGGCAACCCAGCGGGTCGCAGCATAGGAGCCGACGATCTGGGTATCGGCCCGCTTCCCGTACGCGAGCTCGTCCGGTGTCTTTCCACGAATGTCGTCGCCGAGGAAGTGCATCACGGACTTCCTCCTGGTCAGCCCAAGGAGGGGGAACTGGAACATCCTGGGGACGAGCGTCTGCCCGAAGTAGAAGTGGAAGATGTCCGTCTCGGGAAGGTACGTGGCGAGTGCCTTCCATTGGACGAATTGCCGGTGCACCAGGCTCTTTCCCGCGAGCTTCAGGTCGATGTCGTGCTCGCCTGGCCTCCACGGCTGAGGCCTGAAGACGAGCATGCGCGCGTCCACTCCCCTGCGTCGCAGGGCCCGCACGTTCGACCATCCCGTACCCGCGAGGTTGACGGGACAGTGGAGGACACGGAGAGCCAACGCGCCGATTCTAGAATCCAGCTCGTGAGGGACCTCCCGGAACAAGAGCGGGTTGTTGCGCACGTGCGGTCACGAGCCGAGTTCCCGGCGATCGTCGTCGACGTGGGCTTCGTGAACGGGCTCGCAGCGATCCGCTCACTCGGAAGAGCCAAGGTTCCGGTGCTGGCGGTCGATCACCGGCGCTGGGCTCTCGGATTCCGTTCCCGTTACGCGCATCCCATCCTCGCTCCCGATCCGTGCGCGGACGAAGACGGCTTCGTCGCGGTGCTTGCAGCCCTTGGTGACGCGCTCGGTCGACCCGCGCCGATCTTCCCCACCCACGACGAGGGCCTGAACGCTGTCGCCCGCCGTCAAGCCGAGCTCGGCGAACGCTTCCGCTATCCATTTCCTTCCTGGGAGACCCTGGCCCGGATCCAGAACAAGCGCGTGCAGCTTGCGGGCGCCGAGGCCGCCGGGATCGACATGCCTCGAACCGGCCATCCCAAGACGGCCGACGAAGCCGGCGCGCTGGCCGTCGAGTTCGGCTATCCGGTACTGGTCAAACCCGCCGATCCCATCGGTTTCAAGCGGCGTCACCGGCGCCAGGGCTTTCGGTGCGAGACGAGAGCGGAGCTCGAGGACGCTTACGCCTGCGCCGAACCGTGGGAGCCGATGGTGCAAGAGTTGATTCCCGGAGGTGACGACGCTCTCTACACGCTCGGCAGCTACCTCGACGCGACCGGGCGGCCGCTCGGCCTCTTCTGTGGGCGCAAGCTCCGCCAGACTCCCAGGTTCGTCGGGACGTGCCGGGTTGGTGAGGCACTCTGGGTGGACGAGGTCGTGGATGCGGGCCTCCGTTTGTTGGCTGCGTTCGAGTTTCGCGGGCTGTCGCAGGTCGAGTTCAAGCGCGACCCGCGGGACGGGCGGTACAAGCTGATGGAGATCAACCCGCGGCTCTGGCAGTGGCACGGACTCGCCGCCGCGTGTGGCGTCGACCTGCCCCACCTCGCGTACTGTGATCTCCTCGGCCTTCCGCTACCCACGATGTCGATGAACGGCAAGAGCAGGCGCTGGGCGATCACCTTCCTCGCGGGCGAGAGGCCGGCGGTCCCACGTCCTCCATACGTCGACGCGGTCTTTGCGCGTGATGACCTTCGTCCTGCGCTTGCGTACGGAGCTCGCGTCGTCCGGGGCGCCGTCCGCTGATTCCGGCAAGCGTCGAGCGACGCGCGCGCTGGGTGCTCGACACCATCGGAGGCCGCAACGTCGGCTTCGGCGACGATCTGCCATATCACGCCGAGGCGTGGGCGCAGGTCGAGCGGGGAGAGCGGCCGAGCGGCGACGAGCTCGCCGAGGCGTTCTTCGATCTCGCCCGGCTCGAGGAGGTGCGCGGGCAGCGCGACGCGCACGGCCGGTTTCCGGCCGCAGCATCGTGTCTCGACCCGCTCGACCCACCGCTCGAGCGGCTCCGCGCGCGGCTCGGGCTCGAGCCTCCGCGCTGGGGCGGCGCGCGCTTTGCGGTCGCGCTCACGCATGACGTCGACATTCCCTGGCGGTGGACGCGCGGCGGGATTCGTCGCTCGGCCTCGCGCTTGAAAGCGCACCTGCGCGCCGGGCGGGCGACCGGGGTCTTCATCGAGAGTCGTGCACTGGCGAAGGTGCCGGTGCACAGGATTCGTGGAACCGACCCGAACTGGTGCTTCGAGGACGTGCTCGAGGTCGAGCGCTCCTACTCCGCCTCGTCGAGCTTCTTCCTGCTCGCCGGCCATCACGACCGCCGAGACGGGCCTGCTCCCGAGACGTACGCACGCTTGCGGCCGCGCCTCGTCGAGACGATTGCGTCGCTTGGCGGCGAGATCGGGCTCCACGGGAGCTATCTGGCCGCCGAGAATCCGGGCCTGCTGGCGGACGAAGCGCGGGCGCTCGAAGCGCTGGCGGACGGTGTTCGGGGCCTGCGCTACCACTATCTCCGGGTCGATCCACACTCGAATCTCGCGCCACTCCCCGCGCTGGGCTTCCGGTACGACACGACCCTCGGGTATCCGGATACTCCCGGCTTCCGCGCAGGAATCGCCCATCCGTTCCGCCCGTGGGACATCGGGGCGGACCGGCCGCTCGACCTCGTCGAGATTCCTCTCGCATTCATGGACGTGACGCTCGCCGAGGAGCGCTACCTCGGACTCTCGGCGGGCGACGCCGAGCGGTATCTCCTCGCGCTGCTCGACTGGGCGGCGGCGCACGGTGGCGGCTTCTCGGTACTGTGGCACACCGACCGTTTCGATCCGGGGACTGCGAGAGGATGGGACCGGTTGTACGTCCGGCTCCTCGACGCGGTGCGCGAGCGCGGCGGGGTCTGCATGACTGCTGGCCAGCTCGCGGCAGAGGCAGAGGCCTGGCTCTCCTGAGCTGCCAGAATCTCGGCGTGCCAGGTCTCGAGTCCACGCGCGCAGCGGTCGCACGGTCCAGGACATACCGCTCGCTACGTCGAGCGCTGCGCTCGGCCACGCACCCGCGCAGGCACGCATTCCAGCGTCGGATCAGGCGGAACCTCGTCGAGTCGTTTCTCCATGACCCGCAGGCTCTCGAGTCGTACGAACGCGAGATCCGGAAGAGCGGCCTCCTCGAGCACATCCGGGACAAGCGTCGCGACTACGACGCGCTCGTCTCGGGCGATAGCTACACGCCGGGAGGAATCGGCGTCGCCGAGCGCATATACCTCTACGCGATACTGCGCACCGTGAAGCCCCGGATTGCAGTGGAGACCGGGGTCGCGAACGGGTTCTCCACGGCCTTCGCGCTACTGGCGCTCGAGGAGAACGGAGAAGGCGAGCTCCACTCGATCGACTTTCCCCGCGAGGTCGGCGTCGAGCACGCGTCGGGGACGTTTTACGAGGGGGCAGGACGGGCGGGGATTCCGCCGGAGAGCATGCCCGGGTGGCTCATTCCGGAGCGGCTGCGGGAGCGCTGGACGCTCATCCTTGGGCGGAGTCAGGACGAGCTGCCGTCTCTCCTTTCGAGGCTCGGGTCGATCGACTCCTTCATGCACGACAGCGAGCACTCCTTCGAGTGCATGTGGTTCGAGTTCACGGAGGCCTGGGAAGCGCTTCGCGATGGCGGCGTGCTCATCTCGGACGACGTCAACGCGAGTGACGCGTTCCCTCGGTTCGCCTCGCAGGAGCGGCGGGAGCCCATCGCCATCGGCAGGGGGATGGCCTTTCTCGTCAAGTAGACGGTCAGCGCCGGCGCGTTCGTGTCACCCTGCCGTCGGCGGCGTCGATATCCTCTTCCGATGCCGCGACCGGAGGGTGAGGTGTCGAGGCGGCGGCACTTACGGCGATTCTGCGCGGCACGTGTGTCGCGGTTTGTCGGCGCGACGGAAATGAGGCTGGTGTGAGCAGCAAACGGGTACTCGTGACGGGTGGAGCAGGGTTCATCTCGTCGAACGTCGTCCGCTACCTGCTATCGGCGACCCCGCACGAGGTCGTCTCGCTCGACGCGCTCACCTATGCGGGGAACCTCGAGAACCTCGAGGACGTGCTGTCCCACGAGCGGCTCTCGTTCGTGCACGGCGACATCCGCGACGCCGACCTAGTGCGGCGTGTGGTCGCGGACACGGACGTGATCGTGAACGCCGCTGCCGAGTCGCACGTCCAGAAATCGATCGTCGACGGTGCCTCCGAATTCGTGACGACGAACGTTGAGGGGACGCAGATCCTGCTCGATGCAATGCGGGCCGCGTCGGTCGAGCGCTTCATCCTCATCTCCTCGAGCGAGGTCTACGGCACCGCCGAGGGAGATTCGATGGGCGAGGAGCACCCGCTCAATCCGCGCAGTCCCTATGCAGCGACCAAGGCGGGGGCCGACCGGCTCGCGTACTCCTACTACGTGACCTACGGCCTTCCGATCATGATCCTCAGGCCGTTCAACAACTACGGCCCGCGCCAGCACCCCGAGAAGGTCCTTCCGCGCTTCATCACGAGCGCCCTCTTGGACGAGCCATTGACGGTGCACGGGGACGGGCACGCGACACGCGACTGGCTCTACGTCGACGACGATGCGGAGGCGATCGCCGCCGCGATCGAGGCGCCTCTCGAGCTCGTTGCGGGCGAGGTGATCAACGTCGCCACGGGGATCGACATCTCCGTAACCGAGATCGCGGACCTGGTGCTCGAGACGCTCGACAAGCCGGCGTCGCTGAAGGTGAACGTCCCCGAGCGCCAAGGCCAGGTCGACCGTCACATCGGCTCGACCGAGAAGGCGCGGCGCCTCCTCGGTTGGGAGGCGCGCACCTCCTTCGAGGAGGGCCTTGCCTCGACCGTGGCCTGGTACCGGGAGAACGAGACCTGGTGGAGAGGGATCCACGAGCGGGCGAGAACGGCGCTCCAGGTCTGACGTCCCTCGGACGCACTGGCTGCGCCGCGTAGGCGTCCGGTTACACGACGTCTCCTGATGCCTCCGAGGATTCTCGTACTAGGGGCGGGGCCGGCTCAGCTCGGCTTGCTCGAGGCAGCACACACGCGCGGCTATCACGTCGTCGCAGTCGACCGTGATCCCGCGGCTCCAGGCTTTCGCTTTGCCCATGAGCGGGCGCTCATCCCTGCATTCGAGGACGAGGAAGCCATCGAACGGCTTGCGGCGACCGAGCGAGTCGAGGGAATCATCGCGCCCGGCATCGACTATCCGGTCGCGGTGGCAGCTCGAATCGCGGAGCGGCTGCGCTTGCCCCATCCGCTCGAGGCCGGGACTGCGCTGCTCGCGACCTCCAAGCTCCTTCAGCGCGAGCGCTTCGAGCAGGCGGGGGTCCCGCAACCTCGCTTCCGCGTGTGCGCGAGCATCGAGGAGGCGCGCGAGGTGGTCGACCTGCTCGGCTTTCCGTGTGTCGTCAAGCCTCCGGACCGGCAGGGGCAGAGAGGGCTCGGCATCGCTCGAAGCGCCGATGAGCTCACAGCAGCGTTCGAGCACGCGCTCGAGACGGCTCGCGGCGACGTCGTACTCGTAGAGGAGCTCGTCGCAGGCCCCGAGCTGACCGTGAACGCGTTCTCCGTCCGTGGCAGGTTCCAGCCCCTGACGGTGACCGACCGCGTCGTTGCCGATCCGCCCGCGTTCGGTGTTGCGCTCGCCCACGTCTGGCCGAGCGAGCTCAGCCCCGGAGACGTGGCTGCAGCTGTGGAGGCAGCTCGCGCGGCTGCCGAGGCGATCGGGGTCCGAGACGGCCCCACCTATACGCAGGTGCTCGTCGGCACGGACGGTGTCCGCGTCGCCGAGCTGGCGGCCCGGCTCGGAGGAGGGCACGACGCGGAGCTCTGCGAGGCCGCGCTGGGTGTCGACCTGAACGGGCTTGCACTCGCGGCCGCACTCGACTCGCCGATTCCGGACGAGCTTCTTCTTCCTCGCGGCGAGGTGGGAGGGGCATGCGTCCGCTTCCTGGTGCCACCGGTCGGGGCGCTCGAGTCGGTCGAGGGAGTCGGTGCCGCCGAAGCCCAGGCGGGCGTCGTGTGGTTGCGCCTGTATCGCACGCCCGGATACACGTTCGCGACGCTTCGCCAGGGCTCGGATCGTGCCGGCGCCGTGCTCGCCGTCGGCAAGACGCGCGCGCAGGCCCTCTCCCGCGCGGATCTCGCTCTCGGCTGCGTTCGCCTGGAGACGAGGACGGCGCGGGCCGCTGCGAGCCCGCCCTAGCGGCGAGTAGGCTGTCGGTCGCATGGAGACCTCCCAGTCGACGCGCCGTGCCACGTTCCTCGGGTTCCAGCCGCCGGCGATAGGTGACGAGGAGATCGAGGCGGTCGCCGAGACGCTTCGCTCGGGTTGGCTGACGACCGGGCCGCGTGCGGCCGAGCTCGAACGGCGCTTCGCGGACTACGTCGGCGCCCAGCACGCCTTGGCCGTGACGTCCGGCACGGCCGCCCTTCACCTCGCGCTCGTCGCCCTCGGAGTCGGCCCCGGCGACGAGGTGATCACGACGTCGATCACGTGGCCCGCCACCGCGAACGTCATCGTCCATGCGGGCGCTGTGCCCATCTTCGCCGATGTTCGCGCCAACGACCTGAACATCGATCCCGAGCACGTCGCAGCGCTCGTCGGCCCGAGGACCAAGGCACTGCTGCCCGTCCATCTCGCCGGCCAGCCCGCCGACCTCGAGCCACTGCAGAGGTTGGGTATCCCCATCATCGAGGACGCTGCGCACGCGGTCGAGAGCGAGTACCGGGGTCGGAAGATCGGCGGGCTCTCCGAGGCGACGTGCTTCTCTCTCTACGCCACGAAGAACGTCGCCGCCGGCGAGGGTGGGGTCATCACGACGAACCGCGACGACGTCGCGCGGACGGTGGACGACCTGCGGGTGATGCGCCGCGGTCACGGCTCGCGCTACGACATTCCCGTTCCCGGGTACAAGGCCAACCTCTCGGACGTTCTCGCCACGATCGCTCTCTGCCAGCTCGACAAGATCGAGCGGCATCGCGAGATCCGGCTCCGCCAGTTCGCGGCCTACGACGCGGCAGTTGCCAACCTCGAGGGCATCGAGGCGCTCGCCCGTGACTCACGCGACACGCACGCGCTCCACCTCTACATCGTCCGCATCGACCCCGAGGTCGCCGGCGGCACGCGCGACGAGTACCAGCAAGCGCTGCAGGAAGAGCGGATCGGCACGAGCATCCACTTCCTCCCCGTGCACCGGCTTACCGCGTATCGCGAACGCTTTCCCGAGCAACCTCCCCTTCCGGTAGCCGAGCGGGCAGGGGACGAGGTGCTCTCGCTCCCGCTCTCGCCCGCGCACACGGACGCGGACATCGAGGACTCGATCGACGCGCTTCGCCGCGTGCACGCGCGGTTCACTGGCTCAGCCTAGGCTCGTTCCCCCACCAGAGCGTCGGGGCGCCTATCGCAGGACCGGGACGAGCCGGCGCATACGCCTGAGCTCGGCGGGGAGGTAGAAGCCGAGCGGAAGGAGGACCAACGGGTATGCGAGCGCGAGGAGGAGGCAGACGACGAGCCCTCCACCGACGAGCTTGCCACCGACCGCGAGAGCTGCTCCCGCGAGCGCGGCCGTCAGCACCCGGCGCCACTGGTACGGCACCGGGTACATCCGTTGGGCCCACCAGCTCATGCCTGCGAACATCGTCGCGAACGCCGCGATGGTCGCGATCGCTGCGCCCATCATCCCGTAGGGCGGGATGAGGATCAGGTTCAGGACGACGTTCACGCCCGCCCCGGCGCCGGTCACGATCCAGTTGAACCGGGTGCGACGTACGCGGCCCACGCCGATTGCGACCACGATGTAGCCGGCGAGCGCGACGGCTGCGAAGGAGAGCGGCCCGACCACTCTCGATGCGCTCTCGAACGCCGGCGCCGAGAGCCAGCGGACGAGCCACGGCGAAAGGAGCGTCAGGCCGGTTGCGACCCAGCTCGTGACGAAGACGAGGTAGGTGAGCACGTACGCGTACGTCAGCTTCGCCTCTCGATCGTCGTCGATCGAGTAGGCGAATGCCGGCCAGGCGGCCCGGAACGCAGCCAGGAGAAGCACCATCGCGGAGGCGATTCGGACGCCGACGGAGTAGAGGCCGACCTCGCGCGTGTCGGCGAGCCTGACGAGAAACAGCCTGTCGCTGAAGTTGGTCGCCCAGAGGAACAGCGCGCTCGGGACGAGCGGAAGGCCGAACCGGTTCATCCGGCGCAGGAGATGGCGGTCGAACTGAAGACCGAGCTGATCTCGTCGGTAGCCGATGAGCGCGAAGTAGACGACGAGTGTTCCCGTGAAGGTTCCGACGATGACGCCCATCGGTCCCGCTTCCCGCCCGACCACGAGGAAGAGGGTCGCTCCGATGGTGATCAGGATGTTGGCGATGCTCGCGGACACGTACGCGACGGAGCGCTCCTCGACCCGGAAGAGCGACGTGAGCTGCTCGTAGTTCATCCCTGCCCAGAGCCCGACGAAGGAGGCTGCCACGAGCCCGGATTCGCTTGTCGATCCGAAGAGCCAATCCGAGATCGATTTCGAGAATGCGAACCCCAGCAGCATGCCGACGGTCGCCATCGTCATCGTGAACCAGAACGAGGTGCGGAGCACGAGTTGCCGCTGCTCGGGCTCCGGCGAGTCGAAGTAGAAACGGAAGAACGCGGCCGAGATCCCCATGCGCAGGACGATCCCGATCACGGTCGTAAGCGCGATGAGCGTCTCGACCTCGCCGTAGTCGGACGGTGACAGATACCTCGTGTAGAGAGGCAGCAGGATCACCGCGAGAATCCGTGAGACGAGGCCACCGAGGCCGTAGATCACGGAGTGCTTGCCGAGCCGCCAGAGCTGCGAGTCGAGGCCGGCCACTAGAGGCGAGAGTAGACGGCGAGCAGGCGGTCGACCCCACGCTCGATGTCGTGCACGCGCTCGACGAAACGGCGCGATTCCTCGCCGATTCGCCGCCGCTCGGCGGGCGCTGCCACGAGGCGCTCGAGCGTCGAACGCAGATCGCCTCTCGTCGTGCGGACGATCGGTACACGCTCGCCCAGCTCCTGCTCCGTCCGTCGCACGGCGTCCTCGTGCAGGAAGGCGAGGACCGGCTTGCCGAGCGCCATGCATTCGATCGCGAAGAGCCCGTACCAGCCCGCGTTGAGCTGGTCGACGACGATGTCGGCATCGCGGTAGCGCTCGAATGCCTCGGCGTGGTGGAGACCCTCGACGAGGACGAGGTCTGCGTCGAGCCCCTCGCAGGCCGCTACCACGTCGTCCGTGCCCTTGCGCTGGCGCGAGGACGGCGCGTGCAGGATCACGGGGCGACGGCGTGTGCCGGGTGGGGATGGCTCGATTTCACGGACGGCGACCCCCGGCAGAACGACCTCGGCTTCCGGAACCCAGCGTGCGGCGTCGTACGAGCCAACGATCTGCGCTCCGGCCCTGCGCGCAAAGGCGAGCTCCTGGCGCGACTTGCCGCGGATGTCTGAGCCGAGGTAGTGCATGACGGACTTCTTGCGGAAGGCACGCAGGATCGGGAACTGAACCGAGCTCGGCACGAGGGTGAGCCCGAAGTAGAAGTGGAAGACATCTGTATGCGGCAGAAGTCGCAGCAGCGCCCGCCACTGCATCGCCTGCTTGCGCAGGAAGCCACCTTGCCGCTCGAGTGACCAGTCGGCCTCAGGATGGAGCGCGTACCGGTTGAAGACCACGAGCTTCGCGTCGACTCCCCGGCGTCGGAGCGCTTCCACGTTCGTCCACGGGACCCCGGCGGTGTTGACTGGGCAATGGACGACGCGGATGGTGCTACCCCCCGTCCCCGTTCTTCCCACTCGGCTGCTGCTCGTGGCGCGTCCGGGTGTGTCAGCCAACGTCGATTCCGTCGGCGACGAGTTGTGACAGCCGGCGCTCTCTCTCCGCGTCGAGCAGCGCGCGTATCGTCTGGCCCATGGTCGCGCCCGGGTACACCCAGATCTCGGGATGGACGAGTATCTGGAGCCAGGGAAACGAGCCAGTACGCAGCTCCTCGTGCGGGCACCCGGCTCGCCAACGCTGGTTCGAGTCCGAGCGGTACGTCTGGGGCGAGAAGTAGCGCTCGCCGTAGGTGTTGGCCGCGTTCGGGATCTCGTCCGACATGTACTCGGGCTGGGGGTTGTGCCACGAGACGACGGGAGCGAAACGGTCGTCCAACGCGACGTTCGGATGAACGGCGTGCAGCCCTACGGTGTGTCCGAGCTCGCGCAGACACGCGATCGTGTCCACGCCGTCGGGCGACGCGAGGTTGTAGAAGAGGGACTCCGTCATGAGGAGGTACGTCGTCCTCACATCGTGCTCTGCCTCGAGCTCGGCCATCGTGACCGCCGCCTGCAGGGACAGGTCGACGTCATGGCGGAAAAAGAGGTCGCCCCGCTCCGGGCCCTCGCCGAACCTCGCGAATCGATAGCCGCCGGTCTTCGCAGCCTCGAGGAGCTCGCGGTAGTGATCCAGCTCGAACGCGCACGTCATGCGACCACCTCCACGTCGAAGAGAGCCGCCGCCGCGTCCGCCCGTCGCACGGCTTCGTCCGGATCGTCCGCGAGTGCGATGACGTACCCGCGACGGTCGCCGTCGCGTCGTACCGGGCGGATCGTCTCGCCGATCTCGAGGTAGGTCTCAGCCTGTACGACACCTTGCGCTGCGAGTACCCGATCGAGATCGCCGTTCCGTACGACCCGGCCGGTGGGGAGGGGACCCGGCGAGGCGGTGAAGAACCGGATCGCCAGCGGCTGGGAGAAGCGGGGCAGCGCGAGCTCGTCGGGCACCCCCTCGCCGAGCGCCTGACGAACGGCGATCTCGACCACGTCGACGCCGACGGCGTGCCGCACGAGGTCAGCCATCTGGCCGCCTGCGATGCGTGCGGCGACCTCGACCACGGCCGTACGGCCGTCCGGCGCGGCGATGAGCTGGGGAAACGCGACCCCCTCTCGGAGGCCGAGCGCACGCACGGCGTCGACGGCGATCCTGCGAGCGCGACCGAGCTGGTCGCCGTCGGTCGACGGCGGGTATACGTGCATCCATCCGACCCCGAACCCGATGCCGGACGGCCGCAGCCGGTCCGAGAGCGTGAGGAGCGCCGGTTCGCCCGCTCGCGCGACCACGATCCCGTTCATCTCGACGCCGTCGACGAACTCTTCCAGGATCGCGACGCCGGTCGGCGACTCCTCGAGCGCGTCTGCGAGCTGCCGCTCGAGGTCCTCACGGCTTTCGATGCGGAAGACGGCGCGCTGACCGCCGGAGTCGACGGGCTTGAGGACCGCAGGCACGGGGACCGCGTCGAGGGCCCTGTCGATGTTGGAAGGTGAGCGGAGCTCCGCGTAGGGAGGTTGCGGCACGCCGGCTGCGGCGAAGGCATCGCGCATGAGGAGCTTGTGCGTCATCCGGCGCGCGGTTTGGATTCCGATCCCCGGGAGCCCGAGCTCCTCTGCGACCGCGGCCACCACTGGCACCGCGCGGTCGGCGGCGACGGTCATCACGCCGTCCACGCCGTGGCGCCGGCCCACCTCCGTCACCCCCTCGATGTCCGTGAAGTCGACTAGCTCCGCGACGTCGGCGGCCTCGAGGCCGAGCGCGCTCGCGTTCCGGTCGACCGCGACGACGCGGTGTCCGAGCTCCTGGACCCGCAGGATTGCGCGGCGCTGGTGGCGGCCGCCTCCCACGAAGAGGACGGTCTTCAGCGGGTCCCCTCGGCCTTCGCCCACGTTGCCGGCGAGCCCTTGCGGAGGTAGCGGACGAGCGACTCGACGGTCGCGGCCGTGGTGAGGAGGTAGTAGTAGGCAATCCCGGCCCCGGGTACAGGGAGACGCGTCCGCCCGGCGAGTGCGAGCGCGAGGAAGCCGAGCTGGCCGAGCAGCGCGAGCCGGTAGAGACGACCCTCCCCGACGAGCCCGGGAGTGGAGCCCAGGAGTACGAGGTGCAGGACGCCGCTTCCGTACCGGAGCACGCGGTGCGAGACGAGCTCTGCCGCGAAGAGCGTGTCGTTCGTCCGTGCGAGTGACCCGTCGAGGAGCGGCCGCCAGCTGCGCGTCATCATGCGCACCTTCCTGCCGTACTCCGCCTCGGCGTCGATCGCAGGCTTCTCCCATGCGATCGCCTCCGCGTCGTACACCGCGCGCCGTCCGCGCTGGACGAGCCGGAACGGCAGCCCGAAGTCGTGGCCGATCCGCGGGTCGTCGAACCCGAGGTAATCCGAGCGCCGCACGGCGTAGATCGCGCCGTTTCCGGCGGTGATGGAGCCGATGGCGGACTCGCTCTCCCGCTGCCAGAGCTCGTAGCGCCAGTAGAGGCCTTCCTGGTTCATGCCGTCCACGGACTCGAGCCGGAGTTGCCCGCAGACGTATCCGACCTCGGAGTCCGCGAAGCTGCGGACGAGCTTGCGCAACGCATCGGGCTCCCAGCGCGAGTTCGCGTCCGAGAAGGCGACGACCTCTGCGTCCGACTGCGCGACGGCGGTGTTCTGGGCGGTCGCCTTCCCCGCTCGCTCGCACTCGAGCAACCGAACGTTGTCGAAGCGCTCGGCGAGGTCCCGAACGATCTCGTTCGTACGATCGGTCGAGCCGTCGGAGACGACGACGACGTGGAAGCGGTCGGAGGGGTAGTCGAGCGCGAGGAGGTTCTCGATCCGGCGGCCGATCACGTCCTCCTCGTCATGGGCAGCGACGATCAGCGAGACGTCCGGAGTGACGTCGTCCTTGCGCACGGGCCGCGGGCGGATGCGCGCGAGCGCCGCCGCCGCCGCCGGATACCCCACATGGGTCCACGCAAGCGCGCCCACGCTTCCCCAGAACAGGGCCCGGCGGATCACCGCGCCACGATAACGGGCTACGAGGCTCCGCTCGACCGACGGTATGCGGGGAAGTAGCCGGCGTACTGGACTTCGTCCTCTCCGGACAGGGCCTTGTACGCCTCGGCGTCGTGCACCGCTTTCCCCGTATACGCCGGGAGCGCTCCCGTGGGGTCGAAGCGACGCTTGAACTCGTAGAGCGAGTCCTCGAATCCACCGACTCCGCCTCCGAGGTGGAAGCGCTGCACCCCCTGGTGAGCGGCCCAGGCGGCAGCCTCGTAGAACAGGAGGTGGTTGGCGCCCAGTCCCCGGCCACGCTCCGACGACGCGCCGAGGTGGTAGTGAAGCAGCGGGGGGGCCGAGAGACAGATCATGCCTGCGACGAGCTCGCCCTCGAGCCGCGCATCGACGCAGACGATCGCGCCGCGGAGGACATCCGTCAGATGGCGCCAATATGCGTCCGGGAAGAAGTAGAACGCGGAGGCGCTCAGACGTCGCATCGTCGCCTGGTACAGGGAGACGAACTCGCTCAGGTCGTCGGGCCCGACCGCCACGGTGACCACGAGATCCTGTGCCTGCGCCTTGCGGAGGGCACGGCGATGGTGGGGGTCCATGCCCGCGGCGATGTCTTCGGCGGAGCGACCTTCCACGTGCCACCCGATCGTGTGCCCGGTCTGCTCGACGTGCCAGCGGCCCTCGGCGAGGCGCTGACTCTCGAGGAGTGGATGAAAGCGGACGAACGTGGCGACGACCCCGTTCTCGGCGCACCACCGCTCGTACGACTCGAAGAACGCGGCGACGGGCGGCTCCGCTCCGGTAGCGACGGGGCCACCGTAGCCCATCGGCGTGCCGATGTCACACAGACCGTCGGTTGCCTCCCTCACGAGGGCCGGGAAGACGACATCGCCCGCCGAGCCGTGTTGCCGGAGGTAGACGGGACGGCCCTGGCCGAGGAGCGACGCGCTGTCGACGTAGGTCGTGCGGAAGTAGACGTCGGCGACTCCGACCTGCTCGAGGACCTCGTCCCACTCCTCCGCGCTGACCTCCTCCAGCCCTCTCACGGGTCGTCGGCGTGCTCTCGTGCCGCGCGTGCACGCTCGATGTTCATGGTGTCCACGGCCGGCTCGGGCTCCGAGCGGAACAGCTGTGCGAACGTGAGGAGGACGATCTTCAGGTCGAGCCAGAGCGACCAGTGGTCGATGTACCAGAGGTCCTGCTCGATCCGCTCGGGCCAGCCGATCTCGTCGCGGCCATGGATCTGCGCCCAGCCAGTCAGCCCGGGCCTGACTGCAAGGCGGCAGCGATCCGAGTCGGTGTAGTGAGCTGCCTGCTCGACGAGGTCCGGTCGGGGTCCGACGATGCTCATCTCGCCACGCAGGATGTTGACGAGCTGCGGCAGCTCGTCGAGGCCGGTGCGCCGCAGCACGCGGCCGCTCTTCGTGATCCGGGGGTCGTCAGGGACGACGCCGAAGGGATCGTCCGTGAGCCCGAGGTCCTGGCCCACCTGGACGGCGTTCGGAACCATCGACCTCACCTTCAGCAGCTCGAACGGCTTGCCGTTCTGGCCCGCGCGAGACTGCGAGATGAAGACCGGTGATCCGGCATCCCGCCGGACCCAGACCCAGATCGCGCCGAAGACCGGTGCGAGGACGACGAGGCCGACGGCGGCGAGGACGCGGTCCGCCACCCACTTGGCGGCGAGTTGAATCGCTTTCATGACCGGGCCAGTTTGGACGAAGTGTCGTCCGCGAGCTCCTCGTAGAGCGCCTCGTGCGCTTTCGCGGCCTCCTCCCACGTGAGCGCCGCACGGGCCCGGAGCGCCCCCTCGAACGCTCGGCGGAGCTCCTCCGGGTCCGACAGCAGCGCGGCGCACCCATCGGCGAGCGCGGCCGGGTCCTCGGGCGTCACGGCTCGACCGGCTCCGAACTCCCGGACCGCGTCGCCGACCGCTCCGAGGTCAGACACGACTGCCGGACGCCCGTGGCCGAATGCGAGTGCAAGGACGCCCGACGAGTCGATCTCCCGATAAGGCAGGACGAGAGCTGCTGAGGAGGCGATCAGCGGTGCGATCTCGGCCTCCGGGATGAAGCCAAGTCGCCAGTCGATCGCGTTGCTGACGCCGAGAGACGACGCCAGCCGAAGTACTGGCGCGATCGGTTCAAGTGGGTCACCTGCGACGACCAGCCGGGCGTCGGGGACGCGACGCCTGATCTCCGGCAGGGCGGACACGAGCACGTCGAGGCCCTTGTACCGCCGGATCAGCCCGAAGAACAGGAGCGTGCTTCCGGCCGGCGGCTCAACGTCGAGGCTGCCCGGCGAGTCGAAGGCCGGATGCGGAATACGCACGAACTTGCCGCGGTCGATACCGAAGTCCACGAGTCGTTCGACGGCCTGGTTCGAGGTCACGACCACACGTGCTGCGAGTGTGAGGGCTTCGTGCCATGCGCCGTAGGCGCGGGTCCGTCGGGGCATCGCGTTGTGCGCCGTGAATACGAATGGGCGCTTGCGGGCGATTCTTCGGAGCCAGTACACGTCGAGCTCTGGACGGGCCAGCCACATGACGTGAACGACATCCGGGGCGAGCTGGTCGATTCGGCGGAGCAGCCGCACGACGCTCGGCAGGTACTCGGCACCCTTGACGAGACGTCTTACACGGGCCCGGGGTGCGCCGCGGAAGACCTTGCTCGAGAGCGGGATGAAGAGCTCCTCGCGCATGTAGCCCTTCGGCGGTGGGCGGCCCTCGAGGAGGAAAGGCGACGTCAGTAGATGCACGTCATGACCTCGACCGCCCAGCTCAGAGGCGAGCCGGTCGTTGTAGGGCGTCGAATAACCGAGTGGATCCACGATGGCGATCTGCATCGGGAGGGGGCTAGCCGAGCCTCGAGCGCAGGTAGCCGACGCTCGCGATCGCCGGCAGGGGGTCGTCAGCGGCGAAGACGGCCCGGATCTTCCCGGTCCTCACGTGGTGTGAGAGGAAGTCTCCGACCGTCAGTTCCCGCCGCCGTGCCATCTGAGCCGAGACCCAGAGGTCCTTTGCCAGATACACCCACGCGAGATCGCCCGTGAACGTCTCGCGCGCCGTCGTCGGCAAGCCGCAGAGGTCGTCGTACGCCGTCCGCGCGACGTCGAAAGCCCGATTCATGGCGATTCCCGCCCACACCGGGAGCCGAGTGTTGACCTCGAGCACCTTGAACTCACCGCCGGCGGGGTCCCGTGCGAACTCGACGTGCGCAAAACCACGGTAGCCCGAGGAGTCGAGCAGTCGGAGCCCGAGCGCGAGCACCTCTGCATCGAACCGGGTCTCGAAGACCGCGCTCGTCCCGAAGCGGAGCGGGCCCTGCCGCACCTTTCGCCCGACGACGCTCGCGAGCGGCACGCCGGCTCGTCCGATGTAGGCGAAGAGCGAGAAGACCTGATCGTGCGAGTTCGGCACGAGCTCCTGGGCGATCATCTCGAAGCCCGCGTTACGCGCGCGTCTCCAGACCTCGAGAGCCTGCTCGTAGCTCTCGACCACGACCGCCTTGTCGCCGAAGCGCACGGCGTACTCCTGCCCCTCGGCGGGCTTGAGGAGGAATGGAAGCTCGAGCTCGACCGATCCGAGGGACTCCTCGCTCGAGATCAGGAATGTCGCGGGCGCGGCGACTCCGGCCTCTGCGGCGGCGAGCGGGAGAAGGTCCTTCCGGCGCAGCCGATGGACGATCTCGGGGTCGGAAGGCAGAGGCACGTCCGCGAGCTCGGTGACATCCGCCCAGTTGCGGAGTACGAACTCGACGTGCTCGTCACGCTCCGGAACGAGCACCGGGCGCCCTTCACGAGAGAGCCCGCGGAGAAAGGCGAGCACTTGCCGGTCGCGTGCCTGCTCGTCGCCGGCCGTGGCGATGCAGCGACCGTGCAGATAGCGCGAGCGGAGGCCGAACTCGTTGTCTCGGAACACGCCGCCGTACACGGGGATCCCTGCACGGCCGAGGCTCCGTGCGAGCGCGAGCCCGGCGGGGAGAAGCCCGAGAACGAGCACGGGGCGATGGCGAGAGGCGTCAGTAGTCGGCATGGCCAACGCGGGCCATTATGCGGGTCGCCGGAAGCGCCCCTAGCTGTTCGCGCTGCCAGCCGGGAAGAGCCAGGGCGTAAGCCGGTTCCAACGGCTGATCTGGCACCCGTTCTCACGGCTGAAGCGCGCCCAGACCTTCTTCCCCTGGACGAAGCCGACCACCCGCGCGACCTGCGGTCCTCCGTAGATCTCCGTGCAGACCGACCCGAGCGGGACCGGTGCGACGAGCTTCCAACCGCCCGTGGCGAGGCGACGGCAGGCGACGCCGGGGTGCGGGAGCGTCCCGCGAGGCGGGTTGCAGCGCAACGTCCACTTCTGAGAGTCGCCCTGCATGCCGTTTGCCCAGTAGGTGACGTTCAGCGCGGTCAGGCCAGAGGTACTCGCAGCTCCGCTGCCGGCGACCGTGATCGCTGCGATCGCAACGACGATGACCGTAAGCGCTCGCATGGACCCAGGGTAGCGCTGGAACTGCGCTCCGGGGGGTTTCCCTAACGCCGTTCGAACACATGCTCCCGCTACTGTCACGCCCGTGAATGCCGCGAGGAGGCGCCGAGTCTGGCTCGTCGCGGCCGCGGCCGTCGTGATCGCGGCGGTCCTCTTCAGCACCGCACGTATCACCGCGGCCCGGTATCACGACGACTCGCTCTGGGCGAACGCGCTCGCGTCCCTCGGGGGCACCCAGCGGCCGGGCGACTTCGGATACGTCTTCCTGGTGGCTGCGAACGAGATCCTGGCCGGCCGCGATCCGTACATGAACCCCGACGAGTTCAAGGGACCGCCGCAGGCGCCATACGCCTATCCGCCCGTGCTCGCTCTCGTGGTGACGCCACTGGCAGTGCTCCCCGAGCACGTACACGACATCTTCGTGCCTGGCGTCCTGTTCATCCTCCTGCTCATTGCGGCGACGATCGGGGGTCTCTGGCTGCTCGACGTGCGCGACTGGCGTTGCTACCCGGTAGCGCTTCTCGCTCCGGTCACGCTCGAGGGGTTCGAGTACGGGGCGATCGGGCCGGCCCTGCTCCTCCTGATCGCTGTCACCTGGCGCTATCGAGACCGCGTTCCGATCGCCGCCGCGGCGTCCGGCGGCGCGGTCGTGCTCAAGCTGTTCCTGTGGCCGCTTCTCGTCTGGCTCGTGCTCACCCGACGTATCCGTACAGCCGTGGCGGCCGCCGCCACGGCAATCGGGCTCGCCCTCGCATCATGGGTCGTGATCGGGTTCGGCGGAATCGGCGAGTACCCGCGGCTGCTCCGTCGGCTTGCGGACGTGGAAGCGGAGAACTCGTACTCCGTGTTTGCGATCCTGAGGACGCTCGGCGCCCCGGAGGTCGCGGCGAGGATCGTCGTCCTGGCTCTTGGTGCTGTCATGGTCGCGCTGGCGTGGCGCGCAGCTCGGGAGGTAGCGCTGTCCGAGCTCGAGCGCGACCGCCGGTCCCTGACGCTGATCCTGGCGGCGGCGCTCGTGCTCACGCCGATTCTCTGGCTCCACTACCTCGTGCTCCTCTACATCCCCATCG
>CAVQVA010000050.1:0-21983 GCA_963716975.1 uncultured Actinomycetes bacterium | reverse complement strand
TGTCCTCATGCTGGCATGGATCTTCGAGCGTCCTGCGGGCCAGTGGCTTGCGTTCGGGCTGGCCGTTGCGCTCGTCAGCGGGCTTTCGCTCTCGGGCCATCAGGGCACCGAGTGGAATGCCAACGTGTTCTCCGAGCTCGCCGACTGGGCACACCTCGTCGCGGCCGGGATCTGGGTCGGCGGCGTCGCGACGCTCGCACTGCTCGTGTGGCCGCTTGCTCCCGAGCTCCGGAGAACGGCGTTCGTCGGCTTCTCGAAGCTCGCGGTCGCGCTCGTCGGCGTCCTCGTCGTCGCCGGCCTCTACCTGGCTCTCCTGCGACTGCCCGAGGTCTCGGATCTGTGGGCGACCGGATACGGGCAGCTTCTCCTGTTGAAGAGCGCAATCGTCGCGGTCGCCCTCGTCTGGGGCGGCATCCACCACACGTTCGTGCGGCCGCGCCTGGAAGCCGGCGGTCAACCGCGCGTGCGCGCGAGCCTGGCCGGCGAGACCGCCGTTGCGGTCGGAGCTCTCCTCGCCGCCGCCATGCTCACGAATGCTGCGCCGCCGACTCCGCCGCACAGCCAGGCGCCGGCGGCAACCGCCCGCTCGAGCCGGTAGAACCCACTCATGGGGCACGGTCACGACCACGCCCGATCGGCGAGCCAGCGAGCGCTCGGCATCGCGCTCGCGCTCACGGCTTCGTATACGGTCGTCGAGGTCGTCGGCGGCATCCTCACCGGGAGCCTCGCGCTGCTCGCCGACGCGGTGCACATGCTCTCGGACAACGTCGCCCTCGGGGTCGCGCTGTTCGCTGTCTGGCTCGCGAGGAGACCGGCCACCCCCGAGCGCACCTATGGGTACAAGCGCGCAGAGGTGTTGGCCGCGCTCGCGAACGGGGTCGCTCTCGTGGCGCTCGCGATCTGGATCTTCGTCGCCGCGTTCCAGCGCTTCGACGATCCACCAGAGATCCTGGGTGGCTGGATGCTCGCGATCGCGCTCGTCGGCGTGTTCGTCAACATCGCCGCGGGCACCGTGCTCGCGCGTGCGCGTGTGGACAGCCTCAACGTCGAGGCGGCTCTACGGCACGTCTTCGCTGACATCCTCGGGTCGCTGGGCGTCGTGGTCGCGGCCGTCGTCATCCTCGCCACGGGCTGGCTCGAGATCGATGCACTCGTGAGCGTTCTCATCGGTGTGCTCGTGCTTGTGAGCTCGTGGTCGATCCTCAGGGAGTCGACGTCGATCCTCCTCGAGGGAGCGCCGAGAGGCATCGACACCCGTGCTGTGGGCGAACGCCTGGCGTCGTCCCCTGGGGTCGTGGAGGTGCACGACCTTCACATCTGGACGATCACCTCCGGCTTCCCGGCGCTGTCCGCGCATGTGCTCGTCGGCCGAGGAGAGGACTGCCACGGGCGGAGGCGCGAGCTCGAAGGAGTCCTCGAGGCGGAGTTCGGCATCGAGCACACGACGCTCCAGGTCGACCATGCGAGCGACACGTCGGCGCTGGTCGAGATGGGGCGTTTTCAGTAGTCCTCGGCTAAGGGACCAGTACGGCAGCCCCCCGGAGCGCTCCGCTCCGAAGGCGATCGAGCGCGTCGTTTGCCTGCTCGAGCGGGAACGTCTCGACCTCCGTCCTCACGGGAACGGTCGGCGCGAGCGCGAGGAACTCCTCGCCGTCGGCACGGGTGAGGTTCGCGACGGAGCGGATCGTCCGCTCCCCCCAGAGGAGCTCGTACGGGAACGACGGGATGTCGCTCATGTGGATGCCGGCGCAAACCACCGAGCCCCCCTTCCTCACTGCACGCAAGGCCGCTGGGACGAGCTCGCCGACCGGAGCGAAGACGATGACGGCATCGAGCTCCTCGGGCGGGCCGGCGAGCGCATCGCCAGCCCAGGCTGCGCCGAGCGAACGGGCGAAGGCCTGCGTCTCCTCGTCACCTGCACGCGTCCCCGCAAACACCTGGCGTCCCTGCGCCACCGCGACCTGGCAGACGATGTGTGCAGACGCGCCGAAGCCGTACAGGCCGATTCGCTCCGCGTCGCCCGCGAGTCGCAGCGACCGGTAGCCGATGAGGCCGGCGCAGAGCAGCGGTGCCGCTTGGTCGTCCGGGTAGCCCGTAGGGATGAGGAAGCAGTAGCGCTCGTCGGCGACCGCGAGCTCGGCGTAGCCGCCGTCCACGTCATAGCCCGTGAAGAGCGCCCGATCGCACAGGTTCTCCTGTCCGGCGCGGCAGAAACGGCAGTCGCCGTCCGTCCACCCGAGCCACGGCACACCCACGCGATCCCCAGATGCGAACCTTCCGCCGCTGCCGACGACCTCGCCCACGATCTGATGTCCGAGGACGAGCGGGAGCTTCGGGCGCGTTAGCTCCCCGTCCACGATGTGGAGGTCGGTGCGGCAGACCCCGCAGGCGAGCACGCGGAGCAGGATCTGTCCCGTCGAAGCCTCGGGGTCCGGAAGCACAGCTTCGCGGAGCGGCGCTCCAACCTGGTCGAGCGCCATCGCGCGCATGTCTGCAAGCTACAAGGCGATGCACGGAGACACGATCGACTACCGGACGCTCGATCCCACCGAGCTCGAACGAATCAGGGAGATAGACCGGACCGAGCGGATCGAGGCGTTGTACGTGCAGCACGGCGCACGTCTCGAGGAGCGAATTGGCGACTTCAGTGCCCGAGCCTGGTTCCTCGAAGGAGATGGCGAGCACTCGGTCGCGGCGTTGCTCGGAATGCTCGAGCAGCGGATCGAGGCAGGCGCGACGGCAGTGGGCGCCTTCGCAGGCGATCGACTCGTCGGATTTGGCGTCGTCCTACCTCACATCCGGCCGAGCACCGCGCAGCTCGTGGCCCTCTACGTGAGCGACGGGTATCGAGGGCGGGGGATCGGCGGGCGCGTGTCCGACGAGCTCGAGCGAATTGCGGGCCAGGCGGGCGACCTCGAGATGGTGGTCTCGGCGACGCCCTCCACCAACACCGTTCACTTCTACCTCGGGCGTGGCTTCGAGCCGACGGCCGAGCCTCTACCGGAGCTCTACGAGCTCGAGCCCGAGGACGTGCACATGCAGAAGCGGTTGTGAGCTCGTCGCGCAGCGTCTGACCGTTTGTGTCGAGGTCAGCGGGCGCGAAGGATCAGTCGCCAGGCGTCGGGTGTTGCCGGCGTCGCTTCGTCCCAACCGCCGAACATCTGCACCCCGGAGAACCCCGCCTCGCGCACCATCTCGGCCCACTCCTTCACCGAGTAGACGCGATGGAAGAACCGACGCTCGATCCGCTCGCCCTCGAGTCACCACGAGATGGAGGGCCGAGCTCGTTCCGGCGACCCAGTCGGTCTCGATCTCCTGCAGGAACAGCGCGTCGTCCGGGAGTCGGCTCTAGGCGCGGAGCGGGTTCGCCCGCGAGGAGTGGGCGATCGCGTCGCGGTGGCCCGTCTCCAGGATGAGCACGCCGCCGGGCCGCAGCACCCGCCGGAACTCTCGAAGAACCCCGATGTCCTCGTGGCGCTCGAGCATGCCCAGCGAGGTGAACAGGTTGAGCACCGCGTCGAAGCTTCCGCCGGGAACGGCAGCTCGCGGTAGTCACCGCGGACGAGCTGCGGCCAGTCCGAGTCTCCGCGTCGTCGCTCGGCTTCCGCGAGCATCGTCTCCGAGCGGTCGAGCCCGGTGACGCGGTAGCCGGCCTCCGCGAGCACGATCGCGTGGCGCGCGAACCCGGTCGGGCAGCGAGGATCTCAGCACCGGGCGCGACTCCCCTCAGAGCGACCGCGCCGAGCGCCTCGCCACGAGTCCGCTCCTCGTCCAGGGACGGCAGGTACGTGCGCAGGTAGTTCTCGTCGAAGAAGGCGTCCCAATCGCCCATCTCGGGCAGACTCCGGCCCATGCGCGACCTCCTCGACTACCGCTCCGAGTTTCCGATCCTCGAGCATACGACGTACCTCGTCAGCCACTCGCTCGGCCCGATGCCGCGAGAGGCAGCCGACCGTCTCGCCGAGTACGGGCACATGTGGGCCGACCGCGGCATCCGCGCGTGGGCCGAGGGCTGGTGGGACACGCCGCTTCGGGTCGGTGACCAGGTCGGCCGGATCATCGGAGCGCCGCCCGGTTTCACGGTGATGCACCAGAACGTGGCGATCGCGGAGGCGGTCGTGCTCTCGTGCTTCCGCCCCGTCGACCCGGCTCGGAACCGCGTCGTGTACGAACGCGGGAACTTCCCCTCAGTGCGCTACCTCTACCAGGCGCAGCCCGATCTCGAGGTCGTCGTGTGCGAGGACGACGCGGAGGTCGTCGAGCGGATCGACGAGCGCACGCTCCTCGTCCCGATCAGTCACGTGCTCTACAAGGCGAGCGAGATCCAGGACGTCGAGCCGATCATCCGTCGCGCGCACGAGATGGGTGCCCACGTGGTTCTCGACTGCTACCAGTCGGCCGGGATCGTCCCGCTCGATGTCACCTCGCTCGGAGTGGACTTCGCGGTCGGAGGCTCGGTGAAGTGGCTGTGTGGAGGGCCGGGAAATGGCTGGCTGTACGTCCGGCCCGATCTCGTCGAGTCTCTCGAGCCGACGTACACGGGTTGGCAGGCGCACGCCCGCCCTTTCGCCTTCGAGGAGGAACTGGAGCGCGCGAGCGGTGTCGCGAGGTTCCTGACCGGGACTCCGAACCCGGCCGCGCACTACGCGGGAACCGCCGGCTACGACTTGATCGAGGAGATCGGCGTCGAGCGCATACGGGAGAACTCGCTTCGCCAGACCCAGCTCCTCATCGAACTCGCGGATGCCGTCGGTTTCGGGGTGTACTCGACGCGCGATCCGGCGCGCCGCGGCGGCGCCGTGATCGTCGACGTACCGGAAGCCGCGGCCGTGTACGCCGAGCTCGAGGAGCGCGGCATCCTCTGCGACTTCCGTCCGGGCGCCGGGATCCGGATCGGCCCGCACTTCTTCAACTCCGACGACGAGATCCGCTTCGTGATCGAGCAGATCGCGGACATCGTGGAGACGGGGGCTTTCACGCGTCACGCCGGCGCGGTCGCGCGTCACTAGCTGGACTCTCGAGGGCTTCCAACTTACGATCGGCCTTCACGTGGCGCTGCGGGCAGGCGAGAGAACGCTCCACCAGATCGTCTCGACGGTTGCGTCGTCGCTCGAGCTGACCGAGGTCCTGCGCGCGGTCGTGCGCCTCATGTCGGAAGGCGGTGGCGTCCACGCCTGCTTCGTGTACCTGCTCTCGGAGGACGAGGAGCGGCTCGAGCTCAGAGCTGCGTCGTCGCCGTACGAGCGGCAAGCTGGAAAAGTCGTCATGGAGCGCGGGGAAGGGCTCGCGTGGTGGGCGGTGGAGCGCGGCGAAGCCGCATTCATCCGCGACAACGCGCTGTCCGATCCGCGGACGAAGTACTTCCCGGAGCTCGAGGAGGAGAAGTTCCAGTCGCTTCTCGCTGTCCCGGTCGTCGGACGTGGAGGCGACGTGATGGGCGTCATCACTGCCCACACGGAGGCGCCCCGCGAGTTCTCCGACGACGAAGTCGACTTTCTCGTGACGTCCGCTGCGCTCGTAGCCGGTGCGATCGAGAATGCGTCGCTCTACGAAGACGCGCGAGTCCGGGTTGCGGAGCTCGAGCAGCTCACCGAGCTCGCGGAGGCGATCGCCGGCTGTGGTGCACTCGACGAGCTGGTGCAGACGGTCGTCGAGGGCGCACGGCCTCTGCTCGCAGCGCGCGCCTGCCACGTCTATCTCCTGGAGCCGTCGAGCGAGGAGCTCCAGCGTTTCGCAAGCGATCCCGAGCCCGGCACCGCGCGCGCCACGCTCGGCCTCGCCGAGCTCGGCCCCGAGCTTGCTCGTGGAGGCCGCAGCAGCAGGCTTGCGGTGCCGCTCGTCGCGAACGGCGAGCTCATCGGGTTGCTCGTCGCCGAGGGAAGCGCGCGCGTCGAGCTCGGTCGCGCGGTCGCGAGTCAGGTTTCGGTGGGGATCAAGAAGGTCCAGGTCATCGAGCAGCTCACGGAGAAGAACCTGATCAAGGACTTCTTCGAGGAGCTCGCGGGCGGACGGCCGCGTGGGGATCTGGAGGGGCGGGCCGCGAGACTCGGCTGCGACCTCGACCTCCCGCACGTCGTGCTGGTCGCCGAGCCTCCTGACGACGGATTCGAGCGGGCCCTTCGATCCGCCGCCCCGGGGTCGCTGTTCGACCGCCGGGAGGACTCGCTGCGGGCGATCGTGCGGGTCTCCCACGGCGGCTCGGAAGCCGTCCTGGAGCGCGTTCGCAGGATCCACGGCGAGGCCCAGCGGGCGCTTTCGGTCGGAGTCTCGAGCGTCTGTCAGGGCCAGGACGCGTTCACCGACGGCTTCGCGGAAGCCCAGCAGGCGCTCATGGGGACGATCGTGATCCGCGGCGAGCCGGCCGTCCTCTCGTACGAGGACCTCGGCGCGTACAAGTACCTGCTCCGGGTCGCGGCGGACGGCGGCATTCGCGATGCGACCGTCGATGCCGTCGGGCGGCTCGCAGAGTACGACGCACAGCGTGGCTCGCAGCTCGTGACCACGCTCGAGGAGTTCCTCCGCCGCCACGGGAACATCAGCGCCACGTCCGAGGCTCTCTTCGTCCACCCGAACACGCTCCGGCAGCGGCTTCGGCGAATCGCGGAGCTGTCCGGGCTCGACCTGCGGCGCGACGACTGGCTGATGATCGAGATCGCTGTGAAGATGGTGAAGCTCGAGCTTGCTCTGGGAACGGCGAAGACACCCGCGCACTAGGCAGGCGGCAAAACCGAACACATAACGCGTGCGAAGGTGTGGAATTCGCACCTTCCATCGCGGGGAAATCGCGTGGTACGCCTACGCCTTCCAGATGCTCAACTTTGCGCCAGATCGGAATCCGCGGGGGCGGATTCCGGGCGCGGATTGATCCGAAGGGAGGCGCTCTTATGGCTGGATCCGCCGTCGATGCCGTGTGGAAGCAGATGCAGGAGCGCGGGGTCGAATTCGTCTTCGCGCAGTTCGTGGACATGTACGCACGGCCGAGCGCAAAGCTCGTTCCGGTTCGGACCAGAGAAGACCTCGAAGGACTTGTGTCCGATGGCGCCGGCTTCGCCGGCTTCGCCGCGGGTGAGATCGGTCAGGTTCCGAGCGATCCTGACATCGCGGCGATCCCGGACCTCGCGACCTACACGCCCGTCCCGTGGCAGGAGAACCTCGCCCGCTTCGCGTGCGACGTGACCGTCGAGGGCGAGGAGTGGCCGTACTGCCCGCGCACGATCCTGCGGCGCGTGCTCGCCCAGGCGCGGGAGAAGGGCTACGAGTTCAAGATGGGTCTCGAGCTCGAGTACTTCCTCGTGAACCAACGCGAGGACGGGTCGATCGAGATCGCGGATCGGTACGACACCCTCGAGAAGCCCTGCTACGACATCGCCGGGCTCACGCGCCGCTACGATTTCCTGACGACGGTCTCGCGTTACTGCAACGACCTCGGGTGGGGCAACTACGCGAACGACCACGAGGACGCAAACGGGCAGTTCGAGCAGAACTTCACCTATGACGACGCGCTCGTCTCCTGCGATCGTGCTGTGTTCTTCCGCTACATGGTGCACACCCTCGCCGAGCAGCACGGCATGATCGCGACCTTCATGCCGAAGCCGTTCTCGGATCTCACGGGGAACGGCTGCCACTTCCACATGTCGCTCTGGGACGGCGACACGAACCTCTTCCTGGACGAGTCGGACCCGCGTGGGCTCGGGCTCTCCGAGACGGCGTACACGTTCGTCGGCGGGCTGAAGAAGCACGCGCGTGCCTACAGCGCCTTGACGGCGCCGACCGTCAACTCGTACAAGCGCCTGAAGGTCGGCACGACGCAGAGCGGAGCGACGTGGGCTCCGGTGTGGATCTCGTACGGTTACAACAACCGGACGCAGATGCTCCGTATCCCCGGCCCAGGGCGTGTCGAGGACCGTACGGTCGACGGCTCGTGCAACCCGTACCTCGCGGCAGCGGCCGTGCTCGCCGCAGGTCTCGACGGGATCGAGAACGGGCTCGAGGCCGGTGAGCCGAACACGGACAACCTCTACACGATCGGGTACGACGAGTTGAGATCCCGCGGGCTCGAGACGTTGCCGGCCAACCTGCTCGAGGCGACGCACGAGCTCAAGGGGTGCCAGGTGCTGAGGAAGGCGCTCGGGCGCGCGCGCGACGAGGACTACGTCGACTACTTCATCGGCGTCAAGCGCGAGGAGTGGGACCGTTATCACGAGCAGGTGACTCCGTGGGAGCTCCGCGAGTACCTGACCCGGTTCTGAGGCATATGGAGGTTTTCTCCATATGAGAGAGCGCAACTTTGGCCGTGGATAGCGTTTTCACGCGCACTCGGCTGTGTACCTTCTGAACATATGTGCGGAATCGTCGGCCTCTTCGCCAAGTCCTCGGATGTCGAGGAGCGCCTTGGCGAGCACCTGGCCGCCATGCTCGTCCAGATGTCGAGCCGCGGGCCTGACTCTGCGGGGGTCGCCGTCTACCGCGATCCCGTACCGAGCGGCTCGAGCAAGCTGACGCTCTACTCGCCCGACCCGCGCGAGCACTGGGGCGGCGTGATGGATGGACTTCGCGACGCCTTCGGCACTTGCGAGGAGCCATCCATCCGCGCGAGCCACGCCGTCTTCGTGGTCGGCGCCGACGCGGACGACTCCGAGGGCTGGATTCGCGAGAGTCGTCCGGACCTCCGCGTCATGAGCGCGGGCGAGATCATCGAGATCTACAAGGAGACCGGCTTGCCCGAGGAGTTCGCGGCGGCGTTCGCGCTCGAGGACTTCAAGGGTACGCACGCTCTCGGCCACACGCGCATGGCGACGGAGAGCCGGGTGACGACGGAGGGCTCGCACCCGTTCTCGACCGGTCTCGACCTCTGCCTCGTCCACAACGGATCGCTCTCGAACCACAACCGCCTGCGCGAGAAGCTGCGCCGCGAGGGGATCGGGTTCCAGACCGAGAACGACACCGAGGTCGCGGCCGGCTACCTCGCCTGGCGCATGCGCGAGGGCACCTCGCTCGAGCAGGCGCTCGAGGGCTGCCTCGCGGACCTGGACGGCTTCTACACGTTCGCCGTCGGGACCGCCGACGGCTTCGCCGTCCTGCGCGATCCGATCGCGTGCAAGCCGGCCGTTCTCGCCGAGACCGACGATTGGGTCGCGATGTCCTCCGAGTGGCGCGCGATCGCCGTCCTGCCGGGCGCAGCCGATGCGCGCGCGTGGGAGCCGGAGCCGGGGGTCGTCTATGCGTGGGAGAAGGAGCCGGCCGCCGCCTGATGGCCGTTCGTGCGGCAGACGCGACCGAGCTCGAGGTCGTCGACCTCGAGACCACTTCGCTCCGCGACGTCAACCAGCGGCTACACGACCTAGCGGCAAGGCCCGGCCCGAAGCACTGGCGTCTCCTCAACCCGAATGGCGCCCATGCGCTCGCGTGCGGGATCGACGCCGATGTCGTGGTCGAGATCGACGGGCACGTCGGCTACTACTGCGCGGGCATGAACAAGCGCGCGACGGTGCGCGTGCACGGGAACGCGTCCACCGGGATCGCGGAGAACCTGATGTCGGGGCTCGTCGTGGTCGACGGCAACGTGAGCCAGTCGGCAGGCGCGACCGGTCGTGGGGGGCTCATGGTCGTCCGCGGGAATGCGTCCTCACGCTGCGGGATCTCGATGAAGGGGATCGACATCGTGGTCGGCGGCTCGGTGGGGCACATGAGCGCGTTCATGGCCCAGACCGGCTCGCTCGTCGTCTGCGGAGACGCCGGCGAGGCGCTCGGAGACTCGATCTACGAGGCGCGCCTCTACGTTCGCGGTTCCGTCGCGGGGCTCGGGGCGGATTGCATCGAGAAGGAGCTGCGAGAGGAGCACGTCACGCAGCTCGCCGGCTTGCTCGAGGCGGCGGAGATCGACGCGAATCCTGGCGACTTCCGCCGTTACGGCTCGGCGCGTCAGCTCTACAACTTCAAGGTCGACAACGCGGGCGCGTACTGATGTCGACGGACACCGAGCGACCGTGGGGCCTCCGTGAGTCGTACCTCTTCGATCGAGTAGCCATTGCGGAGATCCAGCGGGCGGCGCGCGAGGGGATCTACGACATCCGCGGCTTCGGCGCGAAGCGGCGCCTCCCGCACTTCGACGACCTGCTCGTCCTCGGCGCGAGCATCTCCCGCTATCCGCTCGAGGGCTACCGCGAGAAGTGCGCAACCGACGTCGTGCTCGGGACGCGCTTCGCTCGCTCGCCGCTCGAGCTGAAGATCCCGATCACGATCGCCGGCATGAGCTTCGGAGCTCTCTCGGCTCCGGCCAAGGAGGCGCTCGGCCGCGGAGCGACCGAGGTCGGAACGTCGACGACGACCGGAGACGGCGGGATGACGGACGAGGAGCGAGAGCACTCGGAGACGCTCGTCTACCAGCTGCTCCCCTCACGCTACGGGATGAACCCGGACGACCTACGTCGGGCCGACGCGATCGAGGTCGTCGTCGGCCAGGGCGCGAAGCCCGGCGGCGGAGGGATGCTCCTCGGCCACAAGATCTCCGACCGTGTCGCGGCGATGCGGGACCTGCCGAAGGGGATCGACCAGCGCAGCGCGTCGCGTCACCCCGACTGGACGGGGCCCGACGACCTCGAGATCAAGATCCACGAGCTCCGCGAGATCACGGACTGGGAGAAGCCGATCTTCGTCAAGGTCGGCGCGACGCGGACGTACTACGACGTGCAGCTCGCGGTCAAGGCCGGAGCGGACGTCATCGTCGTCGACGGCATGCAGGGCGGCACCGCCGCGACGCAGGACGTGTTCATCGAGCACGTGGGCATTCCCACGCTTCCGGCGACGAGGATCGCGGTCGAGGCGCTCACCGAGCTCGGCATGCACCGTCAGGTGCAGCTGATCGTCTCCGGGGGAATCAGGAGCGGCGCGGACGTCGCCAAAGCGCTCGCGCTCGGCGCCGACGCGGTGTCGATCGGCACGGCCGCGCTCGTCGCGATGGGCGACAACAGCCCGGAGTACGAAGATCAGTACCGGCAGATCGGAAGCTCCGCCGGCTTCTACGACGACTACCAGGCGGGGCGCGATCCCGTGGGGATCTCGACGCAGGACGACGAGCTCGCGGCTCGCTTCGACCCTGTCGTCGGCGGTCGGAAGGTCGCCAACTACCTCCGCGTGCTCACGCTCGAGGCGCAGACGCTCGCGCGCGCCTGTGGGAAGTCCCACGTGCACAACCTCGAGCCCGAGGATCTTGTCGCGCTTACCGTGGAGGCGGCCGCGATGGCGAAGGTCCCGCTCGCCGGGACCGACTGGATCCCCGGGACACGCGCTTCGTAGTCCTACTCGGATACCTCGAGTGAGGTGACGAGATAGAGAGCAGTCGGGGGATGCTCGCTGGCACACCAAAGGACGTACTCACCCGCGGTCAATGGGGCGCCTGACAGGAGCATGCCGCTCTCCCCAGCCTCGCCACCGCCGCGAACGACCTGATCGAACCAGGTCGGTGGGCCGAGGATCTCGAGGCCCTGGTCGAGCCGCTCCTGCTCGCTCGCGACGTAGGCCTCGACGTCGGCGAACGTCTTCCCGGGGTCGATCTTCGCAAGCTCGAACGCGCCAAGCTTCGAGGTCTGGTTCTCCCACTCGGCCGAGAACGGTCCCACCGCCAGCGTCGTGTCCCCTTCGTAGGTGCACCCGTTGTCGGTCAGCACGAGGCGCATGTTGCTGCGACTCTCGCCGTCACACCCGGCCAGGAGCAGAGTCGTCGCGAACAAGGCGCTGGCGAAGACCACGCGTGTGCCGAAAGTCACGACCGCGAGCGTATCGGCGGTGTCAGGACGATGCGACGCGTCGACGACGAGTCGGCTTCAGATGATCGGACTTGCTGGAGCTGCCGGCCGACCGCCAACGTCGCCGATGACCTCGACGGTTCCTTCGATGTCCCGCATTCCGGGAAGGAAGAGGGCCCCGAGCGTCACGATCCCGCCGATCGTCGCGGCACCGACAAGCGTCGCCTGAACGCCGACCAACCCGGCGACCGGAGCTGTGAGCGCGAACGACAAGGGAAGGAGCCCGATCGAGATCAGCCAGTCGAGGCTGGACACGCGGCCGAGCATCGACGGGGGGACGTGGCGTTGCTTGATCGTGGCCCAGACGATCGTGCCCGCGGTCTCGAGCGCATTGAACGCGAGGCAGGCGACCATGAGCTGCCAGGGCGCAGTCGCAAGCCCGTAACCCGCGACGGCGAACGTCGCGATCGTCCAGGTCGCGTACATGAACGTCACGTCTCGCCGCGGATGTCCTCGCTGTCCCATGACGAGCGCGGCACCGATCGCGCCCACGCCTCCCGCCGCGAGGACAAGACCGAGATCCGCAGCGGACGCGTCCAGGTCGTTTTTTACGACGTACGGAAGCAGCACCTCCACGGGGCCCATGAAGGCGAGATAGGCGATCGCGGCGGACGCGAGGGTTCCCCATAGCCATACCCGGCGACGAACGAAGTTGAGGCTCTCCTTCATGGCGCCGGCGTACGACTCGATGTGCTCGGAACGCGCATACGTGGGTGGCCGCATCAGGAACACCGCTCCGGTGGAAGCGAGGAACGACACCGCGTCGAGCGCGAACGCACCCCCGGTCCCTACGGTCGCCACGAGCGCGCCGCCCAGGAGGGGTCCGGCGAGACGGAATGCGATCGGCCGGACGAGCTGGTCGAGCGAGTTGGCCGCCGAGAGGTCGTGGGCGGGGACGATGTCGGGGACGATCGCCTCGAAGGCGGGTGTGAAAAAAGCCGTGCCCGTGCCATAGAGAGCGACGACAACCACGAGCTCCCAGTACGTCAGGAGATCGGTCAGGGATAGCACCGCCAGGCCCGCGATGACGAGCGCTCTCGCCCCGTCCGCGTACAACATCATGGAGCGCCGGTCGAGCCGGTCGCTCAGGACTCCCGCGGGGAGCAGGAACGCGATCATCGGGATGGTCATCCCGATCCCGAGCAACGAGAGCGCTGCCGGGGCGTTCCAGAGTTCGTACGCCTGCCAGGCCATCGCGACGAGAAAGATCCCGTCCCCCACGAGCGAGATGGTCATACCGGCCCAGAGCAGGCGGAAGTCCCGGTGGCGGAGCGGCGAGACCAGATTCGTACGAGAGAAACCCCCCGGGGGGTCGAGCGCCTCGTGGCTATGCTGCATCGGGCTGCGTCTCGAGCATCCCTGATTCTTGGGACTCGAGGTACTCGATCAGTGCGTCGTGCGTCATCGGCTCGGCGAACAGGAATCCCTGTCCCAGCTCGCAGCCGAGGGTTCGGAGCGACGCGATCTGCTCCGGCAACTCGATTCCTTCTGCGACAACCTCGAGGTTGAGGCTTGCGCCCAGCGCGATGATCGCAGCGGCCAAGCCCGACGCATGTTGCCCCGAGGCGAGGAAGGACCGATCCATCTTGATCATGTCGACGGGGAACCGGCTGAGGTAACTCAGGGACGAGTAACCGGTTCCGAAGTCGTCCATCGCCAACAGGACGCCAAGCGCCTTCAGGTCTCGAAGGCGCTGGACCACGACATCCGTGTCGGCCATCATCACCGTCTCCGTGATCTCGAGCACGAGTGTGGAAGGCGCGAGCCCGTTTGTCTCGAGTGCCTTACGGACGTCGTCAACGATCGTGTCGGACTGGAGCTGTTTGACGGACAAGTTCACGCTCATGGTGAGGGGATGCTCGCGGGGGATCCGCTCGTGCACGAGCACCGCCTGACGACATGCCTGCTCCAGTACCCAGCGGCCGATGGGGATGATCAAACCCGTCTCCTCGGCGAGCCCGATGAAGTTCTCTGGCGCGATCGTGCCCCGGGTCGGGTGCATCCAGCGCAGGAGCGCCTCTACCCCATACGGGGAAGGCCGGTCGATGCGCACGACGGGCTGGTAGTACACCTCGAGCTGGTTGAGCTCCAGCGCCCGTTGCAGCTCCGCCTGAAGCTCCAGCCGTTCGACGGCTCGTTCGTGCATGGCTGGCTCGAAGATCCGATAGCCACCCTTGCTATCGCGCTTGGCCATGTACATGGCGACGTCGGCATTTCGGAGGAGCTCCTCTGAGTCGAGCGAGCCGAGCGAGGGGTCGGCGAGGCAGATTCCGAGGCTCGCCCGTGGGTAGACCTGCTTGCCGTCCATCTCGAACTTCCGGGCGAGCACGCGTAGGATTCGCCCCGCGATGTCCGCCGCCTCCTGCGCGTCATGCACTCCGTCGACGAGGACGGCGAACTCGTCGCCTCCGAAGCGTGCAACGGTGTCCGCCGGGCGCACGGTCGTCTGAAGGCGCCTGGCAACCTCCTGCAGCACGGCGTCGCCGGCCGCGTGCCCGAGGCTGTCGTTGACGGTCTTGAAGTCGTCGAGATCGATGAACATGACGCCGATCGTCGGGCCTCCCCGAATCGAGCGGACGAGTGCGTGCTGAACGCGATCCGCGAACAGCGCGCGGTTGGCGAGCTTCGTCACGGGGTCATGGAAGGCTTGGTGGGCGAGCTGGTCTTCGAACGCCTTGCGTTCGCTGACGTCACGACTGTTCAAGACGATCCCCCGGACGTGCTCGTCCTGCAGGAGATCCGTGTATTGCACCTCGAACTGGAGCCAAGTGCCGTCCCGGTGCCTGAGCGCGCATTCGATCACGTGAGTCTCCGAGCCCCCGCCTGCATATGCCTCGCCCACCCCCGCGACGATCTGCCGGAGACGCAACGCATCGGACGTACGGAGCAGCCGTGCGAACTCGCTGCCCTCGATGTCGCTCACGCGGTAACCGAGCACGCGCTGCACCGAAGGGCTCTGATAGGTCACCACGCCGTGAGCGTCTAGAACGGTGATGAGGTCGCTCGAGTGTGCGACGAGGGAGCGGAATCGCGCTTCGCTTCGGCGACGGTGCAGGTCTTCCGCGAGCGAGGCACGCTCGACCGCGAGCGAGATCTGGGACGCGAGGGATTCGAGGGAATCCACGAGCTCGCGCGGCACGGAGGCAGGCGAGCAGAGGAGGAGCAAGCCACTCCTCTCCTCACGCACCGAGAGCGGGAAGAAGAGCACGAGTTTGCCCTCGATGCGGAGCTGCTCGCGCACATCCTGCGGAACGCGGGCCGACAGCTCCTGCTGGGTCGTGCCGGAGGACTCGCGCAGCCACCGCCAGGCCTCCTTCGAGATCGGCCATCCAGCGTCTTCTTCTGACGAAGCGGCGACCACCGGGCCGTCGGAGGTGAGGAGGGCGAGACGGACGCTCGCGGTCGTTCCGACCAGCGTACGGACTGCCGAGATCGCGGCTTCGTTCAGCTGCTCGCGCCCGGCGGCGGCGACGAGGTCGACGCCTGCGCTGCGGAGCGCCTCCTCGCGTCTCGCGGCACGCTCCTCCTGCCGAACGAGGCCTGCCATGCGCGCGACGACGAGAAGGAAGAGAAGGGCCGACGCCGAGATCAGAACCATCCTGTCGGAGTCGCCGTACGCCTGCCAGGCGCGAATCCCGGGTGCTATCAAGCACGCTCCCGCGAGCAGTCCGAGCCGGAGCGGCGTCAGCCGCGTCCGTGAGTCGAGCGCCGGCTCTTCGAGCGTGCGCATCGAGGGGTGGAGGGCTGCCGCACCCCAGAGCAGGTAGTAGGCGATCCAGCCGACGTCGTAGCTCAGCTGGTGGTTGTAGGCGTCCGTGAGCAGCGCGTACGTGTATGCGGAGTCCACGGCGAGCAAGGAGACGATGCTCGCGATGAGGAGGTAGAACGAGGGAGCGCGCTTTCCCTTGTCGACGGCGAGGCGGATCGCAGCGGCAAGGAGAAGGATGTCGCCGAGGGGATACGCGGTGGAGACGACCTTCTCGAGGTTGCCGAGCCCGGAGAGATGGATGTTCGGAGCGATGAGGAAGACCCACGAGAGCAGGGCGATTCCGACGGTGAGGATGAGCGAGTCGATGACCCCCGCGCGGTCGCCGCCCGGGTTTCGGCGCCTGATCAGGATGAGGAGTCCTGCGACGAGCGCCGGGTAGACCGTCAGGTAGATCGCGTCGCCGAGAGACGGGAATTCGACATCCACTCCGAAGAGCTTGGGATAGCTGTACGTGTAGAGGTCTCCGGCGAAGAACAGGAACTGGCCGACGATGAAGAGGAACCAGGCGATGCGCGCGCGCGGCGCATGCATCCAGATCCCGACGGCGATGGCAACCGAGGACGAGAGGCCGAGCAGGTTGATGAGCGGGCCGTTTCCCATGAGCGGCGGAAACGCGACGTACACCGCGGTGAGGACGGCCCCGACCGCCAGGTAGATCGCCCAGGCTCGGCCGCGCCAGTCGATGCGAGCGAGGGCGCTCATGCTGCGTACTCGGTCGCTCGGGGACGCAGGTCGAATGCGTTCGCGAGCTTTGCGAGGACATCGACGAGCTGCTCGATCTCGGCCTGCGAGTTCGCTGCCGTCACCTGGATCCGAAAGCCCACCTCGCTTTTGGGCACGAGCGGGTACGCGGCGAGGGTCACGTAGACGCCGTGCTCGAAGAGGAATCGCCCCGCCGCGTCGATGTCCTCGTGGCGGGCAAGCGGGACCTCGATGATCGGAAAGCCGGAGCGGTTGGGAGTGTGGACTCCCAGTCGATCGAGGCACTGAAGTACCTGAGCGGTCTTCCGCCAGAGGCTCGCGCGAATGGCGTCACCGCGAGTCTGGTTCACGTCGAAGCCTGTGAGCACGGTCGCGAGGGAGCTGATCGGGCTGGGTCCCGAGTAGAGGTAGGGCGGAGCCGCGGTCTTCAGCAGCTCCTTCAGTTCCGTGGGGCACGCCACGAAGGCGGCGAGAGACGAGTACGACTTCGAGAACCCCGAGACCAGCACGATCCGTTCGTAGGTCTCGCCGAAGTGGCGCACGATGCTGTTGCCGCGAGTTCCATACGGGCTCGTCTCATCGGCTGCACGTTCGCCGAGGACACCGAAGCCGTGCGCGTCGTCGATGTACAGCAATGCGTCGTAGCGACGTGCCAGACGGGCGAACTCTCGGACGTCGGGGGGATTGCCGGTCATGCTGTTGACCCCGTCCATGCAGATCAACCTCGTGCTCGAGCGATCGTTCCTCAGGAGCTGCTCGAGGTCGTCCGGGTCCTCGAAGCGGAATCGCTTGATGTCCGCCCCGCGTGCGGCCGCGAACTGGCAACCGTCGTAGATCGTCTTGTGCGCCCGGTTGTCCACGAAGATCGTCCCGTCGCCAGCCAGGACAGGGATCACGGCAAGGTGGATCAGGGTGATCGTGGGCAGCACGAGGGCATCTCTGCAGCCGAGGAGCGTGACGAGCCTCTCCTCGATCTGCTCGTAGAGGACGGGGCTTCCGAGCATCCGCGACCAGCTCGGATGCGTCCCCCACTGCTCGAGGTACTCGGGAATCGAGGCGATGATCTCGCGGTCGAGATCGAATCCGAGGTAGTTGCATGAGGCGAAATCGGCCAGCCACTGATCGCCGATGCGGATCATCCGGCCGTCGATCTCGTCGATGACGGCGTCCGTCATCGGATTGGTGCGCTCGAGCTCGGCGAGCTCGCTGCAGGCAGCGAGCCAGCGGTCGATCCATCGCGTGGATGAGACTCGGGACCGAGTGCGGTCGACGCGACTTTCGCGCATGAGCGGAGCATCGACAAGAGCGGCACCCCGCTTTAGGGAAATTTGCGCTTATGAGCAGGGCATTCCGGGCACGATCCGACGCCTTCGCGTGTCGAACGAGGGGCGAGGATGTATCGCGGGAGGGCGGGAAAGCCCCGCGGCCCTTGGCAAGAATTCCGGCTAGGGGTGGAAGCTCAGCCGGTCGACGATCTTGTCGACCGTCTTGCGCTCGGCGCGGAACGCAAGGCCGACGAGATCGAGATCCTCGGCCGGAACCGCGGCGACGGCGGCACGGTTCGCCTCGTCGTGACCCGTCGCGAAGAGCTCGTTCGTGTAGATGGCCGGCACGACCCCTCGACTCAGCGCGCGCTCGTACGCCCGCCGAAGCGCGGCGGCGTCCGCTTCGTAGACGAGGACCGGCTGGACGAACATCGGCAAGTACTCGTTGCCCGAGGCGTCCCGGTACGGCTCGCCGACGACGCCGGGGACGGTTCCGGCGATGCCGCTTACAAGGAACGCGGTGACGTTCGTCTTCTGCCAGACCTCGAGGTCGTCTCGGAGGACGACCGCGAGCTTCGTGTCGAACTGCACCGCGTGACGGCCGCTAGACGCCGCGTGGCGCTGCGTCGTCGAGCACGACGCGCATGAGGTCCCGGATCGAGACGATGCCGACCACGCTCAAGCCCTCCACGACGGGAAGATGGCGGAACCCACCGTGGATCATGAGCGTCGCGGCCATGTCCGCCGACTCGGTGGGCTCGATCGTCTCGGGATCTCGCGTCATCCAGTCCCCGACCGTCGATCCTTCGACTCGACCTTCAGCGACCGCGCGGAGGACGTCTCTCTCGGTCAGGATCCCGCGGAGCGTCGTCCCCTCCAGCACGAGTACCGCTCCCACGCGGCCTCCGGACATCCGCTTCGCTGCCTCCGTCACCGTGACTTCCGGCGAAACGCTGAGGACGTCGCGGGACATGATCGCGCTCACTGTCGCCATCGACGCCGAGCATAACCAGGGTCAGGCTCACACGAGCCCCTCGTACGAGTCCTGCAGGTACGCATGCATCGCGACCTCGTCATGCGTCGAGCAGAGGAACCGTGTCCACGCCTCGCGTTCGTGCAGGACCGCGCCCAGCTCCCACACGCAGAATGTCGGTCGGTGCCGCCCGCCCACCAGCCACGGGCGGAACGAAATGTCATCGTCGCCGCCCTTCGCCCAGGCGGTCTCCCAGAGCTCGTTGTGGTTGCGCCAGGTCGAGACGAGGAGGAAGTAGAAGCTCTCGCCGCAGCGGTGGAGGATGACGAACCCGCGGTCGTCGGAGAGCCCGAGCTCGCCGGCCTTCGACGCGTCCCGCAGATTGCGCCGCGCGAGCGCGCGGATCGCGAGCGGCACCGGTGCCTCCTCAGGTGCGATGTCGTACCACTTCAGGATCGCGTCTCCGAGCAGGAGCCTCGACTCCGGCCGGGCGAGCTTTGGGATGTGTCGGTAGTCGTCTCCGGGAAGGGTCGACGGCGTGCTCGGCTGGGCGCCGGGCTGACCGAGAGCGCTCAGCGTGGGTCTCCGGCCGGAGCGAACTCCATGACCCAGTTCGTCTCCCAGGTCTCGCCGGCGTCGTCGGAGAACGCCTGCACCCAGCGCGGCTCCGCGGTTGTGACTCCGGACCAGGTGAACCGCACCAGAATCGGGCGGCCGTCGAAGAAGTCCGTCCCCTCGAAGATGCCCGTGTCACCGGCGAACGAGCCGACGACCGGCGAGTCGAGCCTGCCCGGGCGGCGGCTGTCGGCCCAGTAGATCGACCACTGCTCGCTCTCCGGATCGAAGAAGCGGAACGACATCCCGACGAAGCCGCCATCGTGATCTGTGCAGAACAGATCCTCGATGCCGAGGACGCCGGAGAGCGGGCGCGCAGCAGCGGTCGCAGCGAACTCTTCCCACTCGCTTGATCCGGCGAGACGCTCCAGCAAGCGGTGGTTCCGGACCTCCCAGCGGCCCACCAAGAAGTCGAAGTGGTGGGCTCCCTGCTTCGTGCATTCAGCCGTGCTCACACCTGCCTCCTTCGCTCGCGTGCATGCAACGCTAGTCCGGAAATAGGGCGGATCTCGCCCTCTATGTGTGCTTGACTCCTAGCGTGCTGACGCCGACCGCACGGCTCCTCGAGCTCCTCGAGCTCCTCCAGGCGCAGACGCTGACGACTGGCCGCGAGATCGCGGACCGGCTGTCCATCGACCCGCGCACGGCCCGGCGCTATGTCACCGCGCTCCAGGCTCTCGGCATCCCTGTCGAGGGCCAGCGGGGTGTCGGCGGTGGATACCGGATTCGACCCGGGTTCCGGTTGCCTCCGTTGATGCTGTCGGACGACGAGGCCGTCGTCGTCGCCCTCGGCGCCGTGACGGCTGGTCGACTCGGGCTTTCCGGGTCGGCGGAGGCGGTCGACGGAGCGCTGGCGAAGATCCACCGCGTGCTCCCCGACGGGTTGCGGCGCCGTGTCGAGGCACTCGAGACGACGCTCGCCTTCACGTCGGCTCCCACTGCCGGTGCACCGGTCGCCGGGGACACCGTGCTCCGCCTCGCCGACGCGATCCGCCGCCGGAGGAGGGTCAGGATCTCGTACCGGTCGTTCGCGGGAGAGGCGTCACGCAGGGAGCTGAGCCCGCTCGGGCTCGTCGTGCACTCGGGCCGTTGGTACCTGGCGGCCCACGACCACGGCCGCGATGCCCTGCGCACGTTCAGGGTCGACCGGGTGCGGCGCACGTCCGTGCGTGACGACGCGGCGGTCGGGCCTCCCGAAGGGTTCGACGCGGTCGCTCACGTGACCACGTCGATCGCTCAGGTTCGTTGGCCGCACGAGGTCGAGGTGCTGCTCGACCTTCCCGTGGACGAGGCGGTGCGACGCGTTCCCGGAACGCTCGCCGAGCTCGTCGACGAGGGCGGGAAGACGCTGCTCCGCATGCGAGTCAGCTCGCTGGAGTGGATGGCCTCGGTCCTCGCGGGGCTCGGCTGCGGCTTCGAGGTGCGGAAGCCCGACGAGCTCCGCGCGAGCGTCAAGGCGCTCGGCGAGCGGCTCGTACGGTCCGCGTAGTTCCTCGCCGACCGGCTAGGCGCTCCAGCCGAGCTCGCGCGAGATGGCGCTCGTTGCCTCGAGCAGCAGGGGCCGCGCGGCGTCGATCGCGAGGGCGTCGAAGCGCGAGCTCGGACCCTGGAGCGCGCCGATCGCCTCCAGGTCGCCGCGGCTCGAGCGGATCGGCGCCGCGATCGCGGAAAGTCCCGGCTCGCGCTCGCCGATCGCCTGCGCCCAGCCCTGCTCGCGCACGCGGGCGATCTCGAGCGCGAGCTCCCTCGCGTCCGTGATCGTGAGAGAGGTGAAGGCGCGAAGCGTGCCGGGCGGAAGCGAGCGGCCGGAGAACGCGAGCATGACCTTGCCCGCCGAGGTCGCGTGGGCGATCGACGGCCGGCCGAGCTGCGAGACGGGCTGGACGTGGTGCGCGCCGGACACGAAGTCGATCGTGATCGCGTCCTCCTCCCCGGGAACCGAGAGCGTCGCCGTCTCGCCGGTCCGGCGGACGAGCTCCTCGAGATGAGGACGGGCGACCGTGCGTACGTCGAGGCGCGCGAGGAGCGCGTTCGCAAGGTGGACGATGCGCAGGCCGAGCCGGTACCGCCCCGTCGCCGGCACACGCTCGACGAGCCCTGACGCAGCGAGCGTCCCGAGCTGCCGTGAGACGGTGCTCGGCGTCATGCCGGTTCGCCGTGCGATCTCGTTCGTCCCGAGCTCGCCGCCTTCGGCGAGCGTGTCCAGGACGGCAATCGCCCTTTCCGCTGCGCCGATTCGGCGGGTAGAAGGTTGACGGGTGCGTGCCATCGGTGTACGGTCGTTGCAGATATTGGCACGGCGTTGCTGATAGTGCAATTCTGATGTCCTTCCTCCTGCCCTGCCCGCACTGCGGGCCACGCCCCGTCGACGAGTTCGCGTACTTCGGCGAGGTCACGAAGAGACCGAAGGCGTCGCCGACGCTGCGCGAGCTGACCGACTACGTGTACTTCCGCGACAACGTCGCCGGACAGCAGCGCGAGTGGTGGCAGCACCGTCAGGGCTGCGGCGAGTGGTTCCTCGCCGAGCGCGACACGCGGACGAACGAGGTGCTCTCCGTCTCCCTTCCCGAGCCGAGTCGACCCGAGTGAGACTCCCACCTCAACCTGGCGAGCTGATCGACCGGAGCGAGACGCTCTCGATTCCGCCTCGGAGAGTCGCAGCTCGAGGGCTTTCGCGGTGACACGATCGGGTCTGCGCTCTTCGCGAACGGCCGCCGGGTGTTCTCGCGCTCGTTCAAGTACCACCGGCCGCGTGGACTGCTCTGCTGCTCGGGTCACTGCCCGAACTGCATGATGACCGTGGACGGCGTGCCGAACGTCCGCGTCTGCGTGGAGCCGCTGCGCGAGGGCGCGAT
>CAVQVA010000049.1:0-58897 GCA_963716975.1 uncultured Actinomycetes bacterium | reverse complement strand
CGCTCACGAGTCGACCCAGAGGACGCGGTACTCCATGCCGGGCTTCCGGCGATTCGCCCGGACGCTGCGGCCGGCGACCTCGAAGCCCCACGACTCGAGCAGGTCCTCGGTCGTCCGCTCGCTCTCGTGCTCGTTGAAGACTCCGACGATCAGCCGCTCACATGAGGCGAGGAGCTTCGTGACGAGCTCGCGCTGGCTCGCCGCCGGAACGTACTCGAGGCCCGTGCGGACATACGTGAACTCCCGCGGCGGCTCCCAGTCGAGTGCATTGCCGACGAAGACGCGCGCGGCCCAGTGTGGAAGTCGCGTCCGGGCGAGCTCGGCGAGCTCGGGGGAGATCTCGAGCCCGTACGGCTCGATCTCGAACGCCGTCCACCGCGGCAGGCACTCCATCAGATAGCCGCTCGCGCACCCGACGTCGAGGAACGATCCGTCGTGGTGGATCGCGTCCGCGACGTGGCTTCGCGACCACTCCCAGTCCGTCGGCCGTCCCCGACTTGCCCGACTGCCCCCACGGGGTCTCGGCTCGGAGGTACGCGGGCACGACGATCGCAGCGATCGCCTCGTGCCATCCCTCCTCGTCGATCGCGCCCGTCTCGAGCCTCGCATCGATCTCGGCCAGCTCGCGCCACGAGTTGTCCTTCAGAGGTGCGTACGGGTCGTTCACGCCGGGAACGCAACCACGGCCCGAAGACCGTCGCCATCGTGGAGTTCGATCGTGCCCTGGAGCTCGTCCCTCACGAGCGCACGGACGATCGAGAGGCCGGTACCGTCACGATGGCCGTCCCCGTTGGCGCGCAGGCCAGGGCCGTCGTCGGCGATCGTCAGGAAGATCTCGCCCTCACGCGCCTCCAGCGCGATCGACACATGCGCGCCACCGTGTTCGAGCGCGTTCTGGAAGAGCTCCGTGAAGACGAGCGCGAGGGCCGTCGCCTGCTGGCCGGCGAGCGACATCGGCGCGAGATCCACGGTCACGTCCTTTCCCATGGCAAGCCCCTGGACGAGCATCGCGCGCAGTCGGTCGACGAGCTCGTCGAGGTCGACATCGTCCTCTCGATGCTCCGTGAGCACCTCGTGGACGGCGGCGATTGCGAGGATCCGGTTCACGGAGTCCTGCAGGGCCTTGGCGGGGTCGACGTGCTCGGCACGTGCCTGAAGGCGGAGCAGCGATGCGACCGCCTGCAGGTTGTTCTTCACGCGGTGGTGGATCTCCTGAGCCAGCACGCCGCGCATCACTGCACGTCCGTGCTCCAGCGCGACCGCGGCGTGGTGGGCGATCGCCTCCAGCAACGCCCGATCGTCGTCCGAGAACGGCGAGTCGCGATCGCAGACGAGCTCGCCGATCTGCCTGCGCTTCCAGCGCAGCGGCATCCGCACCGCGTATGCGCCCGCACGTCCCTCCGGCCATGCGATCTTCCCGTCTTCGAGGACGAGCGCCGCGCCCGTGGCGTGCAGCGACTCCATGGTCGTCCGCACGATCGCCTGCAGCGACTCCTCGAGGTACAACGACTCGGAGACCGCCTCGGAAATCCGCGCCAGCGCCTCGAGCTCCACGACGCGGCGCTGGGCGGCCGCATACAGCTTGGCGTGCTCGATCGTCTGCGCCACCTGGGCGGCGATCGCGACGAGGAGCTCGATCTCGGCGTCCGTGAACACGCGCGGCTCGCGGGTCCTGACATTGAGCGCGCCCTCGAGCTTCTCGCGCGCGAGGATCGGCACGGCGAGGATCGACTCGTACTCGTCCTCGGGCAAGTTCGGGAACTCCTTGAAGCGCGGGTCGAGGTGCGCCTTCTCGGCGATCATGACCGGAGCCCGCTCCGCCGCGGCGACGCCGGTAATGCCTTCGCCTGGCCGCATCCTCGGCGTCCTGGTCATCTCCTCGACGCCGCTGCCATGCGTCGCCCGCAGGACCAGCTCGTCGGCGCCTTCGTCGTAGAGGTACACGAAGCAGGCGTCGGTGCCGACCGCGTCCGCGACCTTGTCCGCGACCAGCTCGAGCACCTCCTGCAGGTCGAGGGACGAGTTGACGGCCGCGATCGTCTCGGTGAGGAGCCGTAGGTGCCTGGCGGTCGCGTCCACGAGCTTCATTGTCGCGTCAACCGGTCCCGAGGCGACGACTCGGGTGGCCAGCTGTCATAGGATCACGCCTGCGAGTGAACCTCGACCACTGGATCCTGGCGCTGCACGTCCTCTCCGCCTTCGCCGTCGTGAGCGCGCTCGTCCTGTTCTGGATCCTCATCGTCGCCGTACGACGAACCGACCTGCCCGACGTCACGGCAGGCATGTCCCCCGTTGCGAAGGTCGGAAGCACCACGATCGGCATCGGCATGGGCGGGACGATCGTGTTCGGCATCTGGCTCGCCCTCTCGCTCGACCGACTACGACCTCTGGGACGGCTGGATCATCGCAGCGCTCGTGCTCTGGCTGGTCGCTGGCGGAGTTCGGACGCCGCTCAGGCGCCGAGTACAACCGCGGGATGGAGAAGGCGGTGGAGCTGCGGTCAGCCGGGAAGACGGGCCCGAGCGCCGAGCTCGCCGCGCTCAACCGGACCCAGCGCGGTCTCCTGATGCACACGCTCGCGACCCTTCAGGCGCTCCTGATCCTCATCGACATGATCTGGAAGCCGGGCGCATGAGCCTTCTCGCCTCGATCCGCCCGACAGCTGGAACTACGTGCTCCTGCTGCACGTCGGCGGCGCGATGATCCTCGTCGGAGGCACTCTCACGGCCGCGTCCGCGCTCGTGTTCGCCCGGGGCGACACGCAGCTCCTCCGGCTTGGGCTACTGGTCGCTCCTCGCGGTCGGGCTCCCCGGCTACGTGCTGATGCGAGTCGGCGCCGAGTGGTTGGCGAGCAAGGAGGGCTATACCGGCGAAGACGCGCCCGAGCCCACCTGGATCGGCATCGGGTGGGGCGTCGCCGACGTCGGCTTGCCGCTCCTCGTCATCGCGCTCGTCGTCGGCGGAATCGGCGTCTACCGACTCCGGAGTGGCAAGGGCACGGCACTGCTCAAGACGACCATGGTGCTCTCGGTCATTCTCCTCGCGGCCTACATCGTCACGATCTGGGCGATGGCCGGCAAGCCCGACTGAGCACGCCCGCAGTCGCGGCGCCGAGCGTCTGCACGAGTCGTGGCGAGACTCGGTCGCTGAACTCCACCGGCTGGGAATGCGCCAGCAGTTCCAGCCCTCAACGACCACGGGCTCCACACCAGGGAGCCCGCGATCGGCCGTCAGATACAAGGGGGCCGCTCGCCTAGCGGCTCACCTTGCATCGCAGATCATCCGACTTTCTCCTGGTCTGCGCAAGTCCAACCGTCACAGAGACGCGAGGTACTTGTCCTTCTCCCACTCGGTCACCTGAACGCGGTACTCGTCCCACTCCTTGCGCTTCAGCTCGATGTAGCGCGGGAAGATGTGCTCGCCGAGCGCACGCCGCATGAGATCGGAGCCCGAGAGCTCGTCGATCGCCTCGCCGAGTGACTCGGGGAGGGCGATGATCCCCTGCTCGCGCCGCTCCTCGGGCGACAGCCGGTAGAGGTTTCGCTCCATCGGCTCGGGGAGCTCGTAGCCCTTCTCGATTCCCTCGAGGCCCGCATGGAGCAGCGCGGCGAAGGCGAGATACGGGTTGCACGCGGGATCGGGACAGCGGATCTCCGCGCGCGTCGCCTGCTCGGAGCCGGGCTTGTAGAGCGGGATCCGGATGAGCGCCGAGCGGTTCCGCTGCGACCACGCCACGTAGACGGGAGCCTCGTAGCCGGGCACGAGCCGCTTGTAGGAGTTGACCCACTGCGCGAGCACGCCGGAGATCTCGCGGGCATGGACGAGCAGCCCTGCGATGAACCCCTTCGCGACGGGCGAGAGGTGGTGCGGGTCGCGCCGGTCGAAGAACTGGTTCCGCCCGCCCTTGAAGAGCGACATGTGCGTGTGCATCCCCGACCCGTTCTCGCCGAAGAGCGGCTTCGGCATGAAGGTCGCGTAGTAGCCGTGCCAGGCAGCGACCTCCTTCACGATCAGGCGGTACGTGATCGTGTAGTCGGCCATCGCGAGCGCATCCGCGTAGCGCATGTCGATCTCGTGCTGGGACGGGCCGACCTCGTGGTGGTGGTACTCGATCGGTATGCCGACGGCCTCGAGAGCCGCGATGGTGTCGTTGCGCACCTCCGTGGCCGCGTCCTGCGCGGTCATCGCGAAGTACCCGCCCTCGTCGATCGTCTCCGTGCCCTTGTCGTCCTCGAAGAGGAAGTACTCGAGCTCGGGCCCGACGTTGAAGGCGTCGAAGCCCATGCCCTGCATCCGCTCGAGCGCCTTCCGCAAGGCAAAGCGCGGGTCGCCCTCGTACGGCGAGCCGTCGGGCGTCACGACGTCGCAGATCATGCGCGCGACGTTCGCCCCGATCGCGTGTCCGTGCTCGTCGAGGGGCCGCGGCATGAGCTGGTAGCTCGCCGGGTCCGGGATCGCGACCATGTCCGATTCCTCGATCGCGTTGAAGCCCGTGATCGAGGAGCCGTCGAAGCCCATGCCGTCGTTCAGCGCCTCCTCCATCTCCGACGGCGTGATCGCGAACGACTTGAGATGTCCTTCGAGGTCGGTGAACCAGAACAGCACGTGCTCGACGCCCTCGTCCTTGATGCGCTTGAGCACCGCGCGGCGAGCCGCGACGCTCGACGTCGCGCGGTCCTTGCTCTTCACCATCGCGCTGGTCGTCCTCTTGGGCGCCTGCGTCCTCGGTCGTGCCATCGTCTCCTCCTTGAAATGAAAAAGCCCCGGACGGCAAGCCGCCCGAGGCCTCGTCGCCTCACACAGACCGCCGGACTCTAGCAGGCTCCGGCGACGGGTTCCGGCCTAGGCCGACGCGCCCGAGTAGCTGCGGAGGCCGAACCGCCAGAACCAACGGGTGACGCGAAGAACACGACAGCGAACGACGACCGCCAAGGACGAGTGTCTGCCAGTCCAATCGGGAGGTCAGCGCCTCTGCCGGCACGGTGACGGCGAACGCGATCGGTACGAGGAACGTCACGCCGACCCGAAGCCACGGCGGGTAGATGCCGATCGGCCAACGCCCCGTCTGGAAGACGCCGTCGAACAGCTCGACCGCTGTCCACATCTCCACGACCCAGAACGCCACGGTCGCGATGACGAGCCAGAAGCAGTAGATGAGCACCGCTCCGAAGAGGAGCGTGACGGCAAACGCAGCGGCATCGGTGGCGCTGACATCGGTCGAGATCCTCGAGAGCCCGAACGACCAGCACGATGAGTCCGGAGAGGACGTCGACGACCTGCCAGATGCGAACCTCGCGGACGCTCACAAGCATCTGCGCGTCCTCCGGCTTGGTCAGCGCATAGTCGAGCTTCCCGTTATGCACGTCCTCGATCAATCGGGTCATGTTGGGCTGGATCGTTGTCCTGATGAGACCACCCATGAGGATCTGGATGCCCAGCACGCAGAGGAGCTCCGGCTGCGTCCAGCCGTTCAACTCCTCGGTGTGCGAGTACACGAGCGCGAGCACGACGAGACCGGTCACGAGCGCGATCGCCGCCTGGAGCAGGGACACGAAGAAGTTGACCCTGTACTGGAGCTCGTTCAGCACGCCGAGCTTGAAAAAGAGCCAGCTGACCCGGAAGGCGTTCACGTCAGCCGCCCACCGCGCTGTAGCGCCGAATCGCCCGCCGCCAGGCGACACGGAAGATCGCGAAGCCGATCAGGATCCAGAGCAGTTGTGCAAGTAGACCGCGTACGAGCTCGGCGTTCGAGAGGTCGCCTACGAGGCTGTTGATGGGGAAGTAGAACGCCCATTGGAACGGAAGGAAGCGAGAGAGCTCCTGCACCCAGTCGGGCATGAGCGGCATCGGGACGAGACGTCCCGACAGCAGCAGCTCGAGGGTCATCCAGAGATCGAAGATCGCGGCGCCTCGTGTCGTCCAGAAGCAGAGCATCCCGAGGCTCTCCTGGAACATCGTGCGGATGAGGTACGCACCCCAGATGGCGATCGCGAAGGTTGCGATCTGCTGGGCGTTTGGGCTGAGCGTCGGATCGAAGAGGAACGAGAGGGCGATTGCGAGCGGAATCCAGAGCACGATCACGACGACCTTCCAACCGGCGAAATAGGCGATGTCGTAGTGGAGCGGCAAAACCGGCCTGAGCAGGTCCCGATTGAGCTCGCCCTCGCGGATGCGTTGCTCCCAGTACGGGGCTCCGAAGACGATGTTCATGTTCCGGACCAGCGTCCAGACGATGTAGTAGGCCGCGAAGTAGCCGGCCGAAAGACCGTCTACCGAGCCGCCCTGTTGATCTGCGATCGTCGTCCAGACGACGAGGTAGATGATCGGCTCGGCGATCATGCCGAGCATGTAGAAGTAGTTCGCAGTGCGGTACTGGAACTGCTGAGCTACCGCCGTCCGCATCGTCGTGAGATACACGTCGACCATGGAGCGGACACGTCCGGCCTCCCGCAGAGGCACAGGCTGCGGAACGACGGTCACTCCGCTCTCCCCTGGGGCTTCTCTTGCGCGAACACGAGCTCGATGACGTCCTCGATCGGTGGGTCCTCGACATTCAAGTCGAGCACCTGCTCCTCGGTGAGCAGCCGCGCCGTGACGCTCGACGTTTCAGCTTTCGGAACGCGGAGCGTGATCCAGTCCCCTTCCGAATGGATCACCTCCCCGTAGCGCGACAGATCGGCGCTTCCGTTCTCGACTGCGACGCCGATCGTCTTGTAGGCGGCGAACTGGTCGGCGAGACCCGCGAGCTGCCCGTCGTAGAGGATCCGCCCGTGGTGGATGACGACGACCCGCTTGCACAGCGCTTCGACGTCTGCCATGTAGTGGCTCGTGAGGAGGACCGTCGCGCCGTAGCGGGCGTTGTAGTCGGCAACGAAGGCCCTGATGCGCTTCTGCATCGTGACGTCGAGGCCGATCGTCGGCTCGTCGAGGAACAGCACTTGCGGCTGATGAAGGAGCGCACCGACGATCTCGGCCTTCATGCGCTCGCCGAGCGAGAGCTGACGGACGGGCTTACGCACGAGATCACCGATGTCGAGCAGTTCGATGAGCTCGTCACGCGTCGGTCCGAACTGGTCGCGCGGGATTCGGTAGATCGCACGATTGAGCTCGTACGAGTCGAGCGCCGGCAGATCCCACTGCAGCTGGTTGCGGTTCCCCATGACGAGCGTGATCCGGCTGAGAAAGCCGCGTTGTCGCTTCGACGGCACGAAGCCAAGGACGCGCGCCTCTCCTCCGCTCGGATACAGCAGGCCTGAGAGCATCTTGAGAGTCGTGGTCTTCCCGGCACCGTTCGGCCCCAGAAACCCGACAACCTCACCCGGCTCGATCGAGAACGAGATCTCGTCGACTGCGCGTACTTCACGCGTCTTTCGCCGAACGAGCCCCTTCGCGGCCGCGACGAGACCGGGGTCGCGCTCTGGGACGTCGAAGACCTTCAGCAAGCCGTCGACGCTGACCGAGGGCTCGCTCACCCGGACCTCTTCAGCTTCCCGTGCCGCTTCGCGTACAGCTCTCCGCGGCTGAAGACCCAGAGCCCGAGCGGGATCGAGACCGCTCCGATGATGAGCAGGGGCCAGATCTCGTCCCACATCGCGGACAGCGGAGCGCCCTCGAGAATCGCCTCGCGGGCGCCTTCGAGCGCGTACGTGGCCGGCGAGAACTTCGCGATCCACTGCATCCACTCCGGGAGCACGTCAACCGGGTAGTAGACGCCCGAGACGACGAGCAGCGTGCCCTGGGCGACGAACCCGAGCTGCGTCCCCTTCTCCGGCGAGATGAGCGGCAGGACCGACGTCATGACACCGATGCCGATGAACGAGATCGAGGCGATCGCGAGCACGATGAACGCCGCGAGGAAGTTCGCATCCGGCATCGACAGGTCGAAGAAGAGCGCGCACACGGTGAACAGGAAGACCGCCCGGAGCAGACCGTACGAGATGGCGAAGACGCCCTGGCCGGCGAGATGCATCGCCCGCGAGAGCGGCGCCATGAACGTGTACTCGATCGTCCCTTCCCAACGCTCCCACGCGACCGTCTCCATCAGGAACTCGAAGAGGACGCCGAGGTACGCCCAGACGACCGCGCCGATGAGCAGGCTCGTGGCCACCTCGTTGACGTCGATCTGGCCGCCCGTCGACTCGATCCCCTGGGCGATGAAGACGATCGTGAGCGTGTTCGCCACGGTCCAGAAGAACCACGCGAGGTCCCACCAGATGTAGCGCTTGGTGAGGTAGAAGTTGCGCTCGACGACACCGCCGGCTCCGACGAGCTCGGCTCGCAGGGTGGCTCCCATCGTCTTCACGCGAACACCTCCCGATCGTCGTCGTCCTCGTCGGCTTCCGCCTCGAACTCACGACCACTGGCGGCGAAGAACGCCTCCTCGAGCGTCTCGGCCGCATAGCGGCGCTTGAGATCGTCGGCCGGCTCGAGCGCGAGGAGCTTCCCGCGGTCGAGGATGCCGACCCGTTCCGCGAGGGTCTCCGCCTCGGCGAGGTCGTGCGTGCACAACAGGATCGTCGAGTCGTGGGTCTCGCGGATCTCGCGGATGAACTCCTGCACCTCGAGCTTCGAGCGCGGGTCGAGACCCGTGGTCGGCTCGTCGAGCAGGAGGACGACCGGCGACGTGAGCAGGGCTCGGGCGAGCGCGACCTTCTGCTGCATCCCTCGGGAAAGCGCCTCCATCGGCTCGTCGCGCCGGTCCGGCGGGAACCCGACTCGCTCGAGGATCGCCGGGATCTTGTCGCGTGTCTGCGACGAGGTCATGCCGTAGTAACGGGCGGCGTACCCGAGGTTCTCCGCGGCCGACATCTTCTTGAAGAACGACGCCTCGACCGAGACCCGGTTGACGAGCCGGCGCACGGCGCGCGGCTCCGAGACCACGTCGTGGCCGAGGATGCGGGCGAATCCGCCGTCGGGCAGCAGCAGGGTCGAGAGCAGGCGGACGAGCGTCGACTTCCCCGAGCCGTTCTGCCCGAGGATGGCGACGGTCTCGCCCTTCTCCATCGTGAACGAGACGCCGTCGAGGGCAACGCGCACGCGCTTCTCGCCGCGCTTCTCGCCGCGCTTTCTGGAGTCCTTGCGACGGAACTCCTTGCGCAGCTCGTGCACCTCGACGGCTACGCCCTTTTGCACGGGCACGGCCTCCATGACTACTTCCTGTATGTCGATCACTTGATGCTCCTTCGGACGCGTGCGTAACGAGAAACGTGCGAGCCGCCGGTTCTGCATGCGGGGCCCGGCCCTGGCTCCTTTGAGAGGACTCAAAGGAGCCACCGGTGGGCCCCGGCAACCGGTGTCTCAGATACGCGCGAGGAGCTTCACAGCCCGGCCACGATAGCGCCGCGGCCGGATGTGGTCAACTCGGCTCCTTCGAGAAAGCGAAGGAGCTCAGGCTTCGTCTGCGCCGGTAGCCGGGCATGACCCACCACGAGGATTCATGGTCGTACTCATCTCGATGATCCTCGCCACCTCCTCGGGCCACGACTGGCTGGTCGCTCGACGTTGACCGCGGAACGATAGCGGCAATTCCGAGAGCTCGACGAAAGCCGAACGGGGCCCGGGGCCCCGAAATCGGGCCCCGGCCCCCACCGCCACTCAGCGGAGGTCGAACGTGACGCTGACTGTCGCGGTCGTCTCCTGCTGCCCGGGCTCGACGGGCGTCGAGCTCGCGGCGGCATCGGCCGCGGCCCGGTACATGGGAGTCGGCTGCGCGCCGGACTCGACCATCGTCGTGATCCCGCCGAGCGAGCGGCCGGCAGCCTTCGCCAGCACCTCGGCTCGGCCGCGGGCGTCGGTCACCGCGGCGGCAGAGCGCATCCTTGTACAGGCGCTCCGCGTCGCTCGAGCTCAGGCCGGGCCCTGAGATCTGGTTCGCGCCTGCACCGGCGGCTGCGTCGATGAGAGCACCGGCACGCGCGACGCCGATCGTCGCCGACACGCTGTTCGACGCGGAGTAGCCGTCGACCGTGGTCCCGTCGTCGGTCACGACCGGGTAGACGCTCACCCACTGCGTCGCGATCTCGCGGGCGCCTGCCTTGCGCAGCGCGGCGATGAGCTTCTCCATCTGAGCTGCGTTCGCCGCGATGGCGGCCTGCGCCGTGTTGGCACGCGTTTCGACGCCGAAGCTGAAGTTGGCCTCGTCGGGTACGGACTTCACGGTGCCGACGCCGTTGACGGTCACGGAGTCGGTGCTCGGGTCGGCGGCCTGCGCGCTGGCGGGATCAGGCGACGGGCCGAGCGCGCCGGTGAGCGCGACGACTGCGAGAAGCGCCGGTACGGCAATCAGGAGACGTGTCTTCATCGAAGGGACCTCCGGAGTGAGTGGATACCGGAGATACGCCGCCGCGCCCGTGGCGCGTCACACGAGCTCGGAGGTCAGTCCCAGCCGAGGTACGGAGCCGCGCCGCGCTTGAACAGTCCACGCGACAGGATCGACCGCTGGATCTCGCTCGTCCCCTCCCAGATCCGGTCGACCCGGAGCTCGCGGTAGAAGCGCGCTGCGGCGTTCTCGACCATGTACCCGCGACCGCCGAAGACCTGGAGCGCGCGGTCCGCGGCACGCCCCGCCATCTCCGAGGCGAAGAGCTTCGCCATCGAGACCTTTCCGTGCACGATCTTCCGGTCCTCGAGCACGTCGAACGCGTGCGCCGCGTGATAGGTCAGGAGCCGGGCAGCCAGCAGCTCCGTGAGCGAGTCCGCGAGCTGGAACGCGATTCCCTGGTGCTCGGCGAGCTTCGCACCGAACGCCTCACGCTCCTGCGCCCAGGCGCTCGCCTCGTCGAGGAGGCGCTCGGCAGCGCCGCAGCAGCGTGCGGCGATGAAGAGCCGCTCCACGAGGATCCACTCCTTCGCTCCTTCGTCACCGCTGGCAGGCACGCGATTCGAGTCCGGAACGCGGCAGTCGCGAAAGACGATCTCGGGGTGATGATCGATGTACGGGTCGTGAAGGAACCTCGGCGTGCGCACGATCTCGAGGCCCGGCGCATCTGGCTCGACGATGAAGAGCGTCTGCTCGCCCTCGGCGACTGCAAGGACGATGTAGTAGCCGGGATCACCCTCGCTCGTCACGAACCACTTCTCGCCGTTCAGCAGCCAGTCGTCGCCCTCGCGAACTGCTGACGCCTGCAGATTCGCGAGATCCGAGCCCGCGCCGGGCTCGGTCAGCGCCCACGCCTCCCTGTACTCACCGTTCGCCACGGGCGAGACGTAGCGCTCGCGCTGCTCCGGTGTCGCGATCTCCAGGAGCTCCCGGGGGCCTCGATCGACCACGGCGAACCCGAGACCGTTCGTCGCCTTCCCCGACTCCTCCTCGAGAGCCACCTGGCCGAGCATCGACAGGTCACGGCCCCCGTACTCGGCCGGCATGTTGAGCATCGCGAAGCCCTCCGCGCGAGCCTTCGTCCTGAGCTCGTCGATCTCCGAGGACTCGATCGAGCCACGCTCCGCGATGACCTTCTCGAGCGGGTAGACCTCGGCCTCGAGGAAGCGGCCCACTCGCGACTTGAGCTCGCGGATGTCGGCGGGCAGCTCGGGGACGATCACAACGGCCTCCTCGACGGTGCGGACGGGCCTGACCGTACGGTCAGGAAGACGACGTGAGATTACTCGACGCGCTCTCGAGAGCGACACGTTCGACGTCGGTCAGCGGGCGCGACCGGCCCGCCTCGCGGTCGCGGGCGACGAGGACGGCCTCCGCCTCTGCCGACAACCAGCCCGCCTCGGCGTGGATCTCCTCGCGCAGCGTGAAGCTCGACGTCCCGATCCGCTCGAGCCTGCACGAGGCGACGAGCCACTCGTCCTCGAGCCTGAGCTCGCGCCGGAAGTCGATGGCGACGCGAGCCAGCACGAAGTCCCACTCGTCGCTCACGGCGCCGAGAACGCGAGAGACCCATTCGTCCCGACACTCCTCCAGATAGGTCGCGTAGACGGCGTTGTTGACGTGCTGGTACGCGTCGACGTCGTGCCAGCGGATCTCGATGCGCTTCTCGTGCACCACGATCAGCGATCGTACGGAGAGAATGCGCGACGTGCCCGAGGTGCGCGCTCTTCTCTTCCCCCGCTCGCTCGCCGTCGTCGGAGCGTCCCCGCGGAACGTCGAGGCGGTCGAGACCGTCGTTCGCAGCGGTGTGCCCGCGTGGGGCGTGAACCCGAACAGGGACGACGTCGCGGGGCTCCGCTGCTTTCCCACGTTTGCCGACCTCCCCGAGGTCCCGGAGACCGCTCTTCTCCTCGTGAACCACGAGCGGGTCGAGCAGGCGTTCGAGGACGCTGCGGCCGCAGGCGTGCGAGCCTTCGTCGTGCCCGGCGTCGGCGCCGAGGCGGGCGTGCGGGCCGCGCCGACCATCGAGCGGCTCGCGGCACGTGCGAGGGAGCTCGGCGCAGTGATGGTCGGGCCGAACTGCATGGGAGTCGTCGCCCCGGGTGGCCCGATGGCGTGGATCGGAAGCCCGCCCGAGTCGACCGCCGCCGGGGGCGTGTCCGTGCTCTGTCAGTCCGGCTCGGTGGCGGACGCGTTCCTGTCTCTCGGCGGGCGCGTGGGGTTCCGGTGCATCGTGTCCTCCGGAGCCGAGGCCGTGACGGATGCGGCCGACTATCTCGCGTTCTTCGCGGAGGACGAGGAAACACGCGCCGTCGGGCTCTTCCTCGAGACGGTGCGCAGACCCGACGCGTTCGTCGCCGCGCTCGAGCGGTGCGCGCTCTCGGGCAAGACCGTCGTCTGCCTCAAGGTCGGCCGGTCCGAGGCTGCCGCGCGGGCGGCGCTCTCCCACACCGGCGCACTCGTCGGCTCGACACGGGCCTTTTCCGCCGTGCTCCGGCGGTACGGCGCGGTCGAGGTCGAGGACTTCCACGAGCTCGTCGAGACGCTCGAGCTGCTCGGGAGAGGCGGCAGGCCGCATGGGTCGCGCATCGCCGCGATCTCCGAGTCCGGCGGCGAGTGCGCACTGCTTGCCGATCAGGCGGAGGCGGCCGGGATCCCATTCGAGCCGCTGCCTCCCGAGCTCGCGTCTCGCTTGAGCGCCGAGTTCCCGAACTACCTCGCGCCAGGGAACCCGTTGGACGCGTGGGCGGTGGAGGAGGCGAGCCTCGTCTATCCGCGTTCACTGGAGCTGATGGCCGAATCGGGCGCGTTCGACATCCTCGTCGCGCAAGCCGACCTGTCCCAGTTCCGCGACCCGGGCAACGACGAATGGTGCGAGCTGACGCTGCGCACGCTCGCGGCGCTGCGCGACACGACCGGGGTCTTCGTCGCTGGAACGACGATTCACAGCGCAGATCCACCCCGGGCCTTCCAGGAGCTCGCACGCGAGCTGCAGCTTCCTCTCCTGCGTGGGCCCAGGGACGCCATGCTCGCGCTCGGGCGGGTCGCGCGCCTTTCTGCAGTCGCAGCTGTCACCGAGCCCGGCGCATCTCCTGACCTGACGGACCTGCTTGCGACCAGGCACGGCGCCCTCTCGGAGCACGAGTCGGCGCAGGTGCTGGAACGCTTCGGCGTCCCGTTCGCGCCGCGTCGTCCGGCGGCCACTCCCGAGGAGGCGGCACGCGTCGGCCGACGAGCTCGGCTACCCGGTCGTCGTCAAGCTCGACGGCCCGGTACACAAGAGCAGCGCCGGCGGGGTTCTTCTCGGGATCGAGTCCGCTGACGCGGCAGCGGCCGCCGGCCGACGACTCGGAGGTCCGGTGCTCGTCGCAAGGCAGGTCGAGACCGGAAACGAGGTGCTGTGCGGCATGAGCAGAGACCCCGACTTCGGACCCGTGCTCGCCGTCGGCTCCGGCGGGACGGCGGTGGAGACGCTGCACCGCGTGACGCTCGCTGTGGCTCCCGTCGACCTCGCGATCGCCCGCGCGCTGGTCGAGGAGGCCGGTATCGACGACGCGTCGGGCGTCGTGGCAGACACGCTTCTTGCGCTCTCGCGACTCGCAGTCGCCAACCCGCAGGTGGAGTCGATCGACGTGAACCCGCTCATCGTGACGCCGAACGGAGCCGTCGCCGTCGACGCGCTGGTCGTCATCGCAACCTGATGTCAATTGACCGTTCGGTCAGTGTCTGATTCACTCGCCCGGGGAACGGACCTGGCGGGCCCGGGAGGTTGTGACTGTGGCATTCCATCCGCGCGAATCGAGATATGGACGACGGGAGTTCCTCGGTCGGTCCGCGGCCGGCATCGTCGGGCTCTCGAGCCTGAGCACGCTGCTCGCGGCGTGCGGTGGCTCAACCAGCGGCGCCTCCGGCGGGACGGAGATACCCCTCGCACGACCGGACAACCCCGTCAAGTGGACGATCTACGACGACAACCCGGCGATCGCCTCCGGGCTCGAGCCCGAGGCGGGGCCGCTCAAGATCTACAACTGGAACGCCTACCTCTGGCCGGGGCTGGTCAAGCAGTTCGAGAAGGAGTACGGCGTCGACGTCCAGGTCTCGACGTTCGCCACGACCGACGAGTCGATGGCCAAGATCTCGTCGGGCGCGGTCGACTATGACGTCTTCTTCCCCTACCAGGAGCGGCTCGGGCGGATGGTGATCGGGAAGCTCCTGCGGCCTCTGAACCACGACTACATCCCGAACCTGCAGAAGACCATCTGGCCCGCCTTCCGCGATCCCTTCTACGACAAGGGCTCGCAGTACACCGTTCCGTACACCATCTACACGACCGGGATCGGCTACCGCACGGACAAGATCACGACGACGCCGTGGGATCTGGACAACCCGTACGAGATCTACTGGGACGCACGGAACAAGGGCAAGACATACGTCCTGGACGACGGCCGGGAGGCTCCGATCCACATGTTGCTGAAGAACAAGATCTACGACACGAACACGGAGAAGCCGGCGGACATCGAGCTCGCGAAGAACGAGCTCCTGTCGCTCCTCGACGCGGTGAACATCAAGAAGTCGACGGACGACTACACGAACATCCCAGAGGGCCGTGCATGGGTGCACCAGATGTGGTCCGGCAGCGCAATCTCCGCGCCGCAATACCTCCCGGACGGCCTCGGGCCCGAGGTGCTCGGCTACTGGTACCCGCCGGACGGCAAGGGTCTCATCGGCAGCGACATGATGGGCGTCCTGCGGGCGGGCAAGAACCCCGTGCTCGCCCACCACTTCATCAACTACGTCCTCGACGAGAAGCACGGCTACGACAACTTCGTCAAGTACGTCGGTTATCAGCCGCCGTTCGTGTCCATCGACCCGGCCCGGCTGATCAGTGACGGGGTCATCCCGCCGAACCTGAAGACAGCGATCGTGCGCGAGAAAGACTTCCTCCATGGCGACCAGCCGCTCGAACTGACCCCGAAGGGGCAGACGCTCTGGCAGAACGCCTGGGCGGAGTTCGTGGCGGGTGGCTAGGGGCAAGCGACCGCAGACGGGCCGTCGCCAGGGCTTCTGGGCGAGCCTCGCGTTACCGGGAGTCGCCTGGCTCGCGATCTTCTTCGTCCTGCCGTTCTATGTCATCCTCGCCGTCTCCCTCGGGAGCGTCGATCCGATTCTCCAGACCCCGCTTCCGGCGTGGAATCCGATCGACTGGAACTGGGGCGCGTACCGGTTCGTGTTCGACGGCCTGTTCACCGGGGACCGGCCGTTCGGTCGTGTGTTCCAGCGCACGTTCGTATACGTCGTGATCTCGGTCGGGCTCTCGCTCGTCATCGCCTACCCGGTCGCGTACTACGTCGCCCGCCATGGCGGCCGCTGGAAGGGGCTCCTCCTCGCCGGACTCATCGCGCCGTTCTTCATCAGCTACCTCATGCGGATGCTGGCGTGGATCAACCTCCTGCAGGACGACGGCTGGGTGAACCGCGTCCTCGTGTGGGTGGGGATCCTGGACGCGCCGCGCAACTGGCTCGACGGACGGGCGTCGAGCGTGATCCTCGGCATGGTCTACGGGTACGTGCCGTTCATGATCCTGCCGCTCTACGCGTTCCTCGACCGGATCGACAAGAGCCTGCTCGAAGCCGCCCGCGATCTCGGGGCCAGCCGCTTCCAGACGTTCCGTATGGTGACGCTGCCGCTCTCGACGCCGGCGATCCTCACCGGCTGCGTGATCATCGCCCTGCCGATGTTCGGCGACTACTACACGCCGGACCTCCTCTCCGGCTCGCCGCGAACGTCGCTGATCGGCAACCAGATCAACCTCTACATCCGCGGCGGCCAGCAAATACCCGTCGGGGCCGCGCTCGTCGTCGTGCTGATGGTCGTACTCTCGATCCTGCTCGCGTACTACGTCATCACGACGGCACGCGCGCAGCGCCGGATGCGCGAGTGAGCACAACGGAGGCCACGATCGCCGCTCCCGCGTCGCGCGCTCTGGGGCGTCTCCGTCGCTGGTTTGCCAACCCCTGGGGCAAGCCCAGGTTCCTTCCGCTCTTCACGGCGCTGTATCTCGTCTGGTCGATCGTCCCGATCCTCATCGCGATTCGCTTCTCCTTCAACGAGGGGCGCTCACGCTCGGTCTCGCAGGGCTGGTCGCTGCGCTGGTACTGGCAGGATCCGAACCTTTCCGTGTGGCACGACCCCGACCTGCGGTCGGCGCTCTTCCAGAGCATGAAGCTCGCGGCCATCGCCGTCGCGCTGACAGTGCCGCTCGGAGTCGCGCTCGCGCTCGGGCTCACCCGCTGGCGGGGCCGCGGCGCCGGAACGTCTCGCTTCGTGTCGCTCGTGCCACTCGTCACGCCCGAGATCGTCATGGGCGTCGCGCTCTTCCTCGTGTTCGTGAACCTGCTCACCTTCATCCCGCTCGGGACGACCGCGCAGGCGATCGGGCATATCACGTTCTCGCTCTCGTTCGTGCTCATCATCGTGCGTGCACGCCTTATCTCGATCGGACCCGAGTACGAGGAGGCGGCACAGGACCTCGGCGCCTCGCCGCGGCAGGCGATCCGCATGGCGCTCCTGCCGATGCTCACGCCTGCCATCGTGGCGAGCGCGATCATCGTCTTTGCGCTCTCGATGGACGACTTCGTCGTGAGCGCGTTCCTCTCGGCCGGCGCGCCCACCGACACCGTCCCCGTTCGCATCTACTCCCAGGGCCGTACGGCGCCGACCCCGGCACTGAACGCGCTCGCGAGCGTCACCCTCGCGCTCACGCTCCTGATCGCGGCCGTCGCATTCATCCTGTGGCGGATCGTGCGTGCCCGCCGCGGAGCCGGAGGCTCGACGCTCCAGGAGTTCGCCCAGATCGACGCCGGGCCGAGCGAGACGCGCTAGCTCGAGAGCAGCTCGAGCGTCGCCTCGGCGGCGGCGTCGCCGGAGCGCACGCCGCCCTCCATGTGCATGTGTCCGATGCCCGCGATGTCGGAGCACGCCCAGTGGATCGGGCCGACGGGCCGCGTAGGTCGGGGCCGAAGCGCGTGAGCCCGCCCACCGCGAACGTCGCGGCGTACGCGCCCCGGCTCCACTCCTCCGCCGACCAGTCGGTCTCGATGTAGTCGAGCGCCTCGAGAGCGTCCGGTCCCACGAACTTCGCCATGCCTTCGAGAACTGCTGCTCGACGCGCGCCGTCGCCCATCCGAGCCGCGGCCTCCGCGCTCTCACCGGGGAGGAACGTGCAGAGAACGCCGACCGAGGCCGAGGGGGGAGAGTTGTCGTACAGCTCGCGGACGAACTGGTGCGGTGCGAACCCTTCGCCCGAGAGGCCGTCCGCACGCCAGAACGGCGTGTCGTACACGGAGAGGAACTTCATGACGAAGCCCTGGGACGTCGCCTGCGCGAGACGCATGCGCCAGCCGGGGAGCGCCGGCTCGAAGCGAATCGCGCCCGTGAGATTCGGCGGGATCGCGACGATCGCCGCGCGCGCGCGAACGCGCGTCGTGCCTGCGTCGATCTCGACTCCGTCGTTCGTCCAACGGATCGCGCTGACCGGCGAGTCGAGGAGCACCCGCTCACCCACGCGCTCGGCGAGCCGGATCGGAATCAACTGCGAGCCGCCGACGACCCGGTAGGCGAGGCACTGCTCGGCCGCGAAGAGCTCGTAGGTCCCGCCGGCTCCGGCGATCACCCACAGCCCCTGGAGGACCGAGAACGAGTGCGCCGGCTTCGTCAGGAAGCCGTCGGCGAGGTAGGAGCGGAGGTTGTCGCGAGCGACTTCGTCTGCGACCTCCGTGCGGAGCCACTCGTCGAACGTGATCGTGTCGAGCTTCCTTGCGTTCGGGTGCGTCCAGGGCGCCTCGGGATCGAGCTCCTTCGCGAGCGCATCCAGCTTCGCATCGGCCTCCTTGAGCGCACGCTCCGAGGCTGACGAGAGACCGGTGTCCGATCCGGAATGCCGGTGCGCCCGCCCCGACTCGTCGACGTAGACGTCGTCCCCGTCGCGGTACGCGGGGAAGAGCTCGATGTCGAGATCGGCGAGCATGGCATGGAGCCGCGCCTGGTACGGAGCGACCCACTCCCCACCGAGCTCGTTCGCCTCGCCTCCGATCTCCGTGTTCCAGAGGCGCCCACCCACCCGGCCGCGTGCCTCGAGCACGACGACGTCACGGCCCTCGGCGGCCAGCCTCGTGGCGGCGGTCAGCCCCGAGATCCCGGCCCCGACGACCGCGACGTCCACGTTCAGCTCGCGCGCGTTCACCGTTCGGTACCGCCGTTGAGAGCCGCGGCGGCGGCCGCACGACCCGTTCGAACGGCACCTTCCATGTAACCCGCGGCCCACTGGTCGGATCCGCAAACGTAGAAGGGCGGATCGTGCGTCCCGTGCAAGGGGCCGACGCGAAGCACGTCGCCCGGCCACCAGTGCGTCGAGTAGCCCTGCGTATACGGGTCGGTGGCCCAGAGCCTGAGGAACGTCTGCTCCGGCGCTCCTGCGTCCTCTCCGTACATGCGCGCGAGCTCGCGGTGCAGGACCCGTTCGCGGTCTTCCTCGGCGGTCGCAACCAGCCAGGCGACGCGCTCGGGCGGGACGAGCCCGGAGAGGACGCCCGGTCGCTGCGGCCATGTCGACGCCAGGAGATGCTCGCCCTCGAGCAGGCCGTTGGCGCCCACATCCGCCCAGACCGCGCGGTCGTACACCGTCACGACCTTCGCCGCGTGCGCCTGGCGCTGTGCGCGCAGGGACGCGATCCGGGCCGGCGAGACGCCTTCGATGCTCACTCCATGGAGAACGCTGACCGGGAGTGCGCAGACGACCGCGCCACCGTGCACCACCTCTCCTCCGGCGAGCGTCACACGGCACCCGGCGGAGGAGACGGCGATCGATACGACCTCGGCTCCCAGACAGATCTTGCCGTCGAGGGCTGCGGCCATTCGCAGCGCGACCTCCGCGCTCCCTTCCGCGACCTGATGCGACTCCCAGAGCGAGCTCGAGTAGAAGCCCGCGTCGCCGACCGCGGCGGCCTTTCGCAGCTCCGACAGGAGCGACGTACGCTCGCTCGAGCCCGCAGCCATCGCCAGGGCACCCGTCTCCATGGCTCGCACGGTCGACGGGAGTGCGTCCACCGAGCGCAGCCAGCCCGCGACGGATGCATCGTCGAGCCGTGACGCCTCCGGGTGCGACCACGGGTCGTCGGGATCCACGGTTGCGGCGAGCTCGGCGAACAGGCGCTCGACGCGCGCGTGATCCGCCGACTGCTCGGGCGACGAGTGCGGGAACCCGTTCTCCGAGCGATACACGCCTTCGACGAGGTCGTACGTCGTCGCACCCTCGGCCGACGTGTACGTGGAGGTGAGCGTCAGGCCCAGCTCCTCGACGAGCCCGAGGTACGTCGTGTGCGCGTCGCCGACGAGCTCGCCGCCGAGCTGCACCGGAAGATCGCCGTCCACCGAGACCTGCTCGACACGTCCGCCGACCCTGCTTCTCGCCTCCAGTACCACCACGTCCGCACCACCCGCGACGAGGTCGCGCGCCGCGGACAACCCGGCGAGCCCGGCACCCAGGACGAGGACGTCGCTCAGTGCGCCTGCTCCTCGTCTTCGGCGAGCACGCGCAACGCGTCCGGCGGCAGATATGCGGTGACCTCGGCTCCGACGTCGTACTCGTCGACCTCCTCGGCGTTCGCGACAAGTGCCTGCAAACGGTCCCCGCCGGGAAGCACGACGAACACCTGCGTCGTCGAGCCCAGGTAGACGAAGCGCTCGATGCGCACGGAGACACGGTTCTCGCCGACCTCGCCCTGCGGCTCGATGCGGACGCGCTCCGGTCGGATCGCGAGCCGAACGACGCTTTCGCCCGTCGTCGGCTCCGCAACGGCAAGCCGAACGTCTCCGACCTCGACCCCGCCGGACCCGTCGGTCCACGCTCGCATCAGGTTGGAGACGCCGATGAAGTCGGCGACGAACGCCGTCTTGGGGCGCTCGTACACCTCGCGCGGGGTGCCCAGCTGCTCGACGCGACCGCCTGACATCACCGCGAGCCGGTCGGACATCGTGAGCGCCTCCTCCTGGTCGTGCGTCACGTAGAGGAACGTGATCCCGACCTCGCGCTGGATGCTCTTGAGCTCGATCTGCAGCTCGCGCCGGAGCTTCGCATCGAGCGCGCCGAGAGGCTCGTCCAGGAGAAGGACGTCGGGCGTGAGGATGAGTGCGCGCGCGAGCGCCACTCGCTGCTGCTGGCCGCCCGAGAGCTGATGCGGCTTGCGGTCCCCGAAGCCGCCGAGCCGCACGAGCTCGAGCGTCTCGTCGACACGCGTCTGCTTTTCCCCGCCGGCTAGCTTCCGGAAGCGAAGGCCGAAGCCGATGTTCTCCGCAACGGTGAGGTGCGGGAAGAGCGCGTAGCTCTGGAAGACCGTGTTCACCCGCCGCTTGTGCGGCGGAGTCTCGGTGACGTCTGCGTCGCCGATCGCGATGCGGCCCGCGTCCGGCATCTCGAACCCCGCGATCATCCGGAGTGTCGTCGTCTTGCCGCAACCGGACGGGCCGAGGAGCGAGAAGAACTCTCCCTGCCGGATGGTCAACGAGATGTCGTCGACCGCAAGCGTGTCGGCATACCGCTTGCTGATGCGATCGAGCACGACACCTGGCCGCTCGGGGCTCACCGTGACGTGAGCTCCCTCTCGAGGCTCTCGCGTAGGAGCTGGCGTGCCTGCCGCCGGTCGGTGAGACCCAGGTAGAGCATCGAGTCGAGGCCGTCGGCCACGGCCGCGAGGCGCCTCCCCGTTGGTCGCGCCGCGATCTCGGCCGGCACCGAACCGTCGCGCTTTCCCTCTTCGATCAGCCCGACGAGCTGCTTGAGCCAAGCGAGGTAGGCATTGCTCACGAGTGGGCGCAGCTCCGAATCGACCCGCAGGCTGCTCCAGACCTCGTTCCAGAGCGCGCGTTGCTCGCTGTAGGGCTCGTCCGAATCGACGGATGCGAGCAGGAAGAGCTCGACCTTCCGGGCGCCGTTCGGCGCGCGCTCGAGCTGCGCCCGGACCGCCTCGTCCCAGAGTGCGCTCGAGAAAGCGAACGCGGCGCGAAGAAGCTCCTGGCGGGTCGAGAAGTAGTAGTGGAGCAGAGCCTTCGAGACACCGGCTTCACGCGCGACCTCAGCCATCCGCAGACCGTGCGCGCCGTCCCGCACGACGACCCGACACGCCCCTCTGAGGATGTCTGCAACACGATCTCCGGTCGAGGTAGCTGCCGTGGTCACAGCCGTACATCTTCACGCATCCGGACGTTGAGCGTTATCCTGACCGTCCGGTCAGTCAGGACGGGAGACGCATATGGACGACATCACGAGCCAGGCGGGAGCAGACACGGATGCGGCCTCGACGCGCCTCTACTTCGGGCCGTGGTACCGCCGTTCTCCGTTCTTCGAGTCGACGTTGCGGGCGGGCTGCAAGGCGTACGACATCTACAACAAGATGTATCTCCCGGCCGAGTACGACGACCCCGAGGTCGAGTACTGGGCACTGAACGACGGCGTGACGCTCTGGGACGTCGGCGTCGAGCGAACGGTCGAGGTCAGCGGGCCGGACGCGGATCGCCTCATCGACATGCTCACCTGCCGCGATCTCACGCGCTGTGCCGTCGGCCAGGGCAAGTACATGCTCGTCACTGCCCCCGACGGCGGGATCCTCAACGATCCGGTGCTGCTGCACGTGGACGAGAACACCTGGTGGATGCAGCTCGCGGACGGTGACGCCGGGCTCTACGCACTCGGAGTGCTCTCCCAGACCGGCCTCGACGCAGAGGTCGGCTATCCCGACGTCCATCCCGTGCAGGTGCAGGGGCCGAAGTCACCCGCAACGCTGGAGAAGCTCGTCGGCGAGGCGATCTACGACCTCCGGTACTACTGGTGCGGGCACTTCGTCATCGACGACATCCCGGTCGTCATCAGCCGCACCGGTTGGTCAGCCGTGCCCGGCTTCGAGGTCAACCTCCTCGACGGGACGCGCGGCGCCGAGCTCTGGGACGCGATCATGGCCGCCGGCGAGGAGCACGCGATCCGCCCCATAGCCCCCAGCGAGGCGCGCAGGATCGAGGCGGGGATCTTCAACTTCGGCTCCGACATGAGCCCGCGCGACACGCCCTTCCACGTGATGGGCCTCGAGCGCCTCGTGGAAGAGCAGCCACAGGACTACATCGGGAAGGACGCGCTCGAGCGCGTGCGTGCAGAAGGGGTCGACCGCAGACTCGTCGGGATCGTCTTCGACGAGACCGAGCCGCTCCCGGGCATCGCGACCATGTGGCCGGCGCACCACGAGGGCCGCGAGATCGGACGCGTGACCGCGGCAGTCTGGTCGCCCGGGCTTGGACAGAACATCGGCTACGTCTGGACGCCGATCGAGCTGTCCGCTCCTGGCCGGTCGCTGCAGGTGCAGTCCGAGCACGGCACACTCACGGGCGTCACGGCCGAGATCCCGTTCGTCGATCCGAAGAAGGAGCGCCCCGCGCAGGCATTGCGGCAGTCGTCGGGCTGACCCGGCCGGCTCGGGGCCAAGACGATGCGCGAACCACGCTACGACGTCCTCTTCGAGCCCGTGCAGATCGGGCCGGTGACGGCGCGCAATCGGTTCTTCCAGGTTCCCCACTGCAACGGCATGGGTCACGTGCATCCGACGGCGCACGCCGTCATGCGCGGCGTGAAGGCGGAAGGCGGCTGGGCCGTCGTGTGCACGGAGGAGGTCGAGATCCACCACACGACGGACGTCGCCCCTTACATCGAGGGGCGAATCTGGGACGACGCCGACATCCCGGCACACGAACGACTCGTGGAAGAGGTCCAGAGGCACGGAGCGCTGGCCGGCATCGAGCTCGTCCACAGCGGGTTCATGGGTGCAAACCTTTACGTGCGCCAGCCTCCCCTCGGACCGGCCGACCTGCCGGTCCCCGGCACGCACCCGGTCCAGGCCCGGCGGATGAGCGAGGCAGACATCGCCGACCTCAGACGCTGGCACCGCCAGGCGGTCGCCCGTTCGCTGCGCGCGGGATACGACCTCGTCTACGTCTACGCGGGCCACGGCCTGACCACGATCCAGCACTTCCTCTCGCGGCGCTACAACGACCGACACGACGCGTACGGCGGAACCCTCGAGAACCGCGCTCGCCTGCTGCGAGAGATCCTCGAGGACACGCTCGAGGAGGTCGCGGGCAAGGCCGCGGTCGCATGCCGGATCTGCGTCGACGAACTCGTCGGTGAGCCGGGACTCGAACGCGGCGAGATCGAGGAGGTGCTCGGTCTCGTCGGCGAGCTCCCTGATCTCTGGGACTTCATGGTCGGGGAGTGGGACTTCGACTCCGTGACGGCGCGGTTCGCCGACGAGGGAGCGCAGGAGGCGTACGTCCGGGGCCTCAAGCAGCTCACCTCGAAACCCGTCGTGGGCGTCGGACGGTTCACCTCGCCCGACACGATGGTCCGGATGATCGAGGGCGGCGTCCTCGACATGATCGGAGCGGCTCGACCCTCGATCGCCGACCCGTTCCTCCCCCGCAAGATCGAGGAGGGGCGCTTCGACGAGATCCGCGAGTGCATCGGCTGCAACATCTGCGTCACCTGCGACAGCACGGCGACTCCGGTCCGCTGTACGCAGAACCCCACGATGGGCGAGGAGTGGCGCCGCGGCTGGCATCCGGAGCGGATCCGACCGAAGACATCCGATGCGAAGGTGCTCGTGGTCGGCGCCGGTCCGGCCGGGCTGGAGGCGGCTCAGGCGCTCGGCAAGCGCGGCTACGAGGTCGTCCTCGCCGAGGGAAGCGACGCGCTCGGCGGCAGGGTCTCACGCGAGGCTCGCCTGCCCGGCCTCGCCTCCTGGATCCGCGTCCTCGACTACCGGAAGGGCCAGCTCGACCGGCTGCCGACCGTCGAGGTCGCACTGGGCAGCCCGCTCGACGCAACGGAGATCCTCTCGTACGACTTCGACCACGTGGCGATCGCGACCGGCTCCCGCTGGCGTGGCGACGGCATCGGGCGCTGGCACACGCGTCCGCTCGAGCTGACCGGTGTCGAATGCCTGACACCGGACGACCTCATGTCGGACTCCCGGCCCGCAGGCACGAAGGTCGTGCTCTACGACGACGACCACTACTACCTGGGCGGCGTGCTCGCCGAGCAGCTCGCCCAGGAGGGCTGCGACGTGACCCTCGTGACTCCCGAGTCGCGCGTCTCAGAGTGGACGGTGAACACGATGGAGCAGCACCGCATCCAGCGGCGGCTCCTCGAGCTCGGAGTCACGGTGCTGGCGTCGCACGCCGTCAGCTCGGCGGCGCCCGGCGCGGTGCGGGCCGTGTGCGTGTACACGGACCGGGAACAAGAGCTTCCGTGCGACTCGCTCGTCCTCGTGACCTGCAGGCTTCCCATCGACGGGCTTGCCGCCGAGCTCGAGTCGGCACTCGACGGGAAGGAAAGCCCGACGATCCGCCTCATCGGCGACGCCTGGAGCCCCGGCACGATCGCGGCGGCCGTCTGGGACGGACACCGCTACGCGGAGGAGCTCGACGACCCACCGGAAGCGGACGAACCGCCCTTCCTGCGCGAGGTGGTCGCGCTCGCGCCTCTCGTCGAGACCAGCCCGTGAGCATGCCGTCCTCCCACCCCACATCGCTGCGGCCGCTCGAGGACGGGTGGACGCTCCCGGCTGCCTGGTACTCGGATCCCGCCGTCGACGCCGTCGAGCGCGAGCGCATCTTCTCGCGAGCATGGCAGTACGCCGGGCGGGCCGACCAGGTGGAGACGGCCGGCAGCTTCTTCGCCACCGAGGTCGCGTATACCCCGATCGTGGTCACGCGCGGGCAGGACGAGGTTCTGCGCGGCTTCGTCAACGTCTGCAGGCACCGCGGTCATCCGGTCGTGAGCGGGGAGGGCTGCCGGGAGACACTCCAGTGCCCGTACCACGCATGGACGTACGACCTCGACGGCTCACTGCGCCGCGCGCCACGCTCCGACCGCGATCCGGAGTTCGACGCCTCGAGCCTCTCACTTCGCCCGGTTTCCGTCGATACCTGGGGCCCGTTCGTCTTCGTCAACCTGGACATCGCCGCGGCGCCGCTGGTCGACACCTTCGGCGGCCTTCCGGACCTGATTGCCGCGAGCGGCCTCGACCTCGACACGGTGCGCTTCCACTCCCACTACGAGTGGGAGATCCGGTCGAACTGGAAGGTCGCGATCGAGAACTTTCTCGAGTGCTACCACTGCCCGACCGCGCACCCGGGCTTCTCCAAGGTCATCGACGTCAGCCTGGACTCCTATGCGCTGACCGTGTCGGAGTCCTACTCGAGCCAGGTGGGCAGCGTGCGTCCGTCGGCGCTCTCCGACGGCGGCCCGGCGAAGAACCCGGCGAAGAAGCCCGCGAAGGGCATGGCGACGTACGTACCGCGCGGAGACGTCACCGAGGCCCAGTACCACCACCTCTGGCCGAACACGACGATCAGCATCGAGGCGGGTGCTTCGAACATCGCCATCGAGCGTTGGATTCCCACACGACCCGGCGGCTGTGTCGAGGTCACGGATTGCTTCTTCGGCGAGGGCGTCGCCGAGGACCGGGCCCAGGAGATCATCGCGTTCGGCACGCAGGTCGGGCTGGAAGACCTGGCGCTCTGCGAGTCGGTGCAGGCCGGGCTCGAGAGTCGCATGGTGCCTCAGGGAAAGTTGATGCTCGGAAGCGAGCTGCTCATCCACGACTTCCAGAAGAAAGTCGCTGCCGCCCTCGGAGGCGGCGACCTCACCCTCTAGAGGTTGTCGACGAAGCGGCTCCGGGCCTCGACGAGGGCCTCGTGGATGCCGCCTGGCCCCGGCGCGGGCCGCTTTGACGCCTTCCGTGGCTTGCGGAAGCTGCCCTCGCGCACGCTCGCCGCAACCTCCTCGTGGGCGTCCCGAAACGTCGTGCCTTCCCTGACGAGCGCCTCGGCCGCATCCGTCGCAAGGAGCAACGGATCCGAAGCTGCCTTCGCGAGACGCGCACGGTCCACCTCGAGGCCGCTGACGAGGACGGTGAGCGCTGGGACCGTGAGCCGGACGTCGCGCCTGGCTCCGAACGCGGGCGTCTTGTCCTCCTGAAGATCGCGGTCGTACGCAAGCGGTAGACCCTTGACCGTCGCGAGCAGCCCCGTGAGGCGGCCGATCGCGGTGCCGGCCTTGCCCCGCGCGAGCTCCGCGACGTCCGGATTCAGCTTCTGCGGCATCATCGACGAGCCTGTCGCCGCGCTCTCGGGTAGTCGCACGAACCCGAACTCCGCCGTTGCCCAGAGGACGATCTCCTCCCCGATCCGGGAGAGATGGGTGAAGAGCACCGCCGCCGCGTAGAGGTAGTCCAGCACGAAGTCCCGGTCGGCGACGGCGTCGATCGAGTTGCGCATCTGGCGGGGAGGAGGGGGTAGCTCGAGCGTGGAGCCGGCGAGCGCTCCCGCGCCGAGCGGGCTCTCGGCAGCCGCCTCCGCGGCGGCGGCAAAGCGCGTCCGGTCGCGGTCGAGCATCTCGACCCAGGCAAGGAGGTGGTGCCCGAGCGTCACGGGCTGCGCCCGCTGGAGGTGCGTGTACCCGGGCATGGAGGTCTCCGCTTCGGTCTCGGCGAAGGAGAGGACGACGAGCGCAAGCGCGTCGATCGCGTCCCGCGCTTCCGCGCATGCATCGAGGACGTAGTAGCGAAGCGCAGCCGCGACCTGGTCGTTGCGCGACCGGCCGGCATGGATCTTTCGCCCGACCTCGCCGAGCAGGCGTTCGATCGCCGAATGGACGTCCTCGTCCGTGTCGAGATACAGCGCGGGGTCCTGCGCGATCTCTGCGAGCGTGCCTTCGGCCTCATCCAGCTCGTCCGGCGTCAGGAGGCCCGCGGCTGCCAGACGCCTGGCGTGCTCGGCGGTCGCCTCGCAGTCGTATTGCAGGAGCTCGGCGTCGTCCGCACGCAGGAACTCCCACACGTCCGGGTCGAGATCTCCCCCGACCCGCCCTTTCCACGTGGTCACGCCTGGATCTTGGCGCCTGCGCGAGCCGCGTGCAGCTCGGTCTCGAGCGCGGAGATCCGGATGAAGCCCTCGGCCGCGTCGTGGGGGAAGGTCTCGCCGTTGCCGTACGACGCCAGCTCCGCTGCGTACAGGGGGTTCGATGCGCGCCGTCCCGTCACGACGGCCGCGTTCGGCCTCAGCTCGAGCCGCACCTCGCCGGTGACGAACCTCTGGGTCGAGTCGACGAACGCGTCGATCGCCTCTCGGGCAGGGCCGAACCAGCGGCCCTCGTACACGATCTCCGTCCAGTGCTGCTCGAGCGGGCGCTTGAGCCGCGCCTCGTCCCTCGTCAGCACGACGTCCTCGAGCGCGGCGTGCGCGGCGATCAGCGCAATCGCGCCGGGCGCCTCGTAGACCTCCCGGCTCTTGATGCCGACTGCGCGGTTCTCGATCATGTCGATCCGGCCGATGCCGTAGGCGCCTGCCAGCCGGTTCGTCCCCGCGATCAACTCGGCGACGGAGAGCTCGACGCCGTCGAGCGACACCGGGATGCCCCGCTCGAACCCGATGACGATCTCGACCGGCTCCGGTGAGATCGCCGGGTCTGCGGTCAACGCGTACGGCTCGTCCGGAGGAGCGTTCCACGGATCCTCGAGCGCTCCGGCCTCGATCGAGCGGCCGAACAGGTTCTCGTCGATCGAGTACGGCGAGGAGGCGGTCTGTGTCACGGGGATGCCCTTGGCGAGCGCGTACTCGATCTCGGCGTCTCTCGTCCACACGCGGTCACGGAGCGGTGCGATGACCTGAACTCCGGGGTAGTTCGCGATGAACGCGAGCTCGAAGCGGAGCTGGTCGTTTCCCTTCCCGGTGCAGCCGTGGACGACCGCTTCGGCGCCGAGCTCCAGCGCGATCTCCGCGACTGCCTGTGCGATGACCGGTCGGGACAACGCCGACACCAGCGGGTACTTCCCCTCGTAGAGCGCGTTCGTGACGATCGCCCGTGCGCACTGCTCGTCTGCGAACGCGTCCTTCCGGTCGACGAGCACCACCTGGTCCGCGCCGGCTGCCGCGCCCCGTTCGATCGACTCGTCGAGGTCGAACTCCTGGCCGACATCGACGATGACCGCGATCACCGCGTCGAACCGGTACCAGTCCTCCTTGAGCCACGCGACGATGCAGCTCGTGTCGAGCCCTCCCGAGTAGGAGACGACGGCCGTCCTCATGCGGCGCCCTTCAGCAACTGACCGAGGAGCTCGTCGCGCAGGGCACTTGCCGAAATCCCGTCGCGAACCGCCACGAAGATCGTGTTGTCCCCCGCGACCGTACCGGCGATCGCCGGATGACCGGCTTCGTCGACCGCCTGCGCCAGCGCGTTCGCGTAACCGGAAGGAGTCGTGACGACGAGCAGGGGGCCTGCGGCCTCGGCTCCGACCGCGTATCGGCGCAACGCAGCACCGAGGGCGCGCTGCCGATCGGCATCGCTTGCACCGGGCGGCGCATAGACGAGCCGGCCGCTCGGAGCACGGACCTTGACGAGCCCGAGCTCAGCCAGATCGCGCGATACCGTCGTCTGGACGACGTCGAACCCCGCATCGCTGAGCGCTGCAGCGACCTCGGCCTGGGTCGAGAGCGCCTGCTCGGACACGAGCTCGAGAATGGCCTGCTGGCGTTGGTGGCGATTCATGGTATGCGGAAAGTTAGCAAACTATGCACCGACGTGACCTCGAAAGCGTCGGCCAAGGTGGACAACGCCTGCTCGACCTCGTCCCCCGTGACGACGAGAGGCGGCGCCAGGCGGAGGACCGTGTCCCCTGCGGGAAGGACGAGAAGCCCCCTCTCGCGGCATGCCTCGACGACCGCGGACGCCGGCCGGTCGATCTCCACGCCGAGCAACAGGCCGCGTCCGCGCACCTCGACGACACCGGGCAGGTGCGGCAGCGCGTCTGAGAGCTGATCGGAGCGCTCCACCACGTTCGCAAGGAGCTCCTCGTCGATCGCGTCTACGACCGCGCAGGCGGCGCTGCACGACACCGGATTGCCACCGAACGTCGAACCGTGATCGCCGGGTGCGAACCCTGGCCCGACCTCGTCTGCGGCGAGAAGTGCGCCGATGGGAAGCCCGTTCGCGAGGCCCTTCGCCAGCGTCACGAGATCCGGAAGCACGCCGAGCTGCTCGAACGCGAAGAACGTTCCCGTCCGTCCAATCCCGGTCTGGATCTCGTCCAGGCAGAGAAGCGGCGGCGCTTCGGCAGCCGCCGCGACAAACTCCGGGTCGAGCGGGCGAATGCCACCCTCCCCGAGGATCGGCTCCAGCAGGATCAGCCCGACCTCGCCGTCCACGGCCGCGAGCAGCCCTTCTACGTCATTCGGCTCGACGAACCGCACGCCCGGGACGAGAGGCTCGAAGGGCTCGCGCTTCCCTGGCTGCCCGGTGACGGACAGCGCACCGAACGTCCGTCCGTGAAACCCGCCTTCGAGCGCGACGACGCCCGCCTTTCCGGTCGCTTTGCGCGCCAGCTTGACCGCCGCCTCGATCGCCTCTGCTCCGGAGTTGCAGAAGAACGCGCGGGCACCGCCGAATCGAGCCGAGAGCCGCGCCGCGAGCTCTTCCGCCGGCTGGGTGCGGTACAGATTCGACGCATGCCAGAGCCGCCCGAGCTGCTCGGTCGCCGCGGCGAGCGGTGCAGGATGGCCATGACCGAGGCCGACGACGGCGATTCCACCCCCGAAGTCGAGATACTCGCGCCCCTGGTCGTCCCAGAGACGGAGGCCGTCTCCGTCGACGAGCATCAGGTCGGCGCGCGCGTAGGTGGGCAGGAGGCGCTCGATCCCCGGTGCGGCCGTGCCGCTCGGAGCGCTCATGCGAGCACCTCGGTGGCACCGATCTCCACCTGCACGCCCAGGCGCGCCGCCCGAACTGCGGCGAACAACTTGGGCACGATCCCGCCTTCGAGCTCGCCGTCTCGGAGCATCCTGGACGCGACGGACACGTCGAGCCGGTCGACGACCTCACCGTCGACGAGCACGCCGGGAACGTCGGTCTCGAACACGACCTTCCCGGCCCCGAGGCCCACAGCGAGCGCGGCCGCGGCCTCGTCCGCGTTGACGTTCAACGGTCCGACCGCGAGAGGCGCCACGACCGGGATCAGCCCTTGCTCGAGCGCGAGCTCGATCGCGGGAGGACGGCACGGGATCGGGTCGCCGACGAACCCGAGGTCGGCGATGCGCCGGGCGCGAAGCCCGATCTCGTCGCCTGCGAGCTGCATCGCCGTAGGGCCGAGGGCGGCGGACACCTCGGCCCTGACGGCTATCAGGGACTCTCGCACGATTTCGAGAGTCCGTGCATCGGTGACACGCCGGCCGGCCACGAACTGGGCCGGGATCCCGCGTCGCGCAAGCTCCGCGGTGATCTGCGGGCCGGCTCCGTGGACGACGATCACGTCATGGCCCGCTTCGGCGAGATCCAGTGCCTGACGGGCCGCATCGACCGCGACACGTCCGCCGAGCTTGAGGACGATCCGAGTCACGTCGTGTACTCCGCGTTCAGGCGCACGTAGTCATAGGTCAGGTCGGACGCGAGGTACGACGCCGACCCCGTGCCCAGCCCGAGATCGAGCTCGATCCGGACCGCCGGTCCGTCGAGCACCGGCACCCTGCCCGTAGCAGAGCCGCCGGCGAAGACCACGGTTCCGTCGAACCCGACGGTCAGCATGTCGGGATCGAGCCGGGCAAAGCCACCGTTCCACGGTGCCGAGCCCGCAGCCGCAAGCACGCGTCCCCAGTTCGGGTCTCGGCCGAACGCGGCAGTCTTGACGAGCGGCGACGTGGCGATCCGCCGGGCGATCGCCTCGGCCTCCTCGGGCGAAGACGCGCCGCCGACCTCGATCTCGAGCAGCACGGTGGCTCCCTCTCCGTCCTCCACGATCTGCCGCGCAAGCGACGAGCAGACCGTCTCGAGGGCCGCCGCGAGCTCCGCGTCGCCCGCCGGGGTCCTCTCGACGGCGGCAGAGCCGTTCGCGAGCAGCACCACCGCATCGTTCGTCGAACATTCGCCGTCGACGGAAACCCGGTTGAAGCTCGCGTCGACGGCGGTGCGGAGCAACGCGCCGGCCTCGCCCCGGCCGAGCGGGTAGTCGGTCGTAACGATCGCGAGCATCGTGGCGAGGCGCGGATGGATCATTCCGGCGCCCTTCGCCATACCGCCGACGACGAAGCCGTCGCAGGCAACGACAGCCTGCTTCGGACCTTGATCGGTCGTGAGGATCGCCTCGGCCGCGGCGTCACCGCCGTCCGGCGAGAGAGCGGCAACTGCGCCATGGAGCCCTGCAACGAGTCTCTCGATCGGGAGCGGCACCCCGATCACTCCGGTCGAAAGGACGATGACCTGCTCGGGCTCGAGCTCGAGCAGCGCTGCCGCTTCGGCCGCGGTTTGCTCGGCGTGCTCGACGCCGCGGGCGCCGGTCGCAGCGTTCGCAACGCCCGAGTTGACGACGACTGCCTGGGGCTCGGCCAGGGCCAGGTGCCGCCGTGAGACGACGACGGGGGCGGCCTGCACGCGATTGGTGGTCCAGACGGCGGCGCCAACCGCGGGCGAGAGCGACCGCACGATCGCGAGATCGGGCGCAGCGCGACGGATACCCGTGCTCAACCCGCTCGCGACGAACCCGGTGGCAGCTGTGACGGACACGCGTGCTAGACCAGCACTCCGCTGAGCCTGAGGCCCGTCGTCTCGTCGAAGCCGAACAGCAGATTCGCGTTCTGGATCGCCTGCCCCGCGGCGCCCTTCCCGAGGTTGTCGAGCGCGACGATCACGATCGCGCCGCCGGTAAGCCGGTCGTCGAAGACGCCGATCTCGGCACCGTCCGTGCCCTGAACCCGTGCGAGCTCGGGTGCGACGCCCTCGGGTAGCACCGATACGACATGGCTATCGGCGTAGTGGTCCTCCAGCAGCAGCCGCAGGTCCGCTCCCTGCGAGCGCACGTAGCACGTCGAGATGAGCCCTCTCCGCACGGGGAGCAGGTGAGCCGCGAACGACGGCGCGAAGCCGAGGGACGAGGCGATCTCGGGGGCGTGCTGGTGCTCGCCGACGCGATAGGCGGAGACGTTCTCGAGCACGAAGCCGGCGTGGGAGCTCGGCTTGAGTGCTCGTCCGGCGCCGGTCATCCCCGACTTCCCGTCGACGACGACCCCGTCGTGCTCGATCGCATCCCGGATCGGCCAGAGTGCGAGCAGCGCGGCGGTCGCGTAGCAACCCGGGTTCGCGATCAAGCGCCCGCTCGGCGGACTTACCTCGGGCAGCGCGTACGACCATGACCCGAGCTCCTGCGGCCGGGGATGGGAGAACCCGTACCACGCCTCGTAGACGGCCGGATCGGCGAAGCGGTGGGCTCCCGAGAGATCCACCACCACGCCACGCTCCGGTGGCTCGAGACCTGCTGCGTCCTCGTGCGGAAGGCAGACGAACACGAGGTCGGCGCCGCAGGCGAGCGCCGCGGAGTTGGCGATGAAGCGAGGGATCCGGCTGAACCCGTTGCGCCCGAGCCGGGGGTCGAGGACGTCGGCGGACTGCCCGGCGAGCGAGTCCGACCCGAGGGCGTAGAGCTCGAGCGCGGGATGCGCGAGCACCCGATCGAGCGTCTCCTGACCCGCGTACCCGGATGCGCCGACGATGGCGACGGTGGCCATGAGCGTATTATGCACATATTCAGGTAGTTATGCGCTAGAACTGGCCCGGCGCAGCGCTCTTTGGCACAACCCGTGGTGCTACGCTGCGCGCGCGGTGGAGCGCGTCCTCGTCCTGAATGCGAGCTACGAGCCCCTGAATGTCTGCTCGCTCCGCCGTGCCCACGTGCTGGTGTGGAAGGGGCGGGCGGAGATCCTCGAGGCGAATGAGCGACCCCTGCGCTCTGCCTGTACGAGCTTTCCGAGACCGCATGTCATCCGTCTCGTGTCCTACGTGCGCGTGCCGCGGGCGGTGACCCGCCGGATCTCGCGCCGGGTGCTGTTCGCCCGCGACGGCTGGCAATGCGCGTATTGCGGATCGGGCAGCAACCGGCTGACGCTCGACCACGTCGTCCCCCGCTCTCGCGGCGGGACCTCCGTCTGGGAGAACGTCGTCGCCTCGTGCGCGCCCTGCAACCACCGCAAGGGCGACCGCCTGCTCGAGGAGACGAGCATGAGCCTGCGCACGGTACCGCGCCCCCCTACGCCGGTGCTCTTCATCCGCCTGACGGCGGAGCACATCCCCGACGCGTGGCGGCAGTACCTCCCGGGGCTCGACCACTCGCGCCTCGGCACCGTCGCCGCGGCGTAGCCCGGCTCTACCGCGACATCGCCCGCTCGACGGCCTCCTGCTCCTCGGGCGAAAGCGCCACGGACGAGCGCCCGCGGTCCAGGTCCTTCACGTAGATGCGCGCGTAGTCGCGACCCTGGATCGCAGTCACGATCGTCCCCGTTCGTGTCGAGTCGAGGAGCGCAAGGGACGCGGACTGCTGCCCGCCCGTGCCCTCGTACGCGTCGTAGCGCACGACCGCGGTGTTCGTGACAGAGCCGTCCACCCGCCGGTCGACGCGCGAGAGACCCGTCGCCACCTCGTCGACGGCACGATGCACGTCGTCGATCCTGGCCTGGAGCGAGACCGCGAAGTCGAGCAGGTCCTGGCGTCCGCTCCCGAGCACGAGCGACTGGGCCGACTGGATACGCGCGAGCCGCCGCCAGACGTAGAGCGCGACGACGACGGCCAGCAACGCTGCCGCACAGGCCGCAATCGCCACCGCCAGAGACGCATCCACGACTAGAGCGTGAAGATGACCGGGTACTCGTACGAGTTGTTCGCCGTGTTCGTCTCTCCCTCGACGGGATCGACGTCGACCTTGATCTTGATCTGCTCGCCGAACGGGACGAGCGCGCCGACCTGGAACGTCACGGCCTTCGTCTCGCCCGGATCGATGATCGGGAGGGTCGACGTCTTGACGATCGGATCGGGCTGCTTCGGGATCGTGAGGGTCACCTTCACCCGCACCTCCTGGCTTTCCCCGGTGTCCTCCACGCCCACCTCGAACGCGAGCTGGGACGTGACCTTGATCGTCGTCTCGGTCGTCGTCGAGAGGAGTTGGTCGCTCGGCAACGCCTTCACGTACGCGATGCCGCTCCCGTGCAGGCCGCTCGGGGTTCCACCCGTCGACGCTCCCTGAACTCGCTGCCAGACCGCCGCGAGTGCGCTCGCCGTCGTGAGGTCGTCGGTCGGAAGGAACTCGGAAGACGGCACCTGAACGCCTTCGATGCCCTCCTGGTCCAGCACGTCTTGTGCCGGTAGCCGGAAGAGGTCGGACCAGACGACGTCGCTCGCCTGGAAGCGCTGGGTCTGCGCTGCGAGCTGGAGCCCGACCTCCGTGGCGTCGCTCGCGTTCACGGAGTCCTGGAAGGTCTTGCGAAGGCCCGTCAGGCCGATCACCCTGAGATCCAGGGCATCCACGGCGCCCTCGTTCGAGTCGTGCAACGGGCCGGGCACCTTGAGATCCTCCGCGGCCTGCATCTGAGCCTCTGCGCGCTGGATGTACCCCCCGAGCTTCGCGTCCAGATCCTCCTGCTTCAGCCCGGGCGTCGTCAGGAGCGTGCTGAGATCCGAACCGAGCTTCGAGGACTGCGTCCCGATTGCGCCGATCTGCGACATGTACTCGGAGTACCGGTCGCGCTTACGGTCCGATGCGCATCCCTCGACCCACACGACGAGCAGCACGACGATGAGGATCGCGAGCCCGATCAGCGCGACGAGGCGGAGAAGCGGCGTCAGGTTGCTCGGACCGTGGAAACGCCTCCGCGGCGGGCGTGGACCGCCGCCGCGAGGAGGTCCCGGGCCGCCTTCTTCCGGCTCCTCCCACGACGGTGGCTCCTGCTCGTCGAAGAAGTCGAAGTCGAGGATATCTTCGTCGCGCGTGCTCACGGTCGCCGCCTAGCTCGCCACTGTAAACGAGCGGCAGGAGCGAGCACGGCCAGAGGAGTTCACATTCGGGCAGCCAACTGGTCGGACAACGGTGTCGTTGCTCGCGCATGCCCTTCCGACCCACGAGCTGGTCCTCGACCGCTACCGGGCTGTCCGTCCGCTGGGAAGCGGTGGGAACGGCTCCGTCTGGCTCGCCCGAGACGAGGTCACCGGCCTCGACGTGGCGCTCAAGATCGTCCCACGCGAGGGAAAAGCCGCCGCTCGAGCCGAGCGCGAGGCGCTCGCGGCGCGCCGTCTGCGCCACGAGCGCTGCGTGCGGGCGTACGACATCGGCCAGGACTCCGGCCACGTGTACATCGCGTACGAGTACGTACCGGGCCGCACCGTCCGCGAGGCGCTCCGCGCGGACGCGATCTCCGACAAGGACGCCGTCGAGATCGCTGCCCAGGTGCTCGATGCGCTCGCCCACGCCCACCGCGCCGGCATCGTCCATCGCGACGTCAAGCCCTCGAACGTCCTGCTCGAGCACCGCGACGTGATCTCCGTTCGGCTGCTCGACTTCGGCCTCGCTCAGTTCGACGGCGCCGACACGCTCACGGCGGTCGGCGACGTGCCGGGCACGCTCGCCTACATCGCACCGGAGCGCCTCGCGGGCGACGAGGCCGCACCTGCGAGCGACGTCTGGGCAGTCGGCGTCCTCCTCTGGGAAGCGCTCGCAGGTCGTCATCCGTTCTGGGGAATGCCGCTGCAGGAGGTCGCTCAGGCAATCGAACGCGGGGCGCCGCCGCTCGAAACCGACAGGCCTGACCTCCCCCACAGGCTGGTGAGCGCGGTGACGACGGCGCTTTCGCCCGACCCGGCTCACAGGCCGCACGCATCGGTGCTGTCAGGCGAGCTGCGCGCAACCGTCAAGACACCGCAGGCGCGGTCGGCAGCTCGAACTCCCACCCGCGCCTCGGTTGCAACCTCCGCCACCCCGGTCTCGCTCGGACCACGACTGGTACCCGCGTTGCTCGCCGGAGCCGCAGCCGCGATCGGCGTGACGATCCTTCCGTTCTGGCCCGCAGTCCTCGCGCTCGCCATCGTCGCAGGAGCCGTGGGTGCGGCGCTCGTCAGCCCGCCAATCGGCCTCGCGATCGCTCTCGCCGCGCCCATCTTCCCGTTCGGCAACGTGTCGCAGGGCGCCGCGCTGCTGTACTCGGCGTTCGCCGTCGCGTGGCTCGTGCTCTACTGGCGCGAGGCGCGGCTCGCCCTCCTCTTCGTCGTAGGGCCGCTTCTGGCCGGATTCGGCCTGCTCGCGCTCGTCCCACTCGCGGTTCAGCCGATCCGCGGAGCGACACGCCGCGCTGCGATGGCCGCGGTGGCGGTGCTGTCCGCAGGGCTCGTGGCCGCGCTGGCTGGTGATCCATTGCCGGTAGGAGGCAGTCGGGTCGACTCGCTCGACATCGGCCCCGCGGACTCCGTCCAGTCGATCGCGTTCTCGCTGGGGAGCCTGCTGAGCAGCCGGCCGCTGCTTGCCGATCGCTGCCTTCATAGCAGCGCTCGGTGCCGCGCTCTTGCCATGGGCTCGTGCGCGCTCGCCCTACGGGGTTCCCGTGATGGGTACAGCGTTCGTCGGATGCGCGATCGCCGCCGGTGCCGGAGTCGCCGCCACGGTCGTGATCGTCGCCGCATGGGGCGTAGCAGCCGCGGTTGCCGCGGGGACCGACCGGTAGAATCGCCCACCGGAGGGGCCCTCCCCGCCGTATGAGACAACCCGTTCCGAACACGAGCACCTGCATCCTTCCGGGGTGCCGATGAGTGTGCTGAGGAGCATCGAGGCTCGGATCGAGGGTCTGTTCGAAGGAATCTTCGGGCGGGCGTTCCGGACCCATGTCCAACCGATCGAGCTCGCACGCAAGCTCGTCAAGGAGATGGACGACCACCGCAGCGTTTCCGTCTCACGCGTGTACGTCCCCAACGAGTACACGGTCTACCTCTCGCCACAGGACCGCAAGCAGTTCGCCGGCTACGAGGACTCGCTCGTCGGCGAGCTTCAGGAGTACCTCTCGGAGCACGCCCGGCGCGAGCGATACGCGCTTCCAGGCCCACTGCAGGTGCTCGTCACGGAGGACGCCGATCTCGCGGTGGGTGAGTTCGGAATCGCGACGCGGCTCGTCGCCGGAGACTCGACGCCGGCGCCCCCGCCCGAGCTCCCGCTCGACCGTCCGGCTCAGACGATGATCTACAAGGCGCCCGTGCCGGTCGCGGTGCCCCAGCCAGAGCCGGAGCCGGAGCCAGAGCCGGAGCCAGAGCCCGAGCCGGAACCCGAGCCCGAGCCCGAGCCCGAGTTCCGCACGTACACGCTCACGGTCGCGGGAAGGCGGATCCAGCTCTCCGCCGAGCGCGTCGTGCTCGGACGCTCGCGGGAGTGCGACGTCCGCGTCGCGGACCTCAACGTCTCACGCAAGCACGCCGAGGTTCGAGACGAGGACGGCGACCTCGTCCTCGTCGACCTCGGCTCGACGAACGGGACCCTCTTGAACGGCCGCCCGGTCGACCGGCAACGGCTCCAAGACGGCGACACGATCACGCTGGGCTCGACGGAGATCGTGTTCGGCGACTGGTCGTGAGCGCGCTCGCACTCTCGACCGACGAGACCCTGCTCGTCCTCAAGCTCGCATTCCTCGTGCTGCTCTACCTCTTCATCCTGCTCATCGTCAGGACCGCGACGAAGGACATCCGCGGCGCGCACCAGGAGAGCATCGTGCTCGGAGCGGCCGACGCCGCCGTGCTCCGGGCACGACATGGTCTTGCTCCGGCCCGCTTCGTCATCGCCGGTCCGGGGGACCAGACCGGGAGCACGATCGAGATCAGTGCGACGACCGTCGTCGGCCGCGATCACGGAAACGGGATCCAGCTCGACGGTGACGAGTTCGCATCGGGACGCCATGCCCGGATCGAGCCGCGCCCCGACGGAGTCTGGGTCGACGACCTCGGCTCGACGAACGGCACGTTCGTGAACGACGAGCGGATCACGTCCAAGCGCCTCCTCGCGCCGGGAGACGTCGTTCGCGTCGGCGAGACCGAGCTCAGGCTGGTCGCATGAGGGCTTTCTCGTGAAGCTGGGGCGCGCAGCGGGCATCACCGACACCGGACGCCGGAGGCTCCGAAACGAGGACGCCTTCATCTGCGAGCCGCCGCTGTTCGCGGTCGCCGACGGGATGGGAGGTGCGCGAGCAGGAGAGGTCGCAGCCGGTCTCGCTGCGACGGCGTTCGAAGAGGCAGGAGCCGATGTGCACGGCGACTCCGGGCTCGAGGCGCTCATCGAGGAAGCGAACCGCCGCATCTGGGAGCGCTCCGTGACCGACCCGGCGACGGCCGGGATGGGCGCGGTCATCACGGCCGCACTCGTCGACACGAAGACGGGCACGGTGACGGTCGGCCATGTCGGAGACTCCCGCGCCTACCGGATCCGTGACGGGGCGATCGAGCAACTCACAACCGATCACTCGCTGGTGGCCGAGCTCGTCGAGAGCGGGGTTCTGACTCCGGAGGAAGCCGAGCGCCACCCGCAACGCTCGGCGATCACCCGTGCTCTCGGCACCGAGCCCGCGGTCTCGGTCGACACGCTGACGGTCGAAGCGCTCCCGGGAGATCTCTTCCTCATCTGCTCCGACGGCCTTTCGAGCATGCTCGAGGACGACGAGATCGCCGAGCTCGTGTCGTCCGTCCAGCGGGAACCCGCAGAGGCGGCGGAAGCGCTCGTACACGCGGCAAATGCTCGCGGCGGCGAGGACAACATCACCGTCGTCCTCTTCGAGCTCGTCGAGGGCGACGAGCCCGAGCAGGTAGCGCCGCAGACCGAGTCCGCGCGGGAGATCTCGGCCGGTGCGGAGGTCGGTCCCTCAGACGAGCCTCGCGAGCCACCGCCGCCCCCTGAGCCTGCACCGGACGGCACGACGCCACGCTTCCACGGAGCGGGCCCAGGTGGAAGGGTCGCTGCGATCCTGCTCATCCTCGCCGTCCTCGGGCTCGCACTCGCTCTCTTGTACGTCGGAGTCGTGCGCTGACAGCACGGGGACGCGAACTCGTCGGCATCGTCGGCGCCTCCGCCATCGCAGGAGTCGCGCTCGCGAGCGTAACGGTCGCTCACTCGGCGGAGGTCACGCCGGAGGCGGTCACCTACGGCCTCCTGTTCTTCGCCGTCTATGCGGCCGCACACGTGGTCGTGCGCTGGACCGCCCCCTACGCCGACGGCGGCCTTCTCCCGCTCGCTGCCGCGCTGACCGGGGTCGGTCTGGCCGTCAACTACCGCCTCGACGCCGAGGACGCGAGGCGACAGGCGCTGTGGGTGCTGATCGGAGTCGGCGGTCTTCGCGGCGACGCTCGTGTTTCTCCGCCACGACTACCGGGTGCTCGAGTCCTATCGCTACCTCTTCGGCGTCACCGCCGTCGTGCTGTCTGCTCCTTCCCTCGGTGCCCGGTCTCGGCGAACGCGTCAACGGCGTGCGCCTGTGGGTGAGCATCGGGCCGCTGCAGTTCCAGCCCGGCGAGCTCGCCAAGATCTTCCTCATCCTCTTCCTCGCCGGCTACCTGCGGGAGAAACGCGAGCTGCTGGCACAGGGACGGCTCAAGGAGTACGGCCCGCTCCTCGCCATCTGGGGAGCTGCGATGCTCGTCATCGTCCAGACGAACGACCTGGGCAGCGCGCTCCTCAACTTCGGGATCTTCCTCGCGATGCTCTACGTCGCCACCGGCCGCGCAGTCCTGGTCGCCGCCGGCCTCGCTCTCTTCGTGGGAGGCGCGGCACTGCTCTACGAGGCGCTCGACCGGGTCCAGGAACGAGTCACGATCTGGCTGCAACCGTGGACGGACGACCGCGTGTACTGCGCGCTGAACGGGAAGCTCGAGTACCGCCAGGACTGCGCCTCGTTCCAGCTGGTCAAGAGCCTCTACTCGATCGGGCACGGCGGCCTCAGCGGGACCGGCCTCGGTCGCGGCACGTTCACTTCGACGGACGGATCCCCGCTGATCCCGTATCTGCGAACCGACTTCATCTACTCGGCGATCGCCCAGGAGGTCGGCCTGGTGGGCGCTGCGGCCGTGCTCGTCCTGTTCATGCTCTTCGTCGTCCGCGGGATGCGAGTCGCGCTCCGTGCGGAGGACGGCTTCTCGAAGCTGCTCGCCGCAGGGCTCACGTTCGGGTTCGCTCTGCAGACGTTCATCATCGTCGGAGGCGTCCTCCGGGTCGTTCCGCTGACGGGAATCACGCTCCCATTCGTGTCGTACGGAGGATCGAGCGTCCTCGCGAACTTCCTGATGCTCGCGGGCCTCCTCCTGATCTCGAACCGCGCGAACACCCCTCGCTGAATGAACCGCCAGATCGCCCGATTGACGTACGTCTCACTCGCCCTCGTCGGTGTGCTCGTCGTCATGACCACCTACTGGCAGACGTGGGCTGCGCCCGCGCTCGCAGATCGCCAGGACAACTCGATCAAGCGGGTCGCGGAGTTCTCCGTCGATCGTGGCCTGATCGTCGCCCGATCTCCGTTCAGGCGCCTCGCGAGAAACGTGCAGCGTCAGATCGACGAACGGACGCTCTACTTCCGCCGCTACCCACAGGGTGACCTGACGGCGCACGTCGTCGGCTACTCGACGGTGGATCGTTCGCGGACCGGCCTCGAGCGGTCGCTGAACGACTATCTGACGGCGTCGAACTCGAATCTCGCGACGGTCGGCGACCGTATCCTCGACGAGCTCCGCGGACGGACCATCCAGGGAAACGACGTCGTCACGAATCTCGACGTCGACGCCCAGCAGGTGGCGCTCGACGCGCTGGGCGACAACTGCGGCGCGGTCGTCGCGCTCGATCCGCGGACGGGGAAGGTTCGCGCGATGGTCTCGTCTCCGAGCTTCGATCCGAATCTGGTAGAGACCGACTTCGCGAGTCTCGACGCGATCACGGCGAACTGCGTGCCGGCGTCGCCTCTGCTGAACCGCGCGAGCGCCGGGCTCTACGTCCCCGGATCGACGTTCAAGGTGATCACGGCGTCCGCCGCCCTCGAGTCGAAGAAGTTCACTCCGGGCTCGATCTTCGAGGATCCGGGCTACTGCACCGTCTACGGGAAGCACGTGAACAACTTCGACACGAGCAGCCCGTTCGGGAGGATCAACCTCGAGGACGCTCTCACCTACTCGGTGAACTCCGTCTTCTGCAACATCGGGCTGAAGCTCGGTGCGAAGCGGATCCTGGACACGGCCAAGCGCTTCGGCTTCTACGAGCTTCCGCCACTCGAGACGCCCGCGGACGAACGCCGGGCGAGCGGCCTGTACAAGGACGGCAGGCTCTACTACCCGAAGGTCGACTCGGACGTCGACGCCGGCCGGATGGCGTTCGGCCAGGAGCGGATGCTCGTCACCCCTTTGCAGATGGCGATGGTCGCCGGTGCCATCGGCAACGGCGGCAAGCTGATGGAGCCACAGGTCGTCGATCGCATCGTGTCCCCCGACGGGAAGACGATCGTCAAGGAGCGCCCCAGGCTCATCCGCCGCGCGGTCAGCCCCGGAACTGCAAAGGCCGTCGCGAAGATGATGCGTCTCGTCGTCGAGCGCGGGACCGGCACCGCTGCGCAGATCCCCGGCTACTCGGTCGGCGGCAAGACCGGCACGGGTGAGACCGGGGTTCCAGGCTCGAACACGACCTGGTTCATCGCCTTCGCCGGATCGGACGACGAGAGCCCTCCGGAGCTCGCGGTCGCGGTCGTGCTCCAGAACCAGAGCGGTGTGGGCGGCACGACGGCGGCCCCGATCGCCAAGACGGTCATGGAGGCTCTCCTGCGCTCCGGAGAGAATCCTTAACCTCTACGGCAACATGGCCACCTCCGACACTCTCACAGGCTCCCTCTTCGCCGCCCGCTACCGCATCGCGCGGAAGCTCGGGGGCGGCGGGATGGCAGACGTCTACCTCGCCGAGGACCAGGAGCTCGGGAGGCGAGTGGCCATCAAGATTCTCCACGAGCGGTATGCGAACGACGATCAGTTCGTCGAGCGCTTCCGGCGCGAGGCAACGCACGCGGCCGGCCTCTCGCATCCGAACATCGTCTCGATCTACGATCGCGGAGAGACCAACGGCTCGTACTTCATCGTCATGGAGTACGTCGAAGGCCGCACCCTGAAGGAGCTCATCCGCTCTCGCGGCCCGTGCCCGACGCACATCGCGATCGCGTACACGCGCCAGATCCTCGCCGCGCTCCGCTACGCGCACCGCAACGGCGTCATCCACCGGGACATCAAGCCGCACAACGTGATCGTCGACCCCGAAGGCGTCGTCAAGGTCACCGACTTCGGCATCGCACGCGCAGGAGCGAGCCAGATGACCGAGGAGGGGGCGATCATCGGCACCGCCCAGTACCTCTCGCCGGAGCAGGCGCGGGGTGCGCCCGTCGACCAGACGTCCGACCTCTACTCCACTGGGATCGTCCTCTACGAGCTCCTCACGGGCGAGGTGCCGTTCCTCGGCGAGACGCCCGTCGAGATCGCGATGAAGCACCTCACCGAGATACCCGACCCTCCGTCGGAGCACCGGCCGGAGGTACCGGAGGATCTCGACCTCGTGGTGGTGCGCGCCCTCGCAAAGGAGCCGGCCGACCGCTACCAGTCCGCAGCTGCGATGGACGCGGATCTCGAGACCGTGGCCCACGGCGGGCACGTCCCGCTGGAGACGGCGGAGGCGGCGACGATCATCCTGTCCGGCACGCGCACGGCCGACGGCGAGACCGGCGTCACGCACGTCGCCCGTCGCCGCGGCGGTCCGCCGCAGCCGCCGTACGAGCCACGCCGCAAGAAGCGGACGATCTGGCCCTGGCTTCTCGGGCTCGGCGCAGTGCTTGCGGCAATCGTCGGCGGGTTCCTGATCTACAACACCGTTCAGGACCGGATCGCCGCGTCGAAGCCTGTCGCCGTGCCCTACGTCGTCGGCATCGAGCGGGCGCTCGCCGTCAACCAGATCCTCGATCGCGGGCTGGTTCCACATGTCCGGAACATCGCGAACTCGGACGTGGAGGAGGGCCTCGTCTTCGCCCAGACGCCGACGGAGGGAACCAAGGTCGAGAAGGACACCGTCGTGACGATCGACGTCTCGGCCGGCAAACCGGTGGTAACGGTGCCAAGCGTGGTCGGCGAGTCGAGCACCGATGCGGTGGCAGAGCTCACCACCGCCGGCCTCGACGCGCAGGTGGTCGAGGTGGACTCGGACAAGGAGCCCGGAACGGTGACGGGCCAGACGCCCGCTCCAGGCACTGTCGTCGTCGAGGGCACCTCGGTGCGCATCAACGTCTCGCGCGGGCCCAAGCCGATAACCGTGCCCAACGTCATCGGGCTGCCATACGAGCAGGCGGCCTCCGAGCTCGGGCGGGTGGGCTTCGTCGCCACTCGCGTGGACGTCGCGTCCGAGCTCGCGAAGGGGATCGTGGTCGACCAGGATCCGAACGGAGGGACGAACAGCTCGAAGGGCTCCACGGTGACCCTCTCGGTCTCGCAGGGACCGACGACGACATCGGTTCCCGACGTCACGAATCAGGACGTGTCGATCGCACAGGCATCGCTCGACGCCGCCGGCTTCCGGACGCGGACCGTCACCGAGAACACGGACGATCCGACTCTCGACGGCATCGTGATCTCCCAGGATCCGATCGGAGGCACGCAGGCGAAGCCGAACACCGTCGTGACGCTGTTCGTCGGGCGTTTCACCGAGACGACCACGGACACGACACCGATTCAGTGAGCCGACCACTCCGCGTCGCCGTGCTCGCCGGTGGACGCTCCAGCGAGCACGCGATCTCCCGCGAGTCCGCACGCTCCGTGTTGGAGGCACTGGATCCCGGCCGTTACGAGACGACGACGATCGAGATCGGCCGCGACGGTCGCTGGGAGATCACGGACGGCAGGCGGAGCTTGCCTTCGGCGTCCGAAGCGACTCTCGAGACGCTGCCGGTCATCGCCGACTCTCCGCCCGCCGCGGTTCTCGGCGAGGTGGACGTGGTCTTTCCTGTCCTCCACGGCCCGTTCGGCGAGGACGGCACGGTTCAGGGACTTCTCGAGCTCGCGGGCGTGCCGTACGTTGGAGCCGGGGTGGCCGCGTCGGCACTCTGCATGGACAAGGACCTCTTCAAGGCGGTGCTTCGGGACCGGGGGATTCCCGTCGCACGCAACGTCACGTTGCGCGAGGGGGACCCCGTCGAGCATCCGTTCTCGTATCCCGTCTTCGTGAAGCCCGCACGGCTGGGCTCGTCCGTCGGTATCACGAAGGCGCACGACGCAGGCGAGCTGGAGGCCGGAGTCGCGCTCGCACGACGGCACGACGAGAAGGTGCTCGTCGAGGAGTTCCTGGACGGGACGGAGGTCGAGTGCGGCGTGCTCGGAAACCGATCGCCCGTCGCGTCGGTCGTGGGCGAGATCGTCGCGCACGCCGAGTGGTACGACTATTCGGCGAAGTACGACGACGGCGGCATGGAGCTCGTGGTTCCGGCTCGTATTCCGGAGGACGTCGCGGAAGAGGTCCGCCGCATCGCGGTGGATTCGTTCGTCGCGACGGAGTGCGAGGGCATGGCGCGAATCGACTTCTTCGTCCGCCCCGGCGGCGAGGTGGTGGTGAACGAGATCAACACGATTCCCGGCTTCACCGCCACGAGCGTCTACGCGAAGCTGTTCGAGGCTTCGGGAATCCCGTACGCCGACCTTCTCGAGCGCCTGATCGAGCTCGCGCTCGAACGGCACGAGCGCCGAGCGCAACTCGAGTACTAGAGCGTCATAGTCCTGACAGCAACGACTCGGTCTGGGCGCGATGCCACTCGAGCCCGAACGCGACGAACCGCTCGTCCGCACGAGCGAGCAGCTCGTCGTCGCGCCGGGCGGCGCCGAGCGCTCGCAGCGCGAACGGCTCCAGGATCGACGGCTCCTCTAGCAAGACCGTCACCTCCTGCTCGATGAGGTCACGCCGCCGAAGTGCCACGAGCACGTCCACTCGGGCGGCGACGGCTCCCACGCCCCAGACGTTCGTGCGCTCGATGCGAATGTCGACCAGCGCCTCGGCGGCCGCGCGGTCCGCACGTGTGAGGGCCAGGCGCAGCATCGGCCCGGCCAGGTACGACTCAAATCCTTCGCCCGCAACTCGCATGGCGTCTCGTTCGAGCTCCATCGCTCGTGCCTCGTCACCCAGGACGAGATGCGCGACCCCGCAGAGCAGGAGATCGCGAGGGTTTCTCACACAGGGCGTCGCGAGGTTCTCGGAGACGAGATCCCAGACCCGACCTGTCTCCGACGCGAGCCCCTTCCAGTCGCCGATCGCATCCGCGAGCTCCAGCTCGAGTGACACCGTATGAACGCGGTGATGCGGCGACAGCCTCCGCGCGAGATCCCCGTGGAGCCCGACCTGGCGCCTCGCTTCGTCGAACTTCCCGAGAGCGGCGACGACCGGAACGCCGCTCTCGTACGCCTCGCATAGATGATCGGGATCGTCGATGCCGGCGAGAAGCTCGAGCCGCTGCTCGCTCCAGGTCGCGGCGTCCACGAACTGCCGCCTTTCGAACGCCGTCTGGCTGCGGGCGCCGAGCGCGTACGAGCGCAACTCGAGGCTGTCGAGAGACGCGGCCAGCGCGCTCGCTTCCTCCAGCATCTCGTCGGTGGCGTCGGGTGGCTCGATGTTGACCAATGCGAGCAGCGCGCGAGCACGTGCCTGGCTGCCATCGGCCGCGAGCGCAAGGGCGTTCCCTGCCCACTCGTCGATGAGGTGCCGGTTCAGGCGGATCGCGAACATCGCCGAACGGATCGACGACTGGAAAGCGAGAAAGGCGAGGGTGTCGGCGCGCTCCACGTCGTCGAGAGGGCCCTCCAGCGCATGGAGAAGCGCCGATCGCATGCGCTCTCCGTCGTACCGGAGAGCGTGAGCCTCGCCGAGGTCACGCCAGAACCGCGCGCGCTCGAGCGCATCGTCGGTGAGCTCGAGCGCTCGCGTGAAGAGCTCGACCGCGTCGTCGAGCTCGTGGCGTCCGCGCGCGAGCTGCCCCGCCCGCCGCAGCCAGCGAACGGCCTCGCCGCGCACGCGTGCGTGCTCCTCTGCGTCGTCAGCCCACACGAGATCCGCGTCGTCGGGACGAACCGCTTCTGCGTAGTGGTAGGCGAGGAGCGACGCGTCCTCGTCGCCACGGTGGGTCTCGCAGAGCCAATCGGCGAGCGACGCATGCAGTCGACCGCGCCGCGCCTTCGGGATGCTGGAATACGCGACCTCGCGTGTGAGCGCGTGCTTGATCGCGTACTCCGTCGCACCCTCCATCGTCGATCCCGCCCTGCGGCGGATGAAGTCGCGCTCCTCCAGAAGGTCGAAATCGGGCTCGATCCCGTCGAGGAGGTGGAGGATCGGAGGCGGCCCGAAGACACGCCCGACGATCGACGCCGCTTGAAGCGCGGCCTTCTCCTGGGCCGGCAGGCGGTCGATGCGTGCAGCGAGGACCGCGTGGACGCTGTCCGGTACCGAGAACCCCTCGGGAACCGGGCCGGCCGACCAGCCGTCGTCACGACGTAGGACGCCAGCCTCGACGAGGGCCGCGACGAGCTCCTCGACGAAGAACGGATTCCCCTCGGATCGGACGACGAGAAGCTCGTGCAGCTCCGGCGGAAGCTCGGTCGTGAGCACTGCCTCGAGCATGCGCGACGTCATTTCGGCGGGTAGCGGCTCGAGCCAGATCGTGGTGATGTTGCGGTGGCCACCACCCCACCCCGGGTGGCGATCGAGCAGCTCTGGACGTGAGGTCGCAAGTACGACGAGCGGCGCCCGGGCTTCGCGAACGACCCGCTCCAGCAACTCGAGCAGGTCGTCCTCGGCCCAATGGATGTCCTCGACGAGCATGATGGCCGTCTGCTCGTCGGCGAGTAGCTCGGCGAACTCGACGACCGCCTGGTGCAGGCGCTCACGGGCGTCGAGCGGGTGGAGCTCTCTGTCGACATCGACTCCGAGGGCGAGCCCGAGAATCTCCTGACCCTGCAGACGCCGACAGATGTCGTTAGGACCGGCTCCCTCGAGGATCCCGAAGTGCTCCTTCAGCATCTCGCCTATGGGCCAGTACGTGATGCCTTCTCCGTACGGCAGGCAGCGCCCCGTTCGGCGGAGTGGCGCTCGCTCTTCGCCCGCCAGGAGCTCCCAGAGCTCTCCGACGAGCGTCGTCTTGCCGATGCCCGGCTCGCCGACGATCGTCACGAGATGCGGCTCGCCATGTGCGACTGCGCGGCGGAACGTCGCTCGGAGAAGCTCGAGCTCGCTGTCACGACCCACGAAGACGCGTCGGACTCCAGTCACACCACGCGGTCGCGCGAGCGACAGAGCTCGGAGAACGGGTCGGCACGCGATGCCGTCGGGTTTGCCCTTGGCGTCGACCGTGCGAAGCTCGCCGAACTCGAACGCTCCACCCACAGCGGACACGGTGCGCTCCCCGACGAGGACCTCTCCGGGCTGGGCTCGCTGCTCCAGTCGCGCGCAGACGTTCACCGCGTCCCCCGTCACGAACGAGCTTCCCTCCCGCGGCTGGCCCACGACCACGTCGCCGGTGTTGACGCCGATCCGGAGTGCGATCTCCGTGCCGAAGAGCTCGGTCAGCCGACGCTGCATCGCAAGCGCGGCGTGCAACGCCCGCTCAGCGTGGTCCTCCTGCGCGGCGGGGGCGCCGAAGGCCGCCATGACGGCGTCGCCCGCGAACTTCTCCACCGTGCCGCCTGTCCGCACGATCTCGTCGGACATTGCCTCGTAGAAACGATGGAGGCGCACGCGAACGCGCTCGGGATCCTCGTCACCGGCAAGCTCCGTCGAGCCGACGAGGTCGGCGAAAAGGACGGTCGCGAGCTTCCTCTCTTCGGGCGCAACGACCGGTTCCCCGGCCGGACTGCCACATGCCGGGCAGAAGCGAGCGTCGACGGGCAGCCGGGTACCGCACGAACCGCAGTCGGGCATGCCCCGAAGTGTTGCCAGGTCTTGCCGTCGAGCGCTACCGGTCGAGCACCGAGGCGAGCGCGTCCTCCCAGGCTGCGAGGCCCTCCTCGAGCTCTCCGGGGGAGATCGTCAGCGGGCAGAGGACGCGAATGCAGTTCCCGTACACGCCGGCCTTCAGGAGGATCACGCCCCGCTGGAGCGCAGCGTCGATGACATCGCTCACGAGCTCCGGAGCGGGCTCCTTCGTCTCGGCGTCGAGGACCAGCTCGATCGCGAGCATCGCGCCGAGCCCGCGGACGTCTCCGATCTGCAACCAGCGTTCCTGCCACGCGAGCATGCGGGCACGGATGGTGTTCCCGATCGTGACGGCGCGCGCCACGAGGTCGTCTTCCTCGAAGACGTCCAGCACGGCGAGAGCTGCGGCGAGTGCGACCGGATTTCCGATGAACGTCCCGCCGATGGCTCCCGCGTGCGGGTGATCCATGATCTCCGCGCGACCCACGACGCCGGAAAGCGGCAGCCCGCCGGCGATCGACTTCGCGACGATGAGCAGATCGGGCTCCACGTCGAAGTGCTCCATGGCGAACATCCGGCCGGTTCTGCCGAACCCGGTCTGGACCTCGTCGGCGACGAGGACGATGCCGTGCTTGTCGCAGAGGTGCCTGAGCCCCTCGACGAACGCAGGTGGAGCGGGGATGAAGCCTCCTTCGCCCTGCTCCGGCTCGAAGACGATGGCGGCGACGTGGTCGGCCGGGACGTGCGTGTGGAGCATCCGCTCGAGCGCAGCGAGGGCCGCTGCGGCGTCCGGGCCGCGATAGTCGTTCGGGAACGGCGCCCGGTAGACCTCGGGTGCGAACGGCCCGAGCCCATGCTTGTACGGGTACGTGCGGGAGGTCATGGTCATCGCGAGATACGTACGGCCGTGGAAACCGCCCTCGAACGCGATGACGGCCTGACGACCCGTGTAGAGGCGCGCGAGCTTGACGGCGTTCTCCACCGCTTCGGTGCCGGCATTGAAGAATGCGCAGCGCGTTCCGCCGGAGATCGGAGCGAGCGCGCCGAGTCGCTCCGCGAGGGTGACGTACGGCTCGTAGGCGACGACCGTGAAGTCCGTGTGCAGGAATCGCTCCACTTGGTCGTTCACAGCGTCGACGACCCTCGGATTGTTGTGCCCCACGTTCACGACGCCGACGCCGCCGACGAAGTCGATCAAGGTGTTTCCGTCGACGTCGGTGATGGTCGCGCCCGACGCCTGAGCGGCGATGATCGGACCGTGGACGATCAGCGGAGATGCGACCGCCTGCGCCTCGCGCTCGAGGATCGCGCGTGCGCGCGGCCCCGGTATCTCGGTCCGCAACTCGATCGTTCGCGTGGTCGCCACAGACGATCAGCCTACCCGGGCGCTCGGAAACGGCGCTCGAGGTCCGGGGCCGTCGGTGGGATCACGGATAGCGGTGCTGGCGTTGCGGCAGACGCGCGAACCACGTGATGACATCGACGAACGCGGCGATTCCGACGAGAATCCACTTCCCGGTCGTCATGCCCTGCCCGTCGAGGTACGCGACGACGTACATGATCGTCGCCCACGGGAAGAGCGCAAGCCCGACTGCGGGTACGAGCCAGCGGCCGTCGAAGACCGTCTGCACGCGCTCGCCGAACAACCACATGGCGCCGAACGTCACACGCGGCACGATGATCGCGGCAAGGAGCGGGAGGGTCATGCTTCCCAAAGTGTTCCGCTCTGCCCGGATAGTCAAGGGTGAAATAGCCGCACTCGAGGCTGGAGCCGGTTCTGGGACGCCTGGATGGCTCAGTACGAGAGCTGGCGCCTGGCCGAGCGTGCTGCCCACGACGAGATGTCGACTGCGACCGCGAGGCCGACGAGGATCCACTCCCAGCCCTCAACGCCGACGCCAGGCGACCAGAGGAACACGTACACGAGTGTCGTCCAGGGGAGGAAGATGAGCCCCAGAAGCGGCCAGATCCAGCTGTCGAACGCGAGCTCGACCCGGTTTCCGAAGATCCACACGAGAGCGAGCGCGAACCGCGGCGCGAAGATCGCAAGGAGAAACACGAGACACATCGGCGAGGAGTCTCTCGGCTTCGACCGCCCGCGTCAACAGGCATCCTCCGACGAATGGACGAATCCGACCTATCGGCAGATCCGCTCGAGCAGCTCGCAGCCTGGCTCGACGAAGCGACCGCCACCTCTCCTCGCGCAGACGCCATGACACTGGCAACGGCCGATGCGAACGGACGCCCGTCGGCACGCCAGGTCCTCCTCAGAGGGCTCGACGAACGAGGGCTCGTGTTCTTCACCAACCACGGCTCCCGCAAGGCGCGTGAGCTCGCCGTGAACCCTCGAGCTGCGCTTGCCTTCCATTGGTACGAGCAGGGGCGGCAGGTGCGGGTGGAAGGGGTCGCCACTCGGGTGGACGAGGCCGAGTCGGAGGCGTACTGGCAGACGCGGCCACGTGAGAGCCAGCTCGCGGCATGGGCATCACCTCAATCGGATCGCCTCACCGGCCGCGAAGAGCTCGATCGACTGTACGAGGATGCGCGGGAGAGACTTGCGGACGGCAACGTCCCGCTCCCACCTTTCTGGGGCGGGTACCGAATCGTCCCGGATTCGGTCGAGTTCTGGCAGCACCACGACAACCGCCTGCACGATCGCATCCGGTACCTCCGAAACGGCGCCGAGTGGCAGCGCGAACGGCTCGCGCCCTGAGCTCGAGAGGCGGTTACGGAGGCGCGAGCGCGCCGTCGGTGTACAGGCCCTCGGCGTTCCAGAGCATGAACCCCTTGGTCCCCGCGAGTCGTGCCGCCTGTATCTGCGCGCGAACCTGGTCGAGCCCGTAGGGCCGTTCGAAGCTGAAGTCCTGCACCCACGTCACGAGCAGCGTGTTGCGACCACGAACCGCGCGGCGGAAGTGGCGAAGCGCGAGCGACACCGTCGCGCCCGGCGCGGCGCTCGGGTCCGCGAGGGAGAGCTCACCGGGACCGAACAGCGACGGGTACGTCATGGCGTACAGCGTGTCGAGGTACGGCGCCATGCGGCGTGGGATCTGACCGATCCCGAGGTCACGGGTCGCCGAGAGCCCGAACACCGCCGCGGAGACGCGCACGCCCATCGGATCGAGTCGACCCCGTGCGTAGCGCAGGAAGGCCGGAATTGCCTTCGACTTCGCGAGATTTCGTGGATTGGCGTACTGGGCCGCAGACACGTCGCCGTCGGATGGAAATCTGACGTAGTCGAACAGGATCTCGTCGAAGCCGGCCCTGGCTGCAGCGGCAGCGACGTCGACGTTGTACTTCCAGACCCGACGGTCGTACGGGTTCGTCCAGCCGAGCCCTGCGCCGTCGCGCCATACGGATCCGTCGGTCCGGCGCACGGCCAGGTCCGGTCGAGCTCGCGCGAGTATCGGGTCCTCGAAGACCACGATGCGACCGACGAGGTAGAGCCCGCGCTCGTGCACCAGACGAGCGGCGCGACGGGCGTCGTAGAAGTCCCGGGTCGCGCCGCTTGCATTTGCGAGCGGCATCGCCGGGTGGGTGAAACCGATCTGGCCGTTTTCGTCCTTGACGTCGAGCTCGAGCGACGTCAGGCCATCGTGTTCGAGGTCGAGGTACTCCTCCAGCTTCCCCGGCAGGGACGCAAGGCCGATGGTGACATGGACTCCACGCACCTCGAGCGGCAATGGGCGCGGACCGCTGGACGCGCTTCGACCTTCGACCATGGCCCGTATGGCTGCCGTCGACGGCTTCTCCGTGCCTCCTACGAACTGCGCACCGGCCCCGAGGAGCGCCACCCCCGCGAGGAGCGTCCCGATGAGCGCACCCCGGCGCAGCCGCTTCCTCCGCCTCACCGAGGCACGACGCGCCCGGAACCGTTCGTTCGGGTCGATGGGTGGGAACAGCATCGACACCGGCTCAGGACCCTATCGCAGTCGTGGTGTCAGCCGATCGGTACGCCGCCGCGCTTGTGCGAAATCGTCACAAGCCGCCGAGGAAGCTCGCCTCGTACAATCGCCGCGTGGTTCTGTCCGACCGCACCATCAGGCGGCTGATCGAGAACGGCCGGATCGCGATCGAGCCGTTCGACCCGGCGCTCATGCAGCCCTCGAGCCTCGACGTTCGCGTCGATCGCTACTTTCGCGTCTTCCGCAACTCCCGCTACCCGTTCATCGACGTGAAGACCGAGCAGGAGGAACTCACCGAGCTCGTGGAGGTCTCGGGAGACGAAGCCTTCATCCTGCACCCCGGCGAGTTCGTCCTCGGCTCGACGCTCGAGCGCGTGACTCTCCCCGACGACCTCGTCGCGCGGCTCGAAGGCAAGAGCTCCCTCGGACGTCTCGGCCTCCTCATCCACTCCACGGCCGGGTTCATCGACCCAGGCTGGGACGGCCACGTGACCCTCGAGCTGTCGAACGTGGCCAACCTCCCCATCACGATCTATCCCGGGATGAAGATCGGCCAGCTCTCGTTCGTCCAGCTCTCGGAGCCCGCAGAGCGGCCGTACGGAGCCGAGGGCATCGGATCCAAGTACCAGGGCCAGCAGGGTCCGACGCCCAGCCGCTACTGGCAGAACTTCAGAAGCGACGACTGAGCCGCCGCGTCTCCCGGCTACTCCGCAGGGAGGTCCGGATCACAGGCGATGTCCGACTCCGGTTCGCCGAGCCGCTCGAGGAGTGCGGCGACACTCGCAAGTTCAGCCGCGTCGAAGCGCGCGTCGAAGAACGCCTCGATCTGCGCCACGTGACTCGCCGACGCTTCACGCAGCTTCTGGAGCCCGGCGTCGGTGAGCACCGCGTAGACGACGCGCCGGTCGCTCTCGCACCCACCACGCTCGACGTACCCGGCGCGCTCCAGCCCGTCGAGGAGCCGCGTGATACCGGAGGGCGTGAGCAGCACTTGCTCGGCGAGGTCGACCCGGCGCATCCGGCGGTCGTCGCTGCGCGCAAGTCGCAGTAGCACCTCGTAGTCGTTGATCGTCAGCGCATGATCCGCCGTCAGCTGCGTGTTGAGCCGTCGGGTCGTGGCCGCATGCGCCCGTACGAGCGCTACGAACGCCTGCACTCCCAACGATTGCTCGCTCAATACTTGACTCGTCATCTACTTTCCTCTATATTTGTTTGCGTAGTCAATAGTAGCGATCTCAAAGGAGTATGTCATGTCCATCGTCGCAGATCCACAGGCCACCATCGTCCCGGCAGGCGAGTGGACGATCGACCCGGTCTGGTCGTCGCTCGAGTTCGAGGTGAAGAAGCTCGGGCTCATGACGGTCAAGGGGCGGGCACCCAGCTTCACGGGATCGATTCAGGGTGGAGAGAGCCCCGTCATCGAGGGGACCGTCGACGCCACGAGCATCACGACCTTCGACGAGACGCGCGACGGCCACCTGCAGTCCCCGGACTTCTTCGACACGCAGAGGTACCCGGAGCTCCGCTTCGAGTCCACCTCCGTCAGCACCGACGGGGACGGGGTCGTCGTCGAGGGCAACCTCACGGTCAAGGGGATCACGAAGCCCGTAGAGCTCACGGGCAGATACGTCGGAGCCGCCAGCGACCCCTGGGGCAACGAGCGCATCGGGCTCGAGCTCGAGGGAACGATCGACCGCACCGACTTCGGGCTCGTCTGGAACGCACCCCTTCCAGGCGGTGGCTTCCTGCTCCCGAACGACATCGTTCTCAAGGCACACTTCGCGGCTGTCAAGGCTGCCTGACGATGCGCATCCTGGCCGTTTCCGGAAGCTTGCGCGAGCAGTCGTACAACTCGGCGCTCGCACGCGCCGCGCAGGAGCTCGCTCCGGGCGGCGTGGATGTCGACCTCTTCGAGCGACTCGGCGAGATCCCCCACTACGACGCGGATCTCGAGAACGAGGGCGCTCCCGAGGCCGTGCAGGACCTCCGCGACCGGATCGCGGAAGCGGACGCCGTTCTCTTCGTCACGCCGGAGTACAACGGCTCCGTCCCGGGTGTGCTGAAGAACGCGATCGACTGGGCTTCGCGCCCGCCTCACGGCGACGCGGCCCTCTGGGGGAAGACCGCGGCCGTCGCCGGCGCCACCACCGGGCAGTACGGAGCGCTCTGGGCGCAGCAGGACCTGCGGCGGATTCTCGGAATCGCCGGCGCCCGCGTCATCGAAGGCGAGCTTCCCGTGGCCCGCGCCCAGAACGCCTTCGACGCCGCCGGTCGTCTCACCGACGCGCTCGTCGCAGAGCGGCTCGAGGCCCACCTCGAGAGCCTCGTGCTCGAGGCGGCGCCGATTCCGGTGGCGGCCTGACCCGATCAGGAACGGACGAGGGGCCGCGTAAGCGGCCCCTCGATCCTGGATACCAGCGTTGAAGTAGTAGAGGCGCTTCCGGCGCGGCCGCCTCGACGGCGGACGTGCGGCGCGAAGTCGCGAGCCCCCTACGCTGGCTAGGCGATTCCCGGTGGTCCCGGGGGCACGCCTCTACCCGCTGGTACCTCCGCTGCCCGAACTGTCGTCACTCAAACCGGACCACCTCCTTTCCGCGGTAGCGCGCAGCATACGCACCCGAGGCGGATGTCGGTCGCCCGAGTAGGCGCTCGATGCTTCCGGCGGCATGCCAGAGGGTGTCGAGCTCGGCTGCGGTGAGGCCGTCGAGGAGCGCGGCGAGGTCGGCAACGCGGCGATCGCGGCCTCGTTCGAGGATCGTGCGTCCCTTGGGCGTCGCACGCACGCGTACAGCTCTGGCGTCGCCTTCGTGAGCCGCCCGGGCGACGAGACCCTCGCGCTCCAGCCCCTGAACGAGCCTCGTGATCGTGGGCGCCGAGACCTGCTCGGCACGTGCGAGCTCGCCGAGGGTGGTCGGGCCGCCGAACACGAGTACGGACAGGGCAGACAGACGGGCGGCCGAGAGGCCGCTCGCCTCGTCGACCTTGCGCACTCGCCGAAGGAGCTGGATCGCCGCCGAATGCAGTCGATCTGCGACCTCGAGCGTCTCGACGCTTGACACGTTTTTCTTAGCCATGCTAAACAGTTACTTAGCTCTGCTAAGCATACGCCCGAGGAGGGACATGACGACTCCGATCGAGGACATCGGCCAGATCGCGATCCGCACCCACGATCTGCCTGTGGCAGTGGCCTTCTATCGAGACAAACTCGGCCTGGAGTTCCTCTTCGACGCCGGCCACATGGCGTTCTTCCAGTGCGGAAGCGTACGACTCATGCTCGCAATACCCGAGAACGAAAGCGTCGACCATCCCAGCTCGATCGTCTACTTCCGCGTCGCCGACATCGGCGAGTCCCACCGTATGCTCTCGGAGCGCGGCGTCCCCTTCGACGACGAGCCACACCGCATCGCGCGGATGCCGGACCACGACCTGTGGATGACGTTCTTCCGCGATCCCGACGACAACCTGCTCGGGCTGATGGCGGAGGTCAGGCCCCCCGCTGCTCGCTGAGGACGGTCGTGAGCTCGAGCCCACGGTCGAGCGGGAGCGTGACCGAGACGAGCGTCGGATCATCCTGGCGCGCCGCCGAATACGCGCCAAGCGTCTCGGCGTGTGACAGCACGTTGTCTGCGACCACGAGCGCACCCGGCTCGAGCTGGGGGCGAACGAGTGCGAAGAGCGACTCGTACTCGTCCTTCTCGGCATCGAGAAACACGAGATCGAAGACGTCCTCCGAGGTACGCAGCGTTTCATGCGCATCTGCTTCGATGAGCTCCGCCCATTCCTCGAGCCCGGCCTCGGCGATGTTCTCGCGCCACATCGCACATCGTTCGGGATCGTGTTCGAGCGACACCACCCGGCCGCCCAGCAGCCGTGCTCCCGCCGCCAGCCAGATCGCCGAGTAGCCGCGCGAGCGCGCCGATCTCGAGCACCTCGATCCCGGGCTGGGCCGCGGCGAGCGCGAACAGGAAGCGCCCGGTGGTCGGCGAGATCTGCCGCGAGCGCCGCTCAACCGAGAGCCCGGCCTCACGTTCTGCCCGGTCCTGCGCCTCGAGGCGACGGAGGACACCGCGTACGCGCTCGTCCAGCACGGCTAGTCCGCGACCTTCACGAGAACGACTCCGTCCCGGACTGCGACCGGGAACGTGGAGACTGCTTCGAACGCGGGCAACGTCATCGGGATTCCGGTCTCCAGATCGAAGCGCGAGCCGTGGCGCGGGCAGACGACCATGCACGAATCGGGATCCCATTCGCCTTCCGCGAGTGGGCCGTCGTCGTGCGAGCACCGATCCTCGATCGCGTAGAGCGAGCCGTTGCAATTGAAGACGCCGATGGTGAGCGTCCCGGCTGGAACGAGGCGCATCCTCCCTGGCGGAAGCTCGGCGAGCGGGCAGACCTCGATCTCGGCCACGCCGCTATTCGAGGACGAGCTCGCCGACGGACGTTCCCCACTCCTCGGGCAACGGCGTCCCCTTCGCCTTGTGGAGTGCGAGCTTGAGAACCCCGAGACCGAGGATCGCGCACTTCAGGCGAACCGGCGTGAGCGGGATTCCGAGCTCGTCGAGAAGCTCGTCCTTGGGCATCATCGCCACGTCCTGGACGGTCCGTCCTTTTACAAGGTCGGTCAGCATCGAGGTCGCCGCCTGGCTGATCGCACAGCCCCGCCCTTCGAACCCGACCTCCTGGATGACGTCGCCCTCGCCGAGCCTGACCGAGACCGTGACCTCGTCCCCGCACAGAGGGTTCTGGCCCTCGGCCGTGGCGTCGGCATCCGCCAGCAGCCCGTGATTTCGCGGGCTCTTGTAGTGGTCGAGGATCACCTCGCGATAGAGCTGATCGAACTCGCCCACTAGCCGAAGGCCTTCTTCACCTTGTGGAGGCCGTCGACGAGTCGATCGATCTCCTCGGGGACCGTGTACAGGTAGAAGCTCGCGCGGTTCGTGGCCACGACCCCGAGCCGCCGCATCAGCGGCTGGCAGCAGTGGTGACCAGCGCGGATCGCGATGCCTTCGAAGTCGAGCACCTGGGCGACATCGTGCGGGTGGACCCCCTCGACGTTGAACGAGACGATGCCGGCACGGCGTGATGCGGGCGGCCCGTACGACGTCACCCACGGCAGCTCCGCAAGACGTTCCAGCGCATAGGCCGCGAGCTCGTGCTCGTACTGCTCGATTGCATCGAATCCGACCGCGTTCAAGTAGTCGATCGCTGCGCCGAAGCCGACCGCCTCGGCCATGGGAGCCGTGCCCGCCTCGAACTTGTGGGGAAGCTCTCCCCACGTCGACTGATCGGGGCCGACCGCCCGGATCATGTGCCCGCCCGTGAGGAACGGCTCCATTGCCTCGAGGAGCTCGGCGCGGCCCCAGAGAGCACCGACGCCGCTCGGGCCACACATCTTGTGCGCCGAGATCGCGACGAAGTCGCAGCCGAGCGCCTGAACGTCGACCTTGCGATGAGGAGCCGCCTGCGCGGCATCCGCGACCATGATCGCGCCATGCTCGCCGGCCCACGCAGCGAGCCGCTCCACCGGGTTCACGGTTCCGAGAGAGTTCGATACGACCCCCGTCGCCACGACCTTGACCTGACCATCGCGCGCGATCGCGTCGAGATCTTCGAGTCGGAGCTCACCCTGGTCGTCGAGCGAGATCATCCGGAACCCGGCACCGGTCCGCTGCGCGATGTACTGCCACGGGACGAAGTTCGAATGGTGTTCGAGCTCGGACACGACGACGAGGTCGCCCGGCCCGAGATTCACGAGTCCCCACGCGTAGGCGACGAGGTTGATCCCCTCGGTCGCGTTCCGGACGAAGATGACCTCGCGCGCCTCGGGTGCGTTGAGCAGGGCACGTACCTTCTCCCTGGCGAGCTCGAGGGCCTCGGTGGCCCGTTCGGCGAGTTCGTAGACGCCGCGGTGGACGTTGGCATAGGAGGTCTCGTAGAACGTGTTCATCGCAGCGAGCATCTGGCGGGGCTTCTGAGAGCTCGCAGCGGAGTCCAGGAATGCGAGCGGCTTGCCGTGGAATGTCTGCTCAAAGATCGGAAAGTCGGCACGCAAGCGCCGCGCATCGAGCGCCGGGGTGGTGGTCACGGCCATTGTCGCATCGTACCCCCGCCCCCTCGTCTCACCGTGGTGGCCACGTACCTCAGCCGGAGTCGAATCAGGCAAGACCGACTCAGCCCAGGTCGACCTTCCCGTTCGTCGCCGCTCGCTCCGCGGCACGCCGGCTGCGCTCGACGGTCGACGCCGCGTCGACGAGAAGCTCGCAGACTCGCGCGAGCCGCTCACGCTCCGACGTCGCCTCGAGAAGCTCCTGCTTCAGATCCGGCTCGAGCTCGACTCTCGCAGCAAGTGCATACGAGAGCTCCGGAGACTCCGTGGGGGGCTCGACCTCGCTCTCCGTGAGCTCGCGCAGACGCTCGAACAGCTCGAGCGCGTTCGCGATCGTCTCATCGTCCGGGGGATCCTCGACGTCGACCACCGTGGACGTGGAGCACGTCTGAAAGCTCCTGCCACTCGTGAGCGCGTCGACCCGAAACCGTGTGCCGCCCTCGACCACGATGTTCATGCGGCCGTCATCGAACCGAGTGAGCACTTCGAGCACGACGGCCAAGGTGCCGATCTCCTTGATCCCGTCACCGTCGGCATACACGAGCCCGAACGGCTTGTCCTCGGCGAGACACTCCTCGATCAGCTCCTTGTAGCGGTCCTCGAAGATGTGTAGTGGAGCCTGCTCTGTCGGGAGGAGCACCACCGGAAGTGGGAAGAGGCCGATCTCCGGCATCCGCGTCACCCCGCCGAT
>CAVQVA010000048.1:0-54713 GCA_963716975.1 uncultured Actinomycetes bacterium | reverse complement strand
CGGTCGCGGACTCTCGACCGAAGACGGTGTCGAAAGCGCCGTGCCAGGAGGTCTTCTACGAGGGCAACGACGTCGACCTCGGGCGGTTGCCGATCCAGCGCTGCTGGCCGGGAGATCCCGCCCGGTTCATCACCCTCCCGGCGGTCATCACCAAGGACCCGAAGACGGGTGTCCGCAACGTCGGCATGTACCGGATGCAGGTGATCGACGGCCGCTCGACCTTCATGCACTGGCAGATGCACAAGGACGGTCGGGCGGATCTCCTCGCGGCCGAGGACGGCCGGATCCCGGTGGCGGTCGCGATCGGGCTCGACCCGGTGACCGCTTACTCGGCGTCCGCGCCGCTTCCGCATCACATCGACGAGCTGATGCTCGCCGGGTTCCTGCGCGGCGAGCCGGTCGACCTCGTTCGCTGCAAGACGGTCGATCTGGAGGTGCCGGCGAACGCGGAGATCGTCCTCGAGGGATACGTCTCGCGCGACGATGTCGGTATCGAGGGCCCGTTCGGCGACCACACGGGCTACTACACGGCACCCGAGGAGTTCCCGGTCTTCCGGCTGACTGCGATGACGATGCGGAAGGACGCTATCTACCCGTCGATCGTGGTCGGGAAGCCACCCGCCGAGGACGCGTGGCTCGGGAAGGCGACGGAGCGGATCTTCCTCCCGGCGGTAAAGATGACCCTCCCGGAGATCGTCGACTACGACCTTCCGGTTGCCGGCGCTTTCCACAACTGCGTGATCGTCTCGATCCGCAAGGCCTTTCCCGGCCACGCCCAGAAGGTCATGCATGCGATCTGGGGGCTCGGGATGCTCTCGCTCTCGAAGTCCGTGGTGGTCGTCGACGCAGACGTGAACGTGCACGACTACCCGGAGGTCTTCTTCCGCGTGACCGCGAACGTCGATCCCAAACGCGACATCCTCGTCACGGAGGGGCCGCTCGACCATCTCGACCACGCGCCCGAGCGGCAGTTCTACGGCGGCAAGATCGGGATCGACGCGACGCACAAGCTCCCGGAAGAGGACGCTCGTCCCTGGCCCGAGGAGATCGTGATGTCGGACGAGATACGCGACCTCGTCGCCCGCCGCTGGGCCGAATACGGGATCTCGTAGCACGCGTCCTCCGCAAAGTGCAGAATCCCCCGCGTCGCGACAGTCGTTACGTCGTTGACAGGCGCACGGACCGAGCGATTGAATCCCCCGCAGGGCCCGACTTGAGCGACAGCGGCCACGACACCCACCACCTCCCCGGGCCGAGCCTATGGCCGATCGGCTTCGCGGTCGGGATCGCCTGTCTGCTGCTCGGGCTCGTCGTCAGCTGGATCGTTGCCGTGATCGGCGCTGTCCTGGCGCTCGTGTTCGGGGTCCTCTGGGCACGGGACGTCACGCGGGACGTGCGCGGCGACGTTCCGGAGATCGAGCCCGAGACGCGCACGGTCGCCGACGAGGGCGCGGCGTCGACGTCCACGGCGACTCCCACGCCACTCCCGACTTACTCTCGTTCGAGGTTCCTCGAGGCGGCGACCATTGGAGTCGGCGCCGCGATCGGCGCCGTCGTCACGATCCCGTCACTCGGCTTCATGGTGCTCCCTTCCTTTACGAATCTGGGGGAAACGGAAGCCGATCTCGGGCCGATCGAGAACTTCCCGGAAGGGCAGTTCGTCATCGCCTCGTACCTGGCACAGCCGGATCTCGGCGAGGTGACCCGACGTACGTCGTTCGTCCGCTACAACGGCCTGCGCGACGATACGCACGAGCCGAGCTTCACGATCCTGTACAGCCGATGCGTGCACCTGGGCTGCCCGGTGCAGCCGAACGGGCCGATCGACGAAGCGGCCAAGAAGGATTTCAAGGGTGTCGAGCTCCGGCCAGTGCTCGCGCAGTCGTTCGGCTGTCCGTGCCACGGCGGCCTGTACGACTCCGAGGGCAATCGGCGGGCGGGCCCACCGGTCCGATCGATGGACCGGCAGGAGTTCACGATCCGCAACGGCCACCTCATCCTCGGCCAGAACTACGCCGTCGGGAGCGTGTCAGGCGTCGGCGCGAACGCGGTCATCTCGAGGTACCCCTGGTCGGTGCCGGGCACGCACGTCGACGGGGTCGAGGCGTGGCTCTATCCGATCGTCCCCAGTCAGGTGACGAGCTAGGTCATGGCGAAGACGAAGCGACAGTCCATGGTCGACATGGCGGTGCTCGCGCCGCTCGATTGGATCGACGAGCGGACCGCGGCCGTCCGCGGGACCAAGTGGTTCCTCTTCAGGAACGTCCCTCGCGACGTCGCCTGGGCGCAGACGCTCGGCTCGGCCACACTCACGGCCTTCATCGTCCAGACGCTGACCGGCGGGATCCTCGCGATGTACTACGAGCCGTCGTCCGCGATCGACCCGAACACGGGCAAGCCGATCGCGTACTCCTCGATCGAGGCGATCACCCACGAGCTCACGCTCGGGTGGCTCGTGCGCGGGATGCACCGCTGGGGCGCCAGCGTGTTCATCATCCTGCTGTTCCTCCACATGGGGCGCGTCTTCCTCTACGGCGCCTACAAGTACCCCCGCGAGCTGACGTGGATCACCGGAGTCCTGATCCTGGCCACGGGGATGCTGATGGGCTTCACCGGGTACCTGCTTCCCTGGGATCAGACGGCGTACTGGGCATCGGCCGTCGGGATCAACCTGAACGGCACGGCACCGTTCCTGGGCCCGTGGCTGGCGCAGTTCCTCGCAGGGGGTCCGGAGATCGGGCCCGACACGCTGCCGAAGTTCTACGCGATGCACATGCTCCTGATACCCGGGCTCCTCATCCCGCTCATCGGCGTCCACATCTATCTCGTCACGCGACTCGGCGTCACCTCGCCGCCCTGGTCGGGGGAGGCCGCCGGCCGCGAGCGTCCGCCCGCGAAGCCGTCCGGCGCACGTGAGGGGCTCGTTCGTGGAAGCGGGGGTGGTGACTGATGGCACGCGATCTCGGCGAGCAGAACCGCGAGGACTTCGCCCGCTACAAGGACGACGTCAAGAAGGAGGGCAAGGCGTTCTTCCCGCGGGCGATCTGGCACGACACGGTGATGTCGCTCGTGGTCGTCTGCGTGATCGTTGCGCTCGCCGCCATCTGGTACTACGACGCGGACGGGATCAAGCCGGGGATTCTCGGGCCGTGGTACACGGCTCCTGCCGATCCGGGGACGACGGCCTTCGTTCCGCGCCCCGACTGGTACTTCTACTTCCTCTTCTACCTCCTGCGGATCTTCAAGTGGCCGGAGACGGTGTTCATCGCCACCGTCGGGATCCCGACGATCTGCCTGATCCTCCTGCTCGGGCTCCCGTTCTACGACAGGCGCCGCGAGCGGCGGCCGTCGAGGCGGCCGGTTGCCATGGTCGCCGCGATCCTGACCGTCATCTCGATGGCCACGTTGACCTGGAAGGGAGCGACGGCGAAGGAAGCGCTCGGCTCGGAGCTCCTCCTGCTCGTGCCGTCCTGGGCCGAGGAACAGGGGTTTGCGGACAACAAGGAGGCGGTGAAGGGCGCCGAGCTCTTCGCCCAGTCGGGCTGCCTCAACTGCCATACGTATCTCGGGGAAGGCGCCGGAAACCTGGGCGCTCCGGATCTCTCCGAGATCGGCGCCACGAACGACGCTGCGTTCTTCGTCCGGTACCTGACGAATCCGGCGGCGTTCGGCAACACGGTCATGGGCTCGTACTCGTACCTGGGAGAGGAGAATCTCGCCGCGCTCGGTGAGTTCCTCTCGTCCTCGGACGGGCCCAAGTAGAGCCACCGAAGTAGCCTTCCCGCCATGCGCGTCTTCCTCGGGGTCACCGGCGCTTCTGGCGCTCCTTACGCTGAGCGGCTGCTACGGGCGCTTGCGGACGCCGGGTGCGAGATCGGCCTGTGCGCCTCGAGCTCGGGTGTCGAGGTGCTCGCGACCGAGCTCTACCGCGATCCGTCGCTCGCACGCGAGGACGTCCTCGCGCGGTTCGTCGGCGACGCGCCGCGGGTCACCGTCTTCGGGGAGTCGGACTTCTCGAGCCCGTACGCGAGCGGCTCCGCGCTCGTCGACGCATACGTGATCTGTCCTTGCTCGATGTCGACAGTTGGGACGCTCGCGTCGGGAGCTATGCAGAACCTGATCCACCGTGCAGCCTCAGTCGCGCTCAAGGAGCGACGAAAACTCGTCCTCGTCCCCCGCGAGACACCGCTCTCGTCGATCCACCTCCGAGGGCTCGCGACACTCAACGAAGCCGGTGCGATCGTGCTCTTCGCGGCGCCCGGCTTCTACCACGGCCCCGAGTCGATCGACGACCTCGTCGACTTCGTCGTCGCGCGCTGCCTGGACCAGATCGGCGTACCCAACACGCTGTCAGGCCGGTGGGGCCAGCAATGAGGACGCGGTCGTGACCTACGAGTCCGGAACGCTCCCGTCCGAGGACGTGCGCGGCATGTTCGACCGTATCGCGCCGGTGTACGACGCGATGAACCGGGTCATGACCGTGGGGCTCGACCGGCGCTGGCGGCGGCTCGCCGTCAGCAAGGTCGTGTGGCCCGGAGATCGCGTTCTGGACGCATGCTGCGGAACCGGCGACCTGGCCGTCGAGGCAGAGCGGCGTGGTGGCCGCGTCACCGGGCTCGACTTCTCCGAGCGCATGCTCGAGCGCGCGAGGCGCAAGTCCGGCACGATCGACTGGGTGCAGGGCGACGCGCTGGCGCTTCCGTTCCGGGACGGGGAGTTCGACGCGGCGACGGTCGGCTTCGGCGTCCGGAATCTCGAGGATCTCGAGCGCGGACTCGCCGAGTTGTGCCGAGTCTTACGTCCGGGCGGTCGTCTCGCAGTGCTCGAGATCACGCAGCCTCGAGGTCTTCTGCAACCGTTCTTCAGGGTCTGGCTCGACGTGCTCGTCCCGCTCGCGGGGAAGATCCTGCCCGGCGGCAAGGCATACACGTACCTTCCGGCGAGCATCCGACGTTTCCCAGGCCCGGCCGACCTGTCGGCGGCGTTCGAGCGTGCGGGCTTCTCGAAGGTGTCGTTCACACTGCTCGGCGGCGGGGTCGTCGCGCTGCACATCGGGGAGCGAGGCGAATGACCAGCGCGCTCGAGACCCTGCGCGCCGCTCCCGGGCTCGACGCGTACCTGGAGCAGGTCGAAGAGCGCCTTCTCGCCGCCGTTTCCGGGCATCCCGGCCTCGTAGCTCGAGTCTCCGAGGATGCGCTGGCAGCGGGAGGCAAGCGGCTTCGGCCCACGCTCGCCTTCCTCTCGGCCCCTGTCGGCGCCGAGGCTCCGGTGCGCGCAGGCGCCGCCGTCGAGCTCGTGCACATGGCGACCCTCGTCCACGACGACCTGGTCGACGGAGCGACGGTGAGGAGAGGCCGGACAGCCGCGTGGAAGGCGCATGGCGAGATGGGCGCCAAGGCGGCCGGCGACTTCCTCTTCGCCCGTGCGTTCGCGGTCCTCGCGGAGGAAGGTGACGCCGGACGAGTTGCCGTCCTCGCGGATGCTTCCCTCGCTCTCGCCCGCGGCGAGGCCATGCAGCGGCGCCAGCGCCACGACCCCGACACGCGCATCGAGGACTACCTCCAGCGATGCGCTCTCAAGACGGGAGCGCTCTTCGAGGCGGCTTGCATTCTCGGCGGCGGGAACGGCGAGTTCGGCCTGCTGCTCGGTATCGCATTCCAGATCGCCGACGACATCCTCGACTGCGAGGGCGAGACCATCGAGACCGGGAAGGTCCCAGGGACGGACCTCAGGGACGGAACGCCCACCCTGCCGTTGCTGCTGGCCGCGCAGGAGGACGCCTCCGTTCGTGCGGCGCTCGCAGGCGGGAGGCAGGAGGGGGCGCTCGTTCGGGTCGCCGACTCCGGTGCGCTTGCACGTTCGCGCGAGGTCGCCCGCGACTACGCTAGGAGAGCCCAAGCCAGCCTCGACGGGACGGTGCGTCGCGCCGAGCTCGAGGCACTGGCCGAAGCCGTCGTCGAGAGGAGCTTCTGATCGCCGTTCTCACCCTGAGGGACACGCTGGCGCCGATCCGGGACAAGGTCGAGGCCGGCACGCGGCTCGACTTCGAGGACGGTGTGGCGATCCTGGAGTCCGACGACGTCCTCGCGCTCGGGGAGCTCGCCGACCTCGCGCGCCGCGTTCGCGGTGGCACGGACGAGGTGTACTTCGTCCAGAACCTCTACGTGAACCAGACGAACGTCTGCCGCGTGAAGTGCAAGTTCTGCGCGTTCGCCGCGACCGGGAAGCAGCCGCACGCGTATACGCTGAGCGCCGACGAGCTCGTCGAGGACGTGCTGACGCAGCGCGAGGTGACGGGGTTCACCGAGATCCACATGGTCAACGGCGAGAACCCCCATGTCGACTTCGGCTACTACCGCGACTCGATCGCGGCCTTGCACGAGGCCCTCCCCGACGTGCACCTCAAGTGCTACACGGCCTCCGAGATCCACCACATGACGACGCTCTCGGGGCTGACGCACGAGGACGTTTTGCGCGAGCTCAAGGACGTCGGGCTCGGCTCGCTGCCCGGCGGCGGCGCCGAGGTGTTCGCAGATCGCGTGCGGCGGCTCGTCGCGCCGGGCAAGGAGAGCCCGGAGATCTGGTTCCACGTCCACGACACCGCGCACCGGCTCGGGATTCCGACGCACTGCACGATGCTCTACGGGCACGTGGAGACGTACGAGGAGCGCGTCGACCACATCCTCCGGTTGCGCGACCAGCAGGACCGCAGCGGCGGCTTCCTCGCGTTCATCCCCCTCGCCTTCCACCCGGAGAACACCGTCTTCGAGCGGCGAGGGTGGCGGCACACGACCGGCACCGACGACCTCAAGATGCTGGCGTTCTCCCGGCTGATGCTCGACAACGTGCCGAACATCAAGGCCTACTGGATCATGATGGGCATGCCGCTCGCGGCCGTCGCGCTGCACTTCGGCGCGAACGACGTCCAGGGAACGGTCGTCCGTGAGGCAATCTTCCACGCGGCGGGCGCGCGTACGGAGACGGAGCAGAAGATCGACCAGCTCGTCCGTTTCGTCCGCGAGGCGGGTCGGATCCCGGTCCAGCGCGACACCCTCTACAGCGAGCTTCGGAGGTGGGAGTGAGCGTCGCGGTGCGCGTCGGGGGAACCCGTTCGGAAGCCGATCGTTGGAGCTTCGTGGCGCTTACGCTCGCCACGATCGGTCTGGCGGTTTCGGTCTGGTTCATCTTCAAGTCCGAAACCGACGCAGCCCAGGTTCGGTGGTGGCTCGTCGTCGCTCCGCTCTTCGTCACGGCGATCCCGGTCCTGCTCCCTCGACACGCGGTACGGGTCGCGGCTGTGGTCGTCCTCGGCGCGTGGTGTTTCTTGACGGGCTTCTCGATCGGGATGATGCTCCTACCGGCTCTGATCGCCGCGGTAGTCGCAGTGGTCAGAGAGGGCTGATGATCAGGCTCGGACGCATCTCGTACGTGAACATGGCACCCGTCTTCTACGGGCTCGAGGCCGACGTGGAGGAGGTCCCGGGTGTTCCGACCGAGCTTCACCGGATGCTCCTCGACGGCGAGATAGACGTCGCGCCGGTTCCGTCGATCGAGTACGCGCGGAATGCCGATCGGCTCCGGATCCTCCCCCGGCTCTGCGTGTCCTCCGAGGGCGCCGTCGACTCGATTCAGCTCGTCACGCGGATCCCGTTCGGCCAGATCCGGTCCGTCGCGGTCACGTCGGAGAGCGCAACGAGCGTCGTGCTCGTCCGCATCCTCCTGCCCGATGCGGAGATCGTCCCGCTCGGCCTGGAGGCGGACGCGACGCTCCTCATCGGGGACGCGGCGTTGCGAAGCGCGTTCGAGGACCCGACGCCGCACTTCGACCTCGGCCGGCTCTGGCTCGAGCGGACGGGCCTTCCCATGGTCTTCGCGGTCTGGGCCGCTCCCGAGCCGCTCGTGGAGGGGCTCATCGACCTCGAGCATTCGCTCGTTGCGTCCGTTCGCCTCGCTCGCGCCGAGCCCGAGAGGCTCGCGCAGCAGGCCAGCGAGACGTACGGCTATCCGCAAGGGTTCATGGCCCGCTACTTCGAGAAGCTCCGCTACAGCTTCGGGCCCCGCGAGCGCGCCGGCCTGTACACGTTCCTCGAGATGGCCCGCGACGTGGGCGAGCTCGCGCATGTCCCCGAGCTGCGCTTCGTGCGCGAGGAGGTTCCCGCGTGACGGTCCTCGCGCCGCCATCCCGGGCGGTCGACGAGGTGCTCGAGAAGGCGCTGGGCGGCGAGCGCATCTCGGACGAGGACGCGGTCGCTCTCCTGCGTTCGAGGGACCTCGTGGCCGTGGGCCGCGTGGCGAACGAGGTCCGCGACCGGCTGAACGATCCGACGCGAGTGACCTTCATCGTCGATCGGAACCTGAACTACACGAACATCTGCGTGACCGACTGCGACTTCTGCGCCTTCTACCGGCGGCCGGGAGACCAGCGCGAGGGATACCTCCTTCCGAAGCCGGTGATCTTCAAGAAGATCGAGGAGACGCTCGCGATCGGGGGCACGGGCGTCCTCATGCAGGGCGGCCATCACCCCGACCTGGGCGTCGACTACTACGAGGACCTCTTCAGCTCCATCAAGGCGCGCTACAAGATCCACCTGCACGCGCTCTCTCCGCCCGAGATCCAGCACGTCGCGCGACGCTCGAAGCTCACGGTCCCCGAGACCCTCACGCGGCTCCGTGACGCCGGGCTCGACTCGGTTCCGGGCGGCGGGGCGGAGATCCTCGTCGACCGCGTCCGGCAGATCATCGCGCCGAAGAAGACGAAGTCGGACGAGTGGCTCGACGTCATGCGACAGGCGCACCGCCTGGGGATGTCGACGACGGCCACGATGATGTACGGCCACGTCGAGACGCTCGAGGAGCGCGTCGAGCACATGCGCCGGATTCGCGAGCTGCAGGACGAGACGCGGGGGTTCCGCGCCTTCATCTCCTGGACGTTCCAGCGCGACGGCAACCGCATGGACGACGTCGTCTCCGATGAAGCGATGCCGACGTCCTTCGATTACCTCCTGACGCAGGCGGTGTCCCGGATCTACCTCGACAACGTGCCGCACATCCAGTCCTCCTGGGTCACGCAGGGGATGAAGGTCGGCCAGGTCGCACTCGGCTTCGGCGCCGACGACATGGGCTCCGTGATGATCGAGGAGAACGTCGTCTCGGCAGCGGGCACGACGCACCGAACGAGCACCGACGAGCTCGTCCATCTCATCCGCTCGGCAGGGAAGACGCCGGTACAGCGGGACACGCTGTACCGCGAGGTCAAGGTCTTCGACTGACGCTCAGCTGCGGCCAAGCGCGGTCATCTTCGCCGCGAACCCCGCGACGCCGTCGCTTCGGTTGACTCGTACGCGGTCGAGACGGTAGGGATCGTCAAGCCGGGCGACTCCGTAGTTCGTCGTCGTCGCGCCCAGGTATCCGGCTTCCTCGACCGCGGCGACGACGCGGTCGTCGTATCGGCCGGAGGGGTAACAGAAGAAGTGGGCCGGGACGTGGAACCGGCGTCGTATCGCCGTACGCGACCCGCTGACTTCCTGGCGAAGGCTTGCGGCGTCGAGAGTCGTGAGGTCGGGATGCGTCAGCGTGTGCGAATCCACCTCCCAGCCTGCGCGAATCAGCCCCCGAACGCGGCCTGCGCCGAATCCCCAACGGTCGCTGATGTTTCTTACCTTGAGGTTGAGCACGCCCGGCCAGTGGTGGGCCCTGAGGATCGGCCCAGCGCGCGTGGCGATGCTGCGGTATCCGTCGTCGAAGGTGAGCACGACGGGGCGTGCAGGCATCCGAGCGCGTCCGTGCCAGGCATCCCAGACCTGCTTGAGGGTCAGTGCCGTGTAGCCGTTCCGAGCCAGCCACCGCATCTCGCCCCGGAAGTCCCCGGGCCGCACGTACAGCTCCGGAAACGGCGCGTTCGGAGGCGGATCCGAGACGAGGTGGTACATAAGAATCGGCACCCCGCCATCGTTTGCGACAGCGCCCGTGCTCGCCGGCGTGGTGTGGACGCCGGCTCCCGAGAGGATGGCGATCGCGCTTGCCGATGCGAGGCCCAGGGTGACTCGTCGGACCACGGTCTTGAGGCTCATGCAGCTCCTTCGACGGTATCGAATTACGAGCTCGTGTTCGAGTGCGGTCCGCGCAAGAAGCTGTTGACGCGAGAGTGACTGATTCGGCATCGGGTACCCTCGAACTCGCCGTGCGTCGCCTCTTAGTTGCCCTCGGAGTCGTCGGAGCAGCGCTCCTCGCGGCCTCACCGGTCGGGGCAACGACCCAGCTCTTCCCCGGGGTCACATACGAAACCGGCGTCCAGTTCACACCGCACGGTCCAGTGGCGATCCACATCGTGCGCGGGCCGCGCCCGGTGGGGCTGTACCGCCTGCGTCCAGTGCTCTCGAACGGGGCAGTGATCGGGAAGGAGACGGTGAGCTCGATGCAGCGTCGTCTGGCACCGCAGGCGACGACGGTGGGCGTCAACGGCGACTACTTCACATTGTCCGACGGGCGGCCGAGCGGAATTGTCATGCGGGACGGTGTGCTCGCGAGCGCCCCGAGCAGCGACCGGTCGAGTACCGGAATCGCGCTCGACGGGACGCTGGACGTTCGCAAGGTCAGGTTCTTCGGCACCTGGCGCGGACTCGGGCAGCGGAGGCCGCTGAACGCGTTCAACAATGCGCCTGGAGCGAATGGGATCGCGCTCTTCACGTCCGATTGGGGGCGGACGACCCCTCGCATCGAAGGCTCCGTCGCCATGCTCCTGTCTCTGTTTCCCGCGGCCACGCCGAACGTGGACTTGACGGGGAGCACGTCCGAGGTTCGCCAGAACGCGTCGATGCCCATCCCCAAAGAGAGTGCAGTGCTCGTCGCTCGTGGCGCCGCGGTCGAGAAGCTCATCGCCGAAGCGCCACTCGGGACGACGGTGACGATCAGGCTGATCCTGCAACCGGACTGGGCGACGGTGACCGATGCGATCGGCGGCGGACCCGTGCTCGTCCGAGACGGTCGCCCGGTGTTCCGCACGAACGAAGCCTTCACGACCTCACAGATCGCACCGCGGGCACCGCGTACGGCGGTGGGTCAGCTCCCCGACGGCCGGATCCTCCTCGTCGCCGTCGACGGTCGCCAGGCCGGGTACTCGGTCGGCATGACGACGTTCGAGATGGCACAGACGATGATCCGGCTCGGAGCAGTGCGGGCAATGGCGCTCGACAGCGGAGGCTCGACGACCCTGGCCTTCGACGGCACGGTGCTGAATCAGCCATCGGACGGGCGGGAACGGCCGATCGCCACCGCCCTGATGCTCTTCTACTCGGGTGTGTATGCGCGTCCACCTGCAGAGGCTGTGCTCTCACCGAACGGGGACGGGATCGCCGACGAGCAGCTGCTCTCCTTCAAGATCGTCCGCCCGTCGACGGTGACAGTCACTCTGACCGCTCCCGACGGATCGGTCGCCTCCCAGGAGACGGACACACGCGATCCGGGAACCTACGAAGTGCCGTTCCCCATCCCACCGCCCGTGCCGCCGGAGACTGAGCCGCCCGTCAAGCCGCCCGTCGAGCCGCCCACTGACCCCGGCGAACCGGGTCCCACGGCCGAAGGCCGCTGGACGCTTGGTATCGCGGCGACGGACGACCAGGGGCAGGCTTCGACCGCGGTGCGACGCTTCTGGGTGAACTCGACGCTCGGCTTCCTCAAGGTGCAGCCGCGAACGCTCTTCCTGCCGCCGGCGGGTCGAAATGCGACGATCCGGTGGATGCAGGAACGGGCCGGGCAGGTGGTCGTGACCCTCGAGACGAACAGCGGTATCGCGGTCCGCACAATCGCGAAACAGCGCTTCGAGCCGGGGGCGGCATCGGTGGTCTGGAACGGTCGCCTGCGCAACGGGCGTCTCGCGATCGGCGGTCTGTATCGGATCCGTGTTGCCGCACGCAACGAGATCGGTCATGTCTCGCTCGACGGGCAGCTGCGCGTCCGGCGTGTCGCGGGCGCTCGGTAGCTGCAGGCTCCCGACAATACGCCTCTCTAGACTCCGGCGGTGATACTTGCTCCGATCCCGGTGCCGCGATGGTGACCGCCTCGATCGTGAGTAGCGCCACCGACGCGGTCACCTCCGCAATCGGGGACTACGGCCTCTACGCGGTGTTCGTCCTGATGTTCATCGACGCGGTGTTTCCGGCCGCGAGCGAGGTCGTGATGGTCTATGGGGGCGCAGTGGCCTCGGGAGCCTTCGCCGGCCAGGACGTGGTGTTCCTCGGTAGGACCATCGAGGAAGGGCTGCCGGCCTACCTCGCCATCGCGCTCGCCGGCACGATCGGCTACACGCTCGGGGCGATCTGCGGCTGGGCGGTCGGCCTGTACGGAGGGCGCCCGTACCTCGAGCGACACGGCCGCTGGCTCCACGTGGACGACGAGAAGCTCGGCCGGGCCGAGCGCTGGTTCGAGCGGTGGGAGGACTGGGCCGTGTTCCTCGGTCGTCTGACCCCCGTCATCACGGTCCTTCGTCTCGATCCCCGCGGGTGTTCTCGAGACGCCGTTCGTCCGCTACACGCTCCTGACGCTCGCGGGCTCGGCGATCTGGTGCTTCACGTTCGCGGGCGCCGGGTACGCCGCGGGGGCGAGCTGGGAGGACTTGAGCCACGCGTTCCACTACTTCGACTACCTCGTGGCCGCCATCGTGGTCGGGGCGGTCGTGTGGCTCGTTGTCCGCCGGGTTCGACGTCACCGTCCCACCAAGGAGTCGACCTCCGAGTGAGGAAGTCCGAGGCGAGGGGCCCCTGGGTACACTCGCCGACGTGACCACGCCTAGCGATCCGATCCCGCTGATCGACGTCAAGGCGCAGTACGCGCCGTTGCTTCCCCAGCTCAAGGACGCGATCGACGGTGTGCTCGAGAGCGGGCAGTTCGTCCTCGGACCGAATGTCAGCGCGTTCGAGGAGGAGGCCGCGCGCTATCTCGGTGTCCGAGAGGCGATCGGGGTCGCGAACGGCACCGACGCGATCGTCCTCGTCCTCAACGCGCTCGAGATCGGCCCGGGCGCCGAGGTGATCTGCCCCGCGTTCACGTTCTACGCGACCGCGGAGGCGATCGCACGCGTCGGCGCGACCCCGGTGTTCGCGGATATCGATCCCCAGACGCTGAACCTCGACCCAGATCGCGTCGCCGAGAGGATCACTCCTCGTACGAGGGCGATCATGCCGGTGCACCTGTTCGGTAGGCCCGCGCCCCTCGCGGAGCTCTCGAACCTCGGTTTGCCGCTCATCGAGGATGCCGCCCAGGCGTTCGGCTCGCCCGAGATCGCGGGCGCAGGCGTCGCATCGACGTTCAGCTTCTACCCGACCAAGAACCTGTTCGGCCTCGGGGACGGCGGGCTCGTGGCGGTCAACGAACCCGAGCTCGCAGAGCGGATCCGCATGCTCCGGTTCCACGGCTCGAAGGCGAAGCGCATATTCGAGTACGTGGGCACGAACTCGAGGCTCGACGAGATCCAGGCGGCGGCGCTCCGGATCTTCTTGCGCGAGCTCGACACGTGGACGTCCCGCAGGCGAGAGGCAGCCGAGCGCTATCGCGAGCTCGGGCTCGGGCGCGCGTGCGACGTGCCGGTGGACGAGCAGGGTCACGTCTACCACCTGTTCGTGTCGCGTTCTCCTCAGCGAGACGAGATTCGAGCCGCGCTGACGCAGGCGCGCATCGGCAGCGCCGACTACTACGAGCCGCCCCTCCACCTCCAGCCTGCACTGCGCTACCTCGGTTACTCGGAGGGCGACCTGCCCGAGACCGAGCGGGCGGCGAAGGAGAACTTCTCCGTTCCGCTCTGGGCCGGGATCAGGGCCGAGCAGCAGGAACGGGTGGTCGAGACCGTGCTCGCGGCGACGGAGGCCCGGGTGGCATGAGATCGCCCCTGAACCGGCATCGGCTGTGGCAGGTCGGCGTCGACGCCGGGCTCGTGGCTGCAGCGTGGATTCTCTCCTGGTACGTCCGCTTCGATGCCGAGCCGCCCCTCCGCTACCAGCGATACCTCGACTGGGAGATCGTGGCCCTCGTCGTCGGGATCACGATTCCCGTCTTCGTCGCTTTCGGCTTCTACAACCGCTGGTGGCGGTACGTCTCGACCCGTGACATGTGGGGTGCGGTCCGCGGTGTCGCGGTCGCGGTCATCGCCGTCTTCGTCGTGTTCTCGCTGCTCGGGCGCGACATCCACACGCTCAAGGTCCCGCGTGGGATCTGGATCATCCAGCTGCTGCTGCTGCTGGCGTTCGTGCTGGGCTCCCGCCTCCTCGCGCGAACGGTCATCGAGCGCCCGTCGGTGGGGACGGTGGTCGCCAGGGGCAAGGAGGTCATCATCGTCGGGGCCGGGGACGCCGCCGAGCAGATCCTGCGCGAGATGCTTCGGACGCCGTCTCTCGGGTACACGCCGATAGGCCTCGTCGACGACGATCCGCGGAAGAAGAACCTCAGGCTGCACGGGGTTCGCGTGCTCGGGACGAGCGAGGAGCTCCAGGGCATCCTCCGCGACCGGAAGCCGGACGAGTTGCTCATCGCCATCCCTTCCGCCAGAGGAGAGGCGCGTGAACGCATCGTCGCGATCGCCCGGGGGGAAGGCGTGCCCGTGAAGACCCTGCCGGGTCTGGCGGAGATGATCTCGACGGACTTCAACCTCACGGGGCAGATCCGTCCCGTCGAGGTCGAGGACCTGCTCGGGCGCGAGCCGGTCGAGGTCGACATCGACTCGATCGCCGGCTACCTGACGGGGGAAGTCGTGCTCGTCACCGGCGCCGGCGGCTCGATCGGCTCCGAGCTGTGCCGCCAGATCGCGCGAATAGGCCCGACCCGTCTCGTGCTCGTCGACAACGGCGAGCCCGGGCTGTTCGAGATCGAGCGCGAGCTCGTCGACGAGCGGCTCTTCCACGCCACGGCCGCGGTGCTCGCAGATGCCGGTAACGAGGTGAAGATGCGCCAGGTGTTCGACAAGTACCGGCCCGCGGTCGTCTTTCACGCGGCGGCGTACAAGCACGTGCCGCTGATGGAGGCGAACCCGCTCGAGGCAGTTCGCAACAACACCCTCGTGACGCGTACGGTCGCCGACATCGCGGTCGAGTTCGGGGCGAAGCGGTTCGTGCTCGTGTCCACGGACAAGGCCGTGAACCCGAAGACGGTGATGGGCCAGTCGAAGGCGCTCTGCGAATGGCTCGTCGAGAGTTGGGGCCATCGTGACGACACGCAGACGCGGTTCTGCGGGGTCCGGTTCGGGAACGTGCTCGGCTCGTCGGGGAGCGTGATCCCGATCTTCCGCAAGCAGATCGCACGCGGAGGCCCTGTCACTGTGACCCACGCCGAGATGACGCGCTACTTCATGACGATCCCGGAGGCGGTTCAGCTCGTCATCCAGGCGGGCGCGATCGGCGGTCGCGGTCAGGTCTACGTGCTCGACATGGGCGAGCCGGTGCGGATCGTCGACCTCGCCGACACGATGATCCGGCTGTCGGGCAAGGAGCCCGGCAGAGACATCGAGATCGAGTTCGTCGGGGCACGCCCGGGTGAGAAGCTCCACGAGGAGCTCTGGTCGGACCACGAGTCGGTCTCACCGTCGAGCCACGAGGCGATCCTCCTCGTTACGCGGCCTCCGATCGACGCGGCGTGGCTCGAGGAGGAGCTCGACGAGCTCGACCGCCTGGTCGTCGCAGGAGAGACTCTCGAGCTGGTCGGCCGCCTGAACACCCTCGTCGCAGCCCCCAGGCGCTCGGCGGAGCCGAGGGTCGAGACATCGGTCGAGGAGGCTCCCGCGACAGGCTGAGGGCGCGGCCCGGCTACGCCTCGAGAGCCGTGAGCAGCGTGTCGAGCAGGAGGGCCGGATCCCGTTCGACGGCCCGGCTCGTGCCGGGCCGCTTCTCGATGCGAACCGCGTCGGGCGAGGTCAGGAGCTCGAGTCTCCCCTCGTGAATCAACTGCTCGTCGACCGCGCCGATCCGACCGGCGAACGTCGTGTAGACCGGAATACCGAGCGCCGCTGCTTCGCGGTTCATCGTCCCACCGGCGGAGACCACGAGATCGGCCATGGCGACGAGGCTCTGCGCGTCGAGCGCGTGCTCGGGGACGACGAGCGACGGCAGCGCGAGCGCCATGACGTCGCGCCGCTGGTCGAGTGTTCGCGGTAGGACCACCGCTCGTACCTCGGAGTCGGCTCCGAGCACGCGGAGGAGGTCCGCGAAGAGCTGATTGCCGTGACGGTGGTAGAGGGACACCTCCGGTGGCGTGCGGACGACCGCGAGAACCGCCTCTCGATCGAGCCCCAGCGCGTCGAGCACCGACCCGTCCGGCGAGAAACCGGAGAGGTAGTACTCCTCCTTCAGCCCCGGGAACCGCCGCACCTTCGACGCGGACGCCCCGAGCCGGTCGAGCCGGTTCTGGGGAATCGCATCCGGAACGACGACGCGACGCGCTGCCCGGCTGCCGAGCGTGTGCTGCGTGCGTGCGAACTCGTAGTCGAAGGCGTACGAGGAGGGAATCCCGAGCGTGCGGGCGACGAGCGGGAGCTCGTGAGATGCGTGCGAGAGCGCGATGTCGAAGCGCCGCGTGCTCGCCCAGCCACGCAGCGCTCGGAGGCGCCCGGTGAACGCCCGTCCCTTTCCCAGGGCTGTCGCGCCGCCGTGCCGTGGTCCGACGACGGTGTGCGAGATCGCATGGAGCTCGAGCAACTCGAGGGTCTGCGCGTAGTCGCGCGTCGTGACCTCGACGTCGTGACCCCGCTCTCGCAACAGCGCGACGAGTGGCCGGAAGAACAGCACCTGGGGGGAGTTCGAGATGTCGACCCAGACCCGCACGCGCTGACCCTAGCCTATCTCTGGATAAGCTCCGCTTATATGGACACTCGCCAGCTCGAGGCCTTCTGCGCGGTCGTCGACCGCCGCAGCTTCTCGCAGGCGGCCGTTCGGCTGGGGGTCAGCCAGCCGGCGGTCTCGCTCCAGGTACGGGCGCTCGAGAAGCGCCTCGGGACGCAACTCCTCGACCGCTCAGGGCGCCGGGTCGAGCCGACCGAGGCCGGGTGGCGTCTCTACCGCGGCGCGCAGAAGCTCCTGGCGCTCGAGGAGCAGATCGAGTCCGACGTCGCGTCGATCGCCGACGGTGAGCTCCAGGGCCAGCTCGTGCTCGGAGCATCGACGGGGCCTGCCGCGATCGCGGTCCCGCTCCTGCTCTGCGAGTTCCAGCGCCAGAACACCGGCGTTCATGTCTCGCTCACGGTGTCGGACACGCACACGGTCGTCGAGCGGGTCGCGTCGCGTGAGCTCGAGCTCGGGATCGTCGGCGCCTCGCGCCGGCATCGGGGGGTCCGCTTCGAACCGTTCTTCTCCGACGAGGTGATCCTCGCGTGCCCGCCGGGGCACCGGTTCGCGGGACGAGCTGTCTCCGTGGCCGAGCTCCGCGACGAGCCGCTGATCCTGATGCAGGAAGGCGCGGGAGTCCGGCAGATCATCGAGGACGCGCTCCGTCGCAGCGGCGTTCGCCTGCGGGACCTCGACGTCCGCCTCGAGCTCGGGCTCCAGGAGTCGGTTCGGCATGCGGTCGAGGCGGGCTTCGGAGTCACGTTCATCTCGCGCACTGCGGTCGAGTCGAATCTCGAGGCCGGAACGCTTGCCGAGGCTCGGGTTCAGGGGCTCGAGGCGACCCGGGAGATCTCTCTCGTCTCGGCGACGGGACGGTCGCGCTCGCGGGTTGCCGAGGCGTTCGTCGACTTTGCTCGCGGACGGCTCGGCCCATGATCGTCCGGTGGGGTCTCGGCGAGGTCGGGCCGGTGATCTCCGAGCTTGGCAGCACTCGACCTCTGCTCGTGACGAGCGCGCGCCTCGCGGACCTCGACGTGCCGATCGAGAAGCGCTTCACGGCAGTGCGTCGGCACAGCCCGGTCGAGGTCGTCCAGGCCGCCCGAGCGGCGGCCGCGGACGCCGATCTCCTCGTCGGCGCGGGAGGAGGAAGCGCGATCGACACCGCCAAGGCGGTTTCCGCGGAGGACGAGCTCCCGCTCCTCGCGGTGCCGACGACGTACGCCGGCACCGAGTGGACTCGCCACTTCGGGATGCGGGACGAGCAGCAGCGGAAGAAGACCGGAGGTACGGGGGCTCGCACCGTCGCGATCGTCTACGAGCCGCTCCTGACGCTCGACCTCCCACTCGACGAGACCGTCGGGACGGCGTTGAATGCCCTCGCCCACTGCGCCGAAGCGCTCTACGCCGGCCCCCTCGAAGATGCGGTCCTGGGAGCCCGGCTCATCAACCGCAATCTGCCCGCGGCGGTTTCGAACGGCCACGACATCGGCGCCCGAACGGGGCTGCTCGAAGGTGCGATGCATGCGGGGCGGGCTCTCGGTGAGCGCGGTCTGTTTCTCGGCCACGCGATTGCGCAGGCGCTCGGCGGCCGCTACGACCTCTCGCACGGCGTGATGAACGCGCTGTCCCTGCCGCCGGCTCTCCGCTTCAACCAGCCCGTGGTACCCGACGCGGTGGAGCTGCTCGGCGAGGCGCTCGAGACCGATGACCCCGTCTCGCGCGTCGAGGAGCTCGCCGCGCTGGGCGACTTCGGGCGTCTGCGCGACTTCGGCGTTCCCGAGGATGATCTGCACTCGCTCGCCGGGGATGTCGTCGAACGTGCCGGCGCTCGTGCGAATCCGCGCCCAGTCACGCAGGCCGAGGCCGAGCAGCTCCTGCGCTCGATCTGGTAGCCACCTCAGATCGGGTGTCGAGGCGCGGTGCAGGTGGGCCGACGATGGTCCCATGGTCGAGTACGCGGGAGTCCTCACCGCCGTGTCACTTCTTGCGCTGTCCCTCGGAGGCGAGCAGGCCGGCCGTACGGCCGCTGTGCTTCCGTCCACCGACCCGGCTGCGATCCGGCTCGTGGTCGCGGGCGCGCGAGCGGAGAAGGTGCCGGTCGCCAAGGCGCGGGCTGTCTACGCGCGGGCCCCGTACCGGAAGCCCGTCGAGAGGTACCTCTACACGACGGGATGGATCGGTGGGGCAGGCGACCATGCGTCGTGTCTCCTGACGCGTCTCGGGACATCGTCCGCGGAGCGCTCGGCAGCTTCGGAGTTGCGTTCCAGGCCGAAAGTGACGAAGCAGCTGCAGCGCCGCGGTATCAGCGTTCGGGCGGCCGCATCGACGCTCGTAAAGGGCGTCGTCTCCGCGTGTAGCTGACGCTACGCGGCTTCGGGAGCGGGCGCCGGCCCAGTCACGGGCTCAGTCACCGGCTGGCGCCGCCCGCCGAGAACGCGCCTCAGGCTGACGACGCCGAGAACCGTCTCGCCGTCGACCACCGGAAGGTGTCGGAAGCCGTTGTCGAGCATGATCTGCGAGGCGTCCTCGAGATCCATGTCGAGTGGAGCCGTGACGGGGTCGGCGGTCATCCATTGCCGAACGCGTGCGTCGCTCGTGTGCACGCGCGCCGCCATCGCGCGGAGCAGGTCGCGCTCCGTGAGGATGCCGATCAGCCGGCCGTGATCCTTGACCACGACCGCGCCGACGTTCTTGTTGGTCATGCGCTCCGCGACCTCGCCGAGGGTGTCCTCGGGCGCGACGGTCAGGAAGTCAGGGTTGACGACATCGCCGAGCGTTCCCATCGGGCGAGTCTAACCGTTCAACGCCTCGGGCGCGTATCGGCGCATCGAGCTTTGAATAACAGAAGCTAATGACAGAGATAACGAAAGCGTGTAGGATTGGCCGGTGACCCAGACGGCGTCCTTCGACGTGCTCGTGGTCGGCAGCGGTGCAGCAGGCCTCGCGGCGGCCGTCGCCGCCGAACGGAGCGGCGCCCGGGTAGGGCTCGCTACGAAGTCGACGCTCCAGGCGTGCAACTCTGCCAAGGCGCAAGGCGGCATCCAGGCTGCGTTTGCAGCCGACGACTCCCCCGAGATCCATGCGGAGGACGTCATGCGCAGCTCGCACGACACCGCCGACCGCCGCCTCGTCGAGGTGCTGACGAGCGAAGCGCCGTCCGCTATTCACTGGCTCGAGGAGCTCGGGGTCGAGTTCACACGCGCGAACGGCGGCTATCGCCTCGCCCGCTGCGGCGGTGCGAGCCGAAAGCGGCTCCTCCAGGTCGGCGACCGCACCGGGCACGCGATCACGAAATCGTTGCGCGAGGCATTCGAGAAGGGCAGCGGGACGGCACTTCCACAGCACGCGCTGCTCGAGCTCGAGTCGGCGTCCGCCGGGTACACGGCGACCTTCGCGACACCCGACGGCGCAGCGGCGATCGGCTCGAGCACCGTCGTGCTCGCGGCCGGCGGTCGTTGCTATCGCGAGGCCGAGGAGCGGGGAGAGCTCTCGACGAATCATCCGAACGCGACGGGCGAGGTGACGCAGGTCGCGCTCGCTGCAGGCGCCGAGTCGCGAGACCTGGACGCGCTCCAGTACCACCCGAACGGCGGCGCGTGGCCGGCGACGATGCAGGGGTACTCGATTCCGGAGACGACGCGCGCCTATGGCGCCGTGTTGCTGAACGCGGACGGCGAGGAGTTCACAGACTCGCTCGGCCCGCGCGATGCCGTCTCACAGGCGATCTTCGACGAGGTCGAGCAGGGACGGGGGGTCCTGACAGCCGACGGCCGACCGGCCGTGTGGCTCGATACGACGCGGATCGACCCCGCCGACGCCGAGATCTCGTTGCCGTACATGCTCCGCAGGTACCGACGCGGCGGCATCGACCCGCTCTCGGAGCCCATCCTCACGTACCCCGTCCTGCACTACCAGAACGGCGGCCTCGTCATCGACGCCGACGCCGAGACGACACTGGACGGCGTCTTCGCCTGTGGCGAGATCGCCGGTGGAACGCACGGAAGGAACCGGATGATGGGAAACAGCCTCCTGGAATGCACGGTCTTCGGACGACGTGCCGGGCGTGCGGCGGCGGAGAGGGCGCGGGCATGAGCGTCGCGATCTCCACGGATCTCGCCGGGGTCGTCGAGGACGCCGCGGCGCACCTCTATGTGTGGGCGCTCAAGGACATCCCGCAGGACCTGCGCGACGCGCTCGCCGCGGCCCAGGAGCGCGAGACCTCCGTCACGGGACAGCGCGTCCTGCAGACCATCCTCCGCAACGTGAACGTCGCCGAAGAGGAGAAGAACCTGGTCTGCCAGGACACGGGGATCGCCGTCTACTACTGCCGCGTCGGCGAAGGCTTCCCGCTCCATCCGGCGCGGATCTACGAGGCGCTCAAGATCGGGACCGAGCGTGCGACCGTCGAGCATCCGCTCCGCTCGAACACCGTCCACACGCTGACGCGCGAGAACACGGGGCCGAACGTCGGGTACCGCGTGCCGATCGTGCACTGGGACTTCGTCCCCGACTGGGACGGGCTCGACGTCAAGTGCGTCCCAAAGGGCTCGGGCTCGGAGAACATGAGCTTCCTGAAGATGTGCGTGCCGGCCGACGGCGTCACCGGGATCAAGAAGTTCGTCCTCGAGTCGATTGTCGGCGCGGGCGGCAAGCCGTGTCCACCGGGAATCGTCGGCGTCGGAATCGGGGGCTCGGCCGACTATGCGATGCACCTCGCGAAGGAGGCAATCGCACGCCCGGTCGGGACGCACAACCACGATCCGCTCGTTGCCCAGCTCGAGGGAGAGCTGTACGAACTCCTGAACGAGACCGGCATCGGGCCGATGGGGCTCGGCGGCGATGTGACGGTGCTCTCCGTCCACGTCGAGCACGCCGACACGCACATGACTCTGAACCCGGTCGCCGTCAACTACCAGTGCTGGGCAGCGCGGCGCGCCTCGGCTCACGTAAGCGCCGACGGCATCGTCGACTACGAGCGGGACGCGTGATGGCGACGCATGAAGTCACGTTTCCCGTCAGCGACGCGGCCGAGATCCTGAAGCTCCGCGCGGGGGACGAGGTGATCGTCCAGGGTCACATCATCGGAATCCGCGACCGGACGCAGATCAGGATCTTCGACCAGGGGATCGAGCCGCCGATGGACCTTACGGGCGCGTTCCTCCTGCACACGGCGCCGAACGTGCGCAAGGTCGGCCCCGGAAAGTACGAGAAGCTCTGCATCGGGACGACGACGAGCGCTCGGATGGTGCGCTTCACGGAAGGCCTCGGCTCGCAGTACGGCGTCCGCGCGATCTGCGGCAAGGGCGGGTTCCCTGACGAGGCGATCGAGCCGATGCAAGCGCTCGGGATGGTCTACTTCGCGATCGTCGGTGGCGCGGCTGCGCTCGAGACGACCCAGATCGAGGAGATCGAGGAGGTCGCGTGGGAGGAGCTCATGCCCGAGTGCCTCTGGAAGTTCCGCGTGAAGGACTTCGGCCCGCTCACCGTCGGAATCGACGCACACGGCGACTCGCTCTACCGCGACGTCCAGGCCCGCGCCCACAAGAAGCTGGAGGACATCTATGCACGACTCTCCTGAGCACGCGTTCCTCGACGTGCCGACCCGCGAGGGCAAGCCCCGCTCGCGCGGCCTGACGCACGTCATCGACAAGGGGCTCAACCTCAGGGAGATCGAGGGCCTCTTCGACACCGCCGGCGAGTACGTGGACATCGTGAAGCTCGGCTGGGGCACGAGCTACGTCACGAACAACCTCGAGAAGAAGACGGCTCTGTACCGGTCCTTCTCGACCCCGGTCGTGTGCGGCGGCACGCTCTTCGAGGCCGTCTATGCGCAGGGCAAGCTGGACGAGTACAAGCGCTGGCTCGAGCACTTCCGCTTCTCGCACGTCGAGATCTCGGACGGCACCATCGAGATTCCGCGGGACACCAAGCTCGAGCTCATCGCCGACTTCTCGCGCGACTTCGTCGTCCTCTCCGAGGTCGGCTCGAAAGACTCTGAGGTCAACATCGCGCCCTACCTGTGGGTGCAGTGGATGCGGGAGGAGCTCGACGCGGGCGCGTGGAAGGTCATCGCCGAGGGCCGAGAGGGCGGCACCGCAGGGATCTACCGTCCCACCGGCGAGCTGCGGACGGGGCTCGTCGACGAGATCGAGCACTCGCTGAGCTTCCACGACCTCATCTGGGAGGCGCCGACGAAGGGCTCGCAGGCCTGGTTCGTTCGACACTTCGGTCCCGAGGTCAACCTCGGCAACATCCCGCCCGAGGAGGTCATCGCGCTCGAGACGCTCCGCCTCGGTCTGCGTGCCGACACGCTGAAGGAGGTGCTCCTTGGCGATCAGAGCGCTGAGCCCGCCCCCGCTTCCTGACCTCGACTTCGAGGCCATGGAGGCCGAGGAGCTGATCGCGTGGGCGCACCAGTTCTTCTGGCCGCGGCTATGCCTGACCTGCTCGTGGCAGAAGCAGTCGTCCGTCCTGGTGCACATGGTCGCGGAGCTAGGCCTGCGCATGGACACGGTCGAGCTCGACACGCACCTCTTCTTCCGCGAGTCGTACGAGACACGTGAGGCGCTCGTCGACCGCTACCAGCTCAAGCTGATCCAGCCGGCGATTCCGACGATCGCCGAGCAGCACCGGGCGGAGGGCGCGAACCTGTGGGAGCGCGATCCCGACCGCTGCTGCCACATCCGCAAGGTCGAGCCGCTCGTGAAGGCGCTCGCGCCGTACGACGCATGGATCTCGGGGATCCGGCGCGATCAGTCGCCGAGCCGCGCCGCGACTCCGAAGATCGAATGGTCGGAGCGCTACCGCGTCTTCAAGATCCATCCGCTCGCCGACTGGGACGAGAAACGTGTGTGGGCGTACGTCAACGTGAACGAGATCCCCTACAACCCTTTGCACGATGCCGGGTACCGTTCGATCGGCTGCATCCCCTGCACTCGCCCGACTGGCCTCGGCGACGAGGAGCGGGCGGGCCGCTGGGCCGGGTCGGACAAGCTCGAATGCGGCATCCACGAAGAAGCGACTGCGACAGCTGAAAGGACGTCATGACGGACCACATCCACGCACACGACCACCCGGAGTCCGACCGCGTTCGCGGCGGGGGGTTCACGCTCTGGTTCACGGGCCTCTCCGGGTCGGGCAAGTCGACGATCGCGCACATCGTCGGGCCGGAGCTCGATCGCCGCGGGCTCGTCGTCGAATATCTCGACGGTGACTCTGTGCGTCAGCATCTCTCGAAAGGCCTCGGCTTCTCCAAGGAGGACCGGGACACGAACATCGAGCGGATCGGCTGGGTCGCGTCGCGACTCACGCGCCAGGGTGGTGCGGTGATAGCCGCCGCGATCTCGCCGTACGAGGAGACGCGGCAGAAGGCGCGCGAGCTCGTGGAGGAGTTCGGGCCGTTCATCGAGGTGTTCGTGGACGCTTCGGTCGACGAGTGCGCCCGCCGCGACGTCAACGGCCTCTACGCCAAGGCGTTCGCGGGCGAGATCAAGGGCTTCACGGGGGTCGACGATCCCTACGAGGCGCCGGCTTCACCGGAGATCGTCGTCGATACCGAGGCGACGGAGCCAGAAGAGGCCGCGCAGCTCGTGGTCGCGAAGCTCGAGGAGCTCGGTCTCGTCCCGGCCGAAGTTCGGGCATGACGGTTGCTGCGACGGATCGTCTGATCGCCCCGCACGGAGGCGCGCTCGTCGATCGAACCGGCGGGCTCCCGGACGATCTCGACACGCTCGAGCGCGTCGAGCTCACGTCCCGCGAGCTCTCCGACCTGGACATGATCGCGTCCGGGGCGCTCTCACCCCTCGACGGCTTCATGGGCCGCGCGGACTACGAGCGGGTCCTCGAGGAGATGCACCTCGCGAACGGAGTGCCCTGGTCGCTTCCTGTGTGCCTCGCGGTCGAGTCGGCTCCGGCCGGCGATCGGGTCGCGCTCGCCGACGAGTCGGGCCGGCCGGTCGCCTGGATCGAGGTCGACGACGTCTTCGAGTACGACAAGGATCGCGAAGCCGAGCTCAGCTTCCGGACGACCGACGACGCGCATCCTGGTGTCGCGCGGGTCTACGGCCAGAAGCCGCTGTACCTCTCGGGTCGGGTGACGGTGTTCGAGCGCCAGGCGCCCGCGTTCCCCGAGCTCGCACTCGACCCGGCCGATACCCGGCGCGTGTTCGCCGAACGAGGGTGGAAGCGAGTCGTGGGCTTCCAGACCCGGAACCCGATCCATCGTGCGCACGAGTACCTGACGAAGGTCGCTCTCGAGACCGTGGACGGGCTCCTCGTGCATCCGCTCGTCGGTGAGACGAAGGCGGACGACGTTCCCGTCGGCGTTCGGGTCGACTGCTACAACGCGCTGCTGGAGGGCTACTACCCGCAGGACCGGGTGCTCCTCTCCGCCTTCCCGGCTGCGATGCGCTACGCGGGGCCGCGCGAGGCGATCTGGCATGCGATCTGCCGCAAGAACTACGGGTGCTCCCACTTCATCGTGGGCCGAGACCACGCCGGAGTCGGCGACTACTACGGCACCTACGACGCCCAGCTCATCTTCGACGAGTTCACAGCGCACGAGCTCGACGTCGAGCCGATGTTCTTCGAGCACACGTTCTGGTGCAACGTGTGCGGGTCGATGGCGAGCACGAAGTCGTGCCCGCACGGCGCGGAGGACAGGGTCTTCCTCTCGGGGACGAAGGTCCGCGAGATGCTCGGCGAAGGTGAGGTGCCACCCGTGGAGTTCACGCGGCCCGAGGTCGCGCGTGTGCTGATCGACGCGTACAAGCAGTAGGGAGTAGGTCCCGTGACGTGGCAGTTCGTGCTTGCGGGGCTCTTCACCGGCCTCCTGGTCGGCATGACAGGGATGGGCGGCGGCTCGCTCATGACGCCCATCCTCGTGTTCATCTTCGGCATTCCGCCGTCGACCGCGATCGGGACGGACATCGCGCACGGCGCCGTGTTCAAGTCGGTGGGCGCCGTTCAGCACCGCCGAATGGGCAACGTGCGGGCCCGGCTCGCGGGCTGGATGCTCGTCGGCTCGATCCCCGCATCGCTGGTGGGGGTATGGCTCAACGAGCAGCTCACGAAGCGCTACGGCGACGACGCGAAGTCGGTGATCGGGCAGGTGCTCGGCGCGGCGCTGCTGTTCGGCGCTGTGGGCCTCATCGCCAAGAGCCTCGTGCAACCGAGTGGGACGACGGAGATCCGAACGGACGCTGAGCACCCGCGACAAGATCGCTGCCATCGTGATCGGGCTCCTCGGCGGGTTCATCGTCGGGCTGACGTCGGTCGGGAGCGGCGTCTTCTTCGGACTGACGTTGCTCGTCGTCTTCCCGCTCCGCGCGCACAAGGTCGTCGGAACGGACATCTTCCACGCGGCGATCCTCCTGTACGTCGCTGGCGCCGCGCACTGGGCGGCGGGCAACATCGACTTCGGGATCTTGTTCTGGCTCCTCCTCGGCTCGATTCCCGGCGGTGCTCATCGGAGGCCGTCTGACGTCTCAGGATCCCGGAGCAGCGGCTCCGGTTGCTGCTCGCGGCCGTCCTCGGCCTCGCCGGGATCAAGCTCCTGAACGTGCCCGGAGCGCCGGCGACGATCATCGTCGTCGCCCTGTCGGCCGGCGGCTGTCGTGCTCCTCGTCTGGCTCGCCCGCCACAGCTGGATCCGCATCGTGCGCGGCCGCAGCGAGGGGCTTCCACCGGTCGTCGACTAGCATCGCGTCGCGATGCGCACCGTCTGGGTCAGCTTCGACACGATCGGCCGCGACTGCCTGGCGGCGGCGGCAGAGTCGGGCTGCGAGGTCGTCGGCGTCGTCACGCTCGAGGGGCCTGTCGACCCGAACCGGTCCGGGCAGTGCTCGTTCGACGAGGTCGCCGTGGAGCTCGGAGCGGACCTCGTCGAAACCGGAGACGTCAACTCCGAGAAGACGATCGAGGCGGTCCGCGGGCTCGATCCCGAGCTGATCTTCGTCGTCGGCTGGTCGCAGCTCGTGCGCGACCCTTTCATCGCGCTCGCGCGCGAGGGCGTCTTCGGGATGCATCCGACGTTGCTCCCGCGCCATCGAGGTCGAGCCCCGATCCCGTGGGCGATCCTCAGCGGACTGGCACGAACCGGTGTGACCCTCTTCGAGATCGTCGATGCGACCGCCGACTCCGGTGGGATCGTCGGCCAGGCGGTTGTCGAGATCGCGCCCGACGAGACGGCCACGACGCTCTTCGATCGGCTTGCCGCGGCACACGTGGAGCTGATTCGTGAGCATGTCCCGCAACTCGTCGCGGGTACCGCACCCCGACTTCGGCAAGATCCGAAGCGCGCTAGCCACTGGCCGAGGCGAGCCCCCGTCGACGGGATCATCGACTGGGAGACACGCGCGCCGTATCTCTACGACTGGGTGCGCGCGCAGACGCGACCGTATCCGGGCGCCTTCACGTACCTCGGCGACGAGAAGGTCATCGTCTGGCGCGCGCGACCGGTGCAGCTGGCCGCGGCGGAGCCGGCCGGCACGATCGTCGCCGACGGCGACGAGGGACCTGTGGTGGTGTGCGGCGAGGGGGCGCTGGTCCTCGAGGAGGTCGAGACCACTGCAGGTGGGCTCGTCGTCGGGGCGAGGCTGGGATGACGCGCGTCCTCGTATTCGCCGCGCACCCGGACGACGAGGTTCTCGGCATGGGCGGCACGATCGCCTTCACGCCGCCGTCCGCGGTGACGCCGTTCGGATCGTCTGCGTCACCGACGGCAGCTCGACCCAGTATCCAGGCGACACCGAGAAGCGGGCTCAGAAGGAAGGCGAGGCGCGCCGTGCTGCGCACGAGCTCGCGGTGGACGACTACGTGCACCTCGATCTGCCCGACATGCGCCTCGACACGCTGGCCCACGTCGAGGTGAACCGAGTCGTAGAGGAACAGGTCTCCGACTTCCGCGCCGGAGGTCGTGTACACACCGCAGCCGGACGTGAACTACGACCACCGGGCGCTCTTCGACTCGGTGGCCGTCGCGACCCGTCCGGTGCCCGGTCAACCCGTTCGCCGGCTCCTGACCTACGCGCCGACCTCGAGCACCGAGTGGACACCGGCGCCCACGAACTGGTTCGTCCCGAACTGGTTCGTCGACATCACTGCGACGATCGAACGGAAGCTCGCGGCGCTCGCGCACTACGAGACCGAGCTCAGACCGTATCCGCATCCGCGGAGCGAACGAGCCGTCGAGGGCCGCGGCCGAGTTCTTCGGCTCGAGTAGCGGATGCGAGTACGCCGGAGCCGTTCGTGCTCGTGCGCGGCCTCGAGCGCACCTGAGTCCCGGTCGCGTTCGCGCGCCTACAATCCGCGCGCCTTGCGTCGGCTGCCGGAGACCCTCATCGTGCTGGCGATCCTCGGCGCCACCGCCGCTGCATTCGCCGTCACCGAGCGCCTGAAGCTCGAGCGGAGCCCGATCACCGGAACGAAGGTGGACAGGGTGTTCTCGCCCGTCTGCGAGTGCCTCCGCGACGTGGCCGAGATCTCGCTGGTGCTGCGTCGTCCGGAGACGGTGACGGTCGATCTCCTCGACTCCCACGGCAGGTCGGTCCGCACACTCGTCCGGAAGCGACGCGAGGCGAAGGGTCGTGTCTCCTACACGTGGGACGGGCTCGACAACGGAGATCGGATCGTCCCTGACGGGATCTACCACCCCCGCATCCACCTTCAGCGCCACGGCCGTACGATCGTCCTTCCCAACAGGATCAGGGTGGACACCACCGCGCCCACCATCAGGGTGCTGAGTGTCGTACCGCGGGTGTTCTCCCCGGACGGGGACGGTCGGCGGGACCGCATCACGGCACGATTCGAGATCGACGAGCCCGCTCGGGCGATGATGCTGGTCAACGGTCGTCGACGGGTCTTCGACCGCTATCGGAAGACGCAAGGAAGGCTCGTCTGGTTCGGGCAGATCAGCGGACGCCCGGCACGACCCGGAACGTACGAGATCCGTCTCCGGGCGGTCGACCAGGCGGGCAACCGCTCGGCGCGAACGCGTGCCGTGAAGGTGCGCGTCCGGTACATCGAGTTCGTTCGGGACACGGCGAATGCCGTGGTCGGGAAACGCTTCGGGATCGGCGTCTCGACGGATGCCCGGAGCTACAGGTGGGTCTTCAACGGCCGGCAGGGGAACGGCGAGAGGACGGCGGCTCGTGCTCCGCGCGCCGGAGACGCCGGGGACGTACGCGATCTACGTCGTGAGCGGCCGCTTCGCAGACCGGGCTCGAGTGGTCGTCGAGCCGCCGTCGTAGGTCGCGTCGGTCCCGTGCGCGTACGGGGCGTCGATCCGTCGGCGACGAAAGGTGAGCGTCACGCACGCTGCTACCCTGGCCCGGGGTTGGCCCAGCCCCCTCTCTCGTGAATCGTCGCCTTCTCGTTCTCCTGGCCGTCGTTGCCGCGGTCCTGCTCGCCGTAGCCGGCGCCGGTGCATGGTTCTGGTGGGCATCGCAGCCGCACAGCAAGCTCGGCTCCGCGGACGTCGAGTTCGAGACCAATCCGCAGCCGCCCCCGCCGCCTCCCAAGCTCGCAGAGCTTCCCTGGCGGATGTACGGCTATGACGACGCGCGCACGCACTTCACCCCGGTCCACCGGCACCGGCCGCCGTTCGCCCGTGTATGGATGGTCCCCGCGCGTCACTACATCGAGTTCCCGGCGGCCGTCGCCGACGGGCGTGTCTTCGTCGCCCAGGAGAAGGGGCGATTCTTCGCCATCGACGCTGACACCGGGAAGATCCTGTGGGACCGCCAGTACCGGAACTGCGCGGCATCGTCACCTCTCGTTCGTGGCGACGTCGTCTACCAGTCCTTCATCCCGTGGCCGTGCCCGTACGGCCCCCGCGACGTCCCGGGACTGATCGTCGCCGTCGATGCCCGCACGGGCAAGGAGTTGTGGCGCTTCCGCGACTCGGGCCCGAGCGAGTCGTCGCTTCTCGCCGTCGGCCGCCTCCTCTACTTCGGCAGCTGGGATCACAAGGTGTACGCGGTCGATCTCGAAACGCGGCGCGTTCGCTGGGCAACCGAGACGGACGCCGAGATCGACAGCTCTCCCGCCTACGTAGACGGAGTGATCTACATCGGCACGAACGGCGGCAGCATGTACGCGCTCGACGCCAGGAGCGGCGCCGTACGCTGGCGCAGTTCCTCGTACTCCCACTTCCCCCGCGGCCGCGAGTACTTCTACGCCACTCCCGCGGTCGCATACGGACGCGTGTTTGCGGGGAACACGGACGGCTGGGTGTACGCGTACGGCGCCCACACGGGCAACCTTCTCTGGGCACAACAGGCGGGGCCGTACGTGTACACGGCGCCCGCTGTCTGGAACCAGACGGTGTACGTCGGCTCCTACGACGGCAAGGTGTACGCGTTCGACGCCGGCACGGGAAGGCTCCGGTGGACGTACGAGGCGTCCGGCGCGATTCACGGCGCGCCGACCGTGATGGACGGGCTCGTGTACTTCTCCGTCTGCGGAAACTGCGGACGGAGCGGCGTCCGCGACACGAAAGAGGGGCCGCCCGGCACCTTCGCGCTCGACGCACGAACCGGGAAGCTGGTCTGGACGTTCTGGGACGGGCGCTACTCGCCGGTGATCGCCGACGAGAAGCACGTGTACATCATGGGCAAGTCGCGGGTGTGGGCGGTCGAGCCGTGTCCGGATCGCCGGTCACCGCAGCGGACGCAGCCGTATCGGAACCTCCTCAAGCAGTGCTAGACGGGTCGCGCTCCGCCGACCAGAGCACGACGGCGATCGCGATTCCGGCGAGCGGCCAGATGAGGTACGAGGTCTGGAACACCCTGCTCACGAACAGCAGCGCGTACATGGATGCTGCGAACCCCGCCGCGCCGACCCAGGCTGCTCGAGCGCGCGCTTGCGCGCGGAGCAGCCAGAGCGTCACCGGAAGCCACACGAGGGCGGCGAGCAAGACGAACGGGTACGAACCGGTGCGCTCGACGACGCCTGCCTTTACGAGGAGCCCGGAGAGGCCATAGCCGATGATCCGGTACGTGCTCGCTCCGTAGGAAACCGTGTCCCGCCAGAGCGCCGCCGGGTCTGCGACGAGGAACGGCAGCACACCGGCTGCGAACACGACGAGAGCGGCCGCTGCCGCGCGTAGGAGCGCGCGCCGGTGGTCCTCGCTCCGTCGCCAGATCATGATTGTGATGAAGGGCAGCGCGACGAGCGCGAACTGCTTGAGGAGGACCGCTCCTCCGATCGCTGCTCCCGCCGCCAGGTACCTGGAGCGGGTTGCGAGTGCGAACGCGAGCACGAGCACGAGCACGCTGGGTGCGTCAGCCGTTCCGAACCATGCCGCCCGGATGGCGATCGGATTCGCAGCGAGCGCCGCTCCTGCGGCGAGTGCCACCGTCAGCGGCGCCTCGAACGCGAGAAAGACCGGAAGGCACAGGATCGTCGCGAGCAGCACGAGGAAGCGGTAGTCGTCGAAGGGCCTCGGCAGGACTCCCCAGGCAGCTGCCAGGAGAGGTGTGCCCGGGAAGTACGCAAAGTGCCGGAGCGCCACCTCGGTCTCGAGAGTGGCCGGCGCCACGGATCCGTCGCGACTGTAGAAGCGTTCGAGCCCCGACCCTCGGAAGTCGTGCCCGTACGGGTTCTCCCCGGAGCGAACGAGTGCGCCGGCGATCTCGATCTGGTACGTCGAGTCATTGGTGTGGAACCAGGGTGCCGTCGCGTCCCGGAGGCCGGCCTGGAGCAGCACGGCAGGCGCGAGCAGGAGGACGACCACCCCGAGCGCGACGGCCAGTGCGGCGTCTCCTCGCCATGAGGGCATCCGCACGGCGACGAGTGCTCCGAGTAGCACGAGCATGCCGGCGAGTACGGCCGCCGTGCGCGGGATGTCCACGTCCCACTCGCCGTCCGCCGCTCGAACGAGCGGCGCGAGCAGTCCGCGAGGATGAACCGTGCCGGTCAGGAACGGCCAGGGCTCGCCGCCGAGACCCGGAGTGCCGATGAGCACCAGGGCGCCGAGGGTTGCGAGCAGGACCCAGGCGTTCACGCGCTCGTGAAGCCGTTGCCTCACGCGCTCTGAGCCTGGGGGAGAGATGGGGAGCGGCGTCTTGCTGCAACGAGGATGGCCGACCCGATCGCGAGCGTGAGCCACGGGATCGGATCCTCGAAGAATCCGCCGTAGAAGAGCGAGTGCACGAAGAGCGCCAGGAAGACAGCGCCGAGCCCCACGCCCAGCGCTTCGTCGATTCGGCGGACCCGGATCAGCAGCAGGACGGCACCTACCAGGAGGGCGCCGTAGGTGGCGAGGCCGACGAGGCCGAATTCGGCGCCGATGGTGAGCGGGGTCGTGTGCGACACGAAGTTCTCTTTCCGTCGCGAGCGAGGCGCGATGTCGGCTGCCGCGGCGGGGCTGCCCCCGACTCCGACTCCTAGCACCGGGTGCCGGACGAACACCCTGGCCGTCACGTCGACCCTTCGAGAGCGGTCGCTCGTGATCCTTCCCACCGACTCGCCCTGGACGGATGCGGCGACCGCGGTTCCTCCGAGCAGCACCAGCAGTGACGCGGCGACGAGCACGATTCGAATCGACGTGCGGTCGCCGAGGGCAAGGACGACGGCCAGGCTCGTGACGACCAGAGCGACCATGCTCGACTGCGAGTAGGAGAAGTACAGACCCGCCCAGAGAAGGCCGATCAGAGCTGCCGACAGTGCGACGTTCAGCTTCCGAGCCCACATCGCGACGAGCACCACCGTGATTCCGACTACGACATGGCGGCCGTAGAGGCTCGGATCGTTGAACAGCGACGTGACCCGGAAGAAGTCGGCGTAGACGTTTCCCACCTCGACCCGAGCCGTCGAGAAGAAGAGCTCCTGTGTGTATGCCTGGTACAGGCCGATCACCGCGAAGACGCTCGCAATCGCAACGGTGACGAAGAAGAGCGAGCGTCCGAGCCAGTCACGCACCGGCGTGCGGCCCACGATGCCGACGAGGAGGGCCATCGGGAACACGAAGAACAGGAGGAGGTTGGCGCCGGCAGGGAGGTCGTACGACCAGAAGAGCGAGACGCCCACGAGCCCGGTAACGACCGCCGCGGGGTACGCGAGCTCCGAGGGCAGAGCGTCGACGTGACCCTCGCGGACGACGCGAACCGCCGCCGCCAGCGCCGCCATCGCGAGGAGCGCGTAGAGCGGCAGGAGGCGCCCGATCCTGCCGTCGGTCGCAATCGCCACCAGGAAGCGGTGCCCTTCACCGAAGTCGACCGGCGGCCGAAACGGGGCGACCGCGGCGGCTATCGGGATCACGGCCGCAGGCCACCGTACGAAGATCAGCGCGCCGAGAACGAGCACGACTACGCCGAGGAAGCCTGCGGCGATCGCCGCAGGCGACGTCGCTCGATGGGTCGCCGAATCCGGAGCGAGCGACAATGCGAGCCCGAGACCGGCGAACGCGAGCAGGACGAGTCCTGCGAGGAAGGCGCTTCGCGATCGCGCGACGAGGAGGAGTACCGAGCCGAGCACGCCTACGGCGGCGCCGAGTTGGGCCAGGAGGTCGTGGTCCATGGCGGGCCGCGTGAGCCTACCTGAGGTTCGGCTGGCCTCCTGCCGTGGTCGATGCCGTCCCGACGGGCCGAAGGCCGTGATACGACTTCCGGCTGTGCTCGGCTGGAAACGCGCGCTCGTGCTCGCCCCGCACACGGACGACGGCGAGCTCGGTTGTGGAGGGACGATGGCACGCCTCGTCGAGGCGGGCTGCGACGTGCGCTACGTGGCCTTCTCGATCGCCACCCGGTCGCTCCCGCCCGGCTTCGAGCCCGACACGCTTGCGCGTGAGGTTCGCGAGGCGACCTCGGAGCTCGGGATCCCGGAGACGTCGCTGACGGTCCACGACTTCGACGTGCGCACGTTCCCCGAGCGCCGGCAGGACCTCCTCGAGCTCCTCGTCGCCCTCTGGGAGGAGTGGCAGCCCGACGTCGTCTTCCAGCCGTCCCATCACGACGTCCACCAGGACCACCAGACGATCGCGCAGGAGGGACTGCGAGCCTTCAAGCGGACGACGATCTTCGGCTACGAGGTGCCGTGGAACAACTTCGACTTCTCGTACGGCGCGTACATCGCGCTCGAGAAGCGACATCTCGAGCGAAAGGTGGCGGCACTTGCGCGCTATGCCTCGCAGCAGCACCGCCGCTATGCGGATCCCGAGTACATCTGGAACCTCGCGCGCGTGCACGGGGTGAACGTGAACCGCGAGTACGCGGAGTGCTTCCAGGTGTATCGCATCGTCGCCTGACGTCGCTCGTCGGCGCCTGCTCGTGGGTCGTCAGCGCAGATCGACGATCATGAGGCCGTTCTCGCCGGCGGTCTCGTAGCCGACCCGCTTGTACAGCCTCCGAGCCGGGTTGTCGGGGTCGACGCTCAACGAGATGCGCGCGATGCCGTCCCTCCGCGCGCGCTCGTGAGCCGCGTCGAGCAGCTGTCGCCCGATGCCTCGCCCGCGCGACCCGTCCACCACTGCGATTGCGAGCTCCGGTGTTCGCTCGTCCACGTAGCCCTCGCCGTGCTCCGCATCCGTGAAGAAGCGGTACCAGACGATCCCGCGCCGCTCGCCGTCTTCCTCTGCGATCAGCGCTGTGTCGCCGGGACGCCCCCAGCCGGCGTGGAAGACGACCACCTGGGGGTGTTCGAGAACCCACTCGATCGGAGGAAGCTCCACACCGGGGCGCCAGGCGAGCGCGGCGTACAGCATCTCGCCGAGAAACTCGAGGTCGTCCTCCGTCAGCTCTCGAACCTGGATCACTCAGTGCTCCTGCTGGGGCTCCGGCTCGCGGAGCGGCGCGACCACGCCGAGCACCCCGAAGCGACGTCCGCCCTTTGGTGTCCGGCCGCGGTCGTCGTACTCTGCGATGAGCCGACGCATGCGGTCCTCGAGCTCTCGCGCACGCTCGTCCGTGAGCGCGTAGACGTGGTACGAGATCGATGCCGGGTCGTCGGTCGAGGCGGAGCGGAGCCCGCTCTCGACCTCCTGCGTGATCGCGCGAAGCGGGCTCTCGCCGGCCAGGTCCAGCTCGCCCGAGAAGGTGAACCGCTCGGCCGTTCGACCGTAGATCCGCTCGGTGTGGCGGCCGGAAACCCGTGTGTCCACCTGCCGGACGAGTCCCGCGTCCATGAGGAGACGAACGTGGTAGTAGAGGCGATCCGCCGGAAGCGCGACCTCACGTGCGAGCTCGGGGACGGAACGTGGTGTCCGCAGCAGGCCGAAGAGGCGGAAGCGAAGCGGATCGAAGAGCGCCTTCACCGCCGCGGGGTCGCCGAGCTCGAGCTCTTCTTCCATGGATGAAATTATCTACAACGAATGGAGAAAAATCAACCCGCGAGAACTGGGCTCCTCGAGCTCACGAGCGCGCGAGGCGGAGTCGCGCTCCGATCGCCCTCCGCTCCGCCGGCAGGTAGAAGCCGAGCGGGAGAAGCACCAGCGGATAGACGAGCGAAAGCAGGACGGCGACAGGGAGGCCGCCGCCTACGAGCTTTCCGGCGACCGCAAGCGCTACCCCTGCGAGACCCGCCGTGAGCACGCGCCGCCACTGGTACGGAACGTGGTAGATGCGCTGCGACCACCACGACATCCCGACGAACATGGTCGTGTAGGCGGCGATCGTCGCGACTGCAGCTCCCATCATCCCGTACGGCGGAATGAGGATCAGGTTGAGGGCGATGTTCACGACTGCCGCCGCGCCGGTCACGACCCAGTTGAACTGCGTGCGCCTGGCGCGTCCGACTCCGATCGCGACGACGATGTAGCCGCCGAACGCGACCGACGCGAAGACGAGCGGGCCGACCACCTGGGACGAGTCTGCGAACGTGGGTGCTGCGAGCCACTCGACGATCCACGGCGAGAGCAGCGTAAGACCCGTCGCGACCCAGGTCGTGACGAGCACGAGGTATGTCAGGACGTAGGCGTAGGTGTGACGCGCTTCGCGCTCGTCCTCGATCGAGTAGGCGAATGCCGGCCACGCCAGCCGGAACGCGGTCAGGAGCAGGACCATCGCCGAAGCGATCCGAACACCGACCGAGTAGAGGCCGACCTCGGTCGTGTCCGCGAGCTTGACGAGGAAGAGGCGGTCGCTGAAGTTCGTCGTCCAGAGGAAGAGCGCCGTGGGGACGAGCGGCAGCCCGAAGCGGTTCATCTGCCGCAAGAGGTGGCGGTCGAACTGGAGGCCGAGTTGCTCCCGGCGGTAGCCCACGAGCACGAGGTAGACGGCAAGGGTGCCGGTGAACGTCCCGACGATGACTCCGAGCGGGCCCTTGTCGAGAACGACGACGAGGACGAGCGTGGCGCCGATCGTGATGAGGATGTTCGCGAGACTCGCGATGACGAACGCCACCGACCGCTCCTCGACCCGGAAGAGCGACGTCAGCTGCTCCCAGTTCATCCCGCACCAGAGGCCGACGAACGAGGCCGCGACGAGGTTCGCATTGTCGGTCGTCCCGAAGAGCACGTCTGCGATCTGCGATCTCAGCGCGATCCCGCGACCATCCCGATCGTGGCCATGGTCATCGTGAACCAGAACGACGTGCGGAGAACGAGGCGGCGGCTCTCGGGCTCGGTCGAGTCGAAGTAGAAGCGGAAGAAGCGCGCTCGAGATCCCCATGCGCAGGACGATCCCGACCACCGTCGTCAGCGCGATCAGCGTCTCGACCTTGCCGTAGTCCGCCGGCGAGAGGTAACGCGTGTAGAGCGGCAGCAGGAGGACGGCGAGGATCCGCGAGACGAGGCCGCCGAGGCCGTAGATCACGGAGTGCTTGCCGAGCCGCCTGAGCTGTCCGCCGATGGGCACTGGTACCTCAGAGGCGAGCGTAGAGGGCGAGCAGGCGGTCGGCGACGCGCTCGAGGTCGTGCACCCGCTCGGCGTAGCGCCTCGACTCGGCGCCGATGCGCTTTCGCTCGGCTGCGGAGGCGACGAGCGGCTCGAGGGTTGCACGGAGGTCGTCCTTCGTGGCAGACACGATCGGAACGCGTTCTCCGAGCTCGGACTCCGTCCTGCGCACGGCCTCCTCGTGCAGGAAGGAGACCACGGGCTTTCCGAGGGCCATGCACTCGATGGCGAAGAGCCCGTACCAGCCGGCGTTCAGCTGGTCGATCACGATGTCCGCCTCGCGGTAGCGCTCGAAGGCCTCGGTGTGGTGCAGGCCCTCGACGAGGACGAGGTCGGCGTCGAGCCCTGCGCACGCGGCGATCACCTCGTCCGTGCCCTTCCGTCGTCGTGACGACGGCGCATGGAGGATCACGGGTCGCGAGCGATCGCTCGGCGGAGAGGGCTCGATCCGCTGAACGTCGATCCCCGGCGGGATGAACTCCGCCTCCGGCACCCATCGGATCGCGTCGTACGACCCGACGACCTCGGCTCCGGCCTTCTTGCCGAAGGCGAGCTCCTCCGGAGTCTTGCCACGGATGTCCGAGCCGAGGTAGTGCATGACCGACTTCTTTCGCAGCGCTCGCAGGATCGGGAACTGCACGGACTGGGGAACGAGCGTGAGGCCGAAGTAGAAGTGGAACACGTCGGTGCGGGGGGCGAGGCGGGCGAGAGCGCGCCACTGGGTCGCTTGCTTCCGGACGAAGCCGCCCCGACGCTCGAGCGAGACGTCGGCCTCGGGGTGAAGCGTGTAGCGGTTGAAGACGACGAGGGTCGCGTCCACGCCGCGCCGGCGCAGTGCCTGGACGTTCGACCACGGCACGCCGGCGGTGTTGACCGGGCAGTGGACGACGCGGAGCGGCCTCGCCGCGTCAGTCAAGGTCGATTCCGTCGAGCGCGAGCTGAGACAGACGGCGTTCCTTCTCCGCGTCGAGCATCGCGCGCATCGTCTGCCCCATCGTCGAGCCGGGGTACACCCAGATCTCCGGGTGGACGAGGATCTGGAGCCAGCGGAACGAGCCCGCACGCAGCTCCTCGTGCGGACACCCGGCCCGCCAGCGCTGGTTGGAGTCCGACCGGTAGGTCTGTGGCGAGAAGTACCGCTCGCCGTACGCGTTGATCGCGTTCGGGATCTCCTCGGACATGTACCGGGGCTCCGGGTTGTGCCACGAGACGACGGGCGCGAACCGCTCGTCGAGCACGACGTTCGGATAGACGGCGTGGAGTCCGACCGTGTGGCCGAGCTCCCGCAGGCGCGAGACCGCCTCGACCCCTTCCGACGACGCGAGGTTGTAGAAGACGGACTCCGTCATGAGGAGGTAGGTCGCATGCACCTCGAGCTCGGCCTCGAGCTCGGCCATCGACACTGCCGCGTGCAGCGAGAGGTCGATGTCGTGACGGAGGAAGAGGTCGCCCGGCTCGGGGCCGTCACCGAAACGGGCGAACCGGTAGCCGCCGGTCTTCGCGGCTTCGAGCAGCTCCCGGTAGTGATCGAGCTCGAACGTGCACGTCATGCGGCAACCTCGACCTCGAGCAGGGCGGCTGCGGCGTCTGCCCGCCTCACGGCCTCGCCCGGATCGTCTGCGACCGCGATGACGTAGCCGCGGCGATCGCCGTCCCGGCGCACCGGGCGAATCGTCTCGCCGATCTCCAGGTACGTCTCGGCCTGGACGACCCCGTCCGCGGCGAGCACAGGCCCGAGATCGCCGATCCGCACGACGCGACCGGTGGGCAGCGGGCCGGGCGAGGCCGTCAGGAACCGGATCGCGAGCGGCTGCGAGAACTGCGGGAGCGCGAGCTCGTCCGGAACGTCTTCGCCGAGAGCCTGGCGAACCGCGACCTCGACCACGTCGACGCCGACCGCATGGCGCACGAGGTCGGCCATCTGACCTCCGGCGATCCGGGCGGCGACCTCGACGACGGCGACCTGCCCATCGGGTGCGGCGATGAGCTGGGGAAATGCGATTCCGTCCCGCAGGCCGAGAGCCCGGACGGCCTCCACGGCGACGTCTTGCGCTCGCCGGAGCTGGTCGCCGTCCGGGGACGGTGGATAGACGTGCATCCACCCGACCCCGAATCCGATGCCCGGCGGCCGCAAGCGATCCGAGAGCGTCAGGAGCGCAGCCTCACTGCCTCGGGCGACGACGATTCCGTTCATCTCGACGCCGTCGACGAACTCCTCCAGGATCGCGACGCCGGTGGGCGACTCGTCGAGGGCATCTGCGAGGGCATGCTCGAGATCCTCGCGGCTCGCGATTCGAAACACGGCCCGTTGACCGCCCGAGTCGGCCGGCTTGAGCACCGCGGGGAAGCCCACCTCCGCGAGTGCGGCGTCGATGTCGGCAGTCGAGCGGAGCGGCGCGTAGGGCGGTTGCGGAACGCCTGCCTCTCCGAACGCGTGTCGCATCTCCAGCTTGTGCGTCATGCGCTGCGCCGTCGCCACGCCGATACCCGGCAGCTCGAGCGCCTCCGCGACTGCGGCAACGACCGGTACGGCACGATCGGCGGCGACTGTCATCACCCCGTCGACGTGGTGGCGCCGGCCGACTTCCGTCACTCCCTCGACGTCCGTGAAGTCGACGAGCTCGCCCACGTCGGCCGCCTCGAGGCCGAGAGCGCTCGGGTTGCGGTCGACCGCGACCACGCGGTGGCCGAGCTCTCGCACCCGCAGGATGGCGCGGCGCTGATGTCGCCCGCCGCCGACGAAGAGGATGGTCTTCAGCGCGTTCCCTCGGCCTTGCCCCAGGTCGCCGGGGAGCCTTCACGGAGGTAGCGGACGAGCGACTCGACGGTCGCGGCGGTCGTCAAGAGGTAGTAGTAGGCGAGCCCGGCCGCGGGGACCGGCAACCGTTTCCGCCCCGCGAGCGCGAGACGCGAGGAAGCCGAGCTGATCGAGGAGCGCGAGCCGGTAGATGCGGCCCTTCGCGACGAGAGACAACGTGGAGCCGAGGAGCACGATGTGCAGCACGCCGCTCCCGTATCGGAGCACTCGATGCGACACGAGCTCCACGGCGAACAGCGAGTCGTTCGTCCGCGCGAGCGAGCCGTCGAGGAGCGGTCGCCAGCTGCGCGTCATCATGCGGACCTTCCTGCCGTACTCCTCCTCGGCGTCGATGGCCGGCTTCTCCCAGGCAACGGCTTCCGAGTCGTAGACGGCACGTCGCCCGCGTTGCACGAGCCGGAACGGAAGGCCGAAGTCGTGACCGATCCGCGGGTCGTCGAATCCGAGGTAGTCCGAGCGCCGGACGGCGTAGATGGCGCCGTTTCCCGCTGTGATCGAGCCGATCGTGGACTCGCTCTCCCTCTGCCACAGCTCGTAGCGCCAGTAGAGCCCTTCCTTGCTCTCGCCGTCTCGAGACTCGAGGCGGAGCTGTCCGCACACGTACCCGATGTCCGGGTCCGCGAAGCTCCGAACGAGCTTGCGCAACGCGTCCTGCTCCCAGCGCGAGTTCGCGTCGGAGAACGCGACGACCTCGGAGTCCGATTGCGCGACCGCGACGTTCTGGGCGGTCGCCTTCCCCGCCCGCTCGCACTCGAGCAGCACGACGCGCTCGAAGCGGTCGGCGAGCTCGCGGACGATCTCGTTCGTTCGATCCGTCGATCCGTCGGAGGCGACGACGACCTGGAAACGATCGGCCGGGTAGTCGAGCGCGAGGAGGTTCTCGACCCGGCGGCCGATCACGTCCTCCTCGTCGTGTGCGGCGACGATCACCGAGACCTCCGGAGTGACGTCGTCCCTGCGCACCGGCCGGGGCCGGATGCGGGCGAGCGCCGCGGCCGCGGCCGGATATCCGACGTGGGTCCAGGCGAGCGCGCCGAGGCTTCCCCAGAAGAGGGCCTTGCGGATCACGGCGCGACGATAGCCACGGCGGCGACCCTCAGCCCGATCGACGGTATGCGGGGAAGTAGCCCGTGTAGTCGATCTCGTTCTCCCCCGAGAGCGCACGGTACGCAGCGGGGTCGTGAACCGCCTTCCCGAGATACGCGGGCAGAGCTCCCCCCGGGTCGAAGCGGCGCTTGAACTCGTACAGCGAGTCCTCGAACCCACCGACCCCGCCTCCGAGGTGGAATCGCTCGAAGCCATGGTCTGCAGCCCAGACCGCCGTCTCGTAGAAGAGAAGGTGGTTCGCGCTCAGCTGCTGGCCTCGTTCGGACGACGCGCCGAGGTGGTAGTGGAGGAGCGGAGCCGCGGAGAGGCAGACGAGGCTCGCGAGGAGCTCGCCGTCGAGCCGCGCGTCGGCGCGGACGACCGCGCCGCGGAGAGCGGCCGTCAGCTGGTGCCAGTACGCGTCCGGGAAGAAGTAGAACGCCGAGGCGGAGCGCCGGCGCATCGTCTCCTCGTAGAGGGAGACGAACTCGTCCAGGTCGTCCGGAGCCACGTCCACGGTGACGTCGATCGCAGCCGTGCCCGCCTTGCGGAGAACACGGCGATGGTGGGCGTCCATGCCCGCGGCGAGCTCTTCGCCGGAGCGGCCTCCGACGTGCCAGCCGATCGAGTGCCCGATGTGCTCGAGATGCCACCTGCCCTCGGCGAGGCGCTGGTTCTCGAGAACGGGATGGAAGCGAGCGAATGTGGCGACGACGCCGTTCTCCGCGCACCAGCCGCTCGTACGCGTCGAAGAACGCCGCCACGGGCGGTGCGTCTCCGGTCGCCACCGGGCCGCCGTATCCCATCGGCGTGCCGACGTCCGAGAAGCCGCGTGGCGCCTCTCTGACGAGAACGGGGAAGAGCACATCGCCTGTCCCGTGGTGGAGGTGGAGGTACACGGGGCGACCCTGGCCCAGGAGCGATGCGCTGTCGAGGTAGGCGGAGCGGAAGTAGACGTCGCCGACGCCGATCCGCTCGAGCAGGTCGTCCCAGTCCTCCGGGGCGACTTCCTCCAGCCGGCTCACAGGTCGTCGGTGCGCTCGCGTGCCGCTCGCGCTCGCTCGATGTTCATCGAGTCCTCGACCGGTTCGGGCTCCGAGCGGAACAGCTGCGCGAAGGTGAGGAGGACGATCTTCAGGTCGAGCCAGAGCGACCAGTGGTCGATGTACCAGAGGTCCTGCTCGATCCGCTCGGGCCATCCGATCTCCTCACGGCCGTGGGTCTGCGACCAGCCCGTCAGCCCCGGCCGCACGGCGAGCCGGCGGCGATCCGAGTCGCTGTAGTGCGCGGCCTGCTCGACGAGGTCCGGCCGCGGCCCGACCAGGCTCATCTCCCCGCGCAGGATGTTGACGAGCTGCGGGAGCTCGTCGAGGCCGGTGCGTCGCAGCACGCGACCGCTCTTCGTGATCCGGGGGTCGTCCGGGACGACGCCGAAGGGATCGTCCGTGAGCCCGAGGTCCTGGCCCACCTGGACGGCGTTCGGAACCATCGACCTCACCTTCAGCAGCTCGAACGGCTTGCCGTCCTGGCCCGCGCGGGACTGGGAGATGAAGACCGGCGGTCCGGCATCCCGGCGGACCCAGACCCAGATCGCGCCGAACACCGGCGCGAGGACGACGAGGCCGACGGCCGCAAGGACGCGGTCCGCGATCCACTTGACGGCGAGCTGAATCGCTCTCATGACCGAGCCAGTTTGGACGAAGTGCCGCCCGAGAGCTCCTCGTAGAGCGCCTCGTGTGCTCGGGCAGCTTCATCCCACGTGAGCGCCGCACGGGCGCGGAGCGTTCCCTCGAACGCCCGCTGGAGCTCCTCCGGGTCCGAAAGCAGAGCGGCGCAGGCATCGGCGAGTGCAGCTGGGTCCTCCGGCGTCACGGCTCGACCGGCTCCGAACTCGCGGACCGCGTCGCCGACGGCGCCGAGGTCGGACACGACTGCCGGGCGCCCGTGGCCGAAGGCGAGCGCGAGGACTCCCGACGACTCGATCTCGCGATAGGGCAAGACGAGAGCTGCGGACGAGGCGATCAACGGCGCGACCTCGGCGTCGGGGATGAAGCCGAGTCTCCAGTCGATCGCGTCGCCGACGCCGAGTGACGACGCGAGCTCGAGCACCGGCTCGATCGGCTCGAGCGGGTCACCTGCGACGACCAGCCGGGCCTCGGGGACGCGACGCCTGATCTCCGGCAGGGCGGAGACGAGCACGTCGAGGCCCTTGTACCGCCGGATGAGCCCGAAGAACAGCAGCGTGCTTCCGGCCGGCGGCTCGACCTCACGACTGCCCGGCGAGTCGAAGACCGCATGCGGGATACGCACGATCTTGCCGCGATCGATCCCGAAGTCCACGAGTCGTTCGACTGCCTGGCTCGAGTGGACGACCACCCGGGCTGCGAGCGTCAGGGCTTCGCGCCACGCGCCGTAGGCCCGGGTGCGTCGCGGCATCGCGTTGTGTGCCGTGACGACGAGCGGCCGCTTGCGGGCAATTCGTCGGAGCCAGCGCACGTCGAGCTCCGGCCGGGCGAGCCACTGCACGTGAACGACGTCGGGCGCGAGCCCGTCGATTCGGCGGAGGAGCCGTACGACGCTGGGCAGGTACTCGGCGCCCTTGACGAGCCGGCGGACGCGGGCGCGGGGCGCGCTCCGGAGAGCCTTGCTCGCGAGCGGGATGAAGATCTCCTCGCGCACGTAGCCGTCCGGCTCCGGAGGACGGTCGAGGAGGAAGGGCGACGTCAGCAGATGCACGTCGTGGCCGCGGCCGCCCAGCGCCGAGGCGAGACGGTCGTCGTACGGCGTCGTGTAGCCGAGAGGATCCACGATGGCGATTCGCATCGCAGAGGGGACTAGCCGAGCCTCGAGCGCAGGTAGCCGACGCTCGCGAGCGCCGGCAGCGGGTCGTCCGCGGCGAAGACGGCCCGGATCTTCCCGGTCCTGACGTGGTGCGAGAGGAAGTCGCCGACCGTCAGCTCCCGCCGCCTGGCCATCTGGGCCGAGACCCAGAGGTCCTTCGCCAGATACACCCAGGCGAGATCGCCCGTGAACGTCTCGCGCGCCGTCGTGGGCAAGCCGCAGAGGTCGTCGTACGCCGTCCGCGCGACGTCGAAAGCTCGATTCATGGCGATTCCCGCCCACACCGGGAGCCGCGTGTTGACCTCGAGCACCTTGAACTCACCGCCGGCGGGGTCGCGCGCGAACTCGACGTGCGCGAAGCCGCGATACCCCGCCGAGTCGAGCAGCCGGAGCCCGAGCGTCGAGCACCTCGGCGTCGAACCGGGTCTCGAAGACCGCGCTCGTCCCGAAGCGGAGCGGGCCCTGTCGCACCTTGCGCCCGACGACGCTCGCGAGCGGCGTGCCTGCTCGTCCGATGTACGCGAAGAGCGAGAAGACCTGGTCGTGCGAGTCCGGCACGAGCTCCTGGGCGATCATCTCGAATCCCGCGTCTCGCGCGCGTCTCCAGACCTCGAGTGCCTGCTCGTGGCTCTCGACCACGACCGCCTTGTCGCCGAAGCGCAAGGCGTACTCCTGCCCCTCGGCGGGCTTGAGGAGGAATGGAAGCTCGAGCTCGACCGACCCCAGGGACTCCTCGCTCGAGATCGGGAACGTCGCGGGCGCAGCCACTCCCGCCTCCGCGGCGGCGAGTGGAAGGAGGTCCTTCCGGCGCAGCCGGTGGACGACCTCCGGGTCCGGGGGCAGTGGGACGTCCGCCAGCTCGGGTCGCCTCGTCCCAGTTGCGGAGTACGAACTCGACGTGCTCGTCCCGCTCGGGAATCAAGCACCGGGCGCCCCAGGCGTGAGAGCTCCTCGAGATAGGCGAGCACCTGCCGGTCACGTGCCTGCTCGTCTCCGGTCGTGGCGATGCAACGACCGCGGAGGTAGCGCGAGCGAAGCCCGAACTCGTTGCTTCGGAACACGCCGCCGTACACCGGGATCCCGGCACGGCCGAGGCTCCGCGCGAGCGCGAGCCCGGCGGGGAGCAGCCCGAGGACGAGCACCGGACGAAGGCGAGAGGCGTCAGTAGTCGGCATGGCCAACGCGGGCCATTATGCGGGTCGCCGGAAGCGCCGCTAGCTGCTTCGCGCCGCCCGCCGGGAAGAGCCAGGGCGCGAGCCGGTTCCAGCGGCTGATCTGGCACCCGTTCTCACGTGTGAAGCGCGCCCAGACCTTCTTCCCCTGGACGAAGCCGACCACCCGCGCGACCTGTGGTCCTCCGTAGATCTCCGTGCAGACCGACCCGACCGGCACCGGAGCGACGAGCTTCCAACCGCCCGTGGCGAGGCGACGGCAGGCGACCGCGGGGTGCGGGAGCGTCCCGCGAGGCGGGTTGCAGCGCAACGTCCAGGTCTGAGAGTCGCCCTGCATGCCGTTTGCCCAGTAGGTGACGTTCAGCGCGGTCAGGCCAGAGGGACTCGCAGCTCCGCTGCCGGCGACCGTGATCGCTGCGATCGCAACGACGATGACCGTAAGCGCTCGCATGGACCCAGGGTAGCGCTGGAACTGTCCTCCGGGGATTTCCCTAACGCCGTTCGAACACATGCTCCCGCTACTGTCACGCCCGTGAATGCCGCGAGGAGGCGCCGAGTCTGGCTCGTCGCGGCCGCGGCCGTCGTGATCGCGGCGGTCCTCTTCAGCACCGCACGCTATCGCCGCGGCCCGGTATCACGACGACTCGCTCTGGGCCAACGCGCTCGCGTCCCTCGGGAGGCACCCAGAAGCCGGGCGACTTCGGATACGTCTTCCTGGTGGCTGCGAACGAGATCCTGGCCGGACGCGATCCGTACATGAATCCCGACGAGTTCAAGGGGCCGCCGCAGGCGCCGTACGCGTATCCGCCCGTGCTCGCTCTCGTGGTGACGCCGCTGGCAGTGCTCCCCGAGCACGTACACGACATCTTCGTGCCTGGCGTCCTGTTCATCCTCCTGCTCATTGCGGCGACGATCGGGGGTCTCTGGCTGCTCGACGTGCGCGACTGGCGTTGCTACCCGGTAGCGCTTCTCGCTCCGGTCACGCTCGAGGGGTTCGAGTACGGGGCGATCGGGCCGGCCCTGCTCCTCCTGATCGCTGTCGCCTGGCGCTATCGAGACCGCGTTCCGATCGCCGCCGTGGCGTCCGGCGGCGCGGTCGTGCTCAAGCTGTTCCTGTGGCCGCTTCTCGTCTGGCTCGTGCTCACCCGACGTATCCGTACAGCCGTGGCGGCCGCCGCCACGGCAATCGGGCTCGCCCTCGCATCATGGGTCGTGATCGGGTTCGGCGGAATCGGCGAGTACCCGCGGCTGCTCCGTCGGCTTGCGGACGTGGAAGCGGAGAACTCGTACTCCGTGTTTGCGATCCTGAGGACGCTCGGCGCCCCGGAGGTCGCGGCGAGGATCGTCGTCCTGGCTCTTGGTGCTGTCATGGTCGCGCTGGCGTGGCGCGCAGCTCGGGAGGTAGCGCTGTCCGAGCTCGAGCGCGACCGCCGGTCCCTGACGCTGATCCTGGCGGCGGCGCTCGTGCTCACGCCGATTCTCTGGCTCCACTACCTCGTGCTCCTCTACATCCCCATCGCGCTTGCGCGGCCGAGGCTGTCGGCGCTGTGGTTCGCGCCGCTCGCACTCACCGTGTTCGAGGCGCTCGACTGGTACCGGGGCTGGCCGGCGGGCGACGGCAAGGCGCTCGCGAGCGTCGCCGCATGCGTCACGATCGTCTTTGTCTCGGCGCTGCGCTCCGGTCGTGGCGTCGAGCCGTCCGCGAGGCGCGCACCGGCCGGGATTCGCTGACCTGCCACTAAACTCGCCGCGTGCCTCTCGACGGAAAGCGAGTCCTGATCACCGGTGGTGCGGGTTTCATCGGGACGACGCTCGCGCACAGACTCGTGGAGCGGAACGAGATCGTCGCCCTCGACAACCTCCACCGCGATGCGCTCTCCGGCCTCGAGCTCGGCGACCATCCGAACTTCACCTTCGTCCAGGCCGACGTGCTCGACGGCGAACGCGTAGCGGAGCTCGCGAGGGGAGCGACGCACATCGTCCACTGCGCCGGGATCGCGGGTGTCGACACGGTTCTCGAGAGCCCGGTGCGCACCATGCGCGTCAACGTCATCGGCACCTACAACGTGCTCGAGGCGGCGGTCGCGACGAAGGACACGCTCGAGCGCATCGTCGACTTCTCCACGAGCGAGGTCTTCGGTCAACAGGCGTTCAACGTCCACGAGGCGCACGTGACCACGATCGGCTCGGTCGGCGAGGCACGCTGGACGTACGCCGTGTCGAAGCTGGCGGGCGAGCACATGGCTCACGCGTACTTCGCCGAGCTCGCCCTGCCGACGGTCTCGGTGCGCCCGTTCAACGTCTACGGCCCCGGTCAGATCGGCGGCGGCGCGATCAGGGCGTTCATCGAGGCTGCGCTCGCCGGGCGCGACCTGACGATCCACGGGGACGGATCGCAGATCAGAGCCTGGTGCTACGTCGACGACATGGTCGACGGCACGCTGCTTGCGCTCGAGCATCCGGACGCGGTCGGTGAGAGCTTCAACATCGGGAACGCTCGCTCCACGGTGACGATCCACGAGCTCGCGCAGCGGATCAAGCGCCTGACCGGCTGTCCGGGAGAGATCGTGTTCCAGCCGCTGCACTACACCGACGTCGAGCTGCGGATCCCGAACATCGAGAAGGCACGCCGCGTGCTGGGCTTCGAGGCGAAGGTGGAGCTCGACGACGGGCTCACGCGCACGATCGCCTGGTATCGGGCGCGGCTCGGCGCCGTTGCGTCTTGAACGACATCCGGCTGGCCCGGCCGGACGTCGGTGAGCCCGAGGTCGACGCCGTGCGCGAGCGTGCTCGAGAGCGGGCAGCTCACCATGGGGTCGAAGGTCGACGAGTTCGAGCGCGCGCTCGCGGACGCAGTGGGCGTGACCACGCCGCCGCGGTCTCGTCGGGTACGGCGGCGCTCCACCTCGCCGTGCTTGCGCTCGGGATCGGGCCGGGCGACGAAGTGATCGTTCCCGCCTACACGTTTCCCGCGACCGCGAACGCGGTGGAGCTCTCCGGCGCGCGCGCCGTGCTGGCGGACGTCGACCCGGACACCTTTCTCGTCGATCCCGGAGAGCGTGGCCGCGGTGCTGACGAGCCGGACGCGAGCCGTCATGGCCGTGCACCTGTTCGGTCGACCGGTCGACTGGGAGGCGCTTCGCTCGGTCGTTCCCGAGGGCGTCGAGCTGATCGAGGATGCGGCCGGCGCGCTCGGCGCCTCGTATCGCGGCGTGCGCTGCGGCGCGCTGGGTGCGCTCGCGTGCTTCTCGTTCCACCCGCGCAAGATCGTGACGACCGGGGAGGGCGGCGCGGTCACCACCGACGACCGGATCTCGACGCCGCCGTCCGCCGTCTTCGCCATCACGGCTGGGTCGAGCTCGGGTCGATGCCGGCTCCGGGGTTCAACTACCGGCTGCCGGACATCCTCTGCGCGATCGGGATCCCTCAACTCGCCCAGCTCGAGTCGCTGCTCGTCGCGCGTGAGCAGGTCGCTCGCGGCTACGAGTCCCGGCTCGCCGACGTCGTGCTCACCCCGCGCGCGGCCGAAGGCGATCGCCACGGCTGGCAGGCCTATGTCGTCCAGCTCGATCGCCGTGATGACGCCCTGCGCGCGCTCCGGGCCGAGGGGATCGAGGCTCAGATCGGCACCTGGGCGCTCCACCGGCTCGATCCGTATAGCGCGCAGGGTGCGTTCCCGGGCGCGGACCGCGCCTTCGAGCGGGCGCTTGCGCTCCCCTTCCACACCCACCTCGCCGACTCCGATCTCGATCGGGTCGCGGAGGTCTTGACACACTTGTGAGTGAGTGCTAACTTCCGACGATCGTGACGACTGTTCAGAGACAGACGGCGGAGGAGCGGCGCGAGGACGTGCTGGTTGCGGCGGTCGCCGAGTTCGCGCGTCGCGGCTTCCACGGCGCGTCGACCGATGCGATCGCAAAGGGAGCCGGCATCTCGCAGCCGTATCTCTTCCGGCTCTTCGGCTCGAAGAAGGATCTCTACCTCGCCGCGGTTGGTCGCTGCTTCCGGCGCACGCTGGAGACGATGCAGGGCGCCGCCGAGGGACTCAGGGGCGAGGAGGCGCTGAGCGCCATGGGAAAGGCGTACGGCGAGCTGCTCGCAACCGATGCGGCGATGCTCCAGTCGCAGCTCCAGACCTATGCGGCGGCACTCGACGACCCGGACGTCCGCCAGGCGGTCCGTGACGGATACGGCGACCTCTATGCGTACGTCGAGCGAGTCTCTGGTGTCTCTCGCGCACGGCTCGCCCGGTTCTTCGCCATGGGGATGCTGTGGAACGTCATGGCCGCGATGGGCTTCCACGAGGACGCGGAGCCCGAGGACTGGGCAGCGCGACTCATGGCCGGGTGCAAGGAAGACGACGAATAGCGGCCTTTTTTTCACCACAAGGTAAGTAATCACTCACTAGTCAAACATCCAGAGACGATTGCAAAGGAGGACACGATGACTGCGAAACAGAGGACGATGTGGACGTTCGTGGCCACCACGGTCGCGCTCTTCATGGTGGTGCTCGACAACCTCGTCGTCTCGATCGCGATCCCCGTCATCCGGGTCGATCTCGGTGCGTCGATCGAGCAGCTCGAGTGGATGGTCAACGCGTACACGCTCACGTTCGCCGCGTTCCTGCTGACGGGCGCCGCCCTCGGCGATCGGTTCGGCCGGAAGCGGATGTTCATGATCGGCATCGGGATCTTCACCGGGGCCTCAGCGGCCGCTGCGCTCGCACCTTCTGCCGACTGGCTCATCGCGGCGCGTGCGGTGCAGGGCATCGGCGGAGCGCTCGTTACGCCGCTGACGCTGACGATCCTGAGTGCGGCCGTTCCTGCTGCGCGCCGCGGTGCGGCGCTCGGCGTGTGGTCCGGAGTTGCCGGACTCGCAGTCGCCGCAGGCCCGCTCGTGGGCGGTCTGGTCGTGGAAGGGCTCTCGTGGCAGTGGATCTTCTGGATCAACGTGCCCATCGGGCTCGTGCTGCTCCCCCTCGCGACGCGCCTGACCGAGTCCTACGGCCCAGACAAGGCGCTCGACATCCCCGGCCTCGGCTTCGCGAGCGCCGGTCTGCTCGGGCTCGTGTGGGGTCTCATCAACGGCAACGGCCACGGCTGGACGAGCCCGGAGATCGTCGCTGCGATCTCGATCGGGGTCGCGCTCCTCGCCGCGTTCGTCGTCTGGGAGCGGCGGGTGACGGAGCCGATGCTGCCGATGCGGTTCTTCCAGAACCGGGCGTTCTCGGCCGCCAACTCGGCGTCGCTGCTCATGTACTTCGGGATGTTTGGCTCGATCTTCCTGCTGACGCAGTTCTTCCAGACCGCCCAGGGGTACTCACCGCTTCAGTCCGGGCTGCGAGTGTTGCCGTGGACGGCGATGCCGATGATCGTCGCGCCGATCGCCGGCGCACTCTCCGATCGGATCGGCGGCAGGCCGCTGATGGCGACGGGTCTTGCCTTGCAGGCGATCGGGCTCGCGTGGATCGCGTCGGTCTCGACTGCGACCGTCGGCTACGCCTCGTTCGTCGGGCCGTTCATCGTGTCCGGCATCGGCATGGGGCTCTTCTTCGCACCCGTCGCAAACGTCGTCCTGTCGTCGGTGCGTCCGGTCGAGGAGGGTAAGGCGTCGGGAGCCAACAACGCGATCCGCGAGGTCGGAGGAGTCCTCGGGGTCGCGATCCTCGCCTCGATCTTCGTCCGGACCGGAGGCTACGAGTCGGCGCAGGCGTTCAACGACGGGCTCGTGCCTGCTCTCTGGGTCGGTGCCATCGCCGTCGGCGTCGGCGCCGTGCTCTCGCTCCTGATCCCGCGGAAGCGCAGGGCGGCCGAGGTCCCGGCGTTCGCGCGGGACGAGCTCGTCGCTCAGCCCGAAGCGGCCTGAGCACCACTCGAAGCGGGTCTGTCCCGGGGATCGTCCGGGGCAGACCCGACTTCGCCGGTGCTGGTACCGTCGCCGCGTGGCGACCGAGGACCCTCCCCGCTACGGGCCTCCGGATGCCCTGAGCTCACCTCGCTACACGGGCGTCCGGACCTTCGCTCGCTGTCCGCACGTCGTCGACCCGGAGGGCGTGGACGTCGCGGCGGTCGGCGTTCCGTTCGACACGGCGACGACGAATCGTCCAGGGGCCAGGTTCGGGCCTGAGGCGATCCGCTCCGCCTCGATCGCGTTGCGTCCATACAACGCGGTGCAGCAGGCGCAGGTCTTCGGGCGGATCTCGGTGGCGGATCTGGGAGACGTACGCGTCACTCCCGGGAACGCCGAGCGGACCGTCGGTCAGATCGCCGAGCAGCTCGAGCCGATCGTCCGCTCCGGGGCGCGGACACTCTGCCTGGGGGGAGACCACCTGATCGTGCTCGGCGAGCTCCGTGCGCACGCCGCCGTCCACGGTCCGCTCGGAGTCGTCCTCCTCGATGCGCACGCGGACGTCTGGGACGTGTACTGCGGGGAGCGCTACTACCACGGCTCGCCCTTCCGGCGCGCGGTCGAAGAAGGGCTCGTCGATCCCAGCCGCTCGTTGCTCGCGGGGATGCGCGGCTCGGTCTACGGACCGGACGACGCCGGCATGCCGGCGGAGCTCGGATTCGAGGTGATCTCCTGCGAGGAGCTCGTGACCATGAGCGCCGACGAGTACGGCGAGAGGGTGCGGAGACGTGTCGGGGACGGGCCGCTCTTCTTCTCCTTCGACGTCGACGTCCTCGATCCGGCCTTTGCGCCGGGAACGGGGACACCCGAGGCGGGCGGGCTGAGCACGCGCGAGGCGCTCGGGTTCGTTCGCGCGCTGGGCGGGCTCTCGTTCTCCGGGTACGACGTGGTCGAGGTGAGCCCCCCGTACGACGGTCCCGGTCAGCAGACGGCCGTGGCGGCCGCGAACGTCGCGTTCGAGCAGCTCACGCTGGCCGTGCTCGCGGAGCGGACCGGATGAAACGCTCGGTCCGGATCGTCGGGACGCTGATCCTGACCGTCGCCGCGGTCGCCTATCTCGTGTGGAAGATCGACTTCGGGACGGCGGTGGACGTCCTTCGCGAGGCCGACCTCGCCTGGTTCGTCGTCGGAGCGCTGATCATGCTGCTGACCGTGCCGGTGCTCGCGGCCCGCTGGGGGTGGCTCCTCGTCGCGCACGGCATCGTGGAGCCGCTCAGATGGCTCACGCGCGCGTACTTCGTCGCCTATACGGCAGGTCAGTTGCTCCCCACGTCGCTCGGCGGCGACGCGGTGCGGATCGCCGAGACGAGCCGCCGACACCCCGGGCGAACCGGGGACGTGGCGGGGACGGTCGTGCTCGAACGCGGCCTCGGAGGGGCGGCGACCGTTCTGCTCGGAGTCGTCGGCTTCGTGCTCTCCATCGGCCACTACGACGTGAGCGCGTACCTCTGGCTCGAGGGCGTGTTCGTCTTCGGCACGCTCGTGGCGGGGTTCCTCTTCTTCGCGCGGTCTGCTCGCCCGCTCCTTCGGCGTGCGCTCCCGCTCCTCGAGTGGATCCGCATCGCGCGGCCGCTGCGGGCGTTCTACGAGGGCGTCCACCACTTTCGGAGCCAGCCGCGCCTGCTGCTCGCGGTCTTCCTCGTCACGCTCGCGGTACAGACGGTACGGATCCTCTCGATCTGGGCCGCCGCCAAGGCGGTGGGGATCGGACTCGACGTCCGCGTCTACTACGTGATGGGGCCGCTGCTCTTCCTCGTCATGCTCGTCCCCTTCACGCTGAACGGGCTCGCTGTGCGCGAGGCGTTCTTCGTGAGCTTCCTCGGCACGCTCGACGTCCCCGCCGACCAGGCGTTTGCCGCAGGCTTCCTCTTCTTCCTCATCACGGCGCTCCTCGCCGTGCCCGGCGGCGCGGTCATGGTCTGGGAGGGAATGCACCGCGGCGCGGGTCCCAGCGTGGAGCATGGCTGATTCGCGCCCGCAGGACGTCGTGGTCGTCGTCGTCACGACGAATGCGATGCCGTGGATCGAGCCGTGCCTCGAGAGCTTCGTGGGCGTGCCCACGATCGTCGTCGACAACGGCTCGACGGACGGAACGCTCGAGCTCATCCGCGACCGCTTTCCCGATGTGCAGGTCATCCACTCCGAGAACCGTGGGCTCAGCCACGCCCTGAACCAGGGGATCCGCGCATCGGAGAGCCGGTACGTCCTGCTCATGAACTCCGATGCCTGGGCGGTCGGCGACGCGGTCGCGCGGCTCGTCGCGTTCGCCGACCGTCGGCCCGAGGCCGCGATGATCGGCCCCCGTCTGCTGAACACCGACGGCAGCCTGCAGCGCTCCGTCCGCGGCTTCCCGTCGCTCTGGCGACTCTCCACCGAGTACTTCTTCCTGCGAAAGCTCGCGCCGCGCTCGAGTCTGTTCAACGCGTTCTACGCGGGGGACTTCGACCACGACGAGGTGCGCGAGGTCGACGTCGTCCTGGGCGCCGTCATGTTCATGCGGCGGACCGCGATGGACCAGGTCGGGCTTCTCGACGAGGACTTCTTCATCTTCAGCGAGGAGACGGACTGGTGTTACCGATTCCGTCAGCGCGGGTGGCAGGTGCTGTACTTCCCGGGCGCGGAGGTCTATCACGTCGGCGGCACGACGCATCAGGGGCGCATGTATCGCGAGAACCTCCGCGGGCATCTTCGGTACTTCGACAAGCATCACGGCCGAAAGACGGCAGTGCGGGCACGTCGGCTCCTCATCGTCTCGCTCCGCATGCGATCGAAGCTCTTTCGGGGTGACCGCGGCCGGCGGTACGGCGAGGAGGCGGACTGGCTCGCATCCGGCGACGTCGCCGATCTCCTGGCCAGGCCGTTTCTCGCCTAGATGAGCTCGCTCACGCTCTACCTCCGCCTCGTCGGGGCGACGGCGGTGGTTCTTGCCCCGGGCTGGCTTCTGGCGCGAGCGCTCGGCGTCAGGGGGGTCGCCGCGACGCTCGGCTGGTCGTTCACGCTGATGTTCGCCGCGCTCGCCGTCACCTTCGCGCTGCACGCGTCGCTGACGGTGACCGTCGTGCTGCTCGCTGCGGCCGCGCTTGCCGCCCTCGTGGTCCTCGTGGGCCGAGGAGCGCCTGCTTCCGCCCGTATCCCCGGGATCGCCTGGACGTGGGGAGCCGGGATCGCGCTCGGCGTCATCCTGTGGCGCGTCGGCAAAGAGGTCGACGGTGACGGGCTCTTCCATCTCGCCCGGGCTCGCAAGCTGCTCGCGTTCGACGATCTCTCGCTGAGCCGCGTCTCCGAGTTCGCGGACGGGAGCCTGCACCCCGGCTATGCGTTTCCGCTCTGGCACGGATTCCTTGCGCTCGTCGCGAAGGTCGCGGGCGTCGATCCGGAGCGAGTCGTCGTGCATCTCCCCTCCGTGCTCGCCGTGCTGGCCGTGGTCGTCGCGTACGAGGCCGGCTGGGCGCTGTTCAGGCAGGTCTGGGCAGCCGGCGCCGCCACGGCCGCGCAGGTGGGGCTGATCTGCTTCGCGCCGGGTCACGGCGGCGCCTACACGGTGCTCTCGCTCCCTGCGACGTCGTCCCGCCACCTGCTCGTCCCGGCCGCGCTCGCCCTGGCCTTCGAGACCATGCGGAGACCTTCGCCGGCCTTGTATGCGTCGACGGCCGCCGCCGGCTTGGCGCTCGCGGTCGTGCACCCGACCTACGCGATCTTCCTCTGGCTGCCCTTCGCGGGATTCCTGCTCGTGCGCGCGCTCTGGGCGCGAGGTGACGTGCGCGTGGGGCTTGCAGCGCTCGCCTCGCTGGCCGTGCCGGCGGCGCTCTTCATGGTCTGGCTGATTCCGGTCGTGAACGACACGGCGTCCGTCTCGCCGACCGAGAAGGAGGTCCGGCGAGCGCTCGAGCACTACGTCGGCCAGCTCGACGTACGCTCGGTGACGAGCTACAGCCTCGCGCCCGAGGTCTTCACGCGGAGCGGAGCGGTTGCAGTCGCGGCGATCCTGCTCTTTCCCTTGGCCGCTCTCGCTTCGCGGCGCAGATGGGCTGCATACGTGGCCGGCGGGTCGCTCGCGGTTCTCACGGTGATGCTGGTGCCGCTTCTCTTCACCTCGCTCGCCGATCTCGTCTCGATCTCGCAAGCACGCCGTGCGGCGGGCTTCCTGCCGTTCGCATTCGCGTTCGCCGGCGGGCTCGGGGTGCTCTCTCGCCTCATCGGACCGTTCCTGCCCCCGCTGGCGCTCATCGCCGGAGCCGTCCTGCAGTTCGCCTATCCCGGA
>CAVQVA010000047.1:0-79281 GCA_963716975.1 uncultured Actinomycetes bacterium | reverse complement strand
AGCACGGCGTAGGTCATGACGAGCGCGAGCCCCTCGTAGCCGGGCGCCTCGCCGTCGCCGGTGATCTGCCAGATCGCGAGCGCCGCGAAGACGAGCGCGACGACGAGCACGATGCCGCCGGGTGGCACGCCGAACGTCAGCCGCTGAGTGAAGAGCAGCGAGATGAGCACGAGAGCCGGGTAGAGGAACGCAGCGATCTGGGCAACGGAGTTCTTGACCACCGAGATCGCAAGGTCGTAGCGCCGCTTCCACGCGAGCTGGACTCCGACGATGTTCTCGACCGCGTTGCCCGCGATCGCGACGATGACGAGACCGGTGAAGGCCTTCGAGATGCCGAGCTCGGTGACCGCCGGGTCGATCGCCGCCACGAACCAGTCCGATGTGAAGGCGGCCGCGATTCCGGCGAGGGCGAGCACCACGAGACCCGGTCGGAACCCGAGCGGCGGCGAGTGGCCCTCGCCGAGGGCAGGCCCCTCGCCGACGCCGGCACGCAGGTAGTTCGCAAGCCAGGCGCCGTAGACGAGGAGGATCAGCACGGCTCCGATCGCGGAGATCGTGACCGCGTGCTCGCTCGCGCGGTCATTCGCGGACAGGGAGGCACTGAGGATCGTGATCATGAAGACGACGAGCAGCAACAGCGTCGTCGTGTCGTTCGGAAGCCGACGGCCAAAGCGCATGACGCCGTCCTCCGCGCGCCACGCACCCGCTATGACCGCGAGCCCGAGGACGAGGAGCGCGTTCGCGAGCAGCGACCCGATGATCGACGTCTGTGCGACGACGATCTCACCCGCTCTCAGCGCGAAGACGACGATGAAGAGCTCGGGGAGGTTGCCGAGCGTCGACTGGAGAACCCCTGTCGTCGCCGGCCCGAAGCGAGCTCCTACGCACTCCGTGCCCACGCCGACCGTCCAGGCGAGCAACGCGAGCGCGACGATTCCGACTCCGAACTGGACGGTCGCGTCCGCGTCCGCGTAGTGGAGCACGCCGAGAAGCGCGGCGGCCACGAACGAGCACCCGATGCCGATCCACGTCCTCATCTCGCCGCTCCGACACTATCGTCCGCTCATGGCCGACTGGGAGAGCGTCCGCGAGATCGCGCTCTCGTTTCCCGAAGTGGAGGAGAGCGCAGGAGACCGCGTCGCGTACAGCGTTCGCGGAAAGGGATTCGCATGGCAGGCACGCGAGCGCGACGGCGGAGGGCTCGCCGTGCGAGTGGATCGCGACGAGAAGCAGCTGTTCCTGGACGCCAATCCCGAGGTCTACTTCACGAGCCCGCACTACACCGGCTACCCCGGCATACAGATCAGGCTGGAGCACATCAGCCCCGACGAGTTGCGGGAGCGGCTCGAGGACGCGTGGCTGATCCAGGCCCCCAAGCGACTCGCCGCCGAGTATCTGTCTAACGAGACGCCCTGATCTCAAGCGGGCTGCGCGGCCCTGTCCGCGAGGAGCACCGCCGAGGCGATCCAGCACGCCCCGACGAGTGCGATCGCGTGCCCGAGGACACCTTGCTGGAGGAAGAAGTCGGTGATGATGAAGAGCGGTATCAGCAGGACCGCGCCGCGTGGTACCGCCTGCGAGCGCCAGAGGGCGGTTGCGAGGGTCAGGAGCCCGAAGAAGGCACCGGGGATGAACAGGAGGAGCATCGCGATCGCGGGCGCGATGGAGATGTTGTCCACCGCGTCGGCGAGCGCTTCGAGATCGAACCGGCCGTCCTGTGCGAGCGCGAACTCGAGCGTCTCGAATCCCTGCGACGCGGACAGGCCGACCATTCCGCAGCCGAGGAGGATCCCGCCGGCGTACGCGAGGCGTGGCGACCGCACTCTCGAGAGGAGCACGTAGACGATCACGACCCCGAACAGGAACGGCATCGCCAGCGTGTCGAACGTCTTCGCGAGATTGGCGCGATCCGGATGAGCCGCGATCCACTGGAGCCGGTCGATCGTCTTGTCGTGCTGCACCTCGGTGACGAACGCCGCGAGCTGGAACGAGGCGCCGAGCACGAGCGTCGCCGCTGCAGCCCACCGTCCGGTCCGCGTCCAGCGCGCCGCGGGGCTACCGGCGAGGTCCTGGGCGCTGAGCAGCGAGCGGAGCGTGTTCACGACGCGAGCATTTCACAGCGCCGAACTCGTCGTCACGTATCTCGCAGCCGGAGCTAACGGCCGGTTGCGTCGGCGAAGAACGAGCCGATCGCCTCGGTGAACTCCCGCCGGCTCGACTCCCACGCGTAGAACATATGGCCGCCGCCGAAGTGCTGGACGGTCAGACGCTCGGTCATCTGTGGATCGAGTCGCATCAGGTTCCGTAGCCGGTCGCTCGAGAAGTACGGGGTCACGAGGTCGTAGCGGCCGTGCGTCACGAACGCCTTCATGTGCGGGTTGAGCGACATCCCGTACCGGAAGTCGTCGGTCGCACCTGGAGGGGACATGAAGGCGTGCTGCTCGGCGTCGCCGCGCCAGGCCAGGAAGACCTCGTAGGAGAGGAGCGCGTACTCGCGGTCCGTCTTCACGCCGATCTCCGATCGCAGCAGCCGGTTCACGGCCATCGTGTAGGCCGGCGTCGATCCCGACAGCGTGGGATCGGGGCCCGTGAACGGGTCGCGGTCGGGGAACGGGTCGGTCACGGTGATCGTGGTGTCGTAGAGGCCGAGCACCTTGCGCTCGTCGCGCAGGAGCTCACGGACGAACGTGAGCATCGTGATCCGGCCGCCGGCGCGGACGACCAAGTCGAGCGGGAGGCCAAGGAGATCGGCCAACCGCGCGAGAATGCGATCTCGCTCATCGGCGGGCATCGACGCGCCACGGGTGAGGAACGTGGCGTAGTCACCGGTTGCGAACTCCTCGGCCTCGTTCAGCACCTGCTCGAGCGCCGTTCCGGTCGCGAAGGCACGAGAGCGCCCGTGGTGCACGGCGGAGAGCGCCATCGTGGGCAGCTTGTCGACCCACCCGAGGACGTCGTAGTCGGTCGGGCTCAGCAGCGTGAGGTCGAGCGCGGGCGAGATGAGAATCGCGCCGTTCAGCCCGATGCCGGCGGTCTCCTGCAGGGTGCGCACGAGCCGCCCGACGCGGTACCCGCCGTAGCTCTCGCCAGCGATGAAGATCGGCGATCCCCAGCGGCCGTGGTCGGAGAGCCACCGGCCCATGAACTCGCACAGCGACTCGAGATCGCGCTTGTAGACGAAGTACTCCTTCGGGTCGGCGGCGTCGTCCTTCTTGGCGTCCTTGGCGTCGTCCTTCTTCTCGTTCTCGATGATCCGGCTGAACCCGGTCCCGACCGGATCGACGAAGACGAGGTCGGTGAACGCGAGCCACGACTCCTCGTTCTGCACGAGCCTGGGAGGCATCTCGGGCAGCGAGCCGTCGGGCGGAAACTCCACCCGCTTCGGCCCGACGGCACCCATGTGGAGGTAGGCGGACGACGCCCCCGGTCCGCCGTTGAACACGAACGTGACGGGTCGGTTCTCGTCGCCACCCTTGGCGACATACGAGATGGAGAAGATCTCCGCAGCCGGCTTCTCCTTCTTCCGCAGCACGAGCCACTTCGCCGTCGCCGTGTAGTCGACGGACGCCGGACGCCCGGTCCAGGTTCCCTCGATCTCCGCGCCGGCGGGGGGCTCGTAATCGGGCTTCTTCTCGTCCTTGTCGGTCCTTCGTCGTCGTCGCTCATGCGCGCGCAGGCTACCGGCTCACGGGTCGGTGGTTCGCCGCATCGAACCCGGGGCAATCCCCGGATGCCTGCTCCCGGGCGTATCGCGACACTGGACTCGAAACACAGGGAGGTGAGCCATGACGCAGATCGCGGTCGAGAAGTGCGACGCGAAGCGAGTTGCAGTGCCGACGCCGGCTCAGGGTTCGACGTTCTTCGGCGCCATGGCTGCTCTCTGGGGCGCGTTCGTCACGCTGCTCGCGGTGTCGCCGACAACGCTCGACGATGCCTACGACTGGCTGCGGGGCCTCCCGCTCGTATGGGAGATGCTCATGTGGATCGTCACCCTCCCGTGGACGGTTGCGTACCTCGCCTACGAGAGCAACTGGCAGCACTGGGTTCGCGTCCTCGTCGTCGCGCTCATCGTGACGGTGCATCTGAGCATGTGCGCTCCGAAGGTGCGCCGCTCGTCCAAGTCGTGATCTTCCGCGTGTAGCGGAGCCGACTTCACATAAGCTCATCACCGGCCGACCGAGGAGGAAGCGTGGACGCCAGGCAGGCATATCCCGTCCGCATCGAAGGCGAGCTCGAGCCCAAGCTGAGCCGCTGGCTGTGGCTCGTGAAGTGGGCGCTCGCGATCCCGCACTACATCGTGCTCGCGTTCCTGTGGCTGACGCTCCTCGTGCTGACGGTCGTTGCGTTCTTCGCGATCCTGTTCACGGGGCGCTATCCGCGGGGGATCTTCGACTTCAACCTCGGCGTCCTCCGGTGGACGTGGCGCGTGCTGTTCTACTCGTACGGCGCCCTCGCCACCGATCGCTACCCGCCCTTCACGCTCGACGACGTGCCCGACTATCCGGCGCGGTTCCACGTCGAGTATCCGGAGCGGCTCTCACGAGGACTCGTGCTCGTCAAGTGGTGGCTGCTCGCGATCCCGCACTACATCGTCGTCGGGATCATCCTCGGCGGGGGTAGCTACGCGGCATCGCGCGCGTACGACCGAGCGTGGGGCTTCGGGTACCAGACCGGGCTCGTCGGGGTGCTCGTGCTCTTCGCGGGAGTCGCGCTGCTCTTCATGTCGCGCTATCCGCCGGGGATCTTCGACTTCGTGCTGGGGCTCGACCGCTGGGTCGCGCGCGTCGCGGCGTACGTGCTTCTCATGCGCGACGAGTACCCGCCGTTCAGGCTCGACCAGGTGGTGCGGAGGGTGGCATGGAGAGCGGAGTTGTCGAAGAGCATGCAGTCGCCACTGCGGGCCCCGTCGCCGAAACCGCCACGGCGGAAGAGCGCCGAGGCGGCGGAACTGCGGGGAAGGTCGTGCTCTTCGTCGTCGGCATCGTCGCCGGGATCCTCGCGTTCGCTCTCCTCGTCGGCGGCTGCGCACTGGCTCGTCGACCAGACGCAGCGCGACGACGACGGCTTCCTCATGTCGCCGAGCGTCGAGTTCTCGACGCCGACGTACGCGGTGGTGTCCGAGAGCGCCGAGCTCGACACGACCGGAGCCGAATGGGCGCTGGACACGTTCCTCGGAACGGTTCGCATCCGTGCCGAGAGCGACCGCCCGGTGTTCGTGGGAATCGGCTCGGCTGCGGAGGTCGACGCGTACCTGAGCAGGGTCGATCGCGACCTCGTGACAGACCTGAACGGCAGACACCCGTCGTACTCGCGACGACCCGGCGGTGCACCGTCTGGCCCACCGGAGTCTCAGACGTTCTGGGCAGCGTCGGCCTCCGGAGCGGGCGAGCAGACGCTCGAGTGGGAGCCCGAGGACGGCGACTGGCGCGCGGTCGTGATGAACGCAGACGCCACGCGCGGCGTGTCTGCCGACATGAGCATCGGCGCCGAGCTCGACTCGGTGCTCTGGATCGGCATCGGACTGCTGATCGCGGGCGCGCTGTTCGCCGCGGGGGCGGCGCTTGCGATCACGGCCGGTGCGCACCGCCGCAGGTCGTAGGCCGCTCGCACTTCGAACCCAGATCCGCGGACTGGCGTCCTCGAACGGGGGCGCACTTCTCCGCAAGCGGATCGTGGGGTTTCCCGATGACGAACGCATGGCGTCTGAGTCACGCTTGGCTCGATGTCGATGAGCTCACTCTCGGAGAGCACGCGACGGAGCTTCCTGCAGGAGGCGGTGATCATCGCGGCCGCGATGCTCGCGTACTTCGGCATCCGGAACCTCACGGTGGGGAGCACCCATGCGGCATTCGCCAACGCCGATCGCATCGTCGAGCTCGAGAGGATGGCTCCACGTCGACTTCGAGCGAAGCATCCAGGGAGTAATCGTCGGCAGCGACTTCCTGACCATGCTCGTCAACTGGGTCTACATCTGGGGGCACTGGCCCGTGATCCTCTCGGTGGCCATAGCGCTCTACTTCTATCGCCGCGACCGCTACTACCTGCTCCGCAATGCGCTCTTCGTCTCGGGCGCGATCGGCTTCGTCTTCTTCGCCTTCTTCCCGGTGGCGCCGCCGAGGCTCCTCGACATCGGGCTCGTCGACACGGTGACGGAGCAGTCGAACGCGTACCGCGCACTCCAGCCGCCCGGCCTGACGAACCAGTACGCGGCGTTCCCGAGCCTGCATGTCGGGTGGAACGTCCTCATCGGCCTCGTCCTGCTGATCACGACGGCGCACCTCGTCGTTCGCTTGTTCGCGGTCGTCATGCCGCTCGCCATGGCCTTCGCCGTCATGGCGACTGCGAACCACTTCGTGATCGACGTCGCCGCCGGAATCGCGGTGATCCTCGTGGGGTTCGCCGTCGCGCTCGCGGTCGAGAGACGGCAGGCCGCGGCTACACTCGGCAGCAGTGGGCCTGCAGCCCGGATGGAGCTCCAATTCGAACGGGTTGCCCCCGTTCCTGGTCGCACACCGCGCAGGCAACGAGCTCCCGGCCCTCAAGGCAGCGGAGCGCCTCGGCATCACGCACATCGAGGCTGACGTACGGCTCTACCGGAAGCGCCTGGACATCCGCCACCTGAAGACCGTCGGGCCGCTGCCGATCTACTGGGATCGCTGGCTGCTCGAGGCGCCTTGGCGTCGACGGCTCGAGCTGCACGAGCTGCTCGAGGCGACGGCGCCCGACACGGAGCTCGTTCTCGACCTGAAAGGGCGGCGCGTACCCCTGGCCGAGAGGGTTCTCGAGGCAATCGCCCCGTACCTCGCCGCTCGACGGTTCACCGTGTGTGCGCGCAACTGGAACGTGCTCGAGCCGTTCGCCGGCACGGCAGTCCGCTCCGTCCACTCTGTGGGAAGCACGCGTCAGCTTCGCGAGCTCCTGCGCCGCTTCGCCGGTGACCAGCTGGAGGGTGTCTCGATCCACGAGCGCCTGCTCGACGCGGACAGCGTCGCCGCGCTCCGCGCCATAGCCAAGACGATCATGACCTGGCCCGTGAACCGCCCCGAACGGGCACGTGAGCTCCTCGGGCTCGGTGTCGACGGCCTGATCACGGACGACGCGGCAGCGATCTCCAGGGCTGATGTCCTGGGAGCGACAACCTGAGCGTCCTTGCCGGAATCGGCGGTCAGATGACGGCCGCGGTGGAGCGCGTCGGAGGGCTGGACGGCCGCTTCATCGCCGTCGCGCTCGCACTCCAGCTCGCGACCCTCGGGTTCCGTGCCCTCGCCTGGCGGAATGTCCTCGCCGCCGCCTACCCCGAGAAACGGATCCCGGTCTTTTCCGTCGGCTGTGCATACGCCAGCGGCGTGGCCCTGAACGCGTTCCTTCCAGTCCGTGGCGGCGAGGGCGCGAAGGTCGCGATCGCGCGAGCTCAGATCCCCGGATCGAGTGTGCCCACGATCGCCGGCTCGCTCTCGGTCGTGCTGCTGCTCGACGCCGTCCTCGGCGCGTCACTCGTCGTGAGCCTCTGGGCGACCGGGGTCCTTCCCTCGCTCCCGGCGGTCCCGACGGTTGGGGCCGGCCGTAACGCACTCGCCGTGGCCGTCGTCATCGCGATCGCGATCGGCTTGCTTGCGCGACGCTTCGCGGTTGCAGTCCACCGGCTGCTCGCGGGAGCCGCTCGGGGCCTGACGATTCTGCGGAGCCCCTGGCTCTACGCCCGATCGGTGCTCCCGTTCCAGCTGGCCGCGTGGGCCTGCAGGATCGGAGTCGTCTACTTCGTGCTGCAGGCCTTCCACATCAAAGCCGGGGTCACGACGGCGGTTCTCGTCGTGGTGCTCAGCGGCGCCTCGACGGCGGTACCGGTGCCCGGCGGTGCCGGGTCGCAGCAGGTGCTCGCGGCGTATGCCCTTCAGGGCGCAATGTCCGCCGCTGGAGCCGTGTCGTTCTCACTGAGCATGCAGGTCGGCGTGACTGTCGTGAACACCACCGTCGGACTCGTCGCGGCGATGCTGCTGTTCCGGACCCTTCGCCCGCTCTCCGCTCTTCGCGCTGCACGAGCGAACCCGCAGGAGTAGGCCGCACGGGCGCAGCCGTGCGATCTACCCGCAGCGGGCCGGCGGGCGGTCGAGAAAGCGCAGTCCGCCCCGGCAGAGACCGAGAGCCGCTCGGCGCTGATAGGCCGGCGTCGCGAGCAGTCGGTCCTCGGTCGGATTCGTCATGAAGCCCATCTCGACCAGGATCGCCGGCACGTCGGCCCAGTTGAAGCCCGTGAAGTCGGGACGCTCCTGGAGCCCGCGGTCGGGAAAGCCGAGCGAGCGAACGAGCTCCGACTGCACGACCCTCGCCGCACGTCTGCTCGCCGCATAGATGTCGTCGGTCCACCCGGCTCGCAGGGCGGGGTACAGCGTGTGCGTCCCGCGTGCGCTCGGATCGGTCGAGCCGTCAGCGTGGATGCGCAGGAAGAGCGCGGCGCCCGCCCGATTTGCGACCCGGGCGCGCGCGATGTTCCCGATGCTGGTCCCGGCCGTCTTCGTTCTGGTCATGACGACGCGAACGCCAGCGTGCTCGAGTAGCCGCCGGAGCCGCAGAGCGACGCGCAAGTTCAGGTCGGCCTCGCCGAGACCCGACACGACCCCGTGAGTGCCGCCGCCGTCCTTGATCTTGCGCGTGGCCGAGCCCGGGCCGATCGGCTCGGTCGCCAGGTTGGCGCGCAGGTCGTGGCCGGGGTCGAGGACGACGATCTGGGGCTGAGTCTTTCCGGTCGCCGCTGCCGGCAGACCGAGCAGAACGGCTACGAACCCGACGGCGAGGAATCGCATACGCCCAGTCTGCCGTCGGCGAAGTAGCGACTGATCAGGGAGCGAAGTGGTTGACCCAGACGACGCCGTCCTCGATGTCGTCGAAGTTGGCGCCCGGAAGCCGCGCGATCCCCATCACGTGCCAGCCCGGCTGGAACATGTTCTCGCGGTGATCCGGCGAGTTCAGCCACGTGTCGACGGCGAGCCTGGGCGACTCGAGCGGGCCCTCGCCGACGTACAGGTTCTCGCCGATCGGGCCCGAGTAGCCCCGTTCGTCTGCCGCCGCGAAGGGCTCCTTGCCGCACGCCTCGTGGCTGAAGTCGTGGCAGAGGACGATGTCCCGTGCCTTCGACGCCGCCGTCGCGCTCAGGAACGGCGAGAGCCTGACCGTGTCCAGTCCCTGGTGCTCGCGGGCGTAGTTCACGAGGCAGAGGAGCACGAGCGTCTGGAGATCGGGAGGCGCCTCGGTGTCCTCTCCCCGCGGGCAGGTGTCCTCGTCGGCGAGCCATGCCTTCCAGTGGTCGTTGGCCGGGTACAGGGACTTCTCACCGAGCGTGATACCGGGCAACCCGGGCAGGAGCTCGAGGCGGAGCCCGGTCGACGGCCCCTCACCGAGGATGATCCTGTCGGCCAGCGGCCGGGTGAGGATCAGCATGACCCCGATACCGATGAGCAGGCTGATGATCAGCCGGCCGTGGGTGCTCGTCGCCGTCCGCGTCCCTGATTCCTCGTCGTGCTGCCAGTCTCCGCCCTCGGTCTGCACCGCCCAGTGCGTATCGGCCGGAGCGGGTCTCCGGTTGAGCGGAGGAGTGCTATCCCAGGTCGGCCGCCGGGCGCACAGAGCCGAACAGCACGCTGCCACACGGGGGGGTTGGCGAGCGCGAATCCGGCGTAACGGCGCGGCGGGACGTCGGGGCCAGGCGCGCCCGGCGCCTGTGCTCGACGTCTAGCTCGAGCTCTTGACGAGCCGCCGCAGCTCGCTGACCGGGCCGAGGCGCTTCGCCGGGCGGCGGTCGGAGACGCGCATCTCGAGCGCGAAGCGGTAGACGTGCCCGGGGGAGTAGATTCGGCACGGATCACGGACGCACGGCTTCATCGAAAACCCGGCGACGCGCCTCCCCGCCGCGTCGAAGAAGGTGATCGCCAATGGGACGTCCGTATCCTTCATCCAGAACGCGGAGCTGGTCGGCTGCGGGAAGACGAACAGCATCCCGTCCTTCGGAGCAGGAATGCGGTGCATGAGCCCCGTCCCGCGCGCGGCCGCAGTCACCGCGAGCTCTGGCCTGAAGGCGACCCCGTCGAGGGTCAGCGTGATCGCCTCCGCTCGTGCATCACCCCTCGTCACGGCGAACGTACCCGCTACGAGCGCGATGACGACGAGCGCGAGGCTGGTGACCGCTGCGCGTGCCCTCATGGGACAGACGATAGGCAATCAGCGAGCCGTCGAAGCCGACGCAAGCGTCCGCACTTCCGTCCCCGGCGCCTCGTCGCATGCAAGCGGAACGAGCTCGCGTCTGTCGACGTCGACCAGGCCGCGATCGGTGATCTTGAGCGACGGGATAACGGAGAGCGCGAGAAACGCCAGCATCTGGAACGGCGCCGGGAACGTCACGCCGAGCGCCTGCGCAGCCGCGTTGATCGCGCGGCTCGCGTCGAGAACCTCGGCCAGTGGGCGATCTGAGAGGAGCCCGGCGACGGGTAGAGACAGCTCGGCACGAACCTGGCGGGCGTCGGCGACGACGATGCCGCCGCCGAGCTCGCGCAACCGGTTGACGACGAGTGCCATGGCGCCGTCGTCGACGCCCACGACGACCACGTTGTGCGCGTCGTGCGAGAGCGTCGCGCCGAACGCGCCGTGCCGAATGTTGAAGCCGCGGACGAATCCGAGGCCCTTCCGCCCCGTGGCGAGGTGCCGCTCGAGCACCGCGACCTTTGCCAGGTCGCGCGCCGGATCGGTCATCGCAAAGCCCTCGCCCGCGGCGAGCTCGTCGACGAGCGACTCGGTCACGATCTCGCCGGGCACGAGCCCGATCACGCGTGCGCGTCCACCGGACCACGGCACCCGGAAGTCGTCGGCGGCGACAGGGTCGAGGTGGATCGACCGCCGTACCCACTCCGGCACCTCCACGTGCGGGATCTCGCCGACCGGCTGCGCCCGCGAGCAGCACGCGCTCGGGCACGAACGACCGCAGGTCGGGCAGGAGCAGCACGTCGGCCCGGTAGCCGGGCGCGATCGCGCCGAGGTGGTCGAGGCCGTGGTAGAGCGCCGGGCTCAGCGTCGCCATCACGAGCGCGTCCTCGGGCGGGAAGCCGAGCGCGACCGCGTCCCGCACCATCGCGTTGACGTGCCCGTCGTCGGCGATGTGCTCCGGCTCGCGGTCGTCGGTGCAGAAGGCGATCCGCGACGGGCCGTACTCGAGCGCGAGCGGGACGAGCGCGCGCAGGTTGCGCGCGGCGGACGCCTCGCGGATCAGCAACCACATCCCCGCCCGCAGCCGCTCCCGCCCCTCCTCGACGGTCGAGGCCTCGTGGTCTGACGCGGATCCCGGCCGCGGCGTAGGCGTTCAGCTGGCGCTCCGAGGACGCCGGGCGCGTGCCCGTCGACGTGGCGGGCGAGCGCGAGCTTCGCGAGCTCGGACGGCTCGCCCGCGACGACGCCCGGGAAGTTCATCATCTCGGCGAGCCCCGAGCACCCGGTGCCGGTGGAGCAGCCCTTCGAGGTCGCCGATCGTGAGCTCGCGCCACGGCGACTCGAACGACGACGCCGGAACGCACGACGAGGCCATGAAGTACGTGCCTCGAGCGGGATCCGGTCGCACGCGTCGATCAGCCAGTGCACGCCGTCCGTGCCGAGGACGTTCGCGATCTCGTGCGGGTCGGCGACCACCGCCGTCGTTCCCGAGCGGGAGCACGAGCCGCGCGAACTCGTCCACCAGCAGCTTCGACGACTCGAGGTGCACGTGCGCGTCGACGAAGCCGGGAACGACGTACCGGCCGGTCGCGTCGAGCGTCTCGACGGCCCTCGTAGCCGCCGACGCCGGCGACGACGCCGTCTACGATCGCGACGTCTCCGTCCAGCCACTCGCGCGTGAACGTCGAGAGGACGCGGCCGCCGCGGATCACGAGGTCGGCGGGCTCGTCGCCTCGCGCGACCGCGAGTCGTCTCGACACCGAGCCGATCGTAGTGGCCCGGGGCGGCACGCGACTACCCGGGCACCACGATCGTTCCGGCCTCGCCGGCCAGCGATCCGCGCGACGTTGTCCGAGTCGGCGCCGATCGCCGCGGTACCGCCGGTCGCGCTCCACGAAGCCGATCACGCGGCCGCGATCTTCGGCGCCATGCTGACCCGTTCGGCGAACTGCATGCCCTCGGCGAGGTACTGCTTCGCCTCGCTGAGCGTCATGCGGTCGATCGGGGCGCCCTCGTCGGCGTGCCGCAGTCGCGCATGACCGCGCGCCACCGTCGGTCGAGCATCAGCAGGAAGCTCGGCGTCGAGGCGCCTCGCGAGGAGCTCGCCGGCGAGGTCCTTGTCGATCACCGCCTCGACCCCGCGAGGGTTCCCGGCGCCGTTCATCGTGACCGGGATCCCGCCGCCTCCGGTCGCATCACGACGATCGCACCATCGGTCCATCAGCGATCCGGATCGCGTCGAGCTCGACGATCGCGCAGCGGCTCGGGCGAGGGCGACGACTCGCCGGCAGTGGCTGCCGTCCTCGGCGATCGACCAGCCGCGCTCGCGCTCGCGCAGGCGACGCCTGCTCGTCCGTGAACACGGAGCCGATCGGCTTCGAGGGCGCGCTGAAACGCAGGGTCGTCGGCGTCGACCTCGACCTGCGTCAGGACCGTCACGCGTGCCGGTCGCCGGCCGGGCAGGCGGTTCTCGAGGTTCTGCGCGAGCGCGTAGCCGATCGTCCCCTGGCTGTCGGCGCCGCAGACGTCGAGCGGGTACCTCGTGCAGCGTCGCGCGTACGCCGACGCTCGGCAGCGGCGCAGGATGAAGCCGACCTGCGGCCCGTTCCCGTGCCCGATCACGACGTCGTAGCCGTCGCTGCGATCATCCGCGACGATGTGCTCGGCAGGTCTCGCGCGCGTGCGCTGCGCTGGATCGTCGGACCGTCTGCGTGCTCGCCACGGCCTTGATGCAGCGCAGTTGCCCCCGATCGCCACGACCAGCCGCTGACGCGCGCTTCCGCGTCTGCGACGCCTCGCTCGTTCGCCGAGTACCCGCCCATCGTCAGCGCCATGAGCGCCTTGCCGGTGTGCATGCGGTTCTCGGCCTCGTCGTAGACGACCGACTGCGGGCCGTCGATCACCTCGTCGGTCACCTCGTTGCCGCGGTCGGCCGGCAGGCAGTGCATGTACAGCGCGTCCGCCTTCGCGAGCGCCATGCGCCGCGCGTCGCAGATCCAGTCGCTCGTACGCGCCGGACTCGGCGAGTGCCTTCGACTCGTCCGTGAAGGCGTCGATGCCGGCCCCAGGACTTCGGGTAGACGACGTCGGCGCCCTCGAACGCCTCGTCCATGTCGTCGGCGAACGTGATCGACGCGCCCGGCTTCGGCGGCGGCCGCCTCGGCCTGCTCCATCACCTCCGGCATCAGCTCGAAGCCCGGGCGGATGGGCGAGGGCGACGTCGATGCCGAACCGCGGCAGCAGCGTGGCGAGCCCCTGCGGCACCGAGAGCGGCTTGGCGTACGACGGCGCGTAGGCCCAGGACACCGCGACCTTCAGCCCGCGCAGGTTCTCGCCGCGCTTCTCGCGGAGCGTCATCAGGTCGGCGAGGGTCTGGGTCGGGTGGTCGACGTCGCACTGCAGGTTGATCAGCGGGATGTCGGCCCAGCGGGCGATCTCGCGCATCCACGCGTTGCCCTCGTACGGGGCGAGGTCGTGGCGGATCGCGAGCCCGTCGCCGTAGCGGGACAGGATGATGCCCATGTCCTTCGGGCTCTCGCCGTGCGCGACCTGCGTCTTGTCGGCGTCGAGGTAGATCGCGTGGCCGCCGAGCTGGGTCATGCCCGTCTCGAACGCGTTGCGCGTCCGCGTCGACTTGTCGAAGAAGAGCATGAAGAGCGTCTTGTCCGGCAGCAGCCGGTGCGGCTGCCCGCTTCTTGAAGGCCGCCTTGAGCTCGCCGCGACCGCGAGCGCCTCCTCGATCTCGTCCACCGACCAGTCGAGCGTCTCGATGTAGTCGCGGCCGACGAGCGTCGCTCCGTCGATGCTCCTCGCTGTCGTGGCCATCATGTCCTCTGTCTCCGGCGACGTCATCGGACCGTCGCGGCCGCGAAGGCGTCGATCATCGCCGGGACGTCGTCGCCGAGCGGGTAGAGGACGGGGCAGGTGCAGCCGGTCTCGACGTACTCGTGCACCTTCGCCCGGCACTCGTCGGCCGTGCCCGAGGCCGTGATCAGCTGGACGACGTCGTCGGGAACGAGCTCCATCGCCCGCTCGATCTGCTCCGGCGTCGCCGGCCAGGTGAGGACCCGGCCGATCTCCTCGAGCAGCGACTCGTCGACGCCGCTCGCCTTCATGATGTGCGGCTGCTGCCCCGAGGTACTGGGCGACGAGCTCCCGCGCCCGGTCGAGCGCGAGCGAGCGGTCCTCGTCGAGCGAGCAGACGACGAGCTGCGGCCGGTCGACGTCGTCGACCGTTCGGCCAGCGCGCGCGGCGCCGGCGGCGAGGGGCTCCAGGCGCCCGCGGTTGTAGCTCGGGCCCGACCAGGTAGTTGAGGAGCACGCCGTCGCCGATCTCGCCGGCGAGCTCCATCATCTTCATGCCCGTCGTCGCCGCGATGTAGATCGGGACGTGCTTCGGCGAGCGGTCGCCGTGGACGATGTCGATCTCGATGTCGTCGACGTCGACGAACTCGCCGTGGAACGTCACCCGCTCCATCGCGAGCAGCGAGCGCGTCACCTCGACGGTCTCGCGCATCGCCTGCACGGGGCGGTGCCGGTCGATGCCGACCTTCGTCGCGAGCGGATCCCACCACGCGCCGATCCCGAGCTTGATGCGGCCCGGAGCCAGGTCGTCCGAGCGTCGAGAACGTCGCGGCGAGGAGCCCGACGTTGCGCGTCCAGTTGTTCACGACGCCCGAGCCGATCCCGATCCGCTCCGTCACCGCCGCGAACGCGGCCATCGGCACGGTCGCCTCGCGGACGAGTCGGCTCTCGGCCTGCCAGACGGCCTCGAAGCCGCGCTCCTCGGCGAGCTGCGCGTAGCGCATGCCGTCGCGGATCGGGTGCTTGTCCTGGAGGTAGAGACCTATCCGGTCGTTAATGGCGACGGCCATCTCGCGCCTCCTTCGGCTCGAATTCGTGTGGCCCGATCTCGTCGAGGCGCTTCCAGAGCCGGTCGGCCTCGACGCGGGCGCGCGCGGCCACCTCCTCCGCGTCCACGCGCGTCAGCCGCCGGTCGAGGACGACCCACTCCCCGCCGACCATGACGTCGCGGACGTGGCGTGAGGAGAGACCGAAGATCCAGTGTCCCGGCGAAGCTGCCGGAATGAAGCGGGGCGGGGCTCGCGTAGTCGAGCACGACGAGGTCGGCGGGCGCGCCGACCTCGAGAGTCCCGAGGCCGGGCTCGCCGAAGGCGGCTCCGACGAAACGCCCGCCTTCCGCGAGGCGCTGGAGCGCCCAGTCGGCGCCCGCGCTCTTGTCGTCCTCGCGGAGGCGGAAGTACGCCGTCCGCGACTCCTCGAACATGTCCGACCCGATGCCGTCGGTGCCGAGCGCGACCCGCGGCCCGAGCATGTCGAGCCGGGCCCGCCCGATCGCGTTGTTCATGTTCGAGCGCGCGTTGTGGGCGATCGACGCGTTCGCCGCGTGGACGAGCGCGATCTCGTGGTCGTCGAGGTGGACGCCGTGCGCGAGCAGCGTGCGGTCGTCGAGGGCTCCCGCGTGCGCGAGCCGGGCGGCGACACCTGCCCCATGGAGCACGACCGCGTCGCGCTCGTCGACGGCGTCCTCGGCCGCGTGGATGTGCAGACCGACCTCGAGGTCCCGCGCGGCGAGGGCGCACGCGGCGAGCGTGTCGTCGGAGAGCGTGAACGAGGCGTGCGCTCCGATCAGGGCACGCGCCAGCGGCAGCTCGTCCGCGCGAACGCGCTTCGCGAAGCGACGGTTCTCCACGAGGCCTGCCTCCGCGCGCTCGGGGCCCGTCACGGTCTGAGGTCTCGTAGCAGAGGACCGAGCGGACGCCGAGGCTCGAAAGAGCCTTCTCGATGACGTCGAGCGACCCATCGATCGCGTTCGGCGAGGCGTGGTGGTCGACGAGAGTGGTCGTCCCTGATAGGAGCGCCTCCATCCCGCCGACGAGCGCGGAGGCTCGGATGCTCTCCTCGTCGAGCGCGCGGTCGAGCCGCCACCACACGCGCTGCAGGATCTCGAGGAAGTCCTCCGGCGGCTCGAGGTCGTACGGCATCCCGCGCGCGAGAGCGGAGTAGAGATGCGTGTGCGCGCAGACGTTGCCGGGTACGACAGGCAGCCCGAGCAGTCGCGGCGTTCGCCCGCGCCCTCGGCAGCGATCCGTCCGTTCTGCACGTGCACGTCGTGGTCAGCGACCCGCACCGGGTCGAGCGACGTGACGACGGCCGCGCCCGAGACGATCACGATCTCCCTCCCGCGCGAACGAGATGAGGCACGGCCGCGCGTGCTGCCGGCGAGTCCTTCATCGGCAGGCGCGTCCGGCGGATGCCGTCGAACGCGTACAGCGCGCCCGCTGCCGCCGCCGCGGTCGGAACCATCGAGGCCTCGCCCACACCCTTCGCGCCGTACGGGCCCTCGGGCTGCGGCTCCTCGACGAGGATGCACTCGATCTCCGGCATCCCGCTCGGCGGGATGATGTGGAGCGACTTGAGCGTCTCGTTCACCGGGAACGCCGCCCTCGACGACGAGCTCCTCCGAGAGAGCCTGACCGAGCCCCATGTGGATGCCACCCTCGATCTGCCCTTCGATCAGCATGGGGTTGATCGCGCGGCCGACGTCGTGAGCGGCGATCACCTTCGCGAGCCGGCCCTCCTCGTCGAGGACGACGACCTGCGTGGCCCATGCGTAGGCGAGGTGCGTCACGGGCTCGTCCGCGTCGTTCTGCGTCGTCCAGTCGACCACGAACTCGCCGTCGAACTCCTGCCCCGCGAGATCCTCGAGCGTGCTTCCGTCGAGCGCGGCCTTCAGCCTGCGGGCGGCGTCGACCACGGCGTTGCCGCCGAGCACCGTCGACCGTGACGCGGTCGTCTGGCCGGTGTCGAGCTCGTGCTTCGTGTCCACCGCGATGCGCACCCGCTCGGACGGGAGCCCGAGCTCCTCGCAGACGATCTGACGCAGGACGGTGTGGACGCCCTGGCCCATCTCCGTCCAGGAGTGGAAGAGCGTGACGCGTGCCGTCGGCCTCGGGCCGCAGGATCGCGCGACCGTACTCCGTGACCCCGTTCCCGATCCCCGTGTTCTTGAGTCCGCAGGCGATGCCGGCGTACGGCTCGCTCCGATACGCGTCGCGCACGGCGAGGAGAGTCTTCTCGAGCCCGACCCCTTCGCCCAGCTTCTGGCCCGTGCCGGTGCGGTCGCCGGCGCGGAGCGCGTTCCGCCAGCGGATCTCCCAGCCGTCGATTCCGACCTCGGCGGCGAGGCGGTCGAGGATCCCCTCGACCGCGAAGTTCGACTGGCTGACGCCGAATCCGCGCATCGCCCCGCACGGAGGATTGTTCGTATAGACGGCCCTCGCGTCCACGTCGACGTTCGGCACGCGGTAGGCGCCGCAGGCGTGCCCGGCCGCGCGCTCGAGCACCTTGTCCCCCACGCTCGCGTACGCGCCGGTGTCGCCGACGATCCGCGCCCGCAGCGCGACGAGATGCCCGTCCTCGTCGCAGCCGCCGGTGTACTCGAGCCACATCGGGTGGCGCTTCGGATGGAACCGGAGGCTTTCCTTGCGGCTCAACGTGAGGAGCACGGGCCGCCCGGTGGCCGTCGCCAGCAGCGCGGCATGGCACTGCACGTTCAGGTCCTCCTTGGCGCCGAACGCACCACCGGTGGCGACCTGCGTCACGCGCACGTGCTCCTCGGCCACGCCGAGGAACGACGCGATCTGGCGCCGGTCCTCCCAGATCCCCTGACCCTGGGAGTAGACGCGGAGGCCCTCTCCATCCGGAACGACGAGCGCGGCCTCCGGCTCGAGGAAGGCGTGCTCGATGAACTGGGTGCGGAACGTCTCCGTGACGACGTGCGCGGCCCCGGCCAGCGCAGCGCCCACGTCTCCACGGTGCACGCGGGAGACGGAGAGCACGTTGCCGCCGGGGTGCAGCAGCGGCGCACCCTCGACCATCGCCTCGGACGGATCGGTGACCGGGTCGAGCACCTCGTACTCGATGTCGACGAGAGCGGCCGCCTCACGTGCTGCGGCACGGCTCTCGGCGGCCACTGCAGCGAGTACGTCGCCGACGTACGACGTCGCCTCGTCTTCGGCGACGAACTGCCGCCAGTCCCTCGTCAACGTTCCCTGCGTCCGCTCGCCCGGCACGTCGGCCGCCGTCACCACCGCGACAACGCCCGGGTGCGCGACCGCCCGCGACGTGTCGATGTGCAGGACCCGAGCCCGCGGGTGGTCCGAGAAACGAAGCGCACCGTGCAGCATCCCCGGCTCGACCAGGTCGGCGACGAACGGCTTGTCGCCCAGCGCCAGCTCCTGCGCCTCGTAGCGAGGAGCCCGTGCCCCTACGCCGGAGCCGCCGTTGCCCCGAGGCGGAGGCTCGCCGCGGCGCGTCGCCGCTGCGAGCTCGACAGCGTCGAGGATCTTCGCGTACCCGGTGCAGCGGCAGAGATTTCCGAGGAGCGCGTGTGAGATCTCGTCCCGTGAGGGCTCGGGGGTCTTTGCCAGCAGCGCCTCGGCCTTCATCACGATGCCCGGCGAGCAGAAGCCGCACTGCGAGGCGCCGACGGCGGCGAAGCTCTCCGCCCAGAGCCGCCGCTCGTCCTCCGAGAGCCCTTCCTGCGTGATCACGGTCTTCCCCTCGACCCGGGTCGCCTTCTGCGCGCAGGAGACGACCGCGTGCCCGTCGACGACGACCGTGCACGCGCCGCAGGAGCCCTCCGGCGCGCAGCCGTCCTTCATCGACCGCAGGCCGAAGTCGTCGCGGAGCAGCTCGAGCAGGCTCTGCCCCTCGCGCGGCTCCGCGACGACCGTCTTCCCGTTGAGCGTGAGCTCCATGGCTACTCCACTGCCCCCAGGACGAGGGCGATGAGAGCCATCCGCATCACGACTCCGTTGAACGCCTCCTGCCAGTACCGGGCGTGGCGCGTCGCGTCGACGTCCGCCGGAAGCTCGTCCATCCGCGGCAGGCTGTGAAGGACGATCGCCCTGTGCGGCGCCTTCTCCTTCAGTAGCTGCCGCGTGACGCGGTAGGCATCCGGCGTCTGCACGAACTCGCCGCCGCCCTCCTCGTCCCGAGACTTCGTGTAGTCGGGTTGGACGACCGGCTCCATGTAGACGACGTCGCACTCGGAGATACAGTCCTCGACCGACTCGGCGACCTCGTAGTCCACGTTTCGCTCGTCGAGCTCGAGCGTGAGCTCGGGCAGGAGCGACATCTCAGGCGGTCCGACGACATAGGCCTTCGCGTCGAACTGCGAGAGCGCGTAGAGGATCGAGTGCATGGTCCGCATGCGCATGTCGCCGACGAGCAGGAACGTGCGGCCGTCGATCGAGCCCATCTCCTTCTGCGTCGTGTACAGATCGGTGAGGACCTGGGTCGGGTGCTCACCCCAGCCGTCCCCGCAGTTGATGATCGGGATGGACGCCCACTTGGCGGCCTCCGCGGGCGCGCCCTGCTGGAAGTGGCGCATCGCGATGACGTCGCCGTAGTACTCGAGCATGTGGACCGTGTCCTTGATCGACTCGTGATAGAAGTCGCCGGCGCGCGTCATCTTCGCGTCGGAGAAGCCGAGGACGTGGCCGCCGAGCCGGTGCATGGCCGCCTCCGTGGCGAGACGCGTGCGCGTGCTCGGCTGGTAGAAGGCCGTCAAGAGCGTCTTGCCCGTGAGCAGGCTCGCGTTCTGCCGGCTCTTCGCGATCGGGGCGAGCTCGTCGCAGACCTCGAAGATCCGCTGGAAGTCAGCTCGCTCGAAGTCCTTGAGCGACAGGATGTCTCGCCCGAGAAAGCTCCTCATCTCGTTCCCTCCTTTTGGTCGGAGCCGTTCGTGCGGCTCCGGTGAACAGCACTCCAATCCGTTCGTCGCCCGCCACTTCCCCGGCGTCGCGAAGCGCGAGCACGCCGGCCAGCCCCGCCGAGCCCGTGTGGTCGACGTCGATGCCGGTGGTCCTGCGCGCGAGCTCGTTCGCACGGACGAGCGTCTCCTCGCCCACGACGCGCGGCTCGCCTCCGGTGGTGAGCATTCCCTGCACCACGGCGAGCCAGTCGTAGGTCTCGTCGTCGAGGATCCCGTGGGCGATGCTCCGCGGCTCCGCCTCCCAGGGCCACATGAACGCCGAGCGGTGGTGGGAGGCGAAGGAGAGCCGCTCCTCGAGGTCGCCTCGAGCGCCGACTGCGTCGAACGCGCGCCGCAGCGGCCAGGCGCCCTTGGTCTGCACCGTGTCGATGCGAGGAATGGCCGCGAGCGTGCCGAGCACGACCGACTCGGAGAGCGCGTGGAAGCACGCGCTCGCGAGCGCGCCGCCGCCGACCTGGACGACGAGCCGGTCGAGCACGGTGCCGGACGAGACGATCTCCCATCCGAGCGTCTCCCCGCCTTCCACCGCGAGCCCGTTCAGGTTGCCCTGGCAGGTGAACGGGATGGCGCCGTCGTCGAGCGCGTGCAGGAGGCGCCGGTAGGTGGGATCGCCGGGGAGCCCGTCGCGTGCGCAGACCTCGATGCGCGCTCCGAGCTCCTCGAGCCGCCCGAGGACGAGTGGGTCGGCGTCCGCCGGGACGAAGACGCGCAGGGTGCGGCCACCAGCCGTCGCGACGACGGCAGCGGCCAGGGCGGCGTTTCCGCAACTCGCGATCGCCAGGTCTCGCCGCTCAGCCGCGTCTGCCAGGCCGAGCAGCTCCGCGACCTGCAGCTGGAGCAGGACGTCGAAGAGATGGCGCGCCTTGTGCGAGCCCGAGACGTTGCCCGTCTCGTCCTTCACCCAGACGCCTCCACGAGCCGAAAGCCCGAGCGCCTCGCTCAGCGCTGCACTGCGGTAAAAGGGGGTCTCCGTGAAGCCGTGCCCGTCGACAGCCGCGACCGCGTCGTCGAGACCGCGCACGAGCGCGCAGAACGTCTCGTCCGAGAGACCGCCGGCGACCGCGAGGCGGTAGGCGTGGAGCAGCCCGCGATAGCGAACGAAGGGATTCGGCTCGGGGTCGTCCTCGGGGAAGCGGACGGTCCAGAGATCGAGCTCGCGGCGAAGGACGTGGTCGACGTCGTCACCGCGGCCCGCGTTCGGGCACCGGAACGGATACGGATCCCAGGGATCCGGCGAGGCGCCACAACCCCGGCACACGAGCCGGCTCGAGGGCGTGGTCACAGTGCCTCCAGCACGCCCGTGCGCGCGTTGACCTCGTCGATGAGCTCGTCCCAGGTGGGTACGAGCTCACGAAGGCCCGTCCAGAACCTGGGCTCGCGTCGCGCCTGGAAGTCTTCGACCGAGACGCCCTGCTGCTCGACCCACGTGTAGTAGCCGAGGTTGAAGATCCGCTCCCGCTCGATGCGTCCGAGCTCCTCGAAGTGATCGGTCGTCGTGCCGAGCAGGTGCTCGCCGAAGACCTCGGCCGCGGCGACCTGGTCGAACCCGTCCGGGAAGTACCGGCCGAGCGCGATCTCACGCTCGCTCGAGTACATGACAGCGCCGTCGGTGGCGACCGTGACGACGACGTCGTCGGGCCCGAGGTCGTAGTACTTCGCGACCTTGATCGCGCCGAGGACGTTGCAGATGCTCGAGAGCCCGAGCGACGGCAGCTCCTCCAGGACGCCGAACGGAACCCCGCGCCGCGCGAGGTAGCCGCGGCCGATGTCCGTGCCGAGGAGGACGCCGAGGCGGTCGGTCGCCCGGTCGGAGACTGCCAGAGCCACGTCCGTGGCCATGACGTTGTGGATCAGCGGGACGTGCTTGTCCCCGATGCCCTGGATGTTGTGCTCGCCGAACCCGTTGTAGAGCAGCGTCGGACACTCGAGCGCCTCGCACGCGACGGTCAGTGAGCCGAACCGGTCCTTCAGGTAGTCCCCCGCGGCGATCGTGCCCGCAGAGCCCGTCGCGGACACGAATGCGCGCAGCTCGAGTCCCGGCTCGTTCGCCCGCAGCGACTCGAAGACCCGCTCGAGCGCGGCGCCCGTCGCGAGGTAGTGGACGAGGTAGTTCCCGAACTCCGAGAACTGATTCAGGATGACGTTGTCCGGGTCGGCCGCGAGCTCCTTGCAGCGGTCGTAGATCTCCTTGACGTTCGACTCGGTGCCCGGCGTTCGCACGATGTCGCCGGCGTCCGTCACCCACCGCCCGAGCCAGTCGAACCGCTCGCGGCTCATGCCCTCGGGGAGCACCGCAACGCCCCGGCACCCCAGCAGCCTCGAGATCGCGACGCCGCCGCGGCAGTAGTTGCCGGTCGAGGGCCACACGGCCCGCTGCCTGGTGGGATCGAACTGGCCACTCACGAGCCGCGGGGCCAGGCACCCGTACGCGGCGAGAACCTTGTGCGCGCCGATCAGCGGGAACCGGTCTCCCAGCGCGACCACGATCCGCGCGTCGACGCCCGTCAGCTCGCGCGGCAGCACGACGTGGTCCGGAACCTCGACGAGCCCGACTCGATCGCGTCCGTTGTGCCAGTGGACGCGGAAGAGATTCAGGGGACTCGCGTCGTCGGGACCGACCGCAGCGAGGGACCCGCGAACCTCGCGGGGGATGAGCTCTGGAGTGGCGAGCTGGGCGAACGTCGGCAGCGCGATCCGCTTCTCGCGGAGCAGCTCGACGGTCCGCTCGAGAGCGCCGGTGTCGGAAACCTCTCGTTCCACGGACTCGATGTGCACAACGCCTCCTGTGTGCGTTTGTTCAACCCTAGGAACAGGCAGTCGGCTTGCCTTCGGGCCTTTCACGCAGAGCTGATCAGGGGATACCCGCATGCCTCGCGGGGCTCCCGACGGCACGAAAGAGCACGCGCGCGCCCGAGACGCGGCTTTCGCGTAGGCGAGATGCAGGTTCCTACCGATGCCGCCGGGAGCCGAAGCGCCGACAGTGGTCCTGCCACCGAGGGAAGGCAGGTGGGGGATGAAGGTTCTGCTCGCGTACGACGGCTCGGACGGCTCGAAACGCGCGCTCGACGCAGTCACCCGGCTCCTCCGAGCAGACGGAGTCGTGACCGTCGTCGCCGTGGCCGAAGGCGTGCCCATGCTGAGCTACGCCGGAACGATCGCCTCGCCGGAGCAGGAGAACGAGCGCCGGGAGCGGCTCGCGGAAGCGGAGAAGGCGCTCGGTGTCCACGGCATCGCGGCCACGACGGTGCTGCGAAGCGGAGACCCGGCGTCCGCGATCCTCGGCGAGGCGGAGAGCGAGGGCGCCGACGTGATCGTCCTCGGCACGCGCGGCCTGAGCACGGCGGAGCGCTGGCTGGTGGGGTCGGTCAGCACGAAGGTCCTCCACCACGCGCACTGCAGCGTCCTGGTTGTCCGCTGAGGCCGGGGGCACACTCGATCCCGCCTGCGCGTCGCGATCTCCCGCAACCCGAGCTTCGCCGAGGGACGAGTGGGTGCGACGCCTAGGCCGACGAGTTCGTTCGGTCGGGTCGCGTCGCGTCCCGCTGCTCCGCGAACTCCCGAAGCCGCGAGGCGTAGACCGCAAGCCGATCCTCGACGAGGCCGTGCACGCTGTCCGGCGGATACGAGCCGTCCTTCCGGCGGCGGCCCGCGCGACTGCCCGTGAGCAGCTCGATCCCCTCGTCGATCGTCCGTACCGCCCAGACGTGGAAGGCCCCGTCGCGCACGGCCTGGACGACCTCTTCGTCGAGCATCAGGTTTCGAACGTTCGCCGCCGGGACGACCACGCCCTGGCTTCCCGTCAGCCCCTTCGCCTTGCAGGTCGCGTAGAACCCCTCGACCTTCCTGGTCACGCCGCCGACGGCCTGCACCTGCCCGTGCTGGTCGACGGACCCGGTGACGGCGATTCCCTGCTCGAGCGGGAGGCTGGAGAGCGCGGAGAGTAGCGCGTAGAGCTCGGTCGAGGAGGCGGAGTCGCCCTCGATCTCGTCGTACGACTGCTCGAACGTCAGCGTCGCCGCGACGGCGAGGGGCCAGTCCTGCGCGTAGGTCGCAGCGAGGTAGCCGGAGACGATCATGAATCCCTTCGAATGGATCGGCCCCGAGAGCTCGATCTCCCGCTCGATGCTCTCGATTCCGCCGCGCCCGAGCGAGACGCGGGCGCTCACGCGGGACGGGCACCCGAACGAGTAGTCGCCCTGGTCGAGGATCGCGATCCCGTTCACCTGGCCGACACGGGCGCCCTCGGTCGCGATCACCAGCGTGCCGTCCCGAATGAGCTCGCGGAGGCGCTCCTCGATCAGGTTGGACCGGTACACCTTCTTTCGGATAGCGAGATCCACGTCCTCGGCGGTCGCGAGCGGATGGCTCTGCTTGTCGGCCCAGAAGCTCGCCTCGGAGACGATGTCCGAGATCTCGATCAACCGGGCCGAGAGCCTCCGCTGGCTCTCGCGCAGGCGCGCCCCGTGCTCGATGAGGCGCGCGACGGCGCCGCGGTCGAAGTGACGGAGGCCGTTCTCGCGCACCCACCTGCTGACGAAGGCCGCGTAGTTGCGCTGATGCTCGGCACTCCAGTCGAGCTCCGGTGAGAAGTCGGCCTTGACCTTGAAGAGCTCGCGGAAATCCTCGTCGAGCTGGTACAGGAGGTTGTAGAGGTACGGAGAGCCGAGGAGCACGACCTTCAGCTCGAGGGGGATCGGCTCCGGACGGAGGGTGGCGATCGGAACCGCGCTGAACTCCTCCCCGAGCCCCTCGATCCGCATCTCCGCACTGCGCAGCGCGCGCTTCAGCGCGTCCCACGCGAACGGGTGCCGGAGCACGTCGACGGCGTCGAGGACGAGGAATCCTCCGTTCGCCCGATGGAGCGCCCCGGCCTTGATCTCACGGAAGTCCGTGACCATCGCGCCGAACGAGGCGCGGTACTCGATGCGGCCGAGCAGGTTGTAGTAGGTCGGGTTCCGCTCGACCACGATCGGCGCACCCTCCGCGGCGCCGTTGTCGACGAGGACGTTGACGCCGTAGCGGGCGAAGTCCCGCCGCTGGGGCGCGAGCGCGATGGCGATCGGCGCCTCCTCGCCGACGCGGAAGTCGCCGAGGCTGGCCAGCAGGTCTATCTTGACGTCCTCGAGATAGGCCCGAACCTCCGGATGCTCCCCGTAGCGCTCCTCGAGGTCGTGGAAGAGCGGCTCCGTCGCGAAGAGCGCGACCTCACGCTCGAGATCCTGCACGCGGCGGGCCGCCTGCTTCTCGAGCTGGTGGACCTGGCGGATGTAGCCGGCCGCTCGCTCCTCGACCTCGCCCGTCGCCTTGGTGATCCCGGCACGCTGCTCCTCGGGAAGCTGCTCGAAGTGCTCCCGGGTTATGGGCTTCCCGTCGACGAGGGGCACCGAGGCAACGCCGACGAGCGTCGTCTTCAGCGCGATGTCCCGCTCGGCGGCAAACCGGGTCAGCTCCTCCTCTTGGCTCTCCCGTTCGTGGGCAATCTCGGCGACGATCTCGCGCTGCCGGCGGTCGTACTCGTCGCTCTCGAACGCGCGCGGAATCTCGCGCCGCGCGGCCTGGACGAACTCCTCCATCGCGCGCGCGAACTCGGTTCCGCGACCGGCGGGCATCGAGATCGCGTTCGGGCGGTCGGGATTGCCGAAGTCGTTGACGTAGACCCAGTCCGAGGGCGCCGGCTTAGCGGCCGCGAGCGCCTGCAGGTAGTCGAGAACGGTCGTGAGACGGCCGGAGCCGGGCAGGCCGGAGGCGAACAGGTTGAACCCGCGCGTCTCCACCGCCAGGCCATACTCGAGCGCGTCGAGGGCACGCGGTTGCCCGATCGTTCCCACGAGCGGCGCGACCTCCTTCGTCGACTCGAAGCGGAGGCTGCTCGGATCCACACGGCGCCGAAGCTGTTCGGCCCGCAGTTCGAGGCGCCTGCCCGATCGCGATCGCCCGGCCACGGTCTTCATGTCAGTCCCGATAGCCGAGTCGCCGCAGAAGCTCCTTGCGCTCGGCCACGTCCTCATCCGTCTCCACGCCCTCCGGCGGACGGCCGTCGACCACGCCGAGGATCCCCCTGCCGAGCTCGGTCGACGCGACCACCACCTCGACCGGGTTCGCAGTCGCGCAGTAGATCCGGCAGAGCTCCGGCACCTGCTTCAGCGCGTTCAACACGTTGACCGGATACCCGTCGCGGAGGAAGACGACCAGCGAGTGGCCCGCGCCCACGGCGAGCGCGTTCTCGACGGCCAGCGCAACGAGCTCGTCGTCGTTTCCGGCGCGACGGACGAGACAGGGCCCCGAGGACTCGCAGAACGCGAGCCCGAAGCGGAGCCGAGGCGCACTTCCAGCGAGCGCCTCGTAGACGTCGTCGACCGTCTTGACGAAGTGCGACTGGCCGAGAATCACGTTGACGTCCTCGGGCTTCTCGATCGGGACGCACTCGAGCTCCATCGTGCCCGCCCTCACCAGCGGAGGTGCGCGGCGATCCCGGCACACTCCCCGAGACGCTCGATCGCCGCTCCCCGTGCCGGAACGACCTCGGCGCCTGTCGAGAGAGCGCGCGAGACGATGACGTCGGCGAGGTCCACGGCTCCCTCGGCGCCATCGGCGCTGCGCAGGATCTCACCGTCCTCGACGCCGAAATACGTCCGACCCGTGTCGATGAGCAGGGAGGCGACACGGCCCTCGTTGAGCGCGGCGAGCACCGGCCCCGGCCCGCATGCCCCCCTCGCGCCCGCTGCGGCCTCGTCCTGGACCAGCCGAACCCGCTCGAGCAGCGTCTCGATGACGAACGCCTCGAGCGCAGCTTCGAGGCGCGAGCGGGCCTGATCCTCCCTCACACCCTCGAGGTTGGCGCCGATCGTGGTCGTGCTCAGCCCTGTGCCCTTCAGCGCGACCTCCAGTGCGCCGGTCGTACGCGGATCGCCGGCGAGCACGGCACGCGTCCACTCCCGTTCGCGGGCGAGCGCGCCGAGCGCGGCGGACGCCTCGTCGAGAGTGTGTCGATAGGCCTCCGCGATCCGGCGGGAATAGGCATCTCGCTGTGACACCGTGTGCTGCCCGCGCAACGGATTCGCACGCGACGGCCCCTTCATCTCGGGCCACCAGTCGCCGATCCACGGCTCGAGGTCGATGCGGTCGACCTCGTCGACGCGACCGAGCTCAGACTCGAGGACGACGACGGAGTCCTTCGACGCCATGACGAGCCCGCTCGGCTCACCTTCGTCCAACGCCTCGAGGAGCGGAGCCACGTGCGCGACCGATCCCACCCGGGCGCCCGTCGGGAGCGCATGCTGGAGCGCCAGCTCGTGGGTCGCTCCGGAGCCGAGCGCAACGTACAACGCTCGACCCCTGCCCGTCGCTGCGGGATCGAGAAGCTCGTCCACGTGGGCGGCGGTCTCGTCGAGCGTCCTTCGCGATGCGGGCTCCAGAGCGCCGGCCTCGCGGAGCTGCGCGAAGTCGTTCTCCAGGGCTATCTCCCATCCGGGTTTGCGCCCGCTCACGCCTCCCGGCTCGATTCCGACCGTGACCGACAGGATCCCCACGGAGTCCCGGAGCTCGACGACCGAGCCGATGAACTCCCGTAAGTCACATGCCCTGTCCATCAGCACCGCTGTCATCGCCTCAAGGCTCGCCGACGAGAGCAGCGCACGCATCAGGGAGACCACTGAGTCGGGCGGCGGAGCATCCGCATGCAGCGTTCGTGCCAGGCGACTGTCGAGGGCCAGATCCGCGGTTCCCCCGATGGCGATCCGTCGCAGGAGTCCGATGATCGAATCGTGGAGACGATCTCCTCGTACAGCCGCGCACTCGCCTTCGAAGGCTTCGAGAGCCGGCGTGACGCGGGTCGACGGCTCGCACGCCTGGTGGACGACACCGAGGTCGTCGACGAGGCGCGCGGGCCCCTCGTCGTCGTCGGCCTCGCACGCGGAGGAGTCGAGGTCGCGGCCGAGGTGGCGCTGGCCCTGCACGCGCCGCTCGATGCTCTCGCCGTCCGCAAGGTCGGCCACCCGTGGCACCCCGAGTACGGCATCGGCGCGGTCGCTCGGGCGGCATCGAGTACGTCCGCTCCCACGACGGGCTCACGGACGAGCAGGTCGCGGAAGCCGTCCGCTCCGCGCAGCGGCAGTGCGAGACCCTGGACGGAAGGCTGCACCCGGGCCAGGCGCCCCTCTCCGTCGCAGGCGCGACGTGCGTCCTCGTCGACGACGGACTCGCAACCGGAGGCACGATGGTCGCGGCGGTCCGCTGGGCTCGGGCTCGCGGGGCCGAGCGCGTCGTCGTCGCCGCTCCTGTCGGGGCCGCGGTCACCGTTCACGGCCTCGAGCAGCACGATGGCGTGGACACGGTCGTCTGTCTCGTCACTCCGGCCGATCTCGGAGCCGTGGGAATGTGGTACGACGACTTCCACCAGGTCTCGGACGAGGACGTCGTGGCGCTGCTGGCGTCGCGCGCGGACGGGTCGGTCCGGTCGACGGCCGAGATCCCGCTCGGGGACGTCACGCTGCCGGCAGATCTGGCAATCCCGCTCCGGCCGCGCGGATGGGTCGTGTTCGCGCACGGAAGCGGTTCGAGCCGCCGGAGCCCGCGCAACATCGCGGTGGCGGAGGCGCTCGACGGGGCAGGAATCGCAACGCTGCTCTTCGACCTGTTGACTCGCGAGGAGGAGCTCGACCGCCGGAACGTCTTCGACGTCGGCCTGCTCGCGACGCGTCTCGTGGCCGCAACGCGCTGGCTTACCGGGCAGCCGTCCGCACGCGATCTGCCGATCGGCTACTTCGGAGCGAGCACCGGGGCTGCGGCGGCGCTCGTGGCAGCAGCGGCGCTGGGCGAGCGGATCTCCGCAATCGTCTCGAGAGGAGGCCGTCCCGACCTCGCCTGGAAGCATCTCGGCGACGTCACGGCTCCGACCCTTCTCGTCGTCGGTGGCGCCGACCAGGTCGTCCTCGATCTCAACGAGTCCGCGGCGGCGCGGCTCACGTGCCCGCACGAGCTCTCGATCGTCCCTCGCGCGACGCACCTCTTCGAGGAGCCCGGGGCTCTGGAGCAGGTCGCCGAGCTGGCGAGCGCCTGGTTCACCGCGCAGTTCGACACCGTCCGGCGCTTGGCGCCGGGAACCTCGTCAGGAGGAGGTCACGATGACCGCCACCACGCACGCGTCGCTGGGCTTGAGCGAGCAGGAGCTTCGTGACGCCCTAACGGAGGAGCTTGCGATCTCCTTCCGGGCAGAGGGCGACACGGCCACGATCCACGGTCTGGCGCACTCGATCGCACGAGTGATCGAGCTCGACCATCTCCGGATCGCGGAGCAGCTTGAAGGCGCCGGAGTGGAGCTCCGGCCGCTGGCTACGCAAGCACCGTGACGGGGATGCGCTGTACGGCGTTGTTCGCATATCCGCCGACGTTCCACGGTGCAGCGAGCGGCTGCGCCGAGCCGTCGAGCGCGATCGCGCGCGAGCACAGCTCGTGCTCGCCAGGTGTCGCTTCCCATTCGAAGCTCCACGAACGCCAGGCCCAGCGGCCGAGAGCGTCGTCGCCGAGCTCGGCCGGCTCCCACGTTGCCCCTCCGTCCGTCGAGACCTCGACAGAGGCGACCTCAGAGCCACCCGACCACGCGCGACCTTCCAGTCGACACGTGCCCGCCCGAACGACACGGGACCTCGTGACGAACTCGGGAATCCCCGGCGGGATCATCAGTGACCGCGGCTGGATCCGTGAGAGCGGCACGCCCTCCTCGTCCTCGTGCTGGCGCAACCGATAGCTGCGGCTCTGTTGATATCCGTCGAATGGCTCATCGAGCACCGTGATCCGCCCGAGCCACTTCACACTCGTCATCCCGTACCACCCCGGCACCACCAGCCGGAGCGGGAAGCCGTGCTGCGGGGGCAGGGGCACACCGTTTACCTCGTAGGCGAGGATCGCGTCGCCGGCGAGCACCTCCTCGAGCGGGAGGCTTCGCGCGTAGTCCTGTTCCTCACCGCCCTCCACGCCACGATCGAGGCCGGTGAAGAGCACCTCGACAGCCCCATCACGCATTCCGACTTCCTCGAGCAACCCCGCGACCGGTGTTCCACGCCAGCGTGCGGTCCCCACCGCCTCGAGCAGCCACGGCTGGCTCACGACGTGTGGCTCGACCAGCGCGCGCCCGTTCCCGGCGCACTCCATCGTCACGGCAACCTCGACCGCAGGCCTCGCCCGAAGCTCCTCGAGCGAGAGCGCCGCCGGACGCTCGACGAGACCGTCGAGCTCGAGTCGCCACGCCTCCGGATCGACCTCCGGGATGTCGTAGTGGATCAGCAGGTAATGGAGACCGACCGGCGTGACGTCGAAGCGCAGCGCTTCGAGCGGCATGCCGTGGTTGCGGGTTGCGAGCTGGAGCTCTTCGAGGCTGATCCCGTCGGGCATGGCAGCGGGCCGAGGTCTACCACACGCCGGGAACGAGCCGGGCTCGTCCGGCCTCGAACCGTCGATACGGCTCGCCCAGCTCGCGCTCGAGAGCCGCCTCCTCCACGCGGATCCGTGGGACGTGGCCGGCGAACGCGACGGCGATCATCACGATCACGGCCAGCGCGTTTCCGAGCATGAGCCCGACTCCGGCTACCACGACGAGATTGGCGGAGTAGGCCGGATGTCGAACGAAGCGGTAGGGCCCCGTGCTCACCACCTCCTGGTCCGCGGCGATCGTCACATCCCTGCGGAAGAAGCGCCCGAGCGTCGCGATCGCCCAGGCGCGGACGCCGATCCCGAGCCAGGCGATAGCCGAGCCGACGAGGAGCCACGCCCAAGCGTTCCCCGGCAGCGCGAACCCTGGCAGGTTCCGTGCGATCACGACGCCGGCCGCGAGGGCACCGAGCATCGCCGCGACGAGGATCCGCTTCGTCCCGCGATCCTCGCTCTTGTCCGCCTGGGTCGCCGTCGTCGTCGACTCGACAAGCGTCTCGGCCGCAACGCGAAGACGTTCACTCCGGCGTTTCGGCTCCGCGGTGTCCGTCACGCGTCGCTCCCTGTAGGTGACGACCCACTCGACCGCTGCGGAGCCGACGATCGTCACCACGAACACTGCAGTCGCAGCGTTGTTCTCGAACACGAGCGGCTCGTTCACGGCACGATGATGACCTCTCGCGCGGCTACGAGCCCAGGACGTTCACCGCACGCGCGGCAACGAGCAGCACCGTCACCGCCGAGATCGCCGATTCGAGTCCCATCGCCGCCTTCGCGCGCATCGAGAGCGGCATCGTGTCGGTGGGGCTGAACGCGATCGAGTTCGTCAGCGAGACGTAGAGGTAGTCCCAGACCTGTGGACGCCAGCTCGGCGCCGCGAGCTCGGGATTCTCGTCCTGCGGGAAACTGGAAGTCGAACGACCTGCGTACCTCCGCCATCCGCCGCGCGACGGGGCCGCCGGCCTCGAGCTCCCAGTAGATCAGTCCGAACACGATGACGTCAGCCGTGTAGATCGCGAACCCGGTCAGCAAGAGCTCGCCACCGGTGAGACTCGACGTGCTCTGCGTCACGAGCCCTGCGACGAGCACGTGAGCCCGATGAAGTTGCCGGCCACGAGCAGCGAGAGAAGCACGAGTGCCGCGTGGCGCGACTGCACGATCCCCCTTCCCCGGCGGGCCAGCACGAGGTCGATCGCGAGCAACAGAGCAGGCAGGCCGACGACGAGCCAGATCCACCAGGGCAAGCCGACGATCTCCCAGCTCTTCCTCCAGCTCACGACGGCGAGCAACGCGTAGACGAGAATCACGACGAGGGCTGCAGGGGTCGCCTCCCGTCTTCCCTCGGCTCGGGCGTCCGCCTCGTTCGTCGGCATGGGAGCCGTATTCGCGAACGGTGCTGTCGGATCCTCTCAGACCCGAACGGAGCGGGTGCCTCGCTGAGCGGAGATGAAGTCCCGGTACCAGCCGTAGCTCGCCTTGGGCACCCGCTCGAGCGTGTCGAAGTCGATGTAGACGATGCCGAAGCGCTTCGAGTAACCGCGAGTCCACTCGAAGTTGTCGAGCAGCGACCAGACGAAGTAGCCGGCGAGCGGAACGTCGCGCTCGATTGCACGCGCCATGGCGTCGACGTGACGAGCGATGTAGGACGTCCGCTCGGGGTCGTCGACCGTCCCGTTGTGGCGGGTGTCGTCGAACGCGGCTCCGTTCTCCGTGACGTAGAGCGGTGGTGAGTCGTACTCCTCGTGCAACCGGACCAGGAGTTCGAGCAGGCCTTCGGGGTACACCTCCCAGCCCATCGCGGTTCGCTCGACGTCTTCGGGCTCGACCACCACCGGCGATCCGGTCTCGTCCGCTCGAACGACATTGCGACGGTAGTAGTTGACCCCGAGAAAGTCGATGCGAGCGGCAATCGTCTGCATGTCGCCGTCGGCGATCGCAGGAAGGATCGCGGCCCAGCGCTCGAGCACGTCGGACGGGTACTCGCCTCGGAGCACCGGGTCGAGGAACCAGCGATTGCGAGAACCATCCTCCTGTCGGACCGCGTCTCTGTCTTCGTCCGTGTCCTCGAAGGGGTGCATGGGGATGAGGTCGAGCGTGATCCCGACCTTCGTGTCGGCGCCGGTGCGTAGGACGTCGACTGCGCGCCCGTGGGAGAGAAGGAGATGATGCGCCGCAGCGAGGGCGTCTGCCCTGCTCCTCCGACCAGGTGCGTGCTCGCCCGATCCGTACCCGAGCCACGAAGCGACCCACGGCTCGTTGTGCGTGATCCAGTGCGTCACACGGTCACCCAATCGAGCAGAGACCGCCTGGACGTACTCGACGAACGAGTCGACGGTGTCGCGCTCGGGCCACCCCCCGCGATCTTCGAGCGCCTGGGGCAGGTCCCAGTGGTAGAGCGTCGGGTACGGCTCGATCCCGTTCGCGAGCAACTCGTCGACCAGCCGGTCGTAGAAGTCGAGCCCGCCCTGGTTCGGGCGGCCGCGACCGTCCGGGACGACACGGGGCCACGAGATGGAGAAGCGATACGCATCGAGCCCGAGCTCTCGCATCAGCCGCACGTCCTCGGAGTACCGGTGGTACGAGTCGCAGGCGACTTCCCCCGTATCACCGTTCGCGATGTTGCCCGGCATGGAGGTGAAGCGGTCCCAGATGCTCTCGCCGCGGCCGCCCACGGAGGCAGCGCCTTCGATCTGGTACGCGGCAGTCGCCGCCCCCCAGGTGAAGTCGGGTGGGAAGACGGCTGCCAGGGTGTGGGGTGTAGGCTGAGTCACTGAACCGGTAAAGAGATCATACGGCGTGTATCGTCCCGCGCAAGGAGGACCGACGCAAAGTGTCCCAGCAGCGACCTGGCAGAGCGACGATCAGGGACATCGCCGAGCGGGCCGGCGTCTCGAAGGGCGCCGTCTCGTACGCGCTCAACGGACGTCCGGGAGTGTCGGAGATCACCCGCGAGCGGATCCTCGCGATCGCCGACGAGCTCGGCTGGTATCCGAACCGGGCAGCACGAGCACTTTCCGCCGCGCGCGCGGACGCGTGCGGTCTCGTGCTTGCACGACCCGCACGGACGCTCGCGCTCGAGCCGTTCTTCATGGAGTTCATCTCCGGCGTGGAGTCGGAGCTCGCCTCGCGGTCGGTCGCCTTGACGATCCAGCTCGTACGGGACATCCGCGAGGAGATCGCGGTCTATCGGCGCTGGTGGGGAGAGCATCGCGTCGACGGCATCCTTATGGTCGACCTCCGGATCGAGGACCCGCGAGTCGACGAGCTCATCCGGCTCGGCCTACCGGCCGTCGTCGTCGGCGGCCCGCTGGAAAACGGCTCCCTGCCTGCGGTTTGGCACGATGAGGCTTCGGTCGTCGCGGAGGCCGTCGAGTACCTCGCAGCACTCGGCCACCGCCGGATCGCACACGTCACGGGCGTCGGGCACTTCGTCCACACGGCCCAGCGGATCGCCGGCTTTCGGGACACGGCGACGGAGCTCGGGCTGGACATCGAGATCGTGGAAACCGACTACAGCGCCGAGATCGGGGCTCGAGCGACGCGCAAGCTTCTCTCGTCGCGCACGCCGCCGACCGCGATCGTGTTCGACAGCGACCTGCTCGCGGTCACGGGCCTCGGCGTCGCGCAGCAGATGGGCTTCTCCGTTCCCGCGGATGTCTCGATCGTCGGGTGGGACGACTCCCTCATCAGCCAGGTAGTCCACCCGCCGTTGACGGCGATCACCCGCGACATCACGGCATACGGCAGCAAGGCGACGAGGCATCTCTTTGCCGCCATCGACGGCGTGGCCGACGGCGACCTCGAGACGACTCGGGGCGAGCTGACGACGCGCGGAAGCACCGGGCGCGCACCGTAGTTCCACGCCTGTCGGTCCTCACCGGATTGCAACACCGGGTTGACACTTAACCGGGTAAGTGATGGACTGTCGGCATGCAGATGGCGACACCACTCGGATCCGACAGTGCATCTGCGGGATCGTCGAGGGTCTTCGCGCCCTGGATCGGTCCTGGGCCTGCCTTCCCCAATCTCGGGCGAGCCGAGCGCCCGGGCGTCTCTCCCCGCCGAACCGACCGGAGCCGAGATCGTGGCCATTGACGGCCATGGCCGCCCAGCCCTCTTGCGGCATCGTCTCGGCTCCGGTTCGGCAGTGCTCTCCACGCACGCGCTCGAGCACATGACCGCGCGACGGCCCTGGGCGAACCTGGAGAACCCCTGGCGGACGACACGACCTGACGTGGATCAGATCGGATCGATGGTCAGCGCTGGCGAAAGGAGTGATGCCCCGGCCTGAGCGCGGCTGTGATCCGCTGGCCATTCAACAAAGAGCGACGCTTCCACGTCGAAGCATCCGGCGGGCGAGTGGTTTCCCAAGTACATGGTTCGGAACAAGGAGGAGCAAGAGATGTCAATCCTTAGGAGGAGCGTCACTTCGAAGGGAGGCCGTAGGCGAACAAAGGTGGCGGGCCTCGTAGTCGCCGTCGCCGCCTCGGTCACCGTCGTCGTCGCGCTCACAACAAGCGGCGCGAGCGCGACTCAGCAGTCCGCACTCGCGCTACCTCGCAATCAGACGTTCTACATGAGCGGTTCCGAGTGGGCACCGTATGGGGACGTCAACCCCGCCAAGACCTGGGACTACTCGACGGGCACGGTGGGACTCGGATTCGAAACGGCATTCCGCTTCAATCCGTTGACCGGCAACTTCATCCCGTGGCTCGCCACCGGCGGGGCATGGCAGTCGAAGAACGTCTACGTCATGAACATCCGCAGCGGCGTGAAGTTCAGCGACGGTTCGCCGATGACGGCGAAAGACGTCAAGTACAGCTTCGACCTTCTCAAGATCCCGACTCACCCGCAGAATGCGCTGTGGGCGTCGACGGGTCTCCAGAGCGTCAAGGCCGCCGGGAACAAGGTCATCTTCACCTTCGCAGGGAAGCCCGGCTACCAGCAGTTCGACTTCTACCGCTACAACGTGGCGATCGTCCCGCAGCACGTCTTCAGCAAGCTGAGCAAGACGGACATCACCACGGGCAACCTCGACCCGAGCTACCTCGTCGGCACCGGGCCGTACACGTACGAGTCGGGGGCCAGCCCGTCGGCGCAGACGTTCGTATGGAAGCGGAAGGCCAGCTGGTGGGCGACGAAGGCGCTGGGCCTCAAGCCGGCTCCGACGTACGTCGTCGACATCCACAACTCGTCGAACGCGGCCGCGTTCGCGAACTTCCAGGCCGGCAACATCGACCTCTTCAACAACTTCGCTCCGAGGTCCGCGATCAGCGGCTCGGCGAAGACCTTCTACAGCAAGGCGCCGTACCACCTCGGCGCGAACACGACGTGGCTCTTCCCGAACACGACGAGGAAGCCGCTCAACGATCCGGCGTTCCGCCGGGCACTCGCGTACTCGGTCAACATGAACCAGATCCTGGCCAAGGCCTACCAGGGCCTCGTCGACAAGGCGAGCCCGACCGGCCTGCTTCCGATCTGGAACAAGTGGGTGGACAAGAAGGCCGTTGCCAAGTACGGATTCTCGTACAGCCCGGCCAAGGCGAAGGCGATTCTCGCGGCAGCCGGCTACAAGGACACGGACGGGGACGGGTATGTCGAGAACAAGGACGGCTCCGACATCTCGCTCACGATCCAGTGCCCGAACGGCTGGTCGGACTGGATGACGTCGATCCAGGTCATCGCGGACAGCGCGAAGGCCGTCGGCATCAAGATCACCACCGGCTTCCCGGACTACGGGACGCTGGTCGACGATCGCGGTCACGCGAGGTACGACCTGGTCCTCGCCAACGACCGGCAGTACTCGAACACGCCGTGGACCTACTACCAGTACATCTTCCAGCTGCCGATCCTCGACAACCAGACGACCGTGAACTACGAGAGGTTCGCGAGCCAGAAGGCGTGGAGCCTCACGCAGCTGCTGGACAAGACGTCCACGAGCAACCCCAAGGCGTACCAGGCCGTGATGACGCAACTGCAGACGCTCTTCATGAAGAACCTGCCCGCAATTCCGCTCTGGTACAACGGCATGTGGGCGATGTTCAACACGAAGTACTGGACGAACTGGCCGTCGTCGAAGACCGGGCAGTACACGCCGACCGCCTGGAACAACTACTGGCAGATGACGAGCATCGACATGCTCACGCATCTGAAGCCCGCGAAGTAGAAGCGGAGCTCAACCGGTGATCGAGCAGCACCCCTCCCGGCACCGTGTCGGGAGGGGTGTTGCCTTCCTCACCGATAATCCGGATCGGGAGTCTCGGTGAGGCGATACCTCGCGCGGAAGATCGGCATCTACCTGGTCACGTTCTTCGTCGCCGTGACGATCGACTGGGCGATCCCGCGCTTCATGCCCGGTGATCCGATCCAGGGTCTCCTCTCGCGGATGCAGGCGCAGCCGGAGGCCGCCGAGCACCTCACCGGCTACTACACGAAGGCGTTCGGATTCGACGTCCCGCTCTGGCAGCAGTACCTCAACTTCTGGGCGGCCCTCTTCCGCGGCGACCTCGGGATCAGCATCGCGAACTACCCGACGCCGGTCTCGGAGCTGATCAGGGGAGCCCTCCCCTACACCCTCGCACTGCTCGTGCCCGCCATCGTCCTGAGCTTCTGGGCCGGAAACAAGGTCGGAGCGCTGGCAGCGCGGAGGAAGACGCTCGACAACACGGTGCTGCCGGTCGGGTACGTGCTGACCGCGACCCCGCAGATGTGGCTCGGGATCATCCTCGCGTGGGTCTTTGCGTCGACCCTGGCCGTCCTTCCGGTGTCGGGCGCCTACAGCCTCGCTCTGCAGCCCGAGTGGTCGGTCGAGTTCGCGGGAAGCTTCCTCTACCACTGGATCCTGCCGTTCTCCGCCCTCTTCCTCGTCGCCTTCGGAGGCTGGGCGATCGGGATGAGGAACATGATCATCTACGAGCTCGAGGCGGACTACTCGAACTACCTGGCGGCTCTCGGTGCGCCGACGAAGCTCGTGCGCAAGTACGCCTACAGGAACGCGCTCCTCCCGCAGGTCACGGGCCTCGCTCTCGCACTGGGCGCGGTCGTCGCCGGCGCGATCGTCGTCGAGATCGTGTTCTCGTATCCCGGTCTCGGGACGCTCACCCTGACCGCGATCCAGAATCGCGACTACTTCCTCATCCAGGGCATCTTCCTGTTTCTCATCGTCGGCGTCTTGATCGCGAACCTCATCATCGACATCGCGTACGTCGTGATCGACCCGCGAACGCGGATCGGCATGCAGGGCGGCAACTGATGTCGGTCTCAGACCGTGGCGAGGTCGCCCCGCGCGCGCCGGCAACTCAACCCGCCGGGCCGGCCGCCGTGCCCGCCGTGGTCGGCGTCGGCGCGCCGCTGAGGCGTCGAAGACAGCGCTCGGAGTTTCTCTACTTCGCGCTTCGGAACTGGAAGTTCGTCCTGGGGTCCGGAATCGTCCTCGCGGCCCTCGCGCTCGCCGTCTTCGGGCCTCTGTTCACGGACCACACCCCGCTCGAGTTCTCCGGCCCGGTGGACGAGCCTCCGTCGTCCGAGTACTGGCTCGGGACGACGTCCTTCGGTCAGGACGTCTACGCCCAGTTCGTGTACGGGCTGCGCGCGGCCTTCCTCGTCGGAGTCCTCGGCGGCGGCATCGCCTGGATACTCGGAACGCTCGTCGGCTTCACGGCCGGCTATCGCGGCGGCTGGGTCGACGACGTCCTGAACATGCTCACGAACGTCGTGCTCGTGATCCCGACGCTGGCCATCCTGATCATCGTCGCCGCGTACCTGACGATCCACAGCTACGCGGTCGAGGCGGTCCTGATCGGGCTGACCTCCTGGCCGTGGGCGGCGCGAGCCGTACGTGCACAGACCTTCACGCTCAAGACGAGGGAGTTCGTGGACATCGCCCGCCTGAGTGGGCGAAGCACCCGACAGATCATCACGACCGAGATCGCTCCGAACATGAGCTCGTACCTGTTCATGATGTTCATCCTGCTCTTCGGCGGCGCGATCCTCATCGGCGCCTCGCTCGACTTCCTCGGCCTGGGGCCGTCGGGGTTGATCTCGCTCGGGCTCATGATGAACAACGCCTTCCTGTCGAGCGCTCTGCTCCTCGGCACGTGGTGGTGGTTCATCCCACCGGGGATCGGGATCATCGCCATCGTCGGCGGGCTGTACGTGATGAACGTCGGACTCGACGAGATCTTCAACCCGAGGCTGCGGGAGAAGTGACATGAGCCTCAAGGTCGACGGGCTGAAGGTCTACTACCGGTCGCTGAGCGGCGACGTGAAGGCGGTGGACGGAGCGAGCTTCGAGATCGCCGACGGAGAGATCATGGGGCTCGCGGGCGAGTCCGGGTGCGGCAAGTCGACGCTCGGCAAGAGCCTCGTCCGGATGGACGCGCGCATGCGGTACGTGGACGGGAGCGTGGAGCTCGACGGAAAGGAGCTTCCGATCTGGGATGACGGGAAGATGAACCCGTACCGGTTCAAGGATGTCTCGATCATCCCCCAGTACGCGCTGAGCGCGCTGAACCCCACGCGGAAGATCGGAACGATGGCGACGGAACTCCTCGTCGCGCGCGGTGTTCAGTTGAACGGCGTGGTCTCGGAGTTCAAGCGGCGCCTGAAGATCGTCGGGCTCTCCGAGGACGTGCTCGAGCGATTCCCGATCGAGCTCTCCGGAGGGATGAAGCAACGCGTCGTCATGGTTCTCTCGTCTCTTCTCGACCCCTCACTCCTCATCGCCGACGAGGTGACGTCGGCTCTCGACGTGTCGACGCAGAGAGCCGTGTCCGAGCTCCTCGTCGAGTTCCGGGACCGCGGCTTCGTGAAGAGCATGATCGTGATCACGCACGATCTCTCCGTCCTCTACCAGATCGCGGACACCATCCTCGTCATGTACGCGGGCAAGCTCGCGGAGAAGGCGCCCGCCGAGACCGTCGTCCACCAGCCCGCGCACCCCTACACCCAGATGCTGCTCTCGTCGCTCCCCGAGGTCGGCGTGCGGTACTCGGAGAAGCGACTGAGCGGCATACCCGGCCGCCCTCCGTCCCTTCTCGAGCCACCGACCGGTTGCCGGTTCAGGGACCGATGCCCGCTCGCCTTCGAGAAGTGCGAGGAGGAGCCGCCGTTCGCGAGCATCGCACCCGATCACACCGCCGCCTGCTGGAAGGCGGCAGCCTGATGTTGCGTCTCGACACCTGCTGCAGGACGTACCGCGTCGGCGCGTTCGGCGGCGGCGAGCTCCAGGCCGTCCGCAACGTCAGCTTCGAGGTCCGACCGGGCGAGGTCGTGTCTCTCATCGGCGAGAGCGGCAGCGGCAAGTCGACCATCGGGAAGATGATCCTCCGGCTGCTTCGGGTGACCCGCGGGACGATCGCCTTCGACGGCGTCGACGTCTCCACGCTCAGCGGCGGCCGGCTCAAGGCGTACTACGGCGACGTGCAGGGCGTCTTCCAGGACCCGTTCAGCTCCTACAACCCGATCTTCAAGGCAGACCGCGTCTTCACGATCTTGCGCAGCGCGTATTTCTCGGAGCTCAGCAACACCGAGTGGAACACGAAGCTCGAGAAGTCGCTGGGCGCCGTGAGCCTCAACCCGGGAGACATCCTGGGGAAGTACCCCCATCAGCTGAGCGGCGGTCAGCTGCAGCGCATGCTCATCGCGCGCGCTCTGCTCCTCGATATCCGCCTGCTCGTGGCGGACGAGATCATCAGCATGCTCGACGCCTCGACCCGGATCGACGTCCTCAACCTGCTCGGCGACCTGAAGTCTCGCGGCCTCGGCATCCTCTTCATCACCCACGACCTCTCGCTCGGCAACTACATCAGCGACAAGACGATGATCCTGCAGCGCGGGAGCGTCGTCGAGATGGGTACGACCGAGCTCGTGTTCGGAAACCCGCTCCATCCGTACACGAAGTCGCTGCTCGCCTCCGTCCCGCAACTGCACACGAAGTGGAAGGACCTCGAGGCGGAGCTCGGTGCCGCGCCGCCCGTGACGAACGGTCAGCCGCAGGCCTCCGACGGAGCTGGCCGGCTCGTCGAGGTCGAGACTGGCCATTTCGTCGCGACAGAGAGAACGTGGAGACGGCGACGTGACGAGCACCGGAGCACGGATGGACGCGGAAGACGGCGACCGGCGCTCCGAGCATTCCGTGGGAGGACCGCCCCCCGGGCACGAGTGGGGTCGTCTGGCGCTCGAGCCGCAACCCGATCATCACGCGCGATGCCGTTCCACGCGCGAACAGCATCTTCAACTCGGCCGTCGTCCCCTTCGGTGAAGGATTCGCGGGGGTCTTCCGCGTCGACGACACCACGCGCGTGATGAACATCCACGCGGGCCGAAGCCCCGACGGAGTTGCGTGGGAGATCGACGACGAGCCCATCACCTTCGTCCCTGCGGACGACCGCGTCCACGAGATCCAGGAGCGGTTCCTCTTCGCATACGACCCGCGCGTCACGTGGATCGAGGATCGCTACTACGTGACCTGGTGCAACGGATACCACGGGCCGACGATCGGCGTCTCGTACACACACGACTTCGAGACGTTCCACCAGCTCGACAACGCGTTCCTGCCGTTCAACCGGAACGGGGTGCTCTTCCCGCGGAAGATCGGTGGGACGTACGCCATGCTCAGTCGTCCCAGCGACAACGGTCACACGCCGTTCGGCGACGTCTATTTCTCGGAGAGCCCCGACCTCGTGCACTGGGGGAGGCACCGACACGTCATGGCGCCGGTACCGCTCACGTGGCAGTCGACGAAGATCGGAGCCGGTCCTACACCGATCGAGACGGACGAGGGCTGGCTCGTCCTCTACCACGGCGTCCTCACGTCGTGCAACGGCTTCGTGTACTCGATGGGAGCGGCCCTTCTCGACCTGGAGGAGCCGTGGAACGTACTTGCGCGCGGTCGCGACTACCTGCTCTCTCCGCAGGTGCTCTACGAGCAAGTCGGCGACGTGCCGAACGTCGTCTTCCCCTGTGCCGCGCTCGTCGATCGCGATTCCGACCGCTTGTCGATCTACTACGGCGCCGCCGATACCGTCGTGTGCCTCGCGCACGGACGGCTCTCGGAGATCCTCGAGTTCGTCCGCGCTCGATGAATCCGTCGACGAGCCACGGCACGACGACACCGGCGCACGTGACGCCCATTCCCCTCGCGCTCTCGTTCATGAGCGCGAACTACGTGGCCGAGGAGCTGGGCTACGGTGCTGCGACCGAATGGGGACCGTTCGACGTCGCGACGAACGCGGCGTTCGAGCCACTCGAGAGCTTCGCGCCGCGCTTCGACGCTCTCCTCGCGAGGATCACCGGGATCGGGTTCGACACGATCGATCTCTGGTTCGGCCATCTCAACTGGCGCTGGGCCACCGCGGAGCATGTCGCGTGCGCGCGTGAGACCCTCGAACGTCACGCGGTCGGCGTCTCCAGTCTCGCCGGAAGCGTCGGCGCGACAGTCGACGACATCGCAGCCGCGTGCCGCCTCGCGAACGCTCTCGATGTCGATCTGATCGCCGGCGTCGGCGAGATCGTGCACCGCGATCGCGACGGTGCGGTGGCGGTGCTGCGGGACCATGGCGTCCGATTCGGGCTCGAGAACCACCCCGAGAAGACCCCGGAAGAGGTGCTCGCCGCGATCGGGGACGCCGACGACGTGCTCGGTGCCGCGGTCGACACGGGTTGGTGGGCGACGCAGTCGTACGACCCCGTTCTCGCGATCCGTGCGCTGGCGCAGCGACTCTTCCACGTGCACCTGAAGGACGTCGAGGAGCCGGGCTCGCACATCAGCTGCATGCACGGGGATGGGTGCGCCAACGTGACGGGCTGCGTCGACGCGCTCGTCGCGATGGGTTACCCGGGCCCGGTCAGCATCGAGCACGAGCCGTACGACCGCGACCCGACGAACGAGTGCGCCCGCATGCTCGTTCTCGTCCAGGACCAGCTTTCCGCCGCCGGGGCGGGTGACCGTGTCTGAGCACGCGCTTCGCGTCGCCGTGATCGGGTGCGGGAACATCTCCGGCCCGTACGGCGAGACGATCAGCGCGTACCCGTCGGTGCAGATCGCAGGTGCGACCGACGTCGACTCGGCTCTCAGCGCGGCGTTCGTGGATCGATTCGGCGGTGTGAACTACCCGTCGCTCGACGATGTGCTCGACGACCCAGCCGTGGACGCGATCGTCAACCTGACGTACCCCGGCGCCCACGCCGCAGTGACGGCGGCAGCCCTGGAGGCGGGGAAGCACGTCCACAGCGAGAAGCCGCTCGCCGGCACCTACGCGAGCGCTCGCTCGCTCGTCGACCTGGCCGCAGAGAGGAACTTGCGGCTCTCGTGCTCGCCGATCACGTACATGGGCGAGGCGCAGGAGACGATGTGGCGACTCGTGGACGACGGTGCGATCGGTCCCGTGCGCGTCGCCTACGCGGAGGTGAACTGGAGCCGCATCGAGAGCTGGCACCCCCGTCCCGAGCCTTTCTACGACATCGGGCCCTTCGCCGATGTCGGCGTCTATCCGCTGACGATCCTCACGGCCATGTTCGGCCCGGCTCGCCGCGTCACCGCATTCGGAACGACCCTCTATCCCAACCGGACGACGACGTCCGGAGAGCCATTTCTCGTGAGAGCACCGGACTTCGGTGTCGCCGTCGTCGAGCTGGAGAGCGGAACGATCGTGCGACTCACCGCGAACTTCTACGTCGGCCGCCACAGCAAGCAGAGCGGAATCGAGCTCCACGGAGACACCGGCTCGCTCTTCCTCTCGAGCTGGCAGGAGTTCGACGCCACGGTCGAGCTCGCAGCATTCGGCGGTTCGTACGAAGCCGTGCCGGTGGAGAACGCCTTCCGCGGCACCGACTGGGGACGTGCTCTCGGAGAGCTGAGCGACGCGATCGAGACCGGCCGCCCCCACCGTGCGACCGGCGCGCACGCGGCGCACATCGTCGAGATCCTCGATGCCACGGCCACGTCCGCCGCCGAGGGCCGCTCCGTCGAGATCGCCTCGTCGTTCCCTTCGCCCGCACCGCGCCGCGCGCCGCTCTCTCCCGCCTAGGATCGTCCCCGTGGAACAGCGAGAGCTCGGTCGGAGCGGGATCGAGGTGTCACGGGTGATCCTCGGCTGCGGGAACTTCGGAGGGGTCGGATCCGCTCCCGCGTTCTTCGGTCAGGGGATCGCGAGGGACGAGGCCATGCGGATCATGGACGCCGCCTGGGAGCTCGGCATCACGACGTTCGACACCGCGGACGCGTACGGCGGGGGGCGTAGCGAGACGTGGATCGGCGAGTGGCTCGCGACGAAGGATGCGGCCGTCCGCGATCGGATCGTCATCGAGACGAAGACCTTCAACCCGATGGAGGCCGGTGCCGACCACGGGCTCTCCCGCACGCGCATCCACCGGCAGATCGACGCCAGCCTCGAGCGCCTCGGCGTCGAGCGGGTCTCCCTGTACCTCGCGCACGCGTTCGACCTCGACACCCCGCAGGAGGAGACCCTCGCCGCGTTCGACCACCTCGTTCGCTCGGGCAAGGTCGGTGCCGTCGGAGCGTCGAACTTCGACGCCGAGCAGCTCGCCGAGGCGGTCGAGATCTCGGAGCTCGAGGGGCTCCCGCGCTACGAGTTCGTCCAGAACTCGTTCTCTCTCCTCGACCACGAGGACGCGGAAACGGTCTTCCCCGTGTGCCATGAGCACGGCCTTGGCTACGAGGTGTTCGGGCCGCTCGCCGGAGGCTGGCTCTCGGGCAAGTACCGCCGCGGCGAGCCGTACCCGGAAGGCTCGCGCATGACACAGCGGCCCGAGCCGTACACGGACTTCGAGAGCGACGCCGTGTTCGATGCGCTCGAGGCGTTCGAGCACGAGGCAGTCGCTCGCGGGGTGTCCATGGCAGGGCTCGCAATCGGCTGGCTGCTCGGTGTTCCCGAGGTGACCGCGGTCGTCGTCGGGCCGACCCGGGCCGAGCATCTCGCGCCCGTGAGCGAAGCGCTCGCGCTCGAGCTGACTCCGGCAGACCACGCCCATCTGCGAGGCTTGTTTTCGTGAGCGTCCTCGTCCTCTCCGAGCACGAGGTCGAGCGCCTGCTCGACATGGAGTCGTGCGTCGAAGCGATGGCGGAGGTGCTCGCGTCGCTCGCGCGCGGGGAGCTCTTCCTCCCCCTCCGTTCCGTTGCACGGCCCGAAGGTGCGCCGAGCCTCATGGGTCTCATGCCGGCGTACCGGGAAACGCCGGTGCCGCTGTGGTCGCTGAAGGAGATCGTGATCAGCCCCGACAACCCGGCCCGCGGGCTCGACACCCATCAGGGTGGGGTGCTGCTGCACGACGGCACGACCGGCGAGCTCGTCGCGCTGCTGAACGCGTCACCGATCACCGCGATCCGGACCGCAGCCGTCTCCGCGGTGGCGACCCGAGCGCTCGCGCGTGACGATGCGCGGCGCATCGCGATCCTGGGAGCCGGCGTGCAGGCCCGCGCGCACGTCGCCGCGATGAAAGCGGTCGTCGAGGATCCCGAGATCAGGATCTGGACGCGCTCGACCGACGCGGCCGAGCGGCTGGCGTCCGAGACCGGCGCGATCGTCGCGCCGTCCGCCGACGCGGCCCTGTTCGGAGCCGAGGTGGTCTGCACGACGACGTCGTCGCGCGAGCCGGTCGTCGAGAAGCGCTGGGTCGCGCCCGGAACCCACATCAATGCGGTCGGGGCGTGCTTCCCGACGACGCGTGAGCTCGACACCGAGACCATCGCCCACTCGTCGCTCTTCGTCGACCGCCGGGAGTCGGCGTTCAACGAGGCGGGTGACTACCTGATCCCTGCGGCCGAGGGAGCGATCGGGCCGGAGCACGTCAAGGCCGAGCTCGGCGAGGTGCTCGCCGGGATGCACCCCGGCCGCGAGCACGAGGACGAGCTCACCGTGTTCAAGTCGCTCGGGATCGCCGTCGAGGACCTCGCCGCCGCCGAGCTCGTCGTGCGACGCGCGCGGGAGCAGGGCGTCGGGACCGAGGTCGACTTCTGATCCCGCTCGAGGAGATCGAGCGAGCTCGCGAGCGGATCGCCGGAACCGTGACTCGGACGCCGCTCGTCCGGCTCCAGGTCGACGACGCGCCCGCCGAGATCTGGCTCAAGCTCGAGAACCTGCAACCGATCGGCTCGTTCAAGCTCCGCGGCGCGGCGAACGCGATCCTGAGCGCGGACCCGGCCGACCTCGCGAACGGCGTCGTGACGACGAGCACCGGGAACATGGCGCAGGGCGTCGCCTGGATGGCGCGCGAGCTCGGCGTCCCGGCGACGATCGTCGTCCCGCACAACGCGTCGATGTCGAAGCTCGCCGCGGTCGAGCGACTCGGCGGGACGATCGTGCGTGTGACCTGGGACGAATGGTGGAGCGCCATGGAGGCGAGTCGCGCGGAGGGCGTGGACGGCTACTTCGTCCATCCCGTCCGGGACGACCCGGTCATCGCGGGAAACGGGACGATCGGGCTCGAGCTCGTCGAGGATCTCGACGCAGTTCGACGCTGTCCTGATCCCGTGGGGCGGCGGCGGCCTGACGACCGGGATCGCGAGCGCTGTCAAGGCGCTCCGACCGGAGACGGAGATCTACGTCTGCGAGCCCGAGACGGGCGCTCCCGTCACCGCCGCCATCGCCAACGGTCGCGTTCCGACGAAGATCGAGTACACGCCGTCGTTCATCGACGGAGCCGGCTCGGGCGCGCTCCTGCCCGAGATGTGGGCGCACGCGGAGCCGCTGGTCACCGACGCGTTCTCGATCTCGCTCGAGGACGCAGCCGCAGGAGTGCGGCTTCTGCTCGAGCGGGGACGCATCGTCGGCGAGGGCGCGGCGGGGCTCCCGGTCGCTGCGGCGATCGCCGGGCTCGGCGGAACCGGCCGCGTCGTCTGCATCGTCTCGGGCGGGAACATCGACCCACACCGGATCGCCGAGATCCTCGAAGGCCGCGTCCCGGACTAGTCGACGAGCGTGCGCGCGAGGCCGGCGAGGCTCTCGCGCTCGAGAGCTTCGTGGCCCTCGTGACGCGCGTAGAGCGTGAGCACGGCACAGAGCATGATCGCGAGCACACGCGCCCGGATCCGAGCCTCGTGGTCGATGGGACCGTAGTGCTCGAGGATTCCATCTCTCGCGTCCGGGGGCAGGAAGCTCCAGAAGAACGGGAGGTCGATGGCCGGATCCCCGACGCAGACGTCACCCCAGTCGATGACGCCACTCAACTCGCCCTGATCGACGAGGACATGGCGCATGTGGAGATCGCCGTGAACGAGCGCTCGAGCCGAGCTCGGCGCGAGCTGCTCCGCGTCTTCGAGGATCCGCTCCGCCGCCTCTCGACTCTCGACAGCGAGATCGGCGAGGCGGTCGAGCCACTCCCGAGTCTTCGCGACACGGAAGGGCATGTCCGCACGACGGTTCGGATCGAGTGGCAACGTGCGTTCGGGCGTCGACGGCGTCTCTGGTCTCCGGCGCATGGAGCGCTCGGAGGAACCTGGCGATGCCGGCGCCGACGCGAACCCGATCGATGTCGGTCAAGCGCGCATCAGCCGGCTCGACGCCGGGCAGGATCCGGTGGCCGAAGAACGGCCTGGGAAACAGGTCGCTCTCCCTACCTACGAAGATGGGAGTCGGGACGGGAATCGGAACGAGCGGAGCAACCTTCGGCAGCACGCTGAGCTCGCGGTCGACGAGCTGCACCGCGACCGCTCGCCGCGGGAACCGGAACGCCCACGTGTCCTCGACGGCCCAGACCGAGTTGTCGAAGCCTTCTCCGAGAAGTCGCACGGAGCCGGCATCGAGATCCGGGAACTGCTCGGCGAGAAGCGCCCGCACCAGCGTGGCGTCGATCTCGACGTCCGGATCCCACTCGACCACGGCGCCACCGTAGCCCGACCGGCTGCCGGTAGGAATTCCGGGATGCGGACGATCTCGATGACCGCCCTGCGACGCCTTGCGATCGCCGCACAGGGATACGCGCCACGCGCGCGACGTGGAACGCGCCGCGAGGTGGAGGAGACGATTCGCGCGCTCTCCTGCGTCCAGCTCGACTCGATCACCGCAGTCGAGCGCAGCCACCGGATCACGCTCGGCTCGCGCGTGGGCGAGTACCCGCGGGAGACCGTCTCCCACCTGCTCGGGAAGGGGCGGATCTTCGAGTACTGGGCGCACGAGGCGTGTCTCATCCCCGTGGAGGAGTGGCCGCTCTTCCGGGCGACGATGGCGAGCCACCACCCCTGGCGCGGCGACGTGCTCGGCGAGCATCCCGAGCTCGCCGACGAGGTGCGGGCCGCGGTGCGGGAGCGGGGACCGATCGCGTCCCGCGACTTCGAAGGCCAGGGCGGCGGCGGCATGTGGAACTGGAAGCCTGCGAAGGTCGTGCTCGAGGCGCTCTGGCACTCGGGCGAGATCGTCATCGCCGGCCGCGTGAGCGGGTTCCAGCGGCTCTACGACCTCGCCGAGCGGGTCATCCCGCGCGAGGTGCTCGACGCTCCCGAGCCGGACGACGCGACCCGGCTGCGCGAGCTGGCGGTTCGCGCCGTTCGCGCTCGCGGCGCTCTCACCGAGAGCGGGATCGTCGAGCACTGGCGCCTACGCGGAGGCGCCGCGAGGATTCGTCCGGCGGTCGATGCGCTCGTGCACGACGGCCTCCTCGAGCGGGTCCGGGTCGAGGACGGCGAGGCCGATGTAATCGTCCCGGCCGGCAGCGATCTCGACCCGCCACGGCCCACCGCGGCCGCGCTGCTCTCACCCTTCGACAACCTGCTCTGGGATCGCGCGTTCGCTCGACGGATCCTCGGCTTCGACCACCTGATCGAGGTGTACAAGCCGGCGCCCGAGCGTCAGTTCGGCTACTACGTGCTGCCGTTCCTCTGGCGCGACCGGATCGTCGGGCGCGTCGACCTCAAGTCCGAGAGGAAGGACGGCAGCCTCGTCGTCAAGGCGCTGCACCTCGAACGTGGCGTTCGGCGCTCGGGGGCGCTCGACGAGGCTTTCGACCGCGCGCTCGACCGCTTGCGTCGCACGATCGGCCTCGAGCGCGTCGTGCGTTGAGGATCGTCTCGCGAGACGAGGCACGACGCATCGCCGTGCGCGCCCAGCTCCTCGACGGCTCGGCGACGAACGTCCTCGACACCGTTCGCCAGCTGGGCTTCCTCCAGATCGACCCGATCTCGACGGTTGCGCCGCCTCAGCAGCTCGTCCTCTGGAGCCGCCTCGGCCCCTACGACAGGACGGAGCTCGACCGGCTGCTCTGGGACGAGAAGAAGCTCATCGAGTGGAACGCGTACATCTGGCCGATCGAGTCGCTGCCGCTGCTCCGGGCACGCATGAGACGGAGGCGGCGCGACACGTACGCCTGGGAGCGCAGGGGCAGCGAGTTCCTGAAGACGAACAAGCGATTCAAGGCGTTCGTCCTCCGAGAGCTGGACGCGACGGCCCGATGCTCTCGCGCGAAATCGAGGGCGATCCTCGGTTCGGACCTGGCAGTCGCACGGCTGGTACGGGAATCGCAGCGTCGCCGTGATGCTGGACCTCCTCCACGGACGCGGCGTCGTCGCCATCGTGGGCAGGCGCAACGGGCAGCGGCTGTGGGACCTGGCCGAGCGCTGGTATCCGGAGACGGAGACGGTCTCGCTGCGGGAAGCCGATCGCGCTCTCGCGGACAGACGCTTCCGAGCGCTCGGCGTCAGGCTCACACCGGCCGGGTGGGAGGCGCACCCCGAGGCAGAAGACGGCCCGGTCGGAGACCGCGTCACGTTCCTCTCCCCGTTCGACCGGCTGATCCACGACCGTGACCGCGCCGAGAACCTGTTCGACTTCCACTACCGCCTCGAGATGTACGTCCCCAAGGCCAAGCGGGAGTACGGGTACTACGTGCTTCCGATCCTCGTGGGCGATCGCCTCGTCGGCCGGATCGAGCCGCGCTTCGATCCGAAGACCCGGACGCTCGACGTGATCGGTGCCTGGGGCGACACCTCGCGAGCAGACGAGGCGCTCGCGAGCCTCGCTACGTTTCTCGGCGCCGAGATCTAGCCTCTAGAGTCGCCGCGTGCACTGGCAGCTCGCGACCCTCGCGCTGATCCTGCTCGGGTTCGCCGCGATCTCCGGCCGGCTCGAGGGCACGTCGATCACACCTGCGATGGTGTTCACGGCGGCGGGCCTGCTCGTGGGCGTCGACGCGTTGGGCATCGTCGACCCGAGCGCGACCGGATCCGGGGTGAAGCTGCTCGCCGAGGCGACGCTTGCCGTCGTCCTCTTCTCGGACGCATCGCGCATCGACCTCCGCGTCCTGCGCGGCGAGCTCGCCGATTCCCGCGCGGCTGCTCGGCATCGGGCTGCCGCTCACGATCGTGCTCGGCTTCGTGACCGCCCTCGTGTTCCTCGACGCGCTCGCCTGGCCGGAGGCACTGGTCCTCGCGGTCGTCCTCGCCCCGACCGACGCGGCCCTCGGGCAGGCAGTCGTCAGCCTCAAGCGGCTTCCGTCCCGGGTCCGGCAGGGCCTGAACGTCGAGAGCGGCCTCAACGACGGCATCTGCGTGCCGCTCTTCCTCATCGCGCTCGCAATCGCCCAGGCGGAGGAGAACGCCGTCGGCCACGGCCATGCGCTCCGGCTCGTGGCGGAGAAGATCGGGTACGGGACGCTCATCGGGGTGGCTGCTGGAGCGGTTGCAGCCGCGATCGTCGTCGTCGCGGGAGGCAGGCAGTTCATCGCGCCCGCCTGGCTGCAGGTCGTGCCGCTCGCCGGAGCCGGGCTCGCCTTCGAGGTCGCGGAGGCGATCGGTGGGTCCGGCTTCATCGCCGCCTTCGTCGGCGGGGCCGTGTTCGGGGGTCTTCGCAGCGAGCGCGGAGGCGAGGTCTCGTATCTGCTGGAGGAGGCCGGCGCCGTGCTCGGAGCGCTGACGTTCGTCATCTTCGGCGCAGTGCTCCTCGGCCCCGCGCTCGGCGACGTGACCTGGCAGATCGCCGTGTACGCCGTCCTGAGCCTCACGGTGATCCGGATGCTTCCGGTCGCGATCGCCCTGGCCGGGAGCGGCGCCCGGCGCCCGACCGTCGGCTTCCTCGGCTGGTTCGGACCGCGAGGGCTCGCGTCCATCGTCTTCGCTCTTCTCATCGTGGAGGAGGGTGGCCTGCCTCACGACGACGTGCTCCTGACCGTCACGTTCGTGACGGTCGGTCTCTCCGTTCTCGCGCACGGCGTCTCAGCCGCCCCGCTCGCTCGCCGCTACGCGGACTGGATCGAGGCGAACCCTCCGCCCGACCCGGTTCGAGTCGAGCGCGCGACCGGGCCGGAGCTCCGGTGGCGACTCGAACGTGAGCCGTAGCCGGCACCGCGGCCGGCCCCGCTCACCCCAGTAGCATCCGCGCCGTGCAGTTCGAGACGAAGGCGATCCACGTCGGACAGGAGCCGGACCCGGCGACCGGGGCGATAACCACCCCGATCTACCAGACCTCGACGTACGTGCAGGAGGCCGTCGGCGTCCACAAGGGGTACGACTACGCGCGGGTCGCCAACCCGACGCGCACCGCGCTCCAGGAGTGCATCGCAGCGCTCGAGGGCGCCGCCCACGGACACGCTTTCTCCGCCGGCCTCGGAGCCGCGACGACGCTGATGCACCTGCTCTCGCCCGGCGATCACGTGGTTTCGGTCAACGACGTGTACGGCGGGATCTACCGGATGTTCTCGCAGGTCTACGAGCCGAAGGGCTACCGCTTCACGTACCTCACGCCCGATGAGATCTCGACCGGTCTCGCCGATCACATCGACGAGCAGACGAAGCTGATCTGGCTCGAGTCGCCGACGAACCCGCTCCTCAACATCGTCGACATCGAGGCGGCTGCAGCGGCCGCGCACGCAGTCGGGGCGCTCGTCGTGGTCGACAACACCTTCGCGACCCCGTACCTCCAGCAACCGCTCGCTCTCGGCGCGGATCTCGTGCTCCACTCGACGACGAAGTACCTCGGCGGTCACTCGGACGTCATCGGCGGATTCGTCGCAACGAACGACGACGCCGTGTCGGAGCGACTTGCCTTCCTGCAGAAGTCGCTCGGGGCGATTCCCGGGCCGTTCGACTGCTGGCTCGTCCTCCGCGGGGTCAAGACGCTCGCCGTGCGCATGCACCGCCATTGCGAGAACGCGGCGACGATCGCGGCCGTGCTCGAGCGCCACCCTCGTGTCGAGCGCGTGCTCTACCCGGGCCTCCCCACGCACCCCGGCCACACGGTCGCGGCGCGCCAGATGCGCAACTTCGGCGGCATGGTCTCGTTCCTCGTCGGCAGCGAGGAGGAAGCCGTCGCGGTGGTCGGGCGCACGCGGATCTGGAAGCTCGCCGAGAGCCTTGGCGGCGTCGAGAGCCTCATCGAGCAGCCCGCCAGGATGACGCACGCTTCGACCGCAGATGCACCGTTCGCCGTTCCGGGCGGGCTCATCCGGCTCTCGGTCGGCATCGAGTCCGCGGACGACCTGATCACCGACCTCGACGACGCGCTCGCGGTCTAGCAGCCTCGCCGCACACTCCCCCTCCTAAGATCGGGGGGTGAACCGCGAGCCGATCGACCTCCAGCACCAGCACCCGAGGATCGTCGGCTGCTACGTGCTCGAGACCGAGAGTGGGCCCGCGCTCTTCGACTGCGGCCCGACGACGTGCGTTCCGCACCTGAAGACGGGTCTCGCGGAGCGGGGGCTCGACCTCTCGGACATCCGACACCTCCTCCTCTCCCACATCCACCTCGACCACGCAGGCGCGACCGGGGTGCTCGTTCGCGAGCACCCGTCCCTCCAGGTCCATGTCTCCGCGATCGGTGCTCCCCACCTCATCGACCCGACGAAGCTCGAGGCGAGCGCACGACGCCTGTACGGGGACGCGTTCGACGCGCTCTGGGGCGAGCTCGCGCCTGTCCCGGAGGCGAACGTCCATGTCGTCGGCGAGTCCGTTGCCGGGCTCGAGTGCTTCCCCACTCCCGGGCATGCGTCGCATCACGTCTCGTATCTCGCGACCGACGGGACGCTCTACGCCGGCGACGCCGCAGGCGTACGCATCGGGCCAGGGCATTTCGTCGCTCCGCCGTGCCCTCCCCCCGAGTTCGATCTCGAGGCGTGGGAGCGAACGCTCGTCGAGATCGAAATCCGCGCCCCGGGACGTCTGGCGCTGATCCACTTCGGCGTCTTCGACGACGTGGAGAACCACCTGGCGGCACTGCGAGAGACGCTCGCAAGCTGGTCGGGCCGGGTCGAGAACGGGATGGACGAGCCCACCTTCGTCGCCGCTGCGCGGTACGACGTGTCGCGGACGGATCCAGGGCTCGAGGACGAGTACGATCGCGCCGCGCCGTACTGGCATCACTACGCCGGGATCGAGCGCTACTGGCGCAAGCGGCGCGACGCTGCGTAACCGAGAAGGAGCGAGTCGGCCTCGCCGCTTCAGGTCATCGTCAATCGTCGTCCGCGGCCGCGTGCGCCTCGAGATCCGCGAGCGAGACGAACTCGAGCGCGGATGCATGCGTCGCCTCGAGCACGACGGGCGGCGCGACTCCTGCCTCGAGCGCTTCCTGGTAGCGAGCGGCTACGACGCACCAGCGGTCTCCCGGCCGAAGCCCTGGGAACGACCACTCCGGCTGCGGCGTGACGAGATCGTTCCCCCGTTCGCGGGTGAACTCCAGGAACTCGTCGGTCATCACCGCACAGACGGCGTGGAAGCCGGGGTCAACGCCCTCTGTGCGGCACGAGCCGTCGCGGAAGTAGCCCGTGACCGGATCGAAGGAGCACGGCGCGAGCTCACCGCCGAGGACGTTCACGCGCGGAGCTTAGATCGCACCACCGGCCGTGCACACGCACGCCGTCGGCGGGCGTACGCTTCCCCACCGTGAGCCGAGACGCATCGAGACACTGGGCCGTCGGGTGTCGTCGCAGGGATGCTCGCCGTCGTCGTCGTGACGGCGGCGATCGAGCTCGTCGACAACTTCATTCCCGTTCTCAGCCTGGGAGTCCTGTACATCTTCGCCGTCCTCCCGGTCGCGCTCTTCTGGGGCACATTGGTCGCGGTTCCCGTGGCGGTGGCGAGCATGCTCGCCTTCAACTTCTTCTTCCTCCCGCCTCTCTACTCGTTCACGCTCGCCGACCGGCAGAACTGGTCCGCACTCGCCGTCTACATCGTGACGGCGGTCGTCGTCGGAGGCCTCGCGTCCCGCTACCGGACACGCGGTGCCGAAGCCGAGCAGCGTGAGCGAGAGGCGGCCTTGCTCTCCGACATCGCCGTCGAGCTGCTCCGGGGAACTCATCTCGACCAGGAGCTCGATCGCATCGCAGAACGGACGGCTGCAGTCCTCGGTGTGTCGTCGGTGAGGATCGCCCTCGGCGAGCGGGCGCGCAGCGGCTCCCACGACTCTCCACACCCGCTCGTGGTCGACGGGAGGCCGATCGGCACCCTCTTCACGCCGGAGAGCGAGGAGCCGGCGCTCGCGACCTGCCGGCGCCTCCTCCCGGCGCTCGCGTCGCTGCTGGCAGTTGCCAGGGAGCGGGAGACACTTGCCCGCGAGGCGCTCGACGCCGACACGCTGCGACGCAGCGACACCGTCAAGACGGCCGTGATCCAGGCCGTCTCGCACGACCTGCGGACACCGCTCGCGACCATCGAGCAGGCACTCGACGGCCTCGAGAGCGGCGAGCTCGCATTGACAGACGATGACCGAGCTGCGCTGCTCGAGACGATTCGCGTCGAGCACTCGCGACTCAAGCGCCTCGTGGAGAACCTCCTCGACCTCTCTCGGCTCCAGGTGCAGGCTGCGGAGGCAAGACCGGAGCTCTGGACGGCCGACGAGCTGGTCTCGGGAGCCCTCGACGAGCTCGGGGACGACAGCCACGTCAACGTGACGGCGCCTGCCGAGCTCCCGCCGGTTCGCATCGACGCGATCCAGATCCAGCGCGCTCTCGTCAACCTGATCGAGAACGCGCTTCGTGTCTCGCCGCCGGGCGAGCAGGTCCACGTCCGAGTGACGGCCACGCGGAAGGAGCTGCTCATCCGCGTGACCGATCGCGGCCCGGGAGTCCCCGAGGCAGAACGAGAGCACATCTTCCAACCCTTCTACCGCGTCGCCGGCCGACCCGAAGAGCCCGGCGCCGGTCTCGGGTTGGCCATCGCGCGCGGGTTCACCGAGGCCAACGGGGGCCGGTTGTGGCTCGAGACTCGAGAGGGACAGGGGGCGTCGTTCGTCCTGGCGCTGCCGCTCGCGGAGCTGCCCGTCGCGGTCCAAACGTGAGCGGAGAGCGGGTGCTCGTCGTCGACGACGAGCCCCAGTTCCTTCGCGCCCTGCAGACGAACCTTCGCGGAGCGGGCTACGACGTCGTCGCCGCGACGACCGCCGAAGAGGCGCTCAGCGCGGCGGCTCTCCGACCTCCGGACGCTGTCATCCTCGACCTGCTCCTCCCCGACGGCCGTGGCACCGACGTGTGCCGGGAGCTGCGCCGCTGGACCGACGCGCCGATCATCCTCGTCTCCGCCGTCGGCGACGAGGTCGAGAAGATCTCCGCCCTCGACGCGGGCGCCGACGACTACGTGACGAAGCCGTTCGCAATCGGCGAGCTTCTCGCGCGGCTGCGAGCGGCCCTCCGTCGAGCAGGCCCCGCGACGGAGCCGACGCTCGTGATCGGCGCGCTCAGCATCGATCTCGAGAAGCACTCGGTCAGCATGGACGGAGAGGCCATCCACCTCACCCCGCACGAATTCGAGCTCCTGCGGGTGCTCGCACAGAACGAGGGAAAGCTGCTCACCCACAAGACGATCCTCCGGGAGGTCTGGGGTCCGGCGTATCAGCAGGAGTCGAGCTACCTGCACGTGTTCGTCTCGCAGCTGCGCCGCAAGCTCGAGCCCGACCCGGCTCGCCCTCGCTACATCCTGACCGAGCCTGGAGCGGGCTACCGGCTCGTGAATCCGGCAGCGCACCCTTAGACGACCCTTAGAGAGGCGACGCGAAGCCTTAGCTCGCCCTCAGGCCGGTGGTTCTACCTTCGGGGCATGGCGGAATCTCTTCAGACGGACGCGACGGCAAGCAGCAGCCGCATGTGGCTCCGTACGTTCTCGCACGCCGTCGACCGGATCAAGGCCCGGCGCACCCTGTATGCGACACGGCGGGCCGCCGACGCGGAGCTGCTGCGACGAACAAGCCCACCCCTTCGACTTGCGTGGCGCGTGGAAGAGCTCGTCACGCCGAAGAACAGGCTGGACCTGGCGCACACGCTCCGCTCGCTCGTCCGCGAGGCCGATGCTCGCTACCTTCCCAGCGCCTCCCCTGTCAACCGCCTCGCCGTCCGAGCCGAGGCCGAGACCTTGCTCGCAGTGGCGGCGCGCCTTTCCGATCTCCAGAGGCCTGTTGCAGCGCGTGGAGTCCTGTTCGTCGAGCGTCTGCTCGTCGACGGCTCCAGCCCTCTCTACGATCGCGAGCAAATAGACGCGCTCCCTGTCTACCTCGACACAGCGCTCACGGCTCTGGAACCGCGCTGATGGTGGAGCTCCTCGGCATCGTGATTGCGGTTCTCTGCTTCGTAGGTGCCTTTGCCCTGATCTTCCTGTTCGAGCGCGTCTGATGTCCGCCGGCGACGTGTTCGGACTCGTGGTGGCGCTGCTCGTCTTCGCCTACCTCATCTGGGTGCTCTTCCGGGGGGAGAAGCTGTGACGGGCAACGGCATCACCCAGATCGCGCTCTACCTCGTCATCCTGACGGTGCTCGCGTACCCGCTCGGCTGGTACATGGCGCGCGTCTACTCCGGGACGCTGCGCATCCCGCGCTGGCTCGCCGCCCCCGAGCGCGGGTTCTACCGGCTCGTCGGAACGCGTGCCGAGGAAGAGCAGGGCTGGAAGCCGTACGCACTCACGGCCCTCGTCTTCATGGGCGTCTTCGCAGTCCTCCTCTACCTCCTGCTCCGTCTCCAGGGCAGCCTGCCCTTCAACCCGGACGGGCTGCCGGGTGTGAACTCGTGGGTCTCGATCAACACGACCGCGAGCTTCATCACGAACACGAACTGGCAGTACTACGGCGGCGAGTACACGATGTCGTACCTGAGCCAGATGGCCGGGCTCGCCGTGCAGAACTTCGTCTCGGCCGCGCTCGGTATGGCCGTGCTCGCAGCCGTCATCCGCGGATTCGCGAGGCGCTCGGCGAGCACCGTCGGGAACTTCTGGGTCGACCTCTACCGCTCTCTCGTCTACATCCTCCTGCCGCTCGCGACCATCCTTGCGGTCCTGCTCATCTCGCAGGGTGTGGTGCAGACCTTCGACGGCGCAGCGACCGCAACGACGCTCGAGGGGGCGCAGCAGACGATCGCGCGCGGCCCTGCGGCCAGTCAGATCGCCATCAAGCAGCTGGGGACGAACGGCGGCGGCTTCTACAACTCGAACTCCTCTGTCCCGTTCGAGAGCTCGAACCCCTTCACGAATCTGCTCGAGATGATCGCCATCTTGCTGATCCCTGTCGCTCAGGTCTTCATGTTCGGCCGCATGGTCGGCTCACGACGCCAGGCATATCCGGTCTACGCCGCAATGCTGACGATGACGATCATCGGGATCGCGGTCGCGCTCCCGGCGGAGCAGCACGGCTCCCAGGTCCTGCGGGACTCCGGTGTGAACATCACCGCCGGCGACGGTTCGAGCGGCGGGAACATGTCCGACAAGGAGGTGCGCTACGGCATCGCGTCCACCGTCAACTGGGCGGTGGTGACGACGAACGCCTCCAACGGCTCTGTCAACGGCGGCCACGACGCGCTCACCGCGGCCGGCGGCGCCGTTCCCATCACGAACATGTTCACCGGCGAGGTCATCTGGGGCGGCGTCGGCTCGGGCCTGTACGGAATGTTCTTCTACATCGTCATCGCCGTCTTTATCGCGGGCTTGATGGTGGGCCGCACGCCCGAGTACCTGGGGAAGAAGATCGAGGCGAGGGAGATCAAGCTCGCCGCCGTTGGAGCGCTCTTCGTGCCGACGATGGTGCTCGTGCTGACCGCAATCGCCATCGTCACGAGCCGCGGGCTTGCGTCCATCTACAACCACGACCTGCCTGCGCACGGCTTCTCGGAGACGCTCTACGCCTACGACTCGCAGTCGAACAACAACGGCAGCGCGTTCGCGGGCTACGGCGCAACCGAGTTCTCGACTCTTGTCGGATCGATCGCGCTCTGGCTCGGACGATTCGCGCCGCTCGTCGCCGCGCTCGCGCTCGGTGGCTCGCTCGCGGCCAAGAAGATCACGCCTCCCTCGGCCGGCACCTTCCGGACAGACGGAGCGACCTTCGCCGTGCTACTCGTCGGCGTCGTGCTCCTGACCGCCGGCCTCATGCTCTTCCCCGCGCTGACGCTCGGGCCGATCGTGGAGGCGCTCTCACCATGATGACGCGCGCCCTCGGCCGCTCCGTGATCGCAGTCGTCGTCCTGACGGTCGTCTTCGGGCTGCTCTATCCCCTCGTCTTCACCGGGTTTGCGCAGCTCGCCTTCGCAGACAAGGCGAACGGAAGCCTGATCGAGCGCGACGGCAAGATCGTCGGCTCGAAGCTCGCCGCGCAGGCCTTCACCAGGCCGCAATACTTCCATCCGCGGCCTTCGGCCACGGCCCCCGAGTACAACGCCGGCGCAACGACGTTCGCCAACCTCGGTCCGACGAACTCCGACCTCGCGAAAGCGATCAAGCAGCGCGCGCTGGCGATCATGAAACTCGAGCGCCCCTATAACCCGCGCCTCAGAATCGGTGACATCCCCGTCGATGCGGTTACCACCTCCGCCTCCGGGATCGACCCGCACATTTCGCCCGCGAACGCGCAACTCCAGACCGCGCGCGTGGCGAAGGAGCGCGGGCTCTCCGAGGATCGGGTCGCAGAATTGATCGACGAGAACACGGACGGGCGCTGGCTCGGAATCTTCGGCGAGCCTGGCGTAAACGTGCTCGAGCTGAATCTTGCTCTCGACGAGGAGACCCCATGACCAGGCAGAAGCAGGGCATCTTCTCGCGCGACATCGTCGTCGCCGCGATCGGTGACTCGTTCGTCAAGCTGGACCCCCGGACGCTCTTCCGCAACCCGGTCATCTTCATCGTCGAGATCGGCAGCGTGGTCACGACCGCGATCTTCTTCCGCGATCTCATCGGCGGCGGCGACCACGAGCCGCTCTGGTTCACGGGCACCATCGCGTTCTGGCTCTGGCTGACCGTTCTCTTCGCGAACTTCGCAGAGGCGATCGCGGAGGGCCGCGGCAAGGCGCAGGCGAACGCCCTGCGAGCGACCCGCACCACCACCGTCGCCTACCGGCGCTCGGGTACGGGCGGCCTCGAGGAGGTGCCTGCCCCGGAGCTGCAACGCGGTGACATCGTGGTCGTGCAAGCCGGCCAGATCATTCCCGCCGACGGCGAGATCATCGAGGGCGTGGGCTCCGTCGACGAGTCCGCCATCACCGGCGAGTCCGCCCCCGTCATCCGGGAGGCGGGCGGAGACCGCTCCGCCGTCACCGGAGGCACGCGGCTGCTCTCGGACCAACTCGTCATCGAGGTCACCCAGGAGCCGGGGAAGTCGTTCCTCGACCGCATGATCGCGCTCGTCGAGGGCGCAGAGCGCCGGAAGACCCCGAACGAGATAGCGCTCAACATCCTCCTCGCAGGCCTCACCATCACCTTCCTCGCCGCGACCGTGACGTTGCGGCCGTACGCCATCTACGCCGGCACCGCACTCTCTCAGACCGTTCTCATCGCCCTTCTCGTCGCGCTCATCCCGACGACGATCGGCGCACTTCTCTCGGCGATCGGCATCGCAGGGATGGACCGGCTCGTTCAGCGGAACGTCCTGGCGATGTCGGGGCGCGCCGTCGAGGCATCGGGTGACGTCGACGTCCTCCTCCTCGACAAGACGGGCACGATCACGCTCGGAAACCGCCAGGCCGCTGAGTTCCTACCGGTGAGCGGAGTCGACGAGCTCGACCTCGCCCGGACGGCACAGCTCGCTTCGCTGGCGGACGAGACACCCGAAGGGCGCTCGATCGTCGTCCTCGCCAAGGAGCAGTTCGGTCTCCGCGAGCAAGAGCTCGGCGACCATCAGTTCATCCCCTTCTCCGCTTCGACTCGTATGAGCGGCCTCGACCTCGACGGGCGAAGCCTTCGGAAGGGAGCGGCGGATGCCGTGAAGCGTTTCGTCGAGGAGAACGGAGGTAGCGCGCCGGACGATCTCGACGTGCTCGTGCACAACGTCGCCCAGTCCGGCGGAACGCCGCTCGTCGTCGCTCAGGACAACTGGGTCCTCGGTGTCGTCCACCTGAAGGACATCGTCAAGGGCGGCATGAGCGAGCGGTTCGACGAGCTCCGCAAGATGGGGATCCGAACGGTGATGATCACCGGCGACAACCCAGTCACTGCCGCCGTGATCGCGCAGGAGTCGGGCGTCGACGACTTCCTCGCCGAGGCGACTCCGGAGCGCAAGCTCGAGCTGATCCGGGAGGAGCAAGCACGCGGACGCATGGTCGCGATGACCGGCGACGGGACGAACGACGCGCCCGCCCTCGCACAGTCCGACGTCGGCGTCGCGATGAACACCGGCACCACCGCCGCGAAAGAGGCCGGCAACATGGTCGACCTCGACTCGAACCCCACGAAGCTCATCGAGATCGTCGAAGTGGGCAAGCAGCTGCTGATCACGCGCGGCTCGCTGACGACGTTCTCCATCGCGAACGACGTCGCGAAGTACTTCGCGATCCTGCCGGCGATCTTCGCCTACACCTACTCGACGACGCCCGGCGAGGAGGGCCCCCTTGGGTCCTTGAACGTGATGAACCTGGGCTCGCCGTACAGCGCCATCATCTCGGCGATCATCTTCAACGCGCTCGTGATCCCCGCTCTCGTCCCCCTGGCGCTTCGCGGCGTCAAGTACCGGGCGATCGGGGCAACCGCGCTCCTCCGCCGCAACCTGCTCATCTACGGGCTTGGCGGCGTGATCCTGCCGTTCGTCGGCATCAAGCTGATAGACCTCCTCATCCACAACGTCTTCGGGGCATAACCTCCCCGGCGTGCGCGGCCGGTACCGAATTCTCCTGGGAATGGCGGCGGGCGTGGGCAAGACGTACCGGATGCTCCAGGAAGGCAGGCAGGCTCAAGCGGAGGGCCGCGACGTCGTCATCGGCTACCTCGAGCCGCATGACCGGCCCCAGACGGCTGCGCTTGCCGACGGGCTCGAGACCGTTCCGAGGCTGCGCATCGAGCACGGTGCCCTCGAGCTCGAGGAGATGGACGTCGACGCCGTGATCAGGCGTGCGCCGGAGATCGCGCTCGTCGACGAGCTCGCGCACACGAACGCGGTCGGATCGCGCAACGAGAAGCGCTACCAGGACATCGACGAGATCCTCCAGGCCGGGATCGACGTCATCTCCACCGTCAACATCCAGCACCTCGAGAGTCTCAACGACGCGGTCTTCGAGCTGACCGGCGTCAGAGTGCGCGAGACATTCCCCGACCGGATGCTCGACGCCGCCGACGAGGTCGTCCTCGTCGACATCTCGCCGGAGGCGCTCCAGGACCGCCTCCGTAGCGGCAAGGTGTATCCGAGCGGACAGGCGGAGCGAGCACTCCTCAACTTCTTCCGGCAGGACAACCTCTCCGCGTTGCGGGAGCTCGCGCTGCGCGAGGTTGCCGAGGACGTCGAGGCCCGGCGGGGCACGACCGTGCTCGACCCGCTCAGCAAGCAGGCCGTCGGCGAGCGCATCCTCGTCCTCGTCGAGCCTCAGCCACGCTCGCAGCGCGTGCTGCGGCGCGCCTGGCGCTCCGCTCAGCGGCTCGGCGGCGAGATCGACGCGCTCTGGATGCGCCGGCCGGGCCAGGAGCTGTCCGCCGAGGAAGCAACACAGCTTGCCGCGCTTCGCCGCCTTGCCTCGATCCTCGGCGTCCACTTCCTGGAGGAAGAGGGCGACGACCTCGTCGCAACGGTTCGCCGGGTTGCCGCGGAGCGCGGGTCGACGTACGTCTTCGTCGGAACTCCGGACGAGCGTCGCTGGGTCGAGATCATCCGTGGCTCGCTCGTCTCGCGCATGATCCGCGAGCTTCCCGGCATCGACATCAGGGTCGTCGCTCACCGCGCTCTTCGCGACGAGCTGAGGCCGTAGGGCGGGATCTTGCGACTCTGGCCCACACGAAGGCTCCCCAGCCGCCGCCCCGACCAGCCGCGGCTGCTCGTGCCCTTCACCGATCGCCAGCTCGATCCCGTGGTCCTCGACGCGGCGCTGCGGATCGCCCACGCGGAGGCGGCCGTGTTGGTACCCGCGTACCTGCTCGTCGTTCCACTCGAGCTCAGTCTGGACGCACCGGTCCAGCAAGACGAGCTGCACCGCGCGATGCCGATCCTCGAGGCCGTCGAGCTCGCCGCAAGGCGCAATGGTGTGCCGGTGGATGCGCGCGTCGAGCGCGGACGATCGCCGATCGACGCCTTGCAGCGCCTCTGGGATGCGGAGACGTTCGACCGAATCGTCGTGCCGGCGCCCGCGCCGGGCCACGCCGGGTTCAGCTCGAAGGATCTCGTCTGGATGCTCGCTCACAGCCCCGGTGAAGTGCTCGTCCTGCGTCCGGCACCTGCACTTGACGGCTGATTCCCGGTCCTGAGAGGATCGCCGGCCTCGGGGAGAATGGCGATGCGGATTCTTCTACCTGCGATACTGGCGGCCGTCGGCCTGACGGTTGTGTCACCTGCGCTGAGCGGTCCTGCCGTCGTGAAGGCGACGGGCGTCATCACGCCCTCGAAGAAGGGCTACGTCCTGACCGTCACGAACACGGGCAGCAAGGCGATTCCCTGCTTCCGCTTCCGCCCGACCTTCGGCGTCAAGATCACCTCGACGGCGTTCGGTCATCTCGCCTTCAACGCAATCGAGGCCGTGGGTCCGGCGCGAGGCCGGAAGACACGGGTCAGGTTTACGACGAAGCAGGCGTATCCCCACAAGGGAGGCGGGACGATCGAGCTCGCCGAGAACTCCTGCACGTTCCCCGGCGAGCGAGTCAAGGTCACCGGCCCGGAGTAGGCACCGGCCCGCCGCCTCAGGCGGCCCAACCCGTGACGAGCCAGCGACCCCGGCGGAAGCGGGCGGCCATGAGCGTCAGCCGTACAACGATCAGGACCACGAGCGCCGCCCAGACGCCGCGGATGCCCCAGTCTTCCGCGAGCGAGGCGAGAAGCACGGTCGCACAGGCGAGGAACGCAGCCACCATCGAGCCAGCGAGGAAGGGGCCGTCGCCCGCACCGATGAGGATTCCGTCGAGCGCGAAGACCGCGCCGTTCAGCGGTTGCATGAGCGCGAAGAGCGGCCAGAGGAGCGCCGCCTCGTCGAGCACGGCGGGGTCGCCGGTGAAGATCCGCGGGAGGAGGCCTGCGAGCGCGAGCATGACGACGGCGAACGCTCCCCCCAGGGCGACCGAGAGCCAGATCATCCGCGCGCTCGCCGAGTAGGCGTCGTCCCTGTTCCCTGCACCGAGCTCGCGCCCGACGATGATCTGACCCGCGATCGCTATCGCATCGAGCACGAGTGCGAGGAAGACCCAGAGCTGGAATGCGACCTGGTGGGCGCCGATCGAGGCGTCCCCGAACCGGGTCGCGACCGCGCCCGCCAGGACGAAGGAGGCCATGAGGGCGGTCGTCCTGATGAAGATCCACTTCCCGAGTGAGAGGACGCGACGTGCGAGCGCGAGCCGCAGCACGAGCTCCGTGCGGTTCAGCCCACGCGCGATCAGCACGAGGAACGCAGCGCCCATGCCGAGCTGTGCCAAGGCCGTGCCCCACGCCGAGCCCTCGATTCCCCAGTCGAGCCCGTAGACGAAGACCACCTCGAGCACGAGATTGACCGCATTCGCGACGACGAGCACGACGAGAGGCGTCCGGAGGTCGGAGATCCCCCTCAGGTACCCCTGGCCGCCGAGCGCGAGGAATGCGGCCGGTAGCCCGATCGCTGCGATCCGCAGGTACGTGACGGCGTAGTCCGCGGTCTGTCCCTCGCCGCCCATCAGCGAGACGAGCGGCTCGGCGAGAACAGCCACGAGGACGGCCACGCCGACGCCGAACGCAAGCGAGAGCCACACTGCCTGCGCTCCGAGCCGGTGCGCGGTCTCCTCCGCGCCGGCGCCACCCGCCCGCGCCACCTGCGCGGTGGTCCCGTACTGCAGGAAGTTGAAGATGGCGAAGACGCCACCCAGCACTGCGAACGCGATCCCGAGCGCCGCGAGCTGCTCGCGGCCCAGGTGCCCGACGATGGCCGTGTCGACGAGGAGGTACAGCGGCTCGGCAGCGAGCGCGCCCAGCGCCGGAAGCGCGAGACCGGCGATCTCGCGGTCGTACTGCGAACGCAGCCTCACACGTCGAGCGCTTGGATCGTCGCCTCGAACGCCGTGACGTAGCTCGCGACCATGTTCTCCGGCGAGAAGCGATTCTCGACCTCGCCGCGAATCACGACGGGATCGAGTGCGTCTACGAGCTCGAGGACCGCCGGGTCCTCCATCTCGCGGTACTTATCCACGATGACCCCGGTCCTGCCGTGCTCGACGATCTCGGGCACCGCCCCGCGCCGAGTGGTGATCACGGGAGTTCCGCACGCCATCGCCTCGATCATCATCAGCCCGAACGGCTCCTCCCAGTCGATCGGCGAGATGAGGGCGCGAGCCCCCATCAGGAGCTCGACCTTGTCGGCATGGCCGACCTCGCCGACGTACTCGATCGTGTCGCCGAGATGAGGCCGGATGAACTCGTCGAAGTACCTCATCTCCAGCGGCTCGCGACACTTGGCGGCGATCTTGAGAGGCAACCCGGTCTCGAGCGCGACCGCGAGTGCCCGGTGTGCACCCTTGTCCGGGCTCATGCGCCCGAGGAAGAGCAGGTAGTCGCCACCCGGCTTGCGCCGGAACGGGTAGAGGGAGAGATCCAGAGCGTTCGGGCAGTTTGCGATCCACGGGAACGTGGGTCTCGGCTTCCGCTGGTTCATCGAGATCGAGATCAGCTTTGCGCTCGGCGCGAGCTCGAGGACCTGGTCGTAGAGGCGGCCGGGCTGCCCGTCGAGCGGCCCGTGCACCGTGTGGCAGAAGGGCACGTCGATCAGGCCGCCGAAGGCGAGACCGAGCATCCCGGTGTGGTCGTTCACGACGTCGAATTCGTCGGCTTTGAGAAACGCGTTGAGCGCGTGCTGCATCTCCCAGTACGTGTGACCGATCCACTCACTCGGCGCGGTGTGGAACACGGACTCGAGCCTCGCCCGCGTCTGCGAGTCACCCGACGCGAAGAGCGTCACGTCGTGGCCCGCGTCGACAAGGCCGTCCGCCAGAAGCGCGACCACGCGCTCCGTTCCCCCGTACGCCTCAGGCGGTACGGGAAACCAGAAAGGACAGACGATGCCGACGTTCATCAGGGTCCTTCGGACACCGAGACACTGCCACGGTCGACCGCGACAGTCCAGGAGCGACCGAACGCGCGCACGCCCTCGAGGCGGAGTCCGTCGAGCCAGCTGGGAAGCTCGTCGTCGATGGTGGTCACGAGCCGTTGACGGGCGCGGTCGGGCTCGAGGCCGAGGAGGACACGTACGAGGAGGATCGGCGTGCCCGCCGCCCACGCCTGGGGACGCGCCGCGGTCGGATACGCGATCGGGAAGGGTGTATCGGCACGGGCGAAGCCTGCGAACACCTCGGGCAGCGACCACTGGAAGTGGCCTGCGGCCTCGATCAGCGCACGTGCGATGCGCCTCGACGCCTCCACGTGTCCGTGGCGCGCGAGACCCCACGCTGCAAGCGCAGAGTCGTGCGGCCACACCGTTCCGTTGTGGTAGCTCAAGGGGTTGAACGCCGCCTCGTCGTTCGCCATCGTGCGAATGCCCCACCCGGACCACAGGCCCTCCGAGAGCAGCTGGTCGGCGATGATGCGCACGCGCTCCGGCGCGACGATCCCGCTCCAGAGCAGGTGACCCATGTTCGAGCAGCGCGAGTCGACGCGTCGCTTCTCGCCGTCGAGCGCGAGTGCGTAGAACCCTCCACGCTCCGGGACCCAGAACGCCTCGTCGAACCTGCTCCGGAGCTCGTCGGCCTCTTGCTCGAGCCGGTCGGCGAGATCCGGGTCGCGCCACGCCTTGCGGGCGATCTCCGCCAGCCCACGCTTGGCGTCGTACACGTAGCCCTGGACCTCGACCGGCGCGATCGGCGACTCGGCCATCGCGCCGTCGTGGAAGCGCTGGGAGTCCCCCGAGTCCTTCCACGACTGGTTCGCGAGCCCGCGCTCCGTGCGGCGGTGGTACTCCACGAACCCGTCCCCGTCGAGATCCCCATGGCGGTCGATCCACTCGAGCGCCCGTAATGCAGGCTCACGGAGCCTCGTGACGAGCGCCGTGTCGTCCGTCCAGCGAAACGTCTCGGCCAGGAGAACGAGGAAGAGCGGCGTCGAGTCGACCGAGCCGTAGTAGCGGGCGAACCACGTCTCCGCCGCGCGACCGTGCCGCACCTCGTGGACGATCTTTCCCGGCTCGGCGTCGATCGAGGGGTCGTCGGCCGTCGCCTGCAGCTGGGCGAGGACGTCGAGCGCGCCCGAGGCGAGATCCGGTCCAAGAAGGAGCGTCTGCAGCGATGTGATCGCCGTGTCCCGCCCGAAGACGGTCATGAACCACGGCATCCCGGCCGCGAAGAGCGGCCTGCGCTCCACGCCCGAGCGGATGCGGAGCGCTGCGAGGTCCGAAACGGACTGGTCGAATGCCCGGCGCAGCGACTCCCAGCCGCCGCGCAGCTTGGGAACGCGGAGCGTCCACGCCTCGACGACGTCGCCCAGGACCTCGAGCTCGTCGTCGAGTCGCTCGACGGCCGAGACGGTCTCGACAGGTACGCCCCCAAGCGAGGGGAGGATGTCGAGCCGCAGCTCCCAACCCTCGTGCGGATCCAGCTCGAGCGGAAAAACGAGTTTCCCGTCGACGAGCCGTCCTGGCCGCGAGAGGACGATCCTGGTGCTCGCGTCGCCGTCCTGCTCCTCGAGGACGATGCCTCCGTTCGCGCTCTCGTGCCTTGCCGGCGCGGGCGCCGGAAGGGCCGGCGCATGCTCCGGGTCGCCGAGCGCGAAGTCGTGGAGCTTCACGGAGATGATGTCCGCGAAGTCGGCGCCGAGCTCGAGCGAAAGCTCGAAGACGAGGCGCTCCATGCTCTCGTTGCGGAGGGCGATTCGCTCCTGGAGCCCCGTACCGATGAAGCGCTGGCGGGCGATGGAGAGCGAGTCGCCGGGAAGGCTGTTCACCCTCGGGTTGCGGAGGTAGAACGCGGCGGCGAAGTGCTGAAGTCTTCCCGAGGAGAGCAGCAGCGGCCGCGCTCCGTCGATCCGGAGGACGAGCCGGGAGAGGAAGCGCGTGTCCCAGGCGAAGAACCCGGACGTCTCGCCGTCCACGTCGCCGAGATCGTCGCTCAGGCAGAAGGTCGAGCCCTCGAGGATCGTCAGCATCGAGATCAGTCCTCGCGGCGGACGACCCTGGCGCCGCTCGACTGCGCGAGCGCCTTGATGACGATCTCGTCGACGTTGAGGTGCAGCGGACGCGTGAGAGCGAACAGCACGCAGTCCGCGATCTCGTCGGGAGTGACCGGGTCGACTCCCTGGTAGACCGCCTTCGCGGCCGCCTCGTCGCCGCGGAACCTCACGAGCGAGAACTCGCTCTCGACCAGGCCGGCGTCCACGGTCGTGATCCGGATCGGGCGCCCGAGCAGGTCCTCGCGCAGGGCGTAGACGAAGCCGCGCAGGGCGAACTTCGACGCGACGTACGACGCGGCGTTCTGGTACGCCTGCCTGCCCGCCACCGAGCCCATGAAGAGGACGTGGCCCTCGTCTCGGATGTGCGGCAGGCAGAGTCGTGTGACTCGCAGCACGCCGTCGACGTTCGTATGCAGCACGGTCGCCTCGTCGTCCTCGTTCGATTCCGTGAACGGGTACCGGCCGAGAGCGAGACCCGCGTTGTTGAAGAGGATGTCGACCCCACCGAGCCCCGCGACCGCCTGCTCGACGAACTCCCGTGAGCTCGTCTCGTCCGTGACGTCGACGGCCAGGGAGACGTCGGCGTCGACTCGCTCCACACGGCGCGCGCCGCCCGCGACGCGGACGCCGGCCTCGCGCAGCTTTTGCACTGTCGCCGCCCCGATCCCGCTCGAGGCTCCGGTGACGATCGCGGTCTTGCCCTGGAGATCCACGATCGGAGCCTAGATGGTCACGAGTGCGGCGCTAGCAATGAGGACGAGCGCGGCTCGACTAGCCGAGCTGGACCGACTCGATCAGCACCGGCTCGAGCGGGCGATCGCCCGCGTCGCGCGGGACCAACGAGATGCGGTCGACGACGTCCTGGCCCGAAACGACCCGACCGAACACCGTGTGCTTCCCGTCGAGCCACGAGGCGTCATCGGCCGTGACGATGAAGAACTGCGAGCCGTTCGTATTGGGTCCGGCGTTCGCCATCGCGAGCGCACCGCGGACGACCCGGTGCTCGTTGAACTCGTCCTCGAACTCGTAGCCAGGCCCGCCCGTTCCGTCTCCGCGCGGGCAGCCGCCCTGGATCATGAAGTCCGGGATCACGCGATGGAAGGTGAGGCCATCGTAGTAGCCGTCGCCGGCGAGACGGGTGAAGTTGTCGACGGTCTTGGGCGCGTGGTCGGCGAAAAGCTCGATCTCGACGGGGCCCTCGCTCGTGTTCAGGACTGCGCGGCTCACGGCTCCGACGCTACCAGCCCGCCTGTGTAACGTGCGTCCAGTACAGGCGGAGGCGCGATGCGGCCAACTCGAACGCAAAAACGGCGTCGGATCAACTAATGGCGTCCGAGGCACCTGATCTCACGGGGCTCCGGCAGAGCGAGATCTCGACCGAGCTCGCCAGCCAGTGGCGCCGTCTGACGCGGGCGGCCTTCTGGCGGACGATCGTCCTCAAGCACGACGACGCCTCGGACGACCTGGTGACGCACGAGCTCTGCCACATCTGGCAAGGGCAGCACCGCGCATGGCACGTCATCTGGTCCTGGGCAACGACTCGCTACGCGCGCAATCCCTACGAGCTCGAGGCACGTCGAGCCGTGCACGAGACCTCACGAACCTAGAGGCCGGGCTTCCCTCGAACGAGGGACGCCCGGGAAGTCGGGCCATGCCGAAACTCATTGCATGCTGCGACGATCAGCGGCCCTCCTCCTGCTCGCAGCCGGCGCCGTCGGCGTGCTCGCATCCGGAGGCGTCCAGGCGGCTCGAGCGCCCACTCCGGCCATCGTCTCCGTTCAGACGGGTGCCTTCTCTGCGATCGTGAAATGGCGTGTCGAGGCTTCGGCGCGCGTGATCGTCGAGGTGGGCATGGACGACCGCTTCGGGACGTGGTCGCCGGCGAGCTACGCCCGCGACGCAGCCGTCGATCGCACGACGATCTCCGGCCTCGAGCCGGCGACGACCTATCGCTTCCGCGTCGTCGCGCGCTGGCGCAACGGAGCGCGCGGCGAAGACCGCGGCACGTTCCGCACGGACCCGTGGCCGTCGTCGATCGCGGCGACCGTGAACCCCTCCGAGAGCGTGACCTCGGACTCGGGCTCGCTCGCGCCTTTCATCCTCAACCCCGCGCTCCCGCCGAAGGTGTCACCGCCGGGGTCGGGGTCCGGGCCATCCCCGCTTCCCTCGGCGCCCGTGCCTCCGGCCGGATCGTCCGCCCCGCTGCGGGTAAACGGCGTTGCGTTCTTCCCGCGCATGGTCTGGGAGCAGTGCCCGACCTACCTGCCGACGAGCCTCGGCGCGGGCATCAACGTGTTCCTCGGCGTGAGCTGCGTCGTGCCCGACCAGCAGTTCGCGAAGATCGCAGGCCGTGCACCGTCGACCACCGACGCCGCGATGCCGGGCCTCGACGGGCCGGTTCACCTCGGCTGGCATCTCCCCGACGAAGCGGACGTCAGATTCGGCGGCGCCGACAAGCTCCCGAAGCCGAAGGCCAACGGCCGCGTGACGTTCCTCACACTCACCGACAAGTTCTCGCCCAACACCGCGCCTGGCCCGCACGGCAGGGACATCTACCCGGGCCTGTTCGCAGCCGCCGACGTGATCGGGTTCGACACCTATCCGATCGAGGTCCGCTGCTCACTCGCCCAGATCGACAACGTCTACTGGATGCAGCGCGAGATCGTGAAACAGGCTCAGGGCAAGCCAACGTTTCAGTGGATCGAAGCAGGCCCCATGGAGCACTGCACGTCGAATCAGGATCCGACACCCACCACGGTTCACGCCGAGACGTGGCTCTCGATCGCCGGCGGGGCACGCGGGGTCGGCTACTTCCCCGACTACTGGATGGAGGACATCCGGAACCAGGTTCGCCAGGACAACCGGGACATCGTGGCCCTCGCGCCGGCGCTCCTCTCGCCGATCGTCAATGCGACCTTCTCGCCACAGAGTCCCGTTCGGGTGAGCGCGCGCAAGTACAACGGCGCCCTCTACATCATCGCGGTGAACACGTCGACGTCGCCGACTACCGCATCGTTCTCGGTTCCGGCGCTCGCCGGGCGGAAGCTCCGCGTGTTCGCCGACGGCCGTACCGTGACGCCGATGGGGAATCTCGTCGTCGACAAGCTCCCCGCGCTCGGGGTGGCCGTCTACGTCGCCCCGCCCGGCGGCTGGTAAGAAGAGCTCGCGGAACGCGAGCGGCCCGACCGAACCCGGGCCAGTCGGCTCGGCTCGCTATGCGTCCGGCGGATCGTCGCTCTTGGCCGACTCGAGCCGCTGCAGGCGCCAGTCGATCGCACCCGCTGCCTTCTCGAGCTGGTCGATGACGCGCTCTCGATCGCTCTTCTGAGCCGCCTCGGCATCCTCGAGGCGCCGCATGAGGGCTCGGAGCTCGGAGCGCATCTCGACGCCGCCTCCGTCTCCGCCGCCGACACCGCCGCCGCCACCGCCGTACGTTTCGAGGTCCCCGACGCGAGCCGAGAGCTCTCGGACCTGGGCGACGATGCCTCCTGCTCCCATCAGCTCGGTGAGCGCGCGCTCGTGGGCGCCGAGATGGACGGAGAGACGCTCGATCGCCATCAGCACGTGCTCGACGTCGCGCTCGAGCGTCGCCGAGGCTCCGGACCCCACAGCAACAGGTGGCGCGCCCTCGTCGTCGCCCTCTCCGGTGCCCCGGGCCTGCCCCGCGCTCGCGACAGCCGCCGCGAGCTGGTCCATGCGCTCGGCCAGGAAGTCGATTTTCGACTCGAGCTCGGGATCCGGCACCGCGACGACCGCATCCGGAGTCGCTCCGTTGCCGGAGGCCGAGATCGTCGCGATGCGCTCTTCGAGCTCTTCCAGGCGAGCGTTGAGCTCGGCCTCCACCTCGAAGCGGGACGCGATGAGAGCACGCGCTTCTTCCCATGCCTCACGCGAGACGTGACCCTCTGACGCCTCCTCCGCGGACGTGGCCATCTCGTCGAGCCGGGCGATCACACCGTCGATCCGGAAGCCGAGCGAGCGACCGTCGCTGTCGAGCCGCTCGAGGACGTCGTCGCCCGGCACCTCGTCCAACCGTCGCTCGATATCGGTGAAGCGCTGGATCACTGCGGGATCGACCGGCGGCCGCTCGCCGAGCTCCACGAGACGAGCGCGAAGCTCTTCGAGGACGTCGCCGCGTTCGAGGGCCTCGAGCCTGGCGGCGATGTCCCACAGCTTTTCGTCCAGCGCAGGGTCGCCCGCCGGTCTCTCGGCGATTGCCTCGACTCCCGCACGCAGCTCGTCGAGCGCGCCCGCGAGCTCTTCGGCTCGCCGCTCGGCCTCGGGATCGGCGACAGGACGCTGCGCGACCTCGTCCACCGCCGCGGCCAGCACGTCGAGGCGCTCGCCAATCGCGGGATCGGAATCCGGCCGGTTCGACAGCGCTTCGAGCGCCGCCGCCAGCTCGTCGACTCGCCTCTCGACCGACGGGTCGGCCAGCGGACGCTGGGTGAGCTCGGCGAGCGCCCCCTCGAGCTCGTGCAGCGCATTGGCGTCTCCGGAGAAGCTCTGCACCCCGGCTGCCAGCACGTCGACGCGATCTCCGAGCTCGACGAATCGCATCGCGAGCGTGTCGACCTGCGCGATCAGCTCCTGGTCGCGATTCGGACGCTGGTCGAGCGACGCGACGACGGCCTGCAGATCCTCGATCTGCGCTGCGAGGTCGGGATCGCGAGCTGGGCGCTCGCCGAGCGCCTCGACGACCGCCTGGAGATCCTCGATCTGGGCGACGAGATCCAGGTCTCGCGCCGGGCGTTGGCTAAGAGCTTCGACGAGAGCGCGCAGCTGCTCGACGTCCGCGCCGTTCGGTGTGTCGGAAAGCCTCGCTGACAGCGCCGCAACCTGGTCGCTCAGACTCTCGAACGCGGTCGTCGCCTTCGCCGCCGCGTCTTGAGATCGCTCTGCGGCGGTCTCGACACGCTGCGACAGGGCGGCAAGCCGCTCCTGAAGCTCGGCCACGGTCGCTGCGATCTCCTCGAGACGATCGCCGTCGCCTCGCTCGACGACGAGGAACTCGAGGCGCCGGCCGATCTCCTCCATGGCGGGCTCGGTGGCCGACAACCGCTCGGCGAGCTCCTCGACGGCCGACCGGAGCGGAGCCACGCGGTCGATCTCCTCGGACGCGCTGAGCCTCGCCACCTCGGCCTCGACGTCTCTGAGCTTGTCGAGCTCCGACTCGACCGCTTCCACCCGGGACAGCAACTCGGGCCCCGAGCCCTGAGGAGCTGGGACGAACGGTCTTGCGCTCGGTTCCGCTGCCTCGGCCCCTTCCGGTGCCGCACCCGAGAGCTCGATCCCGGCGGAGGCGCAATCGGCGCACCGGAGTCGGACCACTGCTCCGCGAGCGCGCTTGCAAGCTCGAGGCGTGTGATCGACCCCGACTCGACGAGGATCTGGCCCAACGGACGGCCCGACTGGGCCTGCAGCGCAGTCGCCTCGTCGACCTGCTCCTTCGTCACGAATCCGTGCTCGAGAAGGATCTCTCCGATCGTGCGGCGCCCGAGAGACGTGTCCGGCACGGCGCTCATCAGACTCGCCCCGGCGCTCTCGCTCGGGGCAACGCAGAGGCAGCGAGGTTGCCCACGAGACGTTTATCGGAGCTGCCGTACGGCCGCCCCGTCACTCCATCAAGGGACACGGTCCGCAGCGGCAAGCGGTGTCGGCCGCAGCTCGAGGTACGCGCAGGGTCGCCGATCGCGCGGGAGCGGCGAGCGCCCGATACGGGTGACGACGAACTCGCCGTCGCGGTCCGGGAAGAGCACCGGCTCCCCCACGACGGGAGTGACGCCGCTCAGCTCCTGGAGGCTATAACCCTCGCCGTTCGGGACGAATGCAAGGAGCGGACCATCCACGTCGGGTTCGAAGGACCCGTTCGACGAAGGGGGCACAGCCGGCACGACATCCGCGGTCGGCTCATCGGCATCATCCGCGATTGCCTCGCCCAGCCGCTCGATCGACTGACGGAGCGCATCGCCGGCCTCGACGTACGTGGCCTCGCTCTCGGTGAGCCGCTCGCCCAGAGAAGACAACCCGACCTGCAGCGCCTCTTCCGTCGCTCGGATCCGTTCCGCGTTGCGCGCCGCCTCGGCTTCGAGCCGCATCTCGAGCTCGGCCGTCAGAGCGTCGAGAGCCGTGGTTGCCGCAGCGTCACCGCCGTCGACCCGAGCAGCGAGAGCGCTCAGCTCCGAACGAATCTCGTCGAGATCTCCGGAGGTGCGGAGCTCGGCGATCTCCGAACGTCGCCGCTCTGCAGCATGCTCGACCGCAGCCACGCGTTCGACGATCTCTTCGCGCTGTGCGCGTGTCTCGGCACCGAGCGTCGCGACGATCTCGTCGATCCGCGTTTCCAGGGACTTGAAGCCCTTGCGCCTGTCCTCACCGAACTCGGTGAGTCGCCGCCCCACGCTCGCGAGCTGTTCGGCGACGTCGTCGCGGAGCCCCGTGAGCTCGGTCCTCGTGACGTACTCCGCCTGGGCCTTTGCCTGTGCATCCGCCTGGGCTGCAAGTTGCTCGCCGATTGCATCGAGTTGAGTCGGAAGCGCGTCGACTGCGCTCAGGCGTGCAGAGAGCTCGTCGACACGGGCCTCCACCCCCGCGTCGCGCGACTCGCCGCCGGCGAATCGGTGCTCGAGTGCATCGAGGCGCGAACCCAGCTCGGCGACGTGGTCTGCCGACCCAGCCTCCTGCACCGCGTCCACCCTGGCACGCAACTCCTCGAGGTGGGACTTCGTGGATGCGACCTCCTCGACGGCGCCTGCAAGCTGCTCCACACGACCCGCGAGCGCGGGATCCTCTGCCGGGCGCGAGGCGAGCTCCTCGACCTTGTCGCGGAGTGCTGCAAGCTCTCGGTCTTCGGTGGCTGTGTCCAGCTTGCTGCGCAGGTCGTCGAGCTGAGACCTGATGGACGCGATCTCCTCGAACGCGCCCGCAAGCGCGGGATCTGCGGCCGGGCGCGAGGCGAGCTGTACGACCCTCTCGCGCAGGTCTGCGAGCTCGTTCTCGTCGGTGGCGGCGTCCAGCCGGGCACGGAGCTCTTCGAGCTGGGACTTGGTGGATGCGATCTCCTCGAGCGCGCCTGCGAGCGCGGGATCCTCTGCCGGGCGCGAGGCGAGCTGTTCGACCCTCTTGCGCAAGGCTGTCAGCTCTCGGTCGTCGGTGGCTGCCTCCAGCCTGCCACGCAGCTTCTTGAGCTGGGACTTCGTGGATGCGATCTCCTCGACTGCGCCTGCGAGCTCTTCCACGCGATCGGCGAGCGCGGAGTCCTCTGCCGGGCGCGAGGTGAGCTGTTCGACCCTCTCGCGCAGAGCTGCAAGCTCCGAGTTGTCGACGGCGGCGTCCAGCCGGCCGCGTAGCTCGTCGAGCTGGGACTTGGTCGATGCGATCTCTTCGACTGCGCCCGCGAGCTCTTCCACGCGGCCGGCAAGGGCGGGGTCGTCTGCCGGGAGCGAGGCGAGCTGCTCGACCTTCTCGCGCAGAGCTGCGAGCTCCGTTCCGTGATCTCGTCCCTGCGAGCCGCGCTCGAGCTCCTCGACCCGGGCGGCGAGAGCCTCGACAGCGGCGCCCGAGGCGGTCTCCGGGCCGCGCAGCCCGAACGACTCGATGCGCTGCGCAAGCGAGTCGAGCTCGCGACGGAGCTCGGCGACGTCCTCGCTCGGGGCAGAGATCTGAGCGGCGACCGTGTCGAGCCGAGAGCGAAGTCCGTCCATCTGACCAGCGAGGCCCGAAAGCTCGTCGACCCGCCGCGCGATCTGGTCGACCTGCGCCGAATCGGGAATGCGCCGATCCGCGAGCTCTTCGACCCGAGTGCGTAGCCCCTCGATCGCGGCGCCGGCGCCCTCGACCGCGTCGACTCGCGCGTTGAGCGTCGAGAGTGAATCGATCTGTGAGCGAAGCTCCTCGACTTGGTCGGCCGTATGCGCGGCTGCTCCAGCCTGCCGCGCGAGCTCTCCGACGCGGGCGCCCAGTGCTTCGAGTTGCGGATTGACCCCGGCAGTGGCCTCGATCTCGCGCGCAAGCTGCTCGACACGAGCCGCCGTCGCAGGATCCCCGGCAGGTCGGGCGGCGAGCTCTGCGACGGATCGCTGCAGCGCGACGATCTCGTCGGCGTGACTCGTGCTCTCGAGCCCTTCGAGCCGGCCGGCGAGAGCCCTCATCTCATCGAGGGGAACCGCTGCAGCGGCGCGTTCCGCGACCGAATCGAGCCGAGTACCGAGTGCGGACAGGCCTGTGCGAAGCTCATCGAGATCACGGACGACGGCCGAGACTTCCTCGACACGACCGTGAAGCTGCGCGACGAGATCTGGGTCGGCGACCGGGCGTGCCGCGAGCGAAGCGATCGAGCTGCGAAGCTCCTCGAGCGCGCCGGTGTCCCTCTCGAGCGCGCTCAACCGTCCGGCGAGCTCGTCGAGACGACCGAGCTGGGAGCGTACTGCTTCGACTTCCGCTGAGATCGCATCCATAGCCCCGGACTCCGTCGCGAGCGCCTCGACACGGGTGCGCAGCTCACCGATCTCGGTCGTTGCGGCCGCCGTCTGAGCAACCTCGCCGGCGATCTGGTCAAGCCGCCGCGGAAGCTCGGGATCGGGCACGGGGCGTGCTGCAAGCTGCTCGACGGAACCCGTGAGCGCCGCCAGCTCGTCACCAACCGTGCTCCCCTCCAGTGCTTCGAGGCGTGCCGCGAGCGCCCCGACGTGCTCGTCGACCGCCGGAGCTCGTTCGGTCAGCTCCTTCGCCTGTTGCTCGATCTCGTCGATGCGCTCGGTGAGAGCGTTGATCTCGTCCGGCCCCGCCCCGTAACGCGAGAGCCGCTCGGCCAACGGCGAGTCGACCGGTACCCGCGCCTGCAGCTCAGCGAGTGAGTTGCGAATCTCCTGGAGGCCTGCCGTGTCACCCGTCTCGAGCTTCTCGACGCGGGCAGCGATGCTCGCCATCGCCTCGCGCAGCGCGTCGTCGACCTTCGACTTCTTCCCGCCGTCGAACCCCTTGAGCGCGTTCCCGATCTCCTCCACGCGCAGGGTGAGCTTCTCGACCCTGTTCGCAAGCGCAGGATCGGGCGCCGAGCTCGCCGTGGTGCGGCGACTGACCTCGTCCGTCAGCCTCTGGACCTCGTGGCGAAGCTCCTCCACCTCGGAGTTGCTCTGCTCGCCGCCCAATTCGGAGACGTGCTGCGCAAGGCCTGCGAGCTGCTCCTGGAGCCGCGTGACGTCCGAGCGATCGTGCACTCGAGACTCGACGTCCGCCAGTCGCAGAGACAGTGACTCGAACGCCCCGTCGAGACTCGACCTGGCGGCGGTCGCCGCCTCGGCCGCTGCCTCGACGCGGCGGACGAGCTCCGGGTCGTCGTCCCTCTCGGGAGAGGCGATTTCGTCGACCCTGCTCGTCAGCTCGTCGAGCGTGCCGCGAAGGCCCTGAACCGCTTCGAGCTCCTCCCGTGTCGCCGACGCCGCAACCCTCGCTTCGATCTCGGCAACGGATGCCTGAATCCCGTCCGTCGCAGCCTTGATCTCCTCGCGCCACGGTTCCCGCGCAGTGATGGTCTCGGCGGCGCGCAACCGCTGCTCGAGAGCCGAAATCGCCTCGTGCAGGCGCTCGACGTCGGCCGAGGACGTCTCCTTCGCGACCGGTGGTGGAGTCGGGACCGAGGGCTGGGCCTCGGATGTGCTCGGCGGCCGGATCTTGCGTAGCGCCGTCCACTGGTCTGCAAGCGCGCTCGCGAGCTGAAGCCGGGTGATGCTGCCCTGGGCCACGAGGATCTCACCGAGTTTCTCGCCGCCCTGGCGCTGCGTCTCGAGCGCGCGATCGAGCTCTGCGTCGGTGACGAGACCCTGCTCGGCGAGGATCTCTCCGAGCGGACGCCGGGGGTGGGCGCTATCGGCTGCTGCGTCGTTCGCCTGATCGCCCTGCGACTCCGGCTGTTCTCCGGTCGCCTCGTCCACGACGCGTAGCTGCGGCGAGGTCGCTTCTGCCGACGGACTGCCCGGGCCCGCCGAGCCGGCATTCGCTCGTTCGAGCTCTGCCCACTGCTCCGCGAGGACGCTCGCGAGCTCGATCCGCGAGACTCCGAAGTGCTGCACGAGGATCTCGCCCAGGTGCTCCTTCGACTCGACCTGGATCGCGAGAGCAGCCTGCAGCTGCTCCTCCGTAACGAGCCCTCGCTCGAGGAAGATCGCCCCGATCAGCCTCGCGGAAACCGCATTCGTCGCGCTCACGTGCCACTACATCGGCAATCCCTCGTTCGGGCTATAGACCAGGACCCTTCGATCGGGGCACGTGCTCGCAGCGAATTCGAGCCTCTTGAAGCCTGTCCAGGGCACGCTTCGTGGTCTCGAGGGCCCTCGGGCTCGACCGAATCCGGCCGAGCCCGAGGCGGGGTTGGGAGAAGCCTGCTAGCCGGCGTCCTTGAACACGTTCGCCTGGACGTCGACGCCCGTGTTCAGCTCGATGACCTCGGCCAACGTGTGCCGGTACGTGATCCCGAAGCGCCGTTCGATCTCGGCGAGCAGCGGGTCGTTGCGGTAGAAGAAGCGGTCGCCGTCCCGGAGCGCTTCGAACTGCCGAGTCCAGATCGCGAGCTGCAGCTCGCCGAACTCCGTTCCCGCGATGTGCCTCTCCGACACCATCCCGACGAACGCGTCGACGTTGCCGACCTCGCGGTAGATCGCCTTCAACCGGGCGGCCAGCGTCGTCCGGCGGATCCCCGTGACGGCATCGGTGTCGGCCTCTGGCGACCCGAGCGGGACGACGTTGCCGGAGGCGTTCCGCAGCTCCACGAAGTCGAGGATGTCCGGATCGTCGAGCGGGAAGGCGCGATCGATCTCCGGATCCCGAGGAAACTCCTCCGTCGACTCGCCGGTGATCGCCGTGAACGACCTCTTCGGCGCAAGCCCGTAGGCGGCTCGAAGGTCGTTGTAGGACGGCATCCCGTGGTCGCGACCGCGCTCGACGTCGATCGCGCCGAGATCCGACACGCCGGAGAAGCAGCTCGGCAGCGGAGGGCCGTCGAGGCAGACGCTCGGATCGACGCCCTGCTTGGGGACCTGGAAGAGCACGCTCCGGAGCTGGTTGTCGATCTGCTCGTCGTTCTTATATTCCGGCTCGCCGCCGAGCCCCTTGAGCACGGGCCCGAGACCGATCTCCTCGAAGAGATCCGGGTTTCCGAACGCGAGGTTCAGCGGGATCACGAGGACGACGTCGCCGTCCTCGTGCTCGACCTCGATGCCGGCCTCCTCGAACTCCTCGAGCTGCTCCTCCGAGAAGGCGGTCGGCGACGTCCTCGGCTCGAACTCGCCATGGATCATGCTGTGAGCCCGGTAGCCGACCACGGCGAACTCGTTCGTGAGCGACGGGTTGACGGTCGGGTCGTACCCCTGGTACGCGGGGAGCCTGACACCGAGGGACGGGAGGAACTCCGTGTACGTGATGTACTGCTGTTCGGCTCCGACGATGCGCCGCGCGATCTCGAACTTCTCCTGCTCGGACAGATCGGCAGGCAGTAGATCCACGACGCGGTTGTGCTCACGTGCGAACAGCGTCTGAGTGGCGGTAAGTCCGAAGTTCTCGTTCGCCCGCGTGTCTCCCGCGACAAAGGCCCTGGCAGGTGTGAGCGCGAGCCGCCCCATGAGGGCCATGGTCGGCGTGGCAGTCGCCGGATCACGCGCTTCCGCGCGCGGAAGGTGGCCGCTCGGAAGCAGGAGATGCGCGTCGTTGTTCCACATCCTGCCGTCCACCGGGCCTGCGCGGAGCCACTCCAGGCGCGACTCGTCCTCGCCGTAGACAGCCGATGCGTCGATGTACGAGCTGATCGTGTTGATCTGCTGGCGAGGTGACGAGACGCCCGTCCCCGGCGCGGCCGGGGTCCGGGTGAACCCGATGGCGCCGAAGTCGTTCTTGAACCCCTCCAGTGGATCGGTGGGGTCGAATGCGATCGGCGCATTCTCGCCGCCCGTCTCCTGCCGCAGGCCGAACGTGTGATCGAGGAACTGCCCCCACACGAATCCCCACTGCGTGACTCCGTTCTCGGAGAACAGGTTCTGAGAGGTGTCGTTGAAGATCCGGTTGCTGATCGCCCGGGCGGGCGGCCCCTCGGGCATCGTCCCGACGCGATCGCGGTAGTTCGCCCTCGTGAGGCGTACGTACGGCGTACCGGCCTGCCCCCAACTCAGGTGCTCCATGTTGTTCGCCTCCCCGCCCAACGACCGGATGTGCGTCGGAACGGCGGGAAAGCGGTCGGTCGCGCCGGCGAGCGAGACGTAGAAGACGAGAACGGCAAGGGTCACGACGAGCGCGCGGGTGCCCATACAACCTCCCTTCGGCGGCGGCGAAACCGAATCCGCCGACCTCGCTGACGGTGCTCCGACGCCGGAGTAAACAGCGATTGACCGTGGGCGCCTGGATAGACAGGCGGCGGCGAAGCTCGCATCGTGGGCGACCCGCTCGGGA
>CAVQVA010000046.1:0-121406 GCA_963716975.1 uncultured Actinomycetes bacterium | reverse complement strand
CGATGCACGCCGACGACGACGAAGCGGATCCGAACATCAACGGCGGCTCCGGCACGGACACTGCGTACTACGACGCCGGAATCGATCCGACCCCGCTCGCGACGGAGAACCGGATCCCGGCCTAGCTTTCGGGACGCGAGGTCTTCCGCCGCGCGTGGGGGTGCGCGCTGAAGTAGACCTCGCGTCTCCGGCGATCCGAGACGTGCGTGTAGCGCTCGGTCGTGCCCAGGTCGGCGTGGCCGAGCATCTCCTGGACGCTCCGGAGATCGGCGCCGCCTTCGAGCAGGTGAGTCGCGAACGAATGGCGCAGCAGGTGGGGATGAACGCGTCCGGGCTCCAGGCCCGCCCTCTCTGCCAGACGACGGAGGATGAGGAAGGCGCCCGCACGCGTGAGCGGCCCGCCGCGGGCGTTCAAGAAGAGCTCGTAGCGATAGCGCCTGTCGAGGTGCGGGCGTCCGAGTGCCAGGTAGCGGCGCACCGCCTCGGCAGCGGGCCGACCGAGTGGGACGAGGCGCTCCTTCCCTCCCTTCCCGAGAACACGCACGATCCGTCCTTCGATGTCGACGGCACCGCGTTCGAGGCCGACTGCCTCGGACACGCGTAAGCCTGCCCCGTACAGGAGCTCGACGAGCGCGCGATCGCGCAGCGAGCGCGGCGTCGAGCCGGTCGCAGCGTCGATCAGGCGCTCGGTCTCGCCGGGCGAGAGCGCGCGCGGGAGCCGGCGACCACGCTTGGGGAGGACGAGAGCCGCAGCCGGGTTGTCGGATCGCGCTCCGATGAGCCCCAGGTGGCGGAAGTAACTTCGCGCCGCAGACGTGCGCCGCGCGATCGTCGACGAGGCGAGACCGGCGGCCCGCATCTCGGCGACCCAGCGCTCGAGATCCTCGACTGTCGCATCGCCCACGACGCCGCCGCGGAACGTCGCAAGCGCCGTGAGGTCGCGGCGGTACGCGTCGACGGTGCGGGGCGAGCGCCTGGCGGCGAGATAGAGGAGGAAGCGCTCGACGTCGGTATCGGGAGTGGACACGGGCCGTGTCCGATTCAACGTCGCGCTGCGCGCTCCTGCCGCTAGGAGCGTGGGTGCGAGCGGTCGTAGACGCGGCGGAGGCGCCGTGCGTCGACGTGGCTGTAGATCTGGGTCGTCGACAGGGAGGAGTGTCCGAGCAGCTCCTGGATCGTCCGCAGGTCCGCACCGCCCTCGAGAAGGTGCGTGGCGAAGGCGTGGCGGAGGCGATGCGGGTTACGCACGAGCCGGCGTATCGTGCTCGTGTCGAGCCGCCGTCCGCGAGCGGAGAGGAAGAACGCGTCCTCCGCCTGCCGCGCGAGCTCGGGCCGGGCCCGGCGCAGGTACCGGGCGAGGTGGTGCGCGGCTTCCTCGCCGAGCGGAACGGAGCGCTCCTTTCCTCCCTTGCCGCGCACGAGGACGGCCTCGCGCTCGAAGTCGACGTCGACGAGGTCGAGCGCTACGACCTCGGCGCTTCGCAAGCCGTCGGAATAGAGCAGCTCGAGCAGGGCACGATTCCGGAGTGCGAGCGGCGAGTCTCCCTCCACGAGCTCGAGCATGTCCGAGATCTCGCTCTCCTTCGGCGCATCGGGCAGCCGTCGCGGGCGCGTGGGGGCGAGGGACGCATCCGGCACCCGGGCTGCACCGAACGTGAAGCGGATGCACGCTCTGATCGCTGCGAGCCTGCGCGCGATCGATGTCGGCGCGAGCCTGTCGCGCCCCTGGCCGAGCTCTCCGACGTAGTCGGCGAGCACCCGGGTGTCGACATCGTCGAGGACGAGCCCACGCTGCCGGAGCCACGCCGAGAACGAGCGCAGGTCGGAGCCGTATGCGCGTTGCGTCGCAGGGGAGAGCCCGCCGTGCTCGAGGAATCGGCCGATGACGGTTTCTGTCTCCACGAGGCCGAGTTCGCTGCTGCGCAGCGGTTGCCTGCCGGGGCTCGGCGCACCCGTACCCTAAGACCCATGTCCGGCATGCGCTTCGATCGCCGCACACCCGAGAACGCTCCGGAGCGGCCCGCCGACCCTGCCGTCCGCCGGGCCAACTTCAGACGCATCGTCGGCCTGTTCCGGCCCTATCGAAGGCGGCTCGGCTCCGTGTGCGCGCTCATCGTCCTCTCCGCAGGTCTCGGCGTGATCACGCCGTTCCTCCTGCGCGACGTCCTCGACGTCGCGATCCCGGAGGAGAACGTCAAACTGCTCACCGCTCTCACCGCCGGCATGGTGGCGATCCCGATCGTCACCGGCGTGCTCGGCGTCTGGCAGACGCTGCTGTCGAACCAGGTCGGGCAAAGCGTGATGCACGACCTCCGGACGCAGGTCTACCGCCATCTCCAGCGCCTCTCGCTCGCGTTCTTCACGCGGACGCGTACGGGAGAGGTGCAGAGCCGGATCGCGAACGACATCGGCGGGATCGAGACCGTCGTGACCTCGACTGCGACCTCGGTGCTCTCGAACGTCACGACCGTCCTCGCGACCGTCATCGCGATGCTCTTCCTGGACTGGCGTCTGGCGGTCTTCGCGCTCGCCCTCCTTCCGCTCTTCGTCTGGCTCACAAAACGGGTCGGCGCACAGCGCAAGAAGGTCACGGCCGAGCGCCAGGCGTCTCTCGCGGACGTGTCCTCCATCGTCCAGGAGTCGCTCTCCGTCTCGGGGATCTTGCTCGGCAAGACCATGGGACGCACGGACGACCTGGCCGAGCGCTTCGAGACCGAGTCGGCCCGGCTTGCGGACCTCGAGGTCCGCAGCCGCATGACCGGTCGCTGGATGATGGCCGCGATCCAGACGACGTTCGCGGTCATGCCGGCGCTCGTCTACTGGTTCGCCGGCGTCACGATGGCGCAGGGGTCCGGGACGATCACGGTCGGCACGCTCGTCGCGTTCACGACGCTCCAGACGCGGCTCTTCTTCCCCATCGGCAGCCTGCTCGGTGTCCAGCTGGAGGTGCAGAGCTCGCTTGCGCTGTTCGACCGGATCTTCGAGTACCTCGATCACCGCGTGGAGATCGTCGAGGGCGCGCGCGTCCTCGAGCAGCCCCGGGGTGAGGTGCGACTCGACTCGGTGTGGTTCCGCTACGAGGATTCAGCCTGGACGCTCGAGGACGTCTCGTTCTCGGTTCCCGCGGGGACGAAGACCGCTCTCGTGGGCGAGACAGGCTCGGGGAAGACCACGTGCGCGTACCTCGTTGCACGGCTCTACGACGCCACGAGAGGGTCCGTGCTCATTGACGGCGTCGACGTTCGCGACCTCACCTTCGGCTCGCTCTCCGCAACCGTCGGAGTGGTGTCGCAGGAGACGTACCTCTTCCATGCGACCGTTCGCGAGAACCTCCGGTTCGCGAAGCCCGAGGCGACCGACGAGGAGGTCGAGGAAGCTGCTCGTGCCGCGCAGATCCACGAGCTGGTCGCGACCCTCCCCGAAGGGTACGACACCGTCGTCGGCGAGCGCGGCTACCGCTTCTCGGGCGGGGAGAAGCAGCGCATGGCGATCGCACGGACGATCCTCCGGAACCCGCCCGTACTCGTGCTCGACGAGGCGACCTCGTCGCTCGACACGCAGACCGAGCGCATGGTGCAGGACGCGCTCGAGCGCCTGTCGGAGGGCCGCACGACGATCGCCATCGCGCATCGTCTGTCGACGGTCGAGGACGCCGACCAGATCGTCGTGCTCGACCGCGGGCGCATCGTCGAGGTCGGCACGTATCCCGACCTCGCCACACGCGGTGGGCGATTTGCCGCACTCGCGGCACGCGAGGACGGCACGGCAGCCCCCGCAGGCGTCGCGGGCGTACCATAGGGCCGCTTTCCGGCATGAACACCTCGACGAGAGATCTTCGATGACCGCGACGGTCCCGGATCGGGGCTCGCTCGCAAGCCACGGGATCGACGTGCGCGGGCGCATCGTGTTCCGCCCCACCGTCTCGCAGCTATACATGCACGCCGTCGCGCGTGGGGACGGACAGATCTCCGAGGGCGGCCCGCTGGTCGTCGACACGGGCGTGCACACGGGCAGGTCGCCGAAGGACAAGTTCGTCGTGCAGGAGCCCGGATCGAGCGACCGGATCTGGTGGGGCGAAATCAATGCGCCGATCTCGGAGGATCACTTCGAACGGCTCCGCGAGAAGGTCACGGCGCGTCTCGGCGAGCATGACGTGTACGTCGTGGACGCGTTCGCCGGCGCCGATCGAGCGCACCGCATCGCGGTGCGCGTCGTCACGGAAAGCCCGTGGCACGCACTGTTCGCGAAGACGCTCTTCATCGACCCGACGGCGGGCGAGCTCGAGCACTTCGAGCCTGACGCGCTCGTACTACACGCGCCGTCGGTCTCGGCGTCTCCTGACGAAGACGGCACCAGGAGCGGCACGTTCGTCGTCCTGCACCCGTCGCGGCTCGAGGTGGTGATCGGCGGCACCTTCTACGCGGGAGAGATCAAGAAGTCGATCTTCACGCTCATGAACGACCGCCTTCCGCTCCGGGGGGTTCTCCCGATGCACTGCTCCGCGAACGTGGACGAGGACGAGCGCGTCGCCGTGTTCTTCGGGCTCTCAGGGACGGGAAAGACGACGCTCTCCGCGGACCCTGCCCGCCGTCTCGTCGGGGACGACGAGCACGGCTGGAGCGACGACGGGATCTTCAACATCGAGGGCGGCTGCTACGCGAAGGTGATCCGGCTCTCTGCCAAGGCCGAGCCTCAGATCTACCGGACGACGCGCGCGTTCGGCACGGTCCTCGAGAACGTCGTCGTCGGCGAGCGTGGCGTTCTCGACCTGGACGACGACTCGAAGACCGAGAACACGCGCGGTGCCTACAAGCTCGAGCAGATCGCGCACGCGCTGCCCGCGAAAAGAGCCGGCCATCCAACGTCGGTCGTCTTCCTCGCGGCCGACGCGTTCGGGATCCTCCCTCCGATCGCGAGATTGACCCGTGATCAGGCGCTGTACTGGTTCCTGTCCGGCTTCACGGCGAAGCTCGCGGGCACGGAGATCGGTGTCACGGAGCCCCAACCGACGTTCTCGGCATGCTTCGGAGCCCCATTCCTGCCTCAGCCTCCCGCCGTGTACGCGCGCATGCTCGGCGAGAAGCTCGATCGACATCCGCACACGGCTGTCTGGCTCGTGAACACCGGCTGGACCGGCGGGCCGTTCGGCGCTGGGCACCGGATGCCGATCCAGGCGACGCGCACGCTGCTCGACGAGGCGCTCTCGGGCGATCTCGAGAGCGCCTCGTATCGGGTCGACGAGACCTTCGGCTTCGAGGTCCCGGTCGAGGTGCCGGGCGTCGCGACCCGCCTGCTCGATCCTCGTTCGACCTGGACCGACCCGCAGGCATACGATCGGAAGGCGGCCGAGCTCGCGGCGATGTTCGCCGAGAACTTCTCACGCTTCGCCGACGAAGCTGGTGACGCGGTCGCAGCTGCCGGACCGCAGAGCTGAGCGTGGCGCTCCAACACCTGCTTAACGGGGCCCTTACGCCGCTCTCAGGTTGCTCTTACGTACTCCTGGCGTCATGGGCCGAGTGAGTGCCCGCTTCCACGGCCGGTCGAGCCGTCGTGCCGTGCTGGTCGTGCTAGTGCTGGTCGTGCTGGCGGCAACGGTCGCGGTCGTCGCGTTTGCGGCCGCCGCGCGGGCTGGAGATACCGCGGAGGTGGCGGCGGCGCCTCGCGTCGACGATCTCGTCCTGCGCAGCACGGCGCTCACCGCGATCCCGTCAGCACGAGCGCTGTCCTCGGCAACCTGGTGCGGGACGCCCTCGGCGATCGACGCGAAGCCGAACGCCGTCGCGGGCTACCCCGTGCACTTCATCTACGCCGTGCCCTCGGACGGGACGGATCGGCTCTCGACCTTCGCGAGCCGCATGGAGTCCGACTGGGAGGCGATCGACGTGTGGTGGAGGGGCCAGGATCCGACGCGCACGCCTCGCGCCGACGTTGCCCGGTTCAGCTGCGGGCTCCAGCTCGACCTCTCTTCGGTGAAGCTGCGGCAGTCGAGCGCACAGATCGCCGCTCAGGAGGAGCCCTTCGACCAGGTCTTCGACTCGCTCGACTCTCTGGGTTTCACCTCGCAGTTCACGAAGTACGTCGTCTACTACGACGGGCCGGTTGGGAACGACAACATCTGCGGGATCGGCGGCTCGCTTCGCGGGGGCTTCGGCCTCGCGGTGATCTCCGTGCGAGCCTGCTCGGGCGTCGACACGGCCCAGATAGCCGCGCATGAGCTGACGCACACGCTTGGCGCGGTCCCCGCGGGAGCGCCGCACGACTGCGCCCCTCCCGACGACGGCCACACCTGCGACAACGATCGCGACCTCATGTTCCCGACGACCGACGGGACGCCGCTCTCCGGACTCATCCTCGACCCGGGCCGCGACGACTACTACGGGCACTCAGCCCCCTGGCTCGACGTCCAGGACTCGCCCTGGCTCGTGCAGCTCGATCGCCAGTCGCCGTTCTCGCTCGCGATCTCGGGCTCGGGTCAGGTCGAGGCCGACGTCCCCGGCCTGCTCTGCAGCCGAAGCTGCTCGACGAGCTGGAACACCGGGGCGCAACTCTCGCTGAACGCGACCCCGGTGCAGAGATCGAAGTTCATCCGGTGGGGCGGTGCCTGCGCGGGATCGTCCCAGTGCCTCGTGACCGTCGGTCAGAGCGGGCCTGTCAGCGCGTTGTTCGCACCGCTCACCTACCGGCTCACCGTGCGAGTCACGGGCAAGGGCAGCGTTCGCGGTGCGAGCGCACGAATCGGGTGCCCCGGGCGCTGTACCGCGACGGTCGGCTCCTACAGGCAGCTGAGTCTGAGGGCTGCTCCGGCAAAGGGCTGGAAGCTCAGGAGCTGGACCGGGGCCTGCACCGGCAAGCGGGCGGTATGCACGCTTCCGATGACCGGGAACGTGTCGGCACGCGCCATCTTCGCCAGGGCCTGACGGCCTACCGAATCCCACGCGAACGGCATCAGGTAGCGTCCTTCGCGATGGAGGTCATGCACGACGTCGTGGTCGTCGGGGCCGGCTGCGCCGGGATGCGCGCGGCGATCGAGGCGGCCGACGCGGGCGCGAACGTCGCGGTCGTCTCGAAGCTGCACCCCACGCGAAGCCACTCGGGAGCCGCAGAGGGAGGCATCAACGCCGCTCTCGGGAACTCGGCCGAGGACAGCCCCGAGCAGCACGCGTACGACACGGTCAAGGGCTCCGACTACCTGGGCGACCAGGACGCGATCGAGATCCTGGCCAACGACGCGCCGGGAGACATCTACCAGCTCGAGCACTGGGGCTGCGTCTTCTCGCGGAACGACGACGGGAAGCTGGCGCAGCGACCCTTCGGCGCAGCGGGGTCTCCGCGGACCGTCTACTCGGCGGACATCACGGGCCACGTGCTCATCCATGTGCTCTACGAGCAGCTCATGAAGCGGATGGAGCAGACCGAGCTGCGCGTGTTCGAGGAGTACTTCGCATGGAAGCTCGTCATCGAGGACGGGCGTTGCGTCGGGGTCGTCGCCTGGGATCTCGTGAACGGTGGCCTGCAGCTCGTCAGGGGACGGGCCGTCGTCCTCGCGACGGGCGGGATGGGCCGCATCTACCGCGTGACGACGAACGCGTACGCCTGCAACGGCGACGGCATGGCGATGGCCCTGCGCGCCGGCGTGCCGCTCAAGGACATGGAGTTCATGCAGTTCCACCCGACGACGCTCTACCCGAGCGGCGTCCTCATCACCGAGGCATGCCGCGGAGAGGGCGGCTACCTGATCAACCGGGACGGCGAGCGGTTCATGGCGCGCTATGCGCCCAACGCGCTCGAGCTGGCTTCGCGCGATGTCGTCTCCCGCTCCGAGACGACCGAGATCGAGGCCGGTCGTGACGTCAACGGCTCGGTGCTCCTCGACCTCCGTCACCTCGGTGCGGAGAAGATCCTTACCCGTCTTCCAGGCTCCCGCGAGCTGGCCACGACCTTCGCCGGCGTCGACCCGATCTTCGACCCGATCCCCGTTCGGCCCGGCGCGCACTACCACATGGGCGGCATCGCGACCGACAACTGGGGTGCGACTGAGCTCGAGGGCCTGTACGCGGCAGGGGAGGTCGCGTGTGTCTCCGTCCACGGCGCGAACCGGCTCGGGGGGAACTCGCTGATGGAGACCATCACCTTCGGCCGGCGCGCTGGACGTGCAGCCGCGGAGCACGCGCTCGCGAGCAGGGTTACGAGCACGACGGATGCAGCGCTCGCCGACGCCGAGCGCGAGCTCGACACGTTTCTCCGGAACCGCGAAGGCGAGCGCCCGTGGAAGATCCGGGACGAGCTCGGCGCGTCGATGCTCGAGAACTTCGGCGTCTTCCGCTACGGCGACAAGATGGAGCGGCAGCTCGAGATCATCGCGGGCTTGCGCGACCGCTACGAGCACGTCGTCATCGAGGACAAGGGCGACGTCTTCAACACCGATCTCACGCAGGCGATCGAGCTCGGCTACATGCTCGACCTCGCCTGGGTCATGGTGCAGGCCGGGCTCGCACGCGAGGAGAGCCGCGGCTCCCACTCGCGACCGACAGAGTTCCCCGAGCGGGACGACGAGAACTTCCTCAAGCACTCGAGCACACGCTGGACGGACCAGGGGCCTGAGCTCTCGTACTCGGAAGTCCGAATGACGAAGTGGACGCCCGAGGTGAGAACGTACTGATGAAGGTCGCCCTCAAGATCTGGCGCTTCGACGCGGTGGCCGGAGAGCGCGCGCTCAAGGAGTACGAGATCGACGCGCCCGAGGAGGCCACGCTCCTCGACGCGCTCGACATCGTCAAGGACCGTCTCGACGGGACGCTCGCCTACCGGAAGAGCTGCCGCATGATGATCTGCGGCTCCTGCGGCATGCGGATGGACGGCGCGGCCGTACTCGCCTGCAAGACGCGCATGTACGACGTGGCCCAGTCCGGGCACGTTCCGGTGATCTCCGCGATGGGGAACCTCCCGATCGTCAAGGACCTCGTCGTGGACATGGGGCCGTTCTGGGACAAGGTGCATGCGGTGACCCCCTGGCTCGAGCCCCGCTACTCCGATCCTGGCGAGAAGGAGAACATCGTCTCCCAGGCGGCGATGGACGTGATCCACAAGGAGTCGCTCTGCATCATGTGCGGCTGCTGCGTCTCCGAGTGCAACTCGATGGAGGCCGACCCGGACTTCCTCGGCCCGGCCGCTCTCGCGAAGGGCATGCGATTCGTCGGTGATGCGCGCGACCACGCCTCCGTCGAGCGTCTCCAGGAATACTCGGGCCCGCACGGTATCTGGGACTGCACGCGCTGTTACTTCTGTCAGGAGCGCTGCCCGAAGGGCGTCGACCCGAGGGACGCGATCGCCAAGCTCGGTGCGGAGGCGATGAAGGCAGGCATCGACTCAGACATGGGCGCGAAGCATGCGAAGTGGTTCGTGACGTCGGCGAAGACGACCGGGTGGCTGCGCGAGACCGAGCTCGTCCCGAAGACGCAGGGGATCGTCAGGTCGCTCAAGGACGTGAAGTTCGCCATGGGTCTCCTCCGGCACGGCAAGGTTCCGAGTCCCATTCCGCACCACGTCGCCAAGGACGTCGGCGAGGCCCGCGCCCTCTACGACCTCGTCCAGCAGCAGGGGCGCGAGGGCGCATCGGGGATCGTGCAGGGCGAGAAGGCGCTCGGGGCGCTCGAGCACGGCCACGGGCACAGCGAGGTGGCAGCACGCGGGCCGTACGGGGAAGGATCCTTCGCTGCTCCCTACCTGCCCGGCGAGGACGACGCGAAGGCGGAAGACGAGTCGTGAAGACCGTCGCCTACTACAAAGGCTGCCTGGCATCCCTCTCGGCGAAAGAGCTCGACATCTCGACGCAGGCACTCGCTCCGAAGGTCGGGCTGGAGCTCGTCGAGCTCGAGCGCGTCACCTGCTGCGGAGCCGGAGACATCCACGAGGCGGAGCCCGACTACTACCTCCACCTGAACGCGCGGATCCTCGCGTACGCGGAGGAGACGGGCTCGGACACGTTGATGACGGTCTGCAACGTCTGCACGCTCAACCTCCGGCAGGCGAACTTCCAGCTCAAGGGGGACGCTGCGCTGCTCGCGCGCGTGAACGAGAACCTCGAGTCGGTGGGGGCTCCTCCGTATTCCGGTGGAGTCGACGTCCAGCACTTTCTCTGGCTCGTGTCCGCAGGCGACGGTTACGAGCTGCTCAAGGGGGCGGCTCACAAGGGGTTGAAGGGCCTGAAGATCGCACCGTTCTACGGCTGCCAGATCCTGCGGCCCTCCAAGCTCCTCGGCTTCGAGGACCCCGACAAGCCCGAGTCGCTCGAGCGGATCATCGAAGCGTGCGGCGGCGAGGCGATCGACTATCCGGCCAAGATCAAGTGCTGTGGCTTTCCGATCATCCAGGCACGTGAGGACGTCGCGCTGGCCGAGCTCATCCAGCCGATCGAGCAGGCCGCCGAAGCCGGTGCCGACGCCATCGTGACTCCGTGCCCGCTCTGCCACCTCTCGCTCGACGCCTGGCAGAGCAAGCTCCGCGAGCAGACGGGGAGGGACTTCTCGATGCCGGTCCTCCACCTCTCCCAGCTCATCGGCGTGGCGGCTGGCCTCGACGACTCCGAGCTCAAGTTCAAGCGCCACGTCGTCTCCGTCGACCCAGTGGTCGACAAGTTGACCGTCTGAGACGCGACGGGACGAAGCAGGTCACGCGCCCCGGCCTCGCGGTGACACACGTCCGATGCTGACATGGCTAGTCGGCGGGGCGGTCGTCGTCGTGCTCGCGGTTGTCGCCTGGGGGTGGTTCGAAGCCGGCTGGCTGCGGCGGCGCGTGCTCGAGGTCGAGGTCGAGCGCCTGCCGCGAGAGCTCGACGGGATCCGGATCGCGCACCTCTCCGATCTGCACCTCGGAGTGCCTTCACGCGGTCGCCGAGCCGTCCTGGACGCGGTCGACTGGGTCGTGGAGCGCCGCCCCGACATCGTGTGCATCACGGGCGACCTCGTCTCGCGCCGCTCGGGAATGCGGGATCTCGAGCGCCTGCTCCGCGACCTCGGTGCCTGCTACGTCGTCCTCGGGAACCACGACTATGCCGACAGTCGCGATCCGTTCTCTCAGCGCATCGACCCGCGGGCCATCGATGCCCTCGAAGGCGTCACGCTGCTCGGCGACGAGGCGGTCCAGCTCGACCTCCGCTCCCGGTCCGTCCAGATCGTGGGCGTCGATCCGCAAACGTACGCCGCAAGAGAGGCGTCCCCGCAGCAAATTGTCTCCACCACCGCGGATCTCCGCATCCTGCTGTGCCACTTCCCCGGGATCGTCCGGCGCATCCCGGACGCCTTCCACCTCGTGTTGACCGGACACTTCCACGCGGGACAGATCGTCGTCCCCTACCCCGGCGGGAAGCTCCGCCTCGCGCACCTCCGAGCGCGCGACGTCGAGGGGATCTACCGCTACGGATCCTCTGTCCTGCACGTTTCCCCGGGGCTGGGGACGACGTTTGTGCCCTTCCGTCTCTTCGCGAGGCCGGAGGTCACGGAGCTCGTTGTACGATCGGCGTGATGGACGGGCGCATGCAGCTCGAGCTCGAGTGCGTGAGGAGCGCATCCGAGCGATCAGTCGACGTCCTCGATCCGCAGGCCCCCGCAACGTGACGACCCGGCTCGCCGGGCTCACACGGGCAACTCTCGAGACTGCGCCGAGCGTCTGCCAGGGCTGCATCTGGTGGCAGTCGCGCGGCAACAAGGAGCCGGACAAGCAGCGCTGGATCGAGAGGGTCGAGGACGAGTGGGGAGCGTGGGGCACGATCTATCGCGACGACGACGGCCGCGTCCTGGGGTCGATGCAGTACGGGCCTGCCCATCTGTTCCCGCGTGCCGCGGACCTGCCTGCCGGGCCCCCGTCGCCCGACGCCGTGCTCGTCACGTGCGCGTACCTCGTCTCCGACTCGCAGCCGTGGGTCGAGCAGTCGCTGTTCCTCGCCGCGATCGGCGAAGCGCGTGACAGGGGAGTGCGCGCGCTCGAGACTTTCGCGTACCGCTACCGGGAAGGAACCCCACCTCGCGAGAGGTTCCTTGCGCATCGCACGGTGTTCCCGCGCGACTTCCTCGCCGACTTCGGCTTCGGGACCGTGCGTTCGGTCGGCAGGATCGAGCTTGCCCGTCTCGAGCTCGGTGGCCTGGAGCCCGTGGAGGCAGGGGCACGCGACAAGGTCATGAAGGTCGTACGCGACGCGTTCCAGCCGTCGCCGACGCCGGCTCCACCTACGGGCTAGTCACGCCTACTGACGTTCCGCATCGTCGTCCTGTGGCTCGGAGCGGATCGCGACCGCCTGGTGCGGCGCCTCGCCGTAGGGCGGCGGCCTGAGTCCGGCCAGCGCGGCCAGCCCGGCGCGCGAGCCCGTGCGCCGCTGTCGCTGCTCTTCGTCTCCACCTGGCAGTAGGGATCGGATCGAGTACCGGAGGCCCACAGCTCCGAGATAGAGGGCCTTGTGGACGGGTGAGAAGTTCTTCTCCGCGTAGTGGCGGCACGCGTATGCGCGCTGCGCCTCGCGCCGTGGGTTGTAGCGCGACCGGTCGAAGTGATGGCGGATGGTCATCACCGGGAGATGGTGGATGGACCAGCCGGCGTTCTTGATCCGGAGGCACATGTCCGTCTCCTCCGAGTAGATGAAGAACCGCTCGTCGAAGTAGCCGGCGCTCTCGAGCGCCTCTCGCCGGCACACCATGAACGATCCCGCGGTCCAGTCCGCGGCGAACTCGGTCTCGTAGAGGTCGAGCTCGAGCACCCGCTCGCCGAGCCAGGGAGCCTTGAACGGCAGGCGCTCGGAGCCGAGCGCCTCGCCGAGAGCGCGTACGGCGTTCGGGAAGCGTCGCATGGTCGGGTACAGCTCGTCGTCCGCGGTCAGCTGTCGCACGCCCACGACCCCGACGCCCGGCCGGTCGTCGAGCATCGCGATCAGCTCCCGGAAGGCGCCCTCGACGATCTCGGTGTCGGGGTTGAGGAACAGCACGTACCGCGCGTTCGTCGTCATCAGAGCACGGTTGTTCGCGTGCGCGAAGCCGTGGTTCTCGCAGAGCACTGTTCGTGCTTGCGGGAACTCGTCGCGGACGAGCTCCGCAGTGCCGTCCGTGGACATGTTGTCTGCGATCACGACGTCGAGGTCGACCCCGGCCGCGTGCTCGTACACGCTCGTGAGGCACGGGCGAAGCCACTCGGCCTCGTTGGTCGAGATCACGATGATCGCGAGATCGTTCACGGTCGAAGGTGGCGTCGAGAGCTCAGCGAGCGAGGCCGCGGGCGACGAGCTCGTTCGTCGCAGAGTCCACGCGATCCACGGCTTCCTGACCAACGAGCCATGCGGCCAAGTCTCGCATGCCGTCGTCCAGCGAGACGGCCGCGGAGAAGCCGAGCAATGCCTTTGCCCGCGCCGGATCTGAGTAGCAATGGCGAATGTCGCCCGTCCGGTATTGACCTGTGAGAACGGGCTCGAGGTCGACCCCGAGGCCGTCGCCGAGCACCGCGGCGATCTCCCTGACGCTCACGGGCCGGCCCGTCCCCAGATTCAGGGCACTGCCGACGGCGTCCTCGGCCTCGAGCGCGAGCACGATCCCCTCCACGATGTCGGAGACGTGGATGAAGTCCCGCGTCTGCTCGCCGTCCTCGAAGATCACCGGGGCGTTTCCGTTGAGAAGCCTGGAGGCAAAGATCGCTGCGACTCCGGTGTAGGGGTTGGAGAGCGCCTGCCCGGGGCCATAGACGTTGAAGAACCTGAGCGCGACGGTGGGGATCCCGTAGGCGGCGCCTGTGACGAGGCAAAGCTCTTCGTGATCGCGCTTGGTGATCGCGTAGATCGACGTGGGGATGAGGGGCTTCGACTCGCTCGTCGGTACCGGCGCGAGCGTCCTGCCGCAATCGGGGCAGTGCGCCTCCCACTCACGGGCGAGCAGCTGTGCCTCCGGGCGCGGGCCTGGAGCGACTCGGCCGTGCTCCGGGCACTCGTACTCCCCTTCGCCGTAGATCGACATCGACGAGGCGACGACGAGTCGCGACGGCCGCGGCGACATCGCGACGATCCGCTCGAGGAAGGTGGCGGTCGCGAGCGTGTTCTTCCTGACGTAGCGATCGATCTCGTACATCGACTGGCCCACTCCGACCGCTGCCGCGAGGTGGACCACCCTGTCGACTCCGGCGATCGCGCGCTCGACGGCTGCAGGGTCGCCGACGTCGCCACGCACCAGCTCGACGCCGTCTGGGAGCTCTGGCTGCCGATCGTCGTGGACCTGTGCCTCGAGGCTGTCGAGCACGACGACGTCCGCGCCCGCTTCCGTGAGGCGGCGTACGAGATGCGATCCGACAAACCCGGCGCCGCCGGTCACGAGCGTTCTCATCGAACTCACCCTATTGACGCCCTTTCTGGAGGTCAACCGGAACCGCCTCGCCCAGGAGGCTCGTCCCTCGCATGGTGGAAGGCACGCTCAGGTCGAGGAGCTCCAGCACCGTCGGAGCGATGTCGACGAGCTCGGCATGACGTGCGCCGGACGCTGGAATCCCCGGACCGGCTATCACGAACAGCCCGTCCTGAGCATGATTGGCGTCGTCGGGACCGGTGTCGTTCTCGAACGTGTGCACTCCCTCTTCGCCACCGATGGTTCCGACCGATCGCCAGGCGAGGTCGCCGAAGTGCACGATCAGGTCGGGAGCGACCCCGTTCACCTCGGGGTAGACGTCCTCGGGGAGGAAGACGCGATTTCCGAGCAGTTGTCCGTGCTCGTCGGGGATGGCCGCGATGCGCTCCGCGAGGTCGGCGCGAACAGTCTCGTAGTCCTCAGGAGGCACGATCCCCTCTGGCTCCCGGTTGCGCACGTTCATGAAGATGCGCGCGTAGTACCCGCCTTCGCTCCAGGCAGTCGTACGCGACCAGTCGACCCCGACGTCTCGGAGGGCGCAGAGCTCGGTCGGCTCCCGGATGGTTGCCAGCAGGCCCTCTCGACGCAGCCACTCGTTGATGCGGATCCCGCCGTCCATGCGCTTGGCACCGTGGTCGGACACCACCAGAACGACCGTGTTCTCGTCCGCATGCTCGAGCAGCCGGGCGATGAGGCCGTCGACGTGGCGGTGGTAGTCGAGAATCGCGTTCTCGTACGGGTTCCCGGGCTCGTATCGCCGGTGCTCGGGGTCCATGAACTTCCAGAAGCCGTGATGCATCCGGTCGGGGCCCATCTCGACCATGACGAACAGCTCCCAGGGTCGCGTCTCGAGGAGGTGTTCCGCGAGGGCGAAGCGCCGATCGGTCATCTCGTACACCTGGCGCAGCAGGTAGTCCTTGTCCTCGGTGCGGAAGTCCTTGCAGTCGAGGATGTACTCGCCGACGATCCGCGCGATCTCTCCCTTGAGGGCGGGCGGGTACGTGTACGCGCTCTCGATGGACGGCGTCAGGAAGCAGCTCACGAGTACGCCGTTGAGCGGGCGCGGCGGGTAGGTGCCGGGAACGCCGAGGACGATCGAGGGCTTGCCCGCGCGCGTCGCGAGGTCCCAGAGCCGCGGCTCCTTGATCGCGTTGCCGTCGGCGATGAAGAGCGCGTCGTACGAGTGATCGGCACGGTTGCGGAAGCCGTACACGCCGAGATCGCCGGGCGTGCGGCTCGCCATCATGCACGACCACGCAGGAACGGTGATCGGGGGGATCACGGAGGTCAGGCGGCCGTACGTCCCCTCGCCCATCAGCCGCGAGATCGTCGGCAGCTCGTCGCGCCAGCGCTCGAGGACGAGTGACGGCTCGGCGCAGTCGAGGCCGATGATCATGACCTTCACGGGTGGCTTCGCGCCCATGCGGAGTCAGTCTAGAGTCAGCGCCTCGGCGCTCCGGTCGCCACCCGACCAGGGAGCGACCGCTCGATTCCAGGGCTACTCGAGGTATCCGAGGCCGCGGAGTCGCTCCTCGACCGCCTTGGTGTCCTCCGGCGCGTAATCCTCCATCGCCGCGACCTCGACCTCCGCCTCCGAGTACTCGGGAGCTCGACGGTCGAGGAGCTCGGGATCGAGAGCCTCGACCAACAGACGCCCGTCGAGGTCGCTCGGCATCGGCTGCCCGAGGAGATAGAGGACGGTGGGCGCGACGTCGGCGATGTCCACGGCGATCGATCGGCCCACGGCTGCCGAGGGGCCGGCGAGCACGATGATCCCCTCCTTCCGGTGGCTTCCGACGTAGGAGTGCCGGCTCCCGGACTCGATCTGGATCCGATCCTCGAGGGGGCCTCCCCGACGCTGGAGATTGCCCTTCCCGAGCCACTCGTAGTCGCGGAACTCGACGATGAGATCCGGCACCTTGGAGAGCTCGGGCCCGTAGCACAGGTCTTCGCGGCGGTGGACGGCAGCCACGATCTTCTCCCCGTCCGTCCCGCGTAAGTCGGCGAGGGCCTCCGCCACCTCGGTCCGCACGGACTCGTACTCCTCGGGATCCACGACCCCCTGTTGCTCTCGGCCCTTGAGGTTGATCACGACGTTTCCGAACGTCCCGTAGGCGAACGCGCGGGTGCGAGACCAGTCGACCACCGTGTACGCGGTCGTCTCGTACGCCCATTCGCGAACCCCCGGGAGCTTGCGCTTCACCGACCTGCGGAGGTTCTCGGGAAAGGCCCGGCGCATCTTGAAGACACGACTCGTGAAACGCCCGCCGAGAGCCGTGCTGCTTCCGCCGTACTCGAGGAAGCCTCGTGATGCGAGGAAGGCGTTGAGGTTGACGACCCCCTTGAGCTCGCCACCGCCGTGGTCCGACACCACCAGGACGTCCTCGTCGGTGCCGGCTGCGTCCACGAGCACGCCGACGGCCTCGTCGAGGATGCGGTAGACGTCGGCGACGAGGCTCTCGACTCCGCGGCGCTCCCAGTCGTCCCAGCAGAGGTGGTGGACGTGGTCCGCCGACATGAAGACGACGAACAGCAGATCGAGCTCGCACCGCTCCTTGAGCCAGAGCGCGACTTCGACCTTCTGCTCCGCGGCCTTGCGGACCAGGCCGAGGTCGAGATTTCCGTCCTTGCCGAGAGGGAAGCGATGATCGAGGACGAGCGACCCGAACCGCTTGCGAACCTCGGCGAGGAGCGTGCTCGGATGCGTGGAGCCTTCGTCGCGCTCCGCCGTGTCGAAGCCGGAGATGACGCAACCGTCGATCTGCGGCGCGGGCCACGTGAACGGGACGTTGAGAAGACCCGTCCGCAGTCCGGTTCCGGCCAGTCGATCCCAGATTGCCGGCGCACGGCGGTGGCTGCCGTTGACGATGCGCAGCTCGTATCCGCCCTCGGTGCGGGCCGTGAAGTCCCAGATCCCGTGGCGCCCGGCGTTGACCCCTGTCGTCATCGTCGCCCAGGCATGCGGGGTCAGTGGATGCGTGACCGAGCGCAGGATTCCTCGCGTGCCCGTGTCGCAGAGGCGACGGAGGTTGGGGAGGTCTCCGGCCTCGAGCAGCGGATCGATGACGCTGAACGTCGCAGCGTCGAGGCCGATCATGGTTAGCCTGTGAGTGGACACCCGCCGTATCACAGCCTATAAAGAGGAGAGGGGATGAGGGTGGCTCGGCGATCACTCGCGGTGCTCGTCTTCGGCGCGCTTTTCGCGTGCGGCTACGCGCTGGCCGCAGACGTGTCGGTATCGCTGACGGCGCAGGGCCCGCAACCCGCGACCGTCACTGCGGACTGGGGCGACACCGTGACCTTTTCGAACGCCGACTCCATCGACCACGGCGTCAATTCCCCGCGTGCGGGGATCGACAACGTCGCGGTCCCGGCGGGAGGGACGTACGCGTACCACGTCGAGGGCAGGGCCGGCCGTTACAACTACACGCAGACCGGACCCAAGCCGAACTTCTCCGGGGTGCTCGAGGTGACGGCCACGGGCAAGGTGACGCTCAAGCTCAGCAAGAACGTCGGCGTCTACGGCTCGACCGTGACGCTTTCCGGACTCTCGAGCTACGGCGGCACGCCCGTCGCGCTCGAGATCCGCGATGCGGGTGCGGGCGGCGACTGGAGGGCGCTGGCCGCGCCTGTTGCGTCTTCCGACGGCTCGTACTCGGCGACGATTCGCCTGGCCGCGGGCGGCCGCGTGCGGGCTCGCGTGGCCGGGGGGCAGATCTCTTCGCCCATCGCAGATCTGGCAGTCCAGCCGAAGCTCGTCGCGACTCTCAAGCCCCGCCGTGTGAAGAAGGGCCATTCGTTCCTCGTCACCGGCCGGATCGTTCCGGCGAGCGCGGCGTCGAGCGCCGATCTGGAGCAGTTCAATGCAGAGCGTAAGACGTGGACTCACAAGGCCTCGAAGGCAGTGTCGAGGACTGGGGTCGTGACGTTTGGCCTCAAGGCGGCGGCGGGGAGGACGCAGCTCCGTATCTCTCTGAAGCGAGCGAGCATGGAGCCCGGGTTCATCTCTGTCACGAGCCGGCGGCTGCTCGTGGTCGGCACCTAGGGTTCCGCCGGGCGGCGGCGCATGCGACTCATCCTCCACGCCGACGACTTCGGCTGCTCGAGCGAAAGCGTACGCGCGACGATCGAGTGCTTCGAGCAGGGCGTGCTCACGAGCGCATCGATCATGCCCGGGATGCCGGCGACGGCTCAGGCAACCGAGTACGCGCGCGCACATCCCGAGCTCGACTTCGGCGTTCACCTGACCTTCGTCGGTGGCGATGACGAGCGGCCGCTCTCGGAGCCGAAGGAGATTCCGGCGCTGACGACGCCCGAGGGCGAGTTCCGTCCGACACGCCAGCTGCGGGTCCGTGCGCTCCTCCACCGCCTGCCCGTGGAGCAGATCGAGCGCGAGCTCGTCTGCCAGGTCGAGGCGGTCCTGCACGCGGGCGTCGAGATCACGCACGTCGACTCGCACCGGCACATGCACAAGCTCCCGTCCTTTCGGCAAGCGCTGGAGCGCGCGCTCCCGCGCCTGGGGATCCGTCGCGTACGTGCGGTTCAGGACGTCTACCTGAAGAAGCCGATCGGGAGCCCCACCTACTGGCTCGGTTCCCGGTGGGCGCGGCGGCTCGCTCGTGCGTTTGCGACCACCGACCACTTCTTCATGCCCACGAGCGCGGGGGACGTTGGCTGGGAGCACGGGCTCTCCGAGATCGTCCGGCGCCTCCGCGGTCAGACGATGGAGGTCGGGGTGCATCCGGGGTTCGAGAGCTGGCGCGACAACGAGCGAAGGTCGCTCGTCAGCTTTGCCGCGCTCGCACGTGACGGAGGGCACGAGCTCGTCGCGTGGAAGGACATTGCATGAAGGGCTCCCGGCTGAGCCGTGTCCTGGCGACCGCGTTCGATCCAGGGACCTACCTGCATCCGATCCGGCTCCTGCACTTCTACAGCTACTCGCACGTCCGGCCGCGGCGCAGGGTCACCATGGGAAATGGAGCTCGGATCGCACCCAACGTGTCGATCCGGAACGGCGAGCGCATCACCATCGGGGCAGGCAGCCATGTCGGCGAGCGTGCGTACCTGTGGGCAGGCGACGAGAGCGGGGTGATCTCGATCGGTGAGCACTGCCGACTCGGTCCCGAGGTCTTCGTCACCGCGTCGGACTACGGCCTTCGGCCCGACGAGCTCATCGCGTTCCAGGAGCGCAAGGAGCGGGACGTCGTCATCGGCGACGACGTCTGGCTCGGCGCACGCGTGTTCGTCGGTGCGGGCGTGAACATCGGCGACGGCTGCGTCGTGAGCGCTGGTTCGGTCGTCGCGCGCTCGCTGCCGCCCGGCTCGGTCGCGGTGGGCGTGCCCGCGAGAATCGTCCGGAGAAGAGAGGACTACGCGCCGCGTGAGCCCGAGGCGCTCTCGGACGAGGTCGCGCCTCCCGAACCGATCGCCGACGCGAGCCTGTGAGAGCCGGACTCGGACCTGTGCGTGTTCCGCGCGGTGAGCGCAGATGAGCCGTGAGCCGACGATTCGCCGCTCGCTCGGGTGGGCGACGGCCCTGAGCTGGGGCGAGCGGACGATCACGATGGCCTTCACGATCGTCCTCGCGGCCATCCTCGGCCCCGAGGCATTCGGGATCGTCGCCATGGCGCTCGTCTACCTCGCCGTGATCGACCTCCTCCTCGAGCAGGGCTTCCTCACGACGATCGTCCAGCGGGAGAAGCTCGACCAGGAGCACCTCGACTCCGCGTTCTGGTTGAACCTCGCGTGGTGCATCGTGCTCGCGGCCGCGAGCTATGCCCTGGCCGGCTGGTGGGCGGATCTGAACAACGTGCCGGAGCTCCAGTCCGTGATTCAGGTGATGTCGGTGCTCGTGATCGTGACGGGGCTCACGATCGTGCAGCAGGCGCACCTCCAGCGTCAGCTCGAGTTCCGGAAGCTCGCCGTGCGCGCGAACATCGCGGCGTTCGCGGGAGGTGTCACCGGCCTGGCGTTCGCCCTGTACGGAGCAGGCGTGTGGTCGCTCGTCGCGCAGCAGATCACCACCGGGTGCGTCTCGTTGCTTCTGCTCTGGGCGGTGAGCGACTGGCGACCGGGGCTTCGCTTCTCGCGCTCGCACGCGCGCGACCTCTTCGGCTTCACGAGCGGGGTGTTCCTGGCCAACATCGGAGGCTTCGTGAACCGGCGGAGCGACACGCTCCTGATGGGGCTGTTCTTCGGCCCGTCCGTCGTCGGCATCTACCGGCTGGCCGACCGCTTCGTCGACTCCATCCTCGAGCTGACGATGCGGCCCGTTGGCCTCGTCTCGCTTCCGCATCTGTCGTTGCTCCAGCGCGACCCCGTCGCCTTGCGCAAGACCGTCGCGACGTTCGTACGCATCGCGATGCTCACGACCTTGCCCGCGCTGCTCGTCTTCGGGGCCTGCTCGGACTACGTGATGGCGGTGATCGGCCCGGAATGGAAGATCGGCGCCACCGCGCTGATGCTCCTGTGCGTCGTCGGGATCGTCAAGGGTCTCGTGTACTTCACGGGACCGCTCCTCTTCGCCGTCGCCAAGCCGTTCTTCAGGGCGACGATGCTCTGGTTCCTCGCCGCGGTGAGCGTCGTCACCGTGGTCGCGGTCGGCTACGCGCTCGAAGGCGCGAACGCCGAAAGGCAGCTCGCGGGGATGTCCGGAGCCCGCGCGCTGGTCTCCCTCCTGATCATCCTGCCGCTCAACCTGCTCATCATCTCGAGAGTCGCGGGACTCGGGCCGCGCACGTTCGCACCGTGGCTTCCCGTTCCGCTCGCCGCGGGCGTCTCGGCCATCATCGGCGTGCAGGTTCTCACCCAGACCGGGGCGTTGGACGACGTGCCCCCTCTCATCGCGCTGGCGGTGGCCGGCGGTCTCGCGGTTGCGATCGCAGGCGCCATCATGGTCGTCTTCGAGCCGCGCGCGCGGGCGGAGGTCCGTCGGCTTCGGCGAACACTCACTCCCTCACCAACGGGTTCCTGAGAAACGGGTTCCCGAGACTCGGGTAGCGTGTCGCGCGTGGAGGGCGACGGGGGGCGACTTGCGCTGGGCGAGGAGTTGTCCTCGCGGGGGCCCGGAGTGATCGGGGCGACGGGAGGCTCGGGCACTCGAGTCCTGGCGCGCATCGTCCGTGCGGGCGGGATGTTCATCGGCACCGAGCTCAACCAATACGAGGATGCGCTCGACTTCGCCGCGTTCTCGGATCGCTGGATCAACAAGTCGCTCGCAGGCACGAGCACCTCCGGCCGTGAGCACGCGAGCATGCTCACGGACCTGGATGCGCTCGTGAAACGACACTGCGCGGACCTCCCGGCCGACGCGCCGCGCTGGGGTTGGAAGGAGCCGCGGAGCATCTACCTGCTGCCATTCTTCGACGGGGCCATGCCGACACTCCGTTTCGTCCACTTCGTTCGCGACGGGCGTGACATGGCCTTCTCCGACAATCTCACCCAGTTGATCAAGCATGGCTCGGCGGCCCTGGATCCCGAGCTGCTCAAGCTGAAGAAGCCTCTCAGCGCAATCGCGCTCTGGAATCTGGTCAATCTCCGTGCGGCTGACTACGGCGATGCCGTTTTGGGCGACAGATACCTTCGCATCCGCTTCGAGGATCTGTGCGCCGCTCCCGAGCGGACGGCCGAGCAGGTCTACTCGTTCTTCGGCCTTGCGGGCGACGCGGGCGCCGTCGCCCGGGCCGAGGTCTCCCCACCCAAGACGCTGGGCCGCTGGCGGCGGGAGAAAGCGGCCACCGTTCGGGCGCTCGTGGACATCGCAGCGCCGGCCCTCACGCGTTTCGGCTACATGTAGCGCCCCTCTGCGCCGTACGGTCGCGTTCGTTCGCCGCCCGGGCATGCACGTGCCCGTGCTCTCGCGGGCAGAGCTACCCGGATTCCGCTCGCCGCTCGAGGGCCTCGGCCATGCGCTCGAGGCCATCCGTCGTCGCACGCTGGTCGACGAAGACGGCGAGGAGCCCTTCGTACCGGGCTCGCTGCTGCACCTGTGCACGGTTCGGGCCGAGGGGTGCCACGATGATCTCGTATTCGAGGTCACGCACGCCGGGGGCGAGTGTCCTTGCCTGCCACCGCAGCTTCCTGGGGGGCCTGAGGACGTAGATGGTCGCGCTGATGTCGCGGGGGTCGTGGCCCGGAGTCACGAGTCGGATGTCAAGTGACTCTCCAACGCGCTGTGCGCCGCTCACCGCGGTCATGTAGGGATTCCATTCGGAGTACGAGGCGAAGTCGGTGAGGATGTTCCAGACCTCCTCACGGGGCGCCTCGACGACCGTCGACGCCGTGGACGTGCGCGAGGGTGCGTCGAGCGCCGCGCTCGCGCCGAGGGCGACGATCGCGACCAGGACGACGAGGGCGGCGCCCGTCAGGAACCAGACGAACGTCCTCACCCGGCGTCCGGGCCCCCTTCCTGGAGACGGCGACGCCAGAGCTTCTTCGCGCGCTTCCCGAAGGATCCCGCCACTGACCTCGAGGCGCGATCGAGCCCGGCGATGCTCGTCCGCGCGAGGTTGAGCCAGATGCCGCGCGCCGTCCTTGCAAAGACGAACACGTCGGCCTCCAGCCAGCTGTCGGTACCGAACGTGCGCTTGTACTCCGCGTCTCCGAAGCCATAGTCCACCGTGTGGAACCCATCCTCGCGCGCCAGGTCGTCCAGCATCTGCATCAGCACGAAGGTCCCGACGTGGTACTCACCGTACGCGGGGTCGTAGCCGGTGAGGCCGGTGCGAAAGACCCCGTGGTATCCGAAGCCCATCCAGAACGCGCACGGCTCGTCGTCGACGTGCAGGACGTAGGCACGGAACCAGCCGCGCTCCATGGCGACCCTCGTCAGGTTGAGGAGGAGAGGGTCGTCGGCGAACTGGATGCCGAGGCCTCGCTGGTAGGTGCGCTCCGCGACGCGCTCGACGTCGCTGACGAGGCGCTCGAGCGCATCAGGGTCGCGGTAGACCTCGAGTCGGTAGCGTCCGTCGAAGGTCTCCAGGAAGCGCTTCGGATACCTCCGGATGCGGCCCCGCGAGCGTGTGGGCTTCGTGGCGATGAACTCGTCGAGCGAGTCGGGCAGGGCGAGTTGCCAGTGCGTCTTGGGTGTGAGGAGGCGCGACCGACCCGACTGCCCGTTCGTCACGGCTCGGTAGAACGGCGAGTCCATGGCGAGATTCGGGAGATAGACGACGTCCGCCTCGCCCGTCGAGAGAGCCGCAAGCAAGGCGTCGACGAGCACTGGAGCGTCGCTCTCGGCGTCCGGGCCGAGAAAGCCCCGGTAGACGACCGTCAAGGCCCGTGCCCGCGGTCTGTACACGGTCTTGTATCCCACCTTGCAGGCGAGCTCGAGGTTCTGGAGCATGCCGAGCGCCAGCGCTCGAGGCTCGCCGTCGCGCTCGACGAGGACGACGTGCGGTGCGTAGGCCCGAGGGTTGTGCCGGAGAACCGCCTGGTAGTGCGTGGGGTCGGTCATGACGACGTCGCCCTGGAACGCCTCCCAGGTCGGGCGTAGCCGCTCTATCTCCTCCTCCGTCCGTGCCACCGTGACCTGGAGGGAGGCGCCCGGCTCCACCGCGTGGCTCGTCATCGGCCGTCTCGGCCGGCTGCGCGCCGGAGGCGACCGAGCTCGACGCGCAGTCGTCGCACGGCGTGACGGGAGCGGTGGACCGGGAAGCGGAGCCGCGAGAGCTCGTCGACTTCCATGGGGTCGAGCGCGATCTCGGAGCCGCGAAGGTTCTCGGAGAGATGCTCCGCGGACGACGTGCCGGGAATGGGCACAACAACGGGCGACAGGTGCAGGAGCCAGGCGAGAGCGATCTGCGCGGGAGTCGCGTCATGTCGCTGTGCAAGCCGCGCGAGAGGCGAGCGGCGACCTGCGAGCGCGCCCTTGGCGAGTGGCGCCCAGGGGATGAAGGCAAGGCCGAGCTCCGTGCATCGTGTCACGAGCGCTCTCGAGGTCTGGTCGACCAGACTGAACCGGTTCTGCACGGACACGACGGGGATCACGGTCAGCGCTCGTTCGAGGTCCGACGCGCTCACGTTGCAAACTCCGACGTGTCTGATCTTTCCCTCCGACTGGAGCTCTGCCAGCGCGCCGACCGACTCCTCGATCGGGACGTCCGGGTCGACCGCGTGCAGCTGGTAGAGATCGATCCGACCGACGCGGAGGCGACGAAGGCTCGCCTCGCACGCGGACCGGAGGTGCTCGGGCCGGCAATCTCGGTCCCAGCGCCCAGGCCCCTGCCTCGTCAGTCCGCCCTTCGTCGCGACCACGAGGCCGTCGTACGGGTGCAGAGATTCTGCGACAAGCCGCTCGCTCGCCCCCGGTCCGTACGAGTCGGCCGTGTCGAAGAAGCTCACGCCCTGTTCGCGCGCGAGTCGGAGCAGCCGACGCGCTTCGTCCGGATCGCGCGGTAGTCCCCAAACGCCGGGCCCGGTCAGGGACATGGTGCCGAGGCCGAGCCTTGCGGTCGCCAGGTCGCCGCCGAAGGCGACGTGCTTCGCCGGAAGAGCCACCGCTACCGGAATCCCGGGCCGCGCTGCCCGCGCAGCGGTGGTGGGCGCAGCGCATAACGCGTAGCGCTGGCGCCGAGCGTCCACTCGGCGACGACCAGGCGTGGCAGGTTGTGGACGAAGCGCGCGCGTAACTCCGGGAGAGAGTCGAGTCGCCGGAAGATCACGGGGAGCCGCAGGAGTGCGAAGTAGTGGATCGGCATGCGGGCCAGAACGCGTTTGTGCGTGCCTTCGCGCTGGACCGGCCCCAGGCGCGCGAGGCCGTACGCGAGCCGACGCTGCTGCCCCCGGAGTTCTTCGAAGCTCTCCCTGCCGTGGTCGTGATGTGCGACGACGCGGGGATCGAACACGAGCGGAATCCCCGCGGCGAGGGCATCGGCGCAGAAGACGCCGTCCTCTCCTCCATAGCTCTCGTCCCAGCGGAGTGGTGCGTTGCGCGGGACCGCCATGCAGAACGAGGACACGAACGTCGTCCGTCGAGGCTCGCCGCGCGGCAGGTACGGAGTCTCGATCTGGAGGTGGGCGACCCAGCCCCAGGGCGTGCTCGCAGTGAACGTACGTGCACAGCCGATGATCGCACCCGGGTACTCCCGGAGCGCTCGCATCAGGGCGGCGCTCCAGCCCGGCTCCGGGATCGCATCCGAGTCGAGGAAGACCACCGTGTCGGCGGTGGCGGCGTCCCAGCCTTGGTTGCGTGCGCCGCCGGCGAATCCTGTTCCCGATCCGGGGACGACTCGTGCCCCAAACGACTGCGCGAGCGCGGCGGTTCCGTCCGACGAGCGGTCGTCGACCACGACAACCTCTGCCGGAGCCGGATCCTGTGCGGCGAGTGACGTCAGCACGGCACCGAGAGTGCGCTCGGCATTCCGCGCCGGTATCACGACGGAGTAGGAGCGACTCTCGTCCGCCTCCACGGTCACCACCCTGTGATGATGCCTAGCCGGGGTGCGAGCGGAAGAGTATGGGGATCGTCCGCAGGATGAGCTTCACGTCGCCCATCAGGGACCAGTTCGTCACGTAGATGTAGTCGAGCGTGACCATCTCCTCGAACGGGATGTCGTCGCGCCCGAGGACCTGCCACATGCCCGTGATCCCCGGCTTCAGGTTGAGGCGCTGGCGGCGCCAGTCGACGACGTGATGATCCTCCTCGAGGATCAGGGGCCTCGGCCCCACGAGGCTCATGTCGCCCATCAGCACGTTGAGCACCTGGGGCAGCTCGTCCCAGGAGTAGCGGCGGAGGAACCGGCCGACCCGCGTGACGCGCGGGTCGTCGGGGATCTTGAACATGCGCGGGTCGCCGCCGTCCGCGCGGTGCTTGCTGAGCTTGCTGACCTCGGACTTCCGCTCGTCGGCGTCGACCTGCATGGTCCGGAACTTGTAGATGCGGAACGGCTTCTCGCCTCTCCCCATTCGCACCTGCCTGAAGAAGACTGGACCGCGCGAGTCCAGCTTGATCGCGAAGGCCGCCAGCAGCAGGAGCGGCGAGAGCAGAACCAGGCCGATCGCCGAGACAGTCACGTCCAGGGTGCGCTTGAGCATCAGCGCCGAGCGCGAGAGCCTGAGCGGCGACAGGCCGAGCATCGGCACGCCTTCCGTGTGGTGGACGCTGACGTTCGCCCCGATCACCTCGAAGAGCCGCGGCACGATGTCGATCTGGACGTCGAGGCCCTTCAGCGATCGTACGAGGTCGATCTGCTGCTCGTGTGAGTCGTTCGAGAACGCGATCACGACGCGCTCGACCTGCAACGCCGACGCGATCTCGACAAGCCGGTCTGGTGACCCGAGGATCGTGAGGTCGCCGAGTCCTGGCCTGCGGGCCATCGGCTCCGCGTCGACGAACCCGACGAGGTTGAGGCCGTACTCGGGGTGCTGGCGAATCTTCTTCCCGATCAGCTGCCCGACCTCGCCGGCGCCGACGATCAGCGTGTTCTGGATGTAATCGTCGGTCCGGCGACAGAGCGCCCGAGCGACCGCACGGAGCAACGTGATCAGCGCGATTGCGAGGAGCCAGAACGAGACGAGCCGCTCTACGCTCGGATGTGCGGCGTTGGTGAAGACCGCACCGAGGAAGAGCAGCCAGCTGCCAACGGTTACGAGGTGGAAGACGCCGAAGAGATCGTCGGCAGTCGAGTGGTCGGTGCGCTCCTCGTCGTCGGAGTACAGCCCGTAGAGATTCGCGGCGACGATCCAGAGCGGCAGCGAGATCGCGAAGATGACGAACTCGGACGAGTCGTGGATGTGGTCGACACCACCGCTGCCTGCGAGCGACAGCGTCAGACCGAAGCTGAGCGTGAGGCCGATGACGTCGGCGAGCGCGAGCGCTCGGCGGACGAGGTAGCCGCGTCCGCGCCTACCGCCGCTCGCCCGCAGGCGCTCGATGACCGCGAGCGTGCGCTCGTCGAGCCCGGGCGCGATCCGCTCCAGCGTCTCGTCTCTCGTCAGGAGATCGGCGGGGGACGTGCTCACGCGCAAACCTCGCGCCGCGCGCGCAGCCTGCACACCAGGTGTCCACGACCCCGTTCCCCCACTGCCCAGCCCCTAGTTCGAACTTCTCCCGACTCACAACGTACCCGTCTCGGGCCTGGAATTCAACGGCTCGAACGAGGGAGTTCACCAGAGCGCTTCACTTGGCGGCCGTCCGGGTAGGCCGGCCAGCTCGCCCCGCGCCGGCGCGTCAGGCCCGTTTCGACTCGACGAGCGCGGCGATCTGACGGATCGTCCGGAAGTTGCCGGGCACGACGTCGCCGTCGTCGATCTCGACGTCGAACTCGTCCTCGAGCAAGGAGATGAGCGTGATCATTCCGAGGGAGTCCACGACCTGCTTCTCGAGCAGCGGGTAGTCCTCGTCGACGTCGCTCCACGAGCCACTCCACTGCAGGTTGCCCTCCATGAGGGCCTTGACGCGTTCTTCGGTCGACACGGTCATCTCCCTTTCGTGGTCAGGTCGCGCGAGCGACGGTCAGCTGCTGGGGTCCCCGGAGGCGGCCAGTGGCGGGCCGGCCTCGATCGAGAGCGCTCGCCGGTCGACCTTCCCCGTGGACGATCGTGGAAGCTCGTCCCGAAGCTCGTAGATCTCGGGAACCATGTAGCGCGGAAGCCGCTCGGAACAGAACTGCGAGAGCTCGTCGTCGTCGACATCTCCGCGCGTGACGACGAAGGCCTTGATCCGGTTGGTCACGATCTCGTCCGGAATCGCCACGACCGCGCACTCCACGACCTCCGGGTGGAGGTGGAGCGCGGCCTCGATGTCGCCGAGCTCGATGCGGTAGCCGCGACTCTTGATCTGGGAGTCTCGCCGCCCCAGGAAGATCCAGTCCCCGCTGGCGTCGAGATGGACGAGATCGCCCGTTCGGTAGACGTGGTAGCCCGCGGTGTCGCCCTGCCAGTCCCGAAGGAGTGTCGCCCGCGTCCGCTCCTCGTCTCCCCAGTAACCCTGCATGACGGTCGGCCCTCTCACGTAGAGCTCGCCGACCTCGCCCGGGGGCAGGACGGTGCCATCTTCTCCGACTGCGAACGCTTCGACGCCCGTGATCGCCTTCCCGATCGGGATCGATGCGGGAGGCTCGCCGGCCCAGCGTGGGACCTCGTACCACGTGCAGACGTTCGTCTCCGTCGGCCCGAAGAGGTTCGCGAATCGCACGTGCGGAAGGGCTTCCATGAGCGCGTGCAGGTACTTGGTCGGAAACACCTCCCCCGCGAAGAGGATCGTGCGGAGCGCCGGAAGGGGCGTCTCCCGGAGCTTTCCGCGCAGGACCATGAGCGTGAGGATCGAGGGTACCGAGTACCAGACCGAGATCTTCACGTCGCGGATCCAGCGAGCGAGCTCGACGGGGAAGAGCGCGAGCTGGGCCGGAACGACGACCACGGCCGCTCCGGCTCTTGCCGCTGCGAACAAGTCGAACACGGACAGGTCGAAGTGGAGCGGTGCGTGGCTCGACAGGCGGTCCGTTTCCGTCACCTCGAACTCGTCCGCGGCCCACTCGACGAACGCCAGCGCGTTCAGATGCGACAGCATGACCCCCTTCGGCACGCCGGTCGATCCGGAGGTGTAGAGGATGTATGCGAGGTCCGAGCTCGAGCGGGAGATGCCCGGAAGGGGATCCGGCGCGAGCTCCGCGAGGGCGGATCGCGTCGCGATGTGCACACCGTCGAGTCCTGCGACCTCGCCGTCCTCGGCGTTGAGCACGACGAGCGTCTCGAGCGGCGCTCCCTCGCCGAGCAGCGCCGCCCAGTGCTCGCTCTTCTCCCGGCCGCTGATGAGGCAGCGGAGCCCTGCGTCCTTCGCGATCGAGCCGAGACGGAGTGGCGGGGAGCCCGGATCGAGCGGGACGTAGGTTCCGCCCGTCTTCAGGATCCCGTAGATGCCGACGAGCGCCTCGAGTGACTTCTCGAGGTAGAGGCCGACTCTGTCGCCATGGCGGACGCCGTGCGCCGAGAGCAGTTGCGCGAGGCGGTTCGAGGTCTCGTCGAGCTCGGCGTAGGTCACCGACCGCTCCCCGTCGACGACGGCCGTCCGGTCGGGGAAGCGCTCTGCCGACCGGGTGAGCAGGTCGTGCACGAGCGTCACGCTCACAAACCCAGGCTCCGAGCCGCGATGTTGTACTGGATCTCGGACGTTCCGGAGTAGAGGCGACTCCCGATCGCATCGCGGACCTCGCGCTCGAGCTCGTACTCCGTCATGTAGCCGTATCCTCCGTGCACCTGCAGCGCGTCCAGGCTGGACCGGACGTAGCTCTCGCTCAGATAGAGCTTCACGAGGGCGGAGTCGAGCGTCGCCGACTGCCCCGAGTCGAGCATCCAGCCGAGCCGGTACAGGAGGAGCCTCGCGGTCTCGAGCCTGACCTTCATGTCGACGAGCAAGCGGGAGACGGCCTGGAAGCTTCCGATGGGCTTTCCGAACTGCTTCCGCTCCTGCGCGTAGGCGACTGCCTGCTCGAGCTGTCGCTCCATCGCACCGACGGTGCTCGCGAGGATGCAGCTTCGCTCCCACGTCATCGACGAGTTGAAGACGACCATGCCGCCACCCGGCTCTCCGAGGACAGCATCGTCCGAGACCTCGCAACCCTCGAGGAACACCTCGCCCATCGGCGAGGTTCGCAGCCCCATCTTCGAAAGAGGGTTGCCGACCGAGATGCCCGGCGTATCGGCGTCGATCAGGAACGCGGTGATCCCGGCGAAGCCGAGCGAGCGGTCGATGGTCGCGAATAGGAGGTGCAGGTCGGCCTCCGGCGCGTTCGTCACGAAGGTCTTCGTACCGTTGAGGACGTAGCCGCGATCCGTCTTCTCCGCCGTCGTGGCGAGCGCGAAGGCGTCGGAGCCGGATCCCGGCTCGCTCATCCCGTGTGCCGCGACGAGTGAGCCGTCGCAGAGGCCCGGCAGGTACCGGCGCTTCTGCTCCTCGGTGCCGAAGTGCACGATGGGCGTCTCGCAGGCCCACATCTGCGCGTTGAGGGAGAAGACCAGCCCGTTGTCGGTGCAGGCATAGCCGAGCGCCTCGAGCGCCACGATCGTCGTGAGAGCGTCCGCTCCCGCGCCTCCGTAGTCCTTGGGCACGGGAAGCCCGAGGAGCCCGAGGTCCGCGCACTTGCTCCATGCGTCACGTGAGAAGGAGGCCGTCTTGTCGCGTTCGACGACGTCGGCGTTGAGCTCGCGCCGTGCGAAGTCGACCACGGATTGCCGCAGGGAGCGTTGGTCTTCGGTGAGCTCGAAATCCATCGTTTCGATGCGTGCGAACGATGCTCCGGCCCGCCCTCGCCCGCGTCTGGTTGACGTCCCGACCGAGTCGCTTTATAGCTTCGAGCGGAGAGGATGACAATACCGGGGGTCGCCGGGGGCCTGTGCTTGACTATCCGGTCGGGGGACACACGTCCGCGCGCTCCCGTCGAGATGACGATCGACAACGAGGGCTTGAAACGGCTACGCCGGTACGAGGATCCCGAGGCAGGAGTCGCCGAGGAGTTCCTCGAGCGTCGGCTCGGTCCGGGTCGCAGCCTTGCGCTCCTGTCTGCGCCCTTGGCGGAGGCTCGGCCGCTCGGCTGGGTGATCTCGTCCTCCGGCGGCCCCGAGCACGGGAACCTTCGCCGCCTCGAGACGCAGCTTGCGCGCGGCCTCGCGGCTGCCGGCTTTCCGACGCTTCGCATCCGGCCCGACCTGCACCCGATCAACGGCGCGCTCGGCGAGATCGACGTGTCGGCCCGCGTCGCGGACGTGAACGACGGAATCGCGGCCCTGCTCGACGAGACCGGCGTTCGGTCCATAGGCCTCGTCGGCATGCTCTTCGGTGGCACCGTCGCCGCCCTCGTGGCCGAGCAGGCGAGCGCCGCTGGTCTCGCGCTCGTCGAACCGGTGAGCCGGGGGAAGCGCTACATCCGTGAGACCCTCCGACGACAGGCGGTCGCAGAGCTCATGGCCTCCTTCGACGAGAGCTCGGGGGGCGAGGTGGCGTCCGAGCGGGAGCCGTCCAACCCGGGGAGCCGGCCGCTCGAGGAGCTGGCGGCGACAGGTCATACATCGGTGCGGGGCCTCGGGCTCTCGCAGGAGGAGTACGAGCGGATCTCCGAGATCGACCTTCTCGAGGACGTTCGCACGTTCAGCGGGAGGTCGCTCCTCGTCGGCATCTCGCCGTCGGGCACCGCCTCGCCCGCTCTCGCAAAGCTTCGAGCGCACCTCGACGAGCTCGGCGGAACGGTCGCGCTCGAGGTTCTGACGGACCCGCTTCCTGCCCCGTTCGGCGAGTACTTCTACCGGAGTGCCGGGCCGATTCGCGTCGACACTCGGCTCGAGCTCGACGAGCGCATCACCGCCGCAACGGTCGCCTGGGCCGTCGGCGCATTCACCGACGACTCGCAGCAAGCTGCGGCGTGAAGCAGTTTCCCGTCTTCGTGGACGCCGGTGACAGCCACGTCGCCGCGATCGTGACGGTGCCCGATCGCGATCCCACGGGAGTCGTGATCTCGCTCGCAGGGACGGGAAGGCACAACTTGATCGGATCGACTCTCTGCGCACATCTCTCGCAGCGTGTCGTCGAGGGCGGGCTCGCGTCGGTGCGTCTCGACTACTCGGGCACAGGAGACAGCCCCGGACTCGTCCCTGCGTGGAGCCTGTCGGATGTCGACGCGGCCGCACGACAGGCGAGTGCCGTTCTGTCTGCCGCGATGGCGTTCCTGGACGTCAGCCGGTTCGCCGCGATCGGCACGTGCTACGGCAGCCGGGTCGCCATGAGCCTCGTCCCTCACCCGTCGTGTCTCGGTGCGATCTGCCTCGCCCCTCCCGTCCTCGAATACGGAGGGGTCTCCCGTCTCGGCCGGCAGGTCGGAGAGCGAACCGTTCTCTCCTACGTCCGCTCACACGGAGCGCTCCGCCGCCTGGCCGCCCCGCTCAGGCGGACGATGCGCGCGAACAAGATCGCGCCGACGGTGACCGCGTCCTTCGAACATCTCGACCGGGCGCGCATCGTCTTTCTCTACGGCACGGAGCCTCAGGACGACCACTACAGCCGGCGTGCGCAGGAGGTGCTCGACGCGTCGCTCGTAAGCCTGCCCGCCGAGCGGCGAGAGCGCTTCGCGCTCCAGATGCTCCCGTGGGGTCCGCTCTCGACGTTCGACATCCTGCCCCCCGGCGAGCAGAACGAGGTTCTCGGGGTCGTCCTCCCGCTCCTGCAGGCGTGGTTCGACGAAGCCGCCGTGGCGTCCGCGACGGCCACCGCGCTCGCAGGGTAGGGCGTCGGACCGCAGATAGAGAGAAGCCCCGGCGTTCCGGGGCTTCTCGGCACGAGGTGGGTGAGGCTCGTCTTACCCCGACGATGCCCAGGTACGCAGGGCCTGCGGGGTGCAGCGTGCGTCGCTGCTGGGCACGACCAGGTTGTTGGCGTTGACCGGTTTCGATGCTGTCGACCCGATCTGGACGGCGTCGCGGCCGCTCAGGGGGCGGCAGACGAGCGAGTTGCGGATGCCGGAGCCGGCCGACGTCTGGATCTGCACGTTGTTCGGGTGTCTGGGCCCGAACGCGCAGTGATCACAGACGATGTTCGTCGGCATCGTGGCGTTGGATCCTCCCTGCGCAGGGAAGAAGTTTCCGCCACCGCCGCCCAGGCAGTCGAAGACGACATTCCGGAACAGGACGTTCCGGCCGCCCATGCCCTGCATCCCGTCCTGGTGGACGCCGGATGCAGCGCGGCCGCACGACACATAGCCCCCGCCGATCACGAGGTCATGAGCCGCGTTCGACGATGCGTTCTGGATCTTGATCCCGTCGGCCATCGGGCCCTCGATCTCGACCCGCCGGATCGTCCCCGTGCAACCTGCTCCGAGCCTCAGCGCGTCGGCGGAACCGTTGTTCATGGTGATCTTGACGAGGTCGAGGTTCACCGGCCCGTTGCAGGTCCACTGAGACGTCGTGATGACCCGCTGACCGGAGCTCGGCGGAGGCGAAGGTGGTGGTGGCGACGGCGGAGGCGGGGAAGGCGGAGGCGGGGAAGGCGGAGGCGGGGACGGAGGTGGCGGCGAGGGTGGGGGAGGCGACGGCGGAGGGGGAGGGGGAGGGGGAGGGGGAGGGGGAGGAGAAGTCGAAGCAGCAGCGACGACCGCACTCAGGTAGCTGCGCAGCGAGGCCGAGCCGCCGGAGTTGGCGGCAGTGACGAGCGAATAGAGCCGCAGGCCTACGTCCGCCGCACTCACGCGGTAGGACTTGGACGTCGCGGCCGAGATGGTGCTGCAGTTGTTGCCGCTCGTGTCGCAGCGACGCCACTGGTAGGTGTACGTGATCGGTGCGGTGCCGTCCCAGGTGCCGTCCGTGGTCGTGACGAGCTCTCCCTCGCGGGCGATTCCACTCAGGGTGGGGCGCACCACGTTCGAGGGCGGCGTCGCCGCTGGTGCGGACGACCCTCCTCCGGACGCTGCAGGCGACCCTGCTCCGAAGCGGCTCGTCGAGATCGACGCCAGTGCGACGAACAAGAGCGCGAGCGCGGCGATGCGATATCCGGTGAGTGAAGAGCGAGCGTGTTCTCGAAAACGGTGAACGGGTTCGTGCTTTCGCATGAGAACCTCACAGTGAGACGACGGCGGCAGTGGGGCTGTGCGGCACCAGCGTCATCGGAACGGCCCTGGGTGGGTCGTTCCCCCGATCGGGGGGAGGGCGGCCGTTTCACCCGATCGAGGGGACACGTCCCACTTGATCGAGGCTAGTTCCGCACTTGTGCCTGTTGTCACGATATGTATCACCCATGTCCTTCGGCGTCGGGGTCAGGTGTCGTGTCGTGGGGGAGAAGCCCCGGGGTTCGGCCGGGGCTTCTCGTCGGATTCGGTTACGACTCGGCTAGGGCGAACACCTTGCGTCGCTCGCCGAAGCCATGGTGTTTCCGGAGTTGATCGGGTTGACGGCGCTCGACTGGATCCAGAACTCGTCGCCCCGTCCGGGGCAGATCACGGTGTTCCGCGCCCCGGAGCGCAGCGAGGTGGCGAGCAGGATCGTGTGGGCCGCCTGCGGCCCGAGCCGACCTCCCTCGAACACGACGTCGGTCGGCGTCGATCCACCGGAGCCGCCGCGCGCGATGAAGAGATTCGCGTTGACCCCTTCAGCCCCGCAGAACACCGACAGGCCACGGAACGTGATGCGCGTGCCGCCCATCGCCTGGATGCCGTCCTGGTGGTATCCGCTGGTCCGCGAGTGGCAGCGTATGTACCCGGACTCGATGACGAGATCGTGTGCCACAGGCGCTGAGTTCTGCACCTTGATCCCGTCGGCCGACCAGGTGTCGACCTCGATCCGCCCGATTCGGCCCGAGCAGTTCTCCGAGAGCATCACGGCGTCGAGACCCGAGGCGCGTGCGTGAATCGTCACCTTCACGAGCGCAAGGTTGACCGGGCCGTTGCAGACGTACTGCCGGTCGACCAGGACGACGGAATTCGAAGTGGGCGGAGGAGACGGTGGAGGTGGGGGGGACGGAGGCGGTGGGGATGGTGGGGGCGGTGACGGCGGTGGTGGCGATGGCGGAGGAGGCGGTGAGGTCGGCGAGCTCGATTCACAGCCCGTGAGGGTGTCGAGCTGCCGGTCCGAGACGGCGCTGTCACGACCACCGCCGCAGTCGACGCGGTCACGGGCTCCGTCGGCCACGCTGACGCTGTCGTTCCCGGCGCCCGCATCGACGACGTCCTGTCCCGGACCGCCGACGAGGATGTCGTTTCCTCCGTTGCCGACGATGCGGTCGTTCCCGCCTTCGCCGTAGATCTGATCGTTCCCGGGACCGCCGGCGAGCACGTCGTTGCGCGGTGTGCCGCGAATGATGCGTCCCGAACCACCGCCCCCGGTGTCGGACGGCGCGGGGGAGCTCGAGGCAGATGCTCGTGCCACCTGCTCGCAGTCTCTCGCGACCTGGTCCAGTGCGTCCACGCTGGCGGTATCGCCGCCTCCGCCGCACGTAATCGTGTCGCGCTCGCCGTCCCGTGCGAACATCGCGTCGCTCCCGGGACCGCCGGCCAGGCTGTCTTGGCCGTGCCCGCCGTAGAGGGTGTCGTTCCCGCCCCTCCCGGCGAGCCGATCGTTTCCGGCGTTGCCGTAGATGGTGTCGGAGGTCGATCCTCCGTTCAGTACGTCAGCTTTTCCTGTTCCGGTGATCACGCGGCCGCTCGGTGTCGCTGCGGCGGCCGAGACCGCTGCGGCGAACACGAGGACGACTGCGATCGAACTCAGAGTCTGCACTGCTCTTCTTCCGCGGCAGACCTGCTTCATAGGCTGTCACCCCTCTTGGTCGCTGTCCGTGCGGAAGGCTCCGAAGCTAGCAGCGGTCGACAGAGGGCTCCTCGATGCTTACAGACTTCTTGCAGAAAACTCCGAGTTTGCGGCTCGCGCCATTGGACACAGTCAAACCGGCCCCGGATCGGGTGCCGCAAACAGCGACAAAGTCTGGCCGACGGGTCAGACGTCGCCCGGGTTCCGCGCGTGGCGGGAGAGGTGCGGAGCTACCGGGTCGCGGTGCTCGGCGCGGACGCAGTCGCGCCCGAGAGCGCAATCGTCTTGAGGCCGAGTGCGGCAGTGATGAAGAGGAGCAGCGTGACTTGGATGAATGCGAGCGAGTCGAAGACGAACATGCCCGCTCCGTAGCCGACGCACGACACCGAGCACGCGGCCAGGAAGTCTCCGTGAGGTCCTGTCACGAGACGCGACGCCCGCCCAAGCTTCAGAGCCGTTCCCCAAACGAACCACGCGACTCCGAGCAGACCGACGAGCCCGAGCGTCACGAGCGTGTGGAGGTACTGGTCGTCGAAGATGAGCGCAACGTCGGCCGCCTGGCCGCTCGCCGTCGGCGCCGCGCTCGCGGGGGTGGCGCGGGTCGCGATCTTTGGATTGTCGATTCCCAGCCCGATGATCGGGGATTGCAGCCACAGGTGGAGGCCCGGCCCGACGTCCGCAAGTCGGCCCGACCCGGATTCGCCGGAACGGCTGTAGAACGATTGCACGAAGCTCGTCCCCTCCTGGTTTCCAAAGGACTTGACCAGCCCGCCGATCGCTCCAGGGGCGGCGGCATGGACGAGGATCGGCAGGACGAGCAGTACCGGGAGCAGGCGAATGAGAGCCTGCCGCCGCAGGACGAAGGCGGCGATGCCCATCGCAATTCCCATCACGACTGTCGTGCGGGAGATCGTCGATGCTGCGCCCGCTGACACGACGATGACGCTTGCGATCCACACGCCCTTGCGGAACTGCGTCTTCGCGGTCGTGTACAGGAACATCGCAAGTGGGACGAGCATGACGAACGCTGCGCCGAGGGCGATCGGGTGTTGTGCGGACGCGTGGACACGGAGCTGGCCTCCACGGAGCTCGAGGATCTCGCGCGGGTTCTTCACGAACCCCGGGAACCAGTCCGCGAAGTGGTCGAAGACGTTGAAGTTCGTGCGCCCCTCGTACAGAGCCGCTATCCCCACGACGACTCCGCCGAGGACGATCACGGCGACGGTGCGCTCGATCTCCGGGAAGGTGTCGAGCGTCGACGCGAAGATCAGGAAGACGATGATCAGGCTGAGAAACAGCGAGAGCGACTTCAACGACTGCCCGCTGTTGCCGAACGCGTCGATCGCCCGGGAGTTGATGACCTGTGACGTGAGTGCTGCGACGGTCATCACGAACAGCGGCTTGCCCACACCGAGTGTCTCGACCTCGCGCTTCGACGTGAGCGACCCGATCGCAAACCCGATCACGAGGAACACGATCACGACGCGATAGAGCTCCAGGTGGAACGGGAGATCCACCGGCAGCCGGTAGAGCTTGATCGGGACGAACCACAGCACCCCGACGAACAGGGCGAGCGCGTTCGGCCAGGTGACCAGTGGATACGTGGTCTGGCCGAGACCGATGAGCGTGGCGACGAAGAAGGCGATGCCGCCCGCCGCGGCCGCGTCTCCGCCTGTCGCGGCACCCGCGCACAGCGCGATCAGGCCCGCGCCGATGACCGCGACGATTGGAACCGGGTTGGGCCGTACCGCCTGCGCGCCGTCCAAGGGGCTTTGTGTCAGCTGGTCCCGGCCTGCTGTGGCCGCTGCAGCACCTGTGCGCGGCGCGGGACAAGCTGGTCGATGACGACGGCGAGCATGCAGAACGCCGCGATGACCGCGATTGCGACGAGCGTCGGAATCCCGTAGGACGGTCCGCCGACGACGTACACGTCGCGCGGAGCGCGCAGCGACTGGATCTGGATTCGCTCCGCCGGACTCAGATTCGCCCGGTCCTGCTGCTGGAGGATGTAGCGCTTGAATGCCTCGGCCGTCTTGTCCGCGAGCGTTATCGCGCCCAGCCCGGTCGCCGACGTCGCGAAGATGTCGATGACGGGGACCTGCGCCAGGGCGAATCGCTGCGGCGTGCTGACCGCGCTGTACGCGTTGGCCGAGACCGTGCCGTCGAGTGGGCCGAACAGCTTTGTCCTGAGGCTGGAGACCTCGTCCGACTCGATTAGCAGCGGATACACGTTCGCGGCCGCCAGCAGCGGCTCGTAGTCGGGCGGCACGTTGAGGACAGCCGGGCCACCGCCTGCACCGTTCGACCCCTGGTTCCCTTCCGTGCTGCCTGCATCGACGGAGCGGGGAACGCTCAGGCGGAGGTACTGGCCCTCCGGGCTCGTGACGAAGAGCCGCGCCGTTGCCGTGTACTCGGGCTGCTCGCGAGTCGTGAAGTCGGGCACGTTGTAGACCATCACGACGGCGAGCGCGATGCCGACGACGACGCCGATCGCGACGACCCACCAGAAACGAAGGAGCGCGGCGCTCACGAGATCCGCCTCGAGGGAGCGCGTCGCTCCGCGCTCGAACGCCTGCTACGCAGTCCGGAACCTGTATTGGTCACGTTTCTCCCCACCTCGGGCGTCTAACACGCCTATCTCCGAAGGGTCGCCGCAATCTGTCCCACCAGTTCGCGACGACACTCCCCAACCCCTCTTTCAGATCCTAGTTATAGGCCCTTCGCCGCAAAACGTCCAATAGCCGGATCGTTGCGTTTCAGCAGCGCGGATCGCTCATGGCCGGCTCGACATTGCCCCGGTCCACCGGGGCTGCCGCGGTCGACTGGATGCGATAGGTATCGATGCGGCCCGGGCAGATCACGGAATTTCTCGCGCCGGAGCGCAAGGCGTTTGCGAGCAGGATCGTGTGTGCTGCGTCAGGCGCGAGCACGCCGTGCTCGAAGACGACGTCGGTGGGGATCGATGCCTCCAAGCCGCCTTGTGCGATGAAGAGAGCCGCGTTGACTCCTGCTCCGCCGCAATCGACGTGCATGTTCCGGAGCGTGATCCGCTCGCCGCCCATCGCCTGGATGCCGTCCTGGTGATAGCTCCCGGTCTTCGAGTGGCAGCGCACGTACCCGGAGTCGATCACGAGATCGTGGGCCACCGGCGCCGAATTCTGGACCTTGATGCCGTCTCCAGACCACGTATCGACCTCGACACGGCCGATCCGGCCGGTGCAATTCTCCGTCAGGACGACGGCGTCGACGTCGGCGACGTCGGCGCTGATCGTGACCTTCACGAGGTCCGCGTCGACGGGCCCCTGGCACTCCCACGTCTGATCCTTCACCTCGATCGTCCCTCGAACCGTCGGCGCCGGCCCGCGGTCGGACTGCTCGGCGTCTCTTCGGGGTGGATCGGGCGTCGACGGTGAGGACATGTCACCGGACTCGTACAGCTCCTCGCAGTCGTGGGTGGTGTCCCCGGGATCCACGAATGCGACGTCGTAGCCGGGTCCGCAGAGGATGGCGTCCGCAGTGTCGTCGAATGCGCGAATCCGATCGTCACCGGGTCCGGCGCTCACCATGTCCTCGCCCTGTCCGGCGTCGACCAGGTCGCTGCCGTCTCCCGCGTAGATGCGGTCGTTTCCTCCGAACGCGAAGATGCTGTCGCTCGCGGCCGTTCCCGTCAGGAGGTCGTGGCCACGTGTCCCGAGGATCTGGTCGCCGTGGAACGAGCTGCCTGTGTTGACAGCCGAGGACGACTCCGACGCCGTCCCGGGAACGTGTCCGCTGGCGCTCAGGACCGCGATGACGGCAAACACACCGGCTGCGATCCACCACCATCGTCCGCCCGGGAGCGGGCCACCCGTAGGTTTACCGCTACCCACCCGGCTCTGAGCGTACCAGCCGCCACTTCGTTCGAAAGTGCCGGAAACGGCCTATTTCCCAGGTGTCCGCGGGCTCCAGGCGACGGTCTCGGTGGACAATACGGTCAGCCCTAGCAACGATGCGTCGATGGGTGCAGCGCGTGAGGAGCGGGCGGACGTGTTGCTCGTCTGCTCCACCGGAGGGCACTTGCTCCAGCTCGTCGCCCTTCGTGGGGTGTGGGGCGAGACGCGCCGGCTCTGGGTCACCTTCGACAAGAGCGACGCGCGGTCGTTGCTTCGCTCGGAGCGGGTCGTGTACGCGTTCGGCCCGACGAACCGGACCTTCGGCCTGACGGCCGCAACCAACACCATCCGCAATGTCGTCCTGGCCTGGCGCGTGATCGGTCGGACGCGGCCGTCGGTGATCCTGACGACCGGCGCGGGTGTGGCGGTGCCGTTCGCATGGGTCGCGCGGCTCCGCGGAGCTCGCGTCGTCTACGTCGAGAGCCTCACGCGCATCGAGGGGCCGTCGTTGAGCTGCAGGCTGATCGCGCCAGTTGCCTCTCGCCTGTACGGCCAATGGCCGGAGTTCGCAGCGGCGGTGCGTGGTGCGCGCTACGCCGGGAACGTCTTCTCGCGGGAATGATCGTCGTCACGGTAGGCACGAACGAGGCCCCGTTCGACCGTTTGCTGCGAGCGTTCGACGGTCATGCCCTGGACGAGGAGCTCCTCGTCCAGCATGGACCTTCGGAGGTCCGTCCCGCCGGGGCAGACTGCGTCGGGTTCCTCTCCTACGACGAGCTCACGGATGCGATCGCCCGCGCGCGTGTCGTCGTGACACATGCGGGAGTCGGTTCCATCATGACGGCGCTCGCGAACGGCAAACGGCCCGTGGTCCTCGCGCGGCTTCGCCGGTTCGGAGAGGCGGTCGACGACCATCAGGTGGCTCTGGGGCGTCGACTCGACGCCGCCGGGCTCGTCACGCTGGTCGAGAGCGCAGACGACGTCCTGAGCGCCGTCGAGACGAGCTCCGGCTCGTCCGCGGTCGAGCTTGGAGCGAACCCACGGCTCGTCGCCGAGCTGAAGGAGTACATCGGCTCGCTGCTTCGCCACGCCGGAGGTTGACCTCTGCGCGGCCGCGGCCGCTACATCTCGACCATGCGAGAGTACGGAGGCCCGGCGGGATCGAGCAGAGGCTCGCCGCCGATCTCGACCCAGGCGTGAGCGTGGAACTCGGGCTCCGGTGTCACGGCGATCACGAGGGACGACTCGATTCCGCGCTGCGCGAGGAGCGTCGTCAGGACGAGAGAGCGCATGAGACACCTCGAGTCGAACGGGAGATGGCGCAGGGTCTTACCTATCGCTCGTCCGAGGCGAAGGCCGGCCCGATGCGTATGCACGTCACCGGTGTGCCTCGAGCTTGGAGCGCGAAGCCGGGCCACCGTGGTCGGTAGATCGGTGCGCCACAGCAGCCAACGTGCCCGTGAGTACGCGCCGACGATCTCGAGGCCGAGCACGATCTTCTGGCGCGGCGTGAAGCCGCGCTCGAGCTGATCCGCGTCGACCGGCACGGTCACGGTGAGGCTCCGAGCAGTGCGTGGGCGTGCCCCTCAACCTGCGCCGCGACGTCGGTCGCCCGAGCCGTCGGCGGGACCGAGATCTCGAACACCGGCACCTCGCCGGCGATCCAGGCGCACATCTCGAGGTGGTCGACGAGATATCGAGCCGACCGGAGGTAGGCGATGAAGCTGCTACCGAGAAGCAGGGACGCATCCGAGCTTCGTTCCTCGACCGCGATCGGTCCGCCCGCTTTCCGGACGATGAAGTAGAGCGCCCGGAGCGGAAGCGGCTCCTCGGCCACCGGAACGGCGAGGTAGACCTTGTCGGCCTTGCCCACACGCGTTCCGACGCGCGCTCGTCCTTCCGCGCTCATCGCTGCGAGCTCGCGGGTGTCGAGCCCGGCCAGTCCGGTGCCGGGGTGCGCCAGCACGCCGAATTGCGTCCGTTCCAGCGCGAGGACGTCGTCCGTAACGAGCGAGGCGCCGCGTGCGACCAGATGGGCTGCGATCGAGCTCTTGCCGGCCCCCGAGAGGCCGACGAACGCGATCGCGGAGTCGTCGACCGCCACTGCGCTCGAATGGAAGAGCTCGCGCCCCCGCAGTGCGGCGGCGAGAGGGAGGACCTGGGCGAAGAGAAGGCGCTCCCAGCGCCAGGCCGTGACCTTCGGAACCGCGCACTTCACGCTCGTGCCGTCCTCGCGAACGAGATACCGGCCGACGCGCGGCGCCCACACGTGGAATCCCACGTCGTCGTGCTGCTCGACCACCATCATCGGGCTGCCGTTCGGAAACGTACGTTCGACGAGCCTCTCGGCCCGGCGCTCCGGCCACTCCTTCTTCAGCTCGTCGTGAGATGCGAGGGACAGGGACGTGCACGGGTTCGAACCGGACGCTCGCTCGGCGGGCAAGTCGGGCACGGAGAAGCCGGAGTCGACGTCGATCCCGAATGCCTGCCCCTGAAATCGGCGTGGCGGCGCGGCGCGCTGTGGCGCGGGATCAGCTGTCTTCACCGGACTCGGCGGCTTCGAGTGGCCGCCCCTGGGAGTCCGTCAACTCGATCAATCCGCGCTCGAGCAGGTCGAGGCAAAGGTCCGAGAGATCCTGCTCGATCTCCTCGACCGGCCGGCTGTACTTCGCCGCGAGCTGTCCTGCGGCCTCGGCGACCGTCGCGCGCCGTCCGAGCTCCGTCAGCATCGCGCCAGCCGTGGGGTTGAGACCGTGATACTTGCCGGTCTTCAAGTTCAGGATGACGGTCTCGTGGGCGAACGACCGGTGGACGACGTGGTCTGGAACTCGGGCGCCTGCCTCGAGGATCTCCACCGAGCTCGGGCGTTTGCTCGAAGCCATCAGTACTCGAGGATGGTTCCCTGCCGCTGCGCGTGCCGGAGACAGGCGCCGAGGACGAGGATCGAGGGCGGAAGCAGGACGAGTGCGAATGCGACGAGCCTGAAGACCGCCCACCACGCGGAGTCGATCGGCGTCCCGACGATCAGATGGCGCAGGAGGTCGAGCGACGGAGTCAGCGGTTGCACCTCGGATGTCCACTCGATCCAGTTCGGGAGGAGCGCGACGGGAAAGAACACCCCGGCGACGAGTGAGAGGCACGTTATGAGGAAGCCGGCTCCGGCGCCGGCCTGCTTGAAGACGAAGACGGCCGCGGTGATCAGGACGGCGAACGGCAGGAATGCGAGGCTCCCGAGGAGCGCGACGGGAACGGAGAGGATGGCCGTCGACCACTGGATCGGCATGTCGAAGACGATCGCGCCGACCGAGATCGTGATCAGCGCCATCACACCGGCGCTCAGGAACGGGAAGACGAACATCGCGAGCACGCCCGAGACGGCGCCGAGGGGCGAGACCAGGATCCGCTCGAACGTCCCGGCGACGAGCTCCTGGCGCACCGACAGGGGGAGCACGACGATGGCCGCCGTGATGACCTCGAGCATCGCGAGACCGATGATCGCGTACCCGAAGTACTCGTCCGAGCTCGCGAACCTGCCACCGGTGACGAGGCGTGAGACGAAGTAGAAGAGCGTGACTCCGAGCACAGCGGAGACTATCTCCGAAAGGAAGCGCATTCGGTAGCTCGTGAAGATACGGAAGTCGCGCACGACGATCGCCGAAGCTCCGGCGGCCACTGCCTTCGGCAGGCTCATTCGGCCTCCAGCGTGCCGTCCGCGAGGACGTACACGCGGTCGACGGGGACATCTTCGAGCGAGTGCCCGCTGGGGATGCAGAAGAGTCCGCTCCCGCCGTGCGCGGCGAAGTCCGCGATGACGGTGTTCAGGAGTTCCACACCCTGCCCGTCCAGGCTGTTCCACGGCTCGTCGAACAGGACGAGCGTCGGATCGTGCATGAGGGCGAGCGCGAGCGTCAGGCGCTGACGCTGGCCCATGGAGAGCCGGCTCGCGCGTGTGGCCGCAATATCCTCGAGCTCGAACCGGGTCAACGCCGCGCCGATCCTAGCGCTCCGCTCCCGTGCCGGAATCAGAGCCAGCCGGGCCCAGTAGCCAAGGTGTTGAGCCACCGTGAGGCGCGCGTACAGCCCCGTCGAGCCCGCGGACAGGAATCCGACCTTCGCCTGGTAACGGCGCCGATCTCTGCGCGGCGTGAGCCCGTCGAGCTCCACGAGACCACCGTCCGCGGCGATGATGCCGGCGACGATCCGGAGGAGCGTCGTCTTGCCTGCGCCGTTCCGCCCAATGACGAGGGCGAGCGTTCCCGGCGGCAGCTGGAGGTGGATGTCGTGGAACAGCGGCGACGGAGCCCCGCGCCAGCGCTTCGACACGCCGTCCAGCACGAGCCGTGTACCGGAGGTTGTCTCGACCGCAGGCGTTGTCATCTCGGCGCTTTGGTGAGAGTGCGGGCCGTGGCTCAGCCTGAGTCTGCGATCGTGAGGATGCCTGTGCCCAGGCCGGTCTCCCGGTCGAGAATGAGGGTCGCGGCTTCGTTTCGTGAACGCACGCCCAGCTTTGTGAACGACGAGGAGAGGTGGCTCTTCACGGTGCTCTCCGAAAGATGAAGGGTTCCTGCGATCTCCTGGTTCGTCATTCCGAGCACGACAAGCCCGAGCACCTGCTTCTCGCGACTCGACAGGATCGGGGGAGCGAGTGTCGCCTTCAGCGAGGCGGGAAACGAGAGCAGGCCTCCGTTTGCGCTCCGGACGGCCAGGCACAAGGTGCCCTCGACGTCGTCGTCGTGCACGAACGCGTCGACGCCCTCGGCGAGGAGCTCGCGCAGCCTGCGAAGGGTCAGGCGTGGTGCGACGAGGACGAGGATTGCCTCCGGGAACCGCGCACGAGCGCTGCGAACGACGCCGACCGGGCTGGGCTCGACGCTTGCCGCATGCAAGACGACGACTGCCGCCGACTCCCCATCCGGCATCACGAGCTTCCCCGCCGACGACGCCCGTGCGACGACGGACATTCCGTCCGCTTCGAGCGCATGGACGATAGTGCGGACGGCACCCCGGGCCGCGACAACCGCGACCTGCGGTGCCTCTGGGGTCGTCGAACGAGTGGTGGGTCTCGAGCTGTTAGTCACATGGATTCACTATGTTCGCTACTGATGAGTGGTTCTGCGGCGCATGATTCTGCACACATGAGCTCACGTTACGGCGAAGGCGTGCTTACGGACAGGCCCGGGCCGCCAGGATGCCCTGCGCGATGGTAGGTGCGACCGCGGCCGAGAAGGCGGCTTCCGGCACGGTAGACGACTCGCGCGCTGCGATCTGGTCGGCCGTCGATCGCCTGATCGATCGCACGCCCGACGTCGCCGCACTGCGCGCGAACCGGCTGCATCTGCTTGCGGCCAGGCGCTGGCGCGAGCAGGGTAAGACCATCCCCGAGGATCTCGAGGAAGACGAGAGGTTGAACGTGCTCGCGTGGCTCGTGGCCCCGGAGGTCGTCGCGGCGGTGCGCCGTGGGTGTGATGGGCCAGTCGTCTTGCATAAGGGCCCGAACGTCGCCGCCCTGTACCCCGATCCCACGCTCCGTCCGTTCATCGACCTCGACGTGCTCGTGGTCGATGCCGCTGCGGCCCAGAGCTCTCTTCTCGAGGCTGGCTTCGTCGAGGTCGGTGACCCGAGGGCATACGTCGTGAGCCCCCATTCGCGTCCGCTGGAGTGGCCGGGGCTTCCTCTGAGGGTCGAGGTGCACGACCATCCGAACTGGCCGCGCTGGCTCCCTCCACCGCCGACGGACGAGCTCATCGACCAGGCGATCCCGTCGGTTCTCGGCGTCGAGGGCGTCTCGACCCTCGCTCCGCAGCACCAGGCCCTGGTCGTGGCTGCGCACGCGTGGACGCATGGGCCGTTCTCGAGGGTCGGCGACCTCGTCGACGTCGCAGCCCTCGACGACGGCCTGGATTCCTCGGAGCTCCAGCGCCTGGCTCGTCGCTGGGGAATCGAAGGCCTGTGGCGAACGACGCTGTCGACCGCTCACGCGGTGCTCTTCGACGGACCGCAACCCTGGACGGCGCGAACATGGGCGCGCAACCTGCCCGCCGTCCGCGAGCGGACGATGTTCGAGTTCCACATGGCCCGGTGGCTGTCCGGCTTCTCGACGCTGGGCCCCCGCGGTGGATTCCGGGTCCTCGGCGGGGAGATCGCCCGAGACGTTCGTCCGATCGGCGACGAGCCCTGGCGCGCGAAGCTCAGCCGGGCGTGGCTGTCTCTCCGCAACGCCCGGGTCACGAAGTCGGAGCACGACCAGGCGGTGGAGCGGACGGCCCGACGTCGCTGACCGGGTGCCCGTGGCGCTCCAGTAGGTCCACGGCGAAGCCCGGGTCCGTCTGCGTGCGCAGCCACGACTCCGTCGTGGCCAGTCTCCAGACCAGCCTCGCCCAGAGGCCGTGGCGCCGTTCGAGCGGGGTCTCGAGCAGCGAGCGAATCTTCTCCGGGAGGACGTAGGCGACGAGCTCCGTGTCGGGACCGAGGAGCAACTCCTCGATGATCGGACGATCGGGCCCGTTGAGCCCCTCGACGACGAGCACACTGAAGTCGACCTTGTCTCGTCGCAGGCGGACCTCGTCGAGCAAGAGGCCGGAGACCGCGCTCCGGAGCAGGGGCCGGGTGAGGTCGGGATCGAAAGCGAGCTCCGGAGGGAGCCGGAGGACGAGCTCGACGAGATCGAGGTCGTCGAGCAACGGATGGCCGCTCTCCACACCGGCAAGCGCCGCGCGGTGCCGGAAGTAGTCGTGTCCGACCATTTCGCCCGTTGCCGTCAGGAGGTCGGCGAGAAAGGCCCACCAGCGTGGGCCGTCGAGGCGTTTCCAGCTCCAGCGGTCGATCGCCCCGAGGTAGAGCGTGGCGTTCCGCGGCGTGAGCAGCTGCTTGGCGTAGCTGTGTCGCTGGGGGAGCTGCCTCGTCGCCCGATGGACACCGTACGGCACCGCGCCCTTGACGCCGAAGTCTCGAAGGAGCCCCCAGCGCTCGCTGCGAGAGAGGTCGTCGCCGAGATCCGGGAGCCGGCGCACGAGCTCGAGAGCGCCTCGTAGGCGTCCTCGGCGCAGCCGGTCGGCGATAAGGTACTGGGAGCAGCCGAAGAGCTCGTCGCCGCCCTCGCCATCCAGGACCACCCGCACCCCGTCGTTCGCGGCTCGTCGGAGCAGGGGCAGTGTGAACGCGAGCATCGGCGTGGCCGAGGGAAGCTCCCAGGCTCGTTGGTACTCGAGCGCCGCGGGCAAGGTGACCGGCTCCCGTGTCGTCATGACGTCGCTCGGAAGCTCGAGCGATTGCGCCACGAGCGCGATCAGGCGCGATTCGTCTACTCCTTCGTGGTCTGGATGAACGAGTGAGTACGCGCGTGCGGATCCCGGCGGGTCGAGTCGGCTTGCGACCGCTGCGATCGTCGACGAGTCGAGCCCGCCGCTCAGCAGCACCCCGGTCCGCCCCTGGCTCGCGACCCGTCTTTCGACCGCCCGGGTGACGGCGGCGGCCACGAGCTCCCCGGCCTCGGCCGGGGTCGGCGCGGCCGGGGGCACATAGCGCGGCGACCAGTAGCGCACGCGTCGCCAGCTGCCGGCCTCGAGTCGCAGGAGGTGACCACCCTCGAGCCGGCGGATACCTGCGAACAGCGTGTCTCCTCGCCCCATGTGGCCGTCGACCAGCCACAGAGCGACGCCGCCGGGATCGGGTGGCGGCCTGGCCGGGAGCAGACTCACGAGCGTCCGCGTTTCGGTCGCGAACGAGATGCAACGCGAGGTTTCGTGGAGGAACAGCGAGCCGACTCCCAGCTGGTCGACGGCAACGAGGCCGGCCTGTCTCGATCGATCCCACGCGACGATGGCGAAGCCTCCGCGCAGCCTCGCGAACATGCTCTCTCCCCAGCGCGCGTACGCCTCCGCGAGAACCCGCTCGGGATCGAGCTCGCCACCCAGGTCGAGCTCGCCGACGAGCTCGTCCAGGTTGTGCACTCGCCCCGTGAGCAGGATCAGCGGATCACCCCGCAGTGGGGCGTTTCCCGTCCAGCCAAGTGCGAGCGGTCCCTCGACCAGGCCGTTCGACGATGGCCCGAGTGCTTGCCGGGCCGCCGTGGCGGCGTCGGCAGCGTCGGCACCGAAGACTCCGGCGACACCCCGCGTCACGCGCGTGTGCACGGCGTCGAACCCGGCGACCTCAGTGCTGGTCGTCCGGGTTCGAAGAGCCGCAGATTGAAGCCGCTTAGGAGTAGAAGGTGAGCTTCCGCTTGGGCGTGTTGATCGGGAACGACTGATCCAGCCAGTTTCCGTCCCGACGCCCCGCCGTCAGCTCAACGAGGTCGCCGTAGTCCACGACCTTCGGCTTCTCGTACTCCGATTCCACCGACTCGGGCTTCTCGTGCTCCATGACTTCCTTTCAACGTACCCTTGGTCGAGGAGCTCTCCCCGGGCCCCTCGTCCCGCAGAACCTAGCCCTCGCAATCCGAAAGTGTCAAGGACGAAAAACGGCCAGCGAGGCACGCATCTCCGCTCAGGGACACGCAGTCCGTGTCTCAGTGCGCGATCTCGGGCACCGGTTCCACGAGCTGCGGCGGGAGCTGGAGGTACGCGGTGGCACGGCGTTTTGTCTCGATGTCGTTGAAAACCCGCTGGACGTCCTCCTCCGAGAGCCCTGCGGCCGTGGCGACGGCCGTCGCTGCCATACCGTGGTTGTGGGCATACAGGCAGAGATCCATCGTCTCGTAGGGCACGGAGAAATAGAACTCCTCCTGGCTCTGTGCGAGCGCATAGGTATCAGTCGTCGGCGGCCGTGAGCGGACCGTCTCGGGCACGGAGAGGTGCTCGGCGAGCTGGTAGACCTGGGTCTTGTAGAGATGCGCGATCGGCTTCACGTCGGCCGCGCCATCGCCGTTCTTCACGAAGAATCCCTGGTCGTACTCGAGCCGGTTCGGCGTGCCGACGACCGCGTAGTTCATGCGGTCGGCGTGGTAGTACTCGAGCATCTTGCGGGTCCGCTGCTTGAAGCTCGTCGCTGCGACGACCTCGCGGTAGGCCTCTGCAGTCAAGCGTGCCTCGCGCCGCTCTCCGTCAGGTGACTCGGCCACGACCGTGAAGAGACGAAAGCGATCGCCGCCCAGCAGGCTCGGGAGGACGATCTTCGCCCGCCAGCCCTCTCCGTATTCCGGCAGCACCTGGCGTATCGCCTCGTCCCGCCGGCCGTAGCAGCCGGCGGCGTCGAGCAGGTCGCTGATGTCCTCGACCACGGTCTCGACGCCGTAGTGGTCGGCGACGAGCCGGGAGAGCTCCAGCGTTTCGCCAGCCGACTCCGCCTCCGGCATCAGCAGCGCGAGAACGCGATCGGGACCGAAGGCCGCCGCGCAGAGCCCGATGCAGACGCTCGAGTCGATTCCGCCGGAGAGCGCGACGACCGCCCCTCGCCTGCGCATGACGCCGAGGACGACCTCCTTCAGACTCTCGGTGATCTCGTGCGTCGCACGCTCTGCGTCGAGTCGCAGCGACTCGAGCGAGAGCGGGCCGTCAGGAGCCGGCATTCGAGTTCGAGCCGGCGGAGCTCACGCGCATCGAGACGTAGCGCGTGATCGCATCGATCGAGTCGAGATTCTCGGGCAGGACGTCGGCATCCGGAATCTGGAAATCGTACGTCGCCTCCAGGTGCTCGATCAGCTCGAGGACGCCGACGGAGTCGATGACGCCGACCTCGAGGAGAGAGTCGCTCCCCGACAGCTCCGTCCCGCCGCTGCCGAGCGGAAAGTTCTCCGTGATGAACCGGCGAACATCACTCTCTATGCCCTCGAGTTGGCGCTCCATGGAAGGTTCCCCCGTCTGCGGTCGGCCCAGCTACACGGTATCGGCAGTGCGCGCACACCCTTGAGGACAAGAGCGGCTCTGTTGCCGGGTCCGGGGGCGTCCATATCCTTGGTAAGGAGTCGACTGTGTGTGGTATCGCGGGCATCTACTCCCGGCCGGGGCAGCCCGCCTCGCCGGAGCTCCTCCTCGCTATGGCAGGAGAGCTTCACCACCGTGGTCCAGACGGGGTCGGGCTCTATCTCGACGGGCGCTTCGGGATGTCCAACACGCGGCTCGCGATCGTCGACCTCGCCGGCGGCGATCAGCCGCTCTCGAGCGGGGGCGGTCGCTTCTGGGTCATGCAGAACGGGGAGATCTACAACTACGTGGAGCTCCAGGACGAGCTGCGCTCGCTCGGCCATCGCCTCGAGACCTCGTCGGATACGGAGGTCATCGCCCACGCGTACGACGAGTGGGGCGTCGACTGCCTCGCCAGGCTCAACGGCGATTTCGCATTCGCGGTCTGGGACCGCCGGGAGCAGGAGCTGTTCCTCGCGCGCGATCGGTTCGGGGTGCGCCCGCTCTTCCTCGCCGAGCTCGACGGCGACCTCTGCTTCGCGTCCGAGGCGAAAGCGCTCTTCCGGCATCAGTCGTCGCGCCGAGAGCTCGACCCGCTCGGGCTCGTCGAGGCATTCACGACCTGGTCGATCCTCCCCGACCGCTCGGCGTTCGTGGGAGTCCGCGAGCTTGCTCCTGCCCACTACCTTCGGTTCGGCCCGAACGGCCTCATCGAGGAGAAGAGGTGGTGGGATCTCGAGTTCCCGCGCGTCGACGACGACGAGCCGAAGAGCGAATCCGAGCTCGCGGCGGAGCTTCTCGACCTCCTCACGGACGCCACTCGCATTCGCCTTCGTGCCGATGTCCCGGTCGCCGCGTACCTGAGCGGCGGGCTCGACTCGTCGCTGACGGCAGCCCTGGCCCGCAGCCTGTATCCCGAGACGCTGAACTCGTTCGGGATCGGGTTCAGCGACCCGCTCTTCGACGAGAGTCGCTACCAGGACCGCTTCGTCGAGGATCTCGGTACCAGCCTCACGCGCGTGGTCGTCGACTCGTCCGACATCGCCGAGCTTCTCCCGCGGGCGGTCGAGCTGTCCGAGAAACCGACACTGCGTACGGCTCTGGCGCCGCTGCTTCGGCTGTCCGGCGCGGTCCGCGATGCCGGCCTCAAGGTGGTCATCACCGGTGAGGGCGCCGACGAGCTGTTCGGTGGCTACGACATCTACCGTGAGAACAAGGTCCGGCGGTTCTGGGCAAAGGTCCCTGAATCCGAGCTCCGGCCGCTCCTCTTTACGCGCCTGAACGAGTTCCTCGGCAAGGATCTGAAGCGCTCGGGGGCGTTCTTGGCGGGGTTCTACCGCCGCGGGCTCGAGGACACCGGGGATCCGCTCTACAGCCATCGCCTCCGCTACGCGAACACCGCCCGCTCGCTGCGCTTGCTCCGGGGAGACGTCCTCGAGCGCGCGGCGGGCGACGGAGACGTGCTCGCGCGAGTGGGTGACCGGCTCCCCGAGGGGTTCGGGAGCCTCACGCCGCTCGGCAAGGCGCAGTACCTCGAGGTCATGACCTTCCTCGATGGCTACCTCCTGCATTCTCAGGGGGATCGGATGCTGATGGGGCACTCGGTCGAAGGCCGCTTCCCGTTCCTCGACTATCGAGTGGCCGAGTTCGCGGCCGCGCTTCCCGATCGCCTCAAGGTGCGTTGGCTCGAGGAGAAGTATCTGCTCCGCAAGGTCGCCGCTCCGCTCATTCCCGCGGAGATCGCAGCACGGAAGAAGCGTCCGTACCGCGCCCCGATCGCATCCGCGTTCGTCGGCCCAGCGGCGCCCGAGTACGTGCGCGACGTCCTCTCGGCCGATCGTCTGCGCGACGTGGGGGTGTTCGAGCCCGAAGCCGTCGCTCGCCTCGTCTCCAAGTGCGAGAGCGCGGGTCCGCGCGGAGTCGGCGAGACCGACGAGATGGGGCTCGTCGGCACCATCTCCGTCATGCTCCTCCACGAGACTATGGTCGCCGGGCCGACGCTCGCTGCGAGCGCAGAGCCGACGCGAGTCGTCGTGGGTGACACCGTCCGGGAGTCGTCGTCCGAGCCTGCATACCTGGCGGCCGAAGCCCGCTAGCCATGCGCGAGAACCGGCTTCTCCACGACAGCCTCGCCGCTGCGGCGCGCTCCGACGGCGGCAAAGAGGCTCTCGTCGTCGACGGGCAACGCCTCTCGTACAGCGAGCTCCTCGACTCCGCCCAGCGCTTCGCTCGAGCGCTGCAGGAACTCGGGCTCGAGCGCGGCGACCGTGTCATCGTGTTCACGGACAACTCGCTTCCCTGCGTCGTTTCGATCTTCGGGACGCTGATCGCGGGCGGCGCCTTCGTCGTGGTGAATCCGCAGACGAAGGAGGACAAGCTCGCGTACATCCTCACGGACTCCGAGGCATCGTTCCTGGTCACCGAGGGCACGATTGCTCGCGTCGCCGCCGGAGCCGGCGCGCAGGCACGGGCGCAATCGTCGTCGCTTCGAGCCGTGATCCGGGCAGGCGGCGGGGACGAGAGCGACGGGATGCTCTCGTACGAGAGCCTTCTCGCCGACGCCGAGCCTACGCCTCGCGATCCGGGCACGATCCCGCTCGATCTCGCCGCGTTGATCTATACATCCGGCAGCACCGGCAATCCCAAGGGCGTGATGATGACGCACGCGAACATGGTGTTCGCGGCGGGCAGCGTCAGCGAGTACCTGCGCCTCGGGTCGGAGCACCGGATCATGAACGTGCTCCCGCTCGCCTTCGACTATGGCCTGTATCAGCTGCTGATGAGCGTGCGGATGCAGGCGACGCTGGTCCTCGAGCGCTCGTTCGTCTACCCGGCTCAGGTGCTGAAGCGGCTCGAGGAGGAGCACGTCACGGTCTTTCCCGGCGTGCCCACCGTGTACGCGACCCTCGTCTCGATGCACGAGCGGTCACCGCTCCGTTTCCCGTCGGTGGAGCGCGTCACCAACACCGCCGCAGCGCTCCCTCCCAGCTTCCACGACCCGCTGAAGGAGATCTTCCCGAACGCGCTGATCTTCCGTATGTACGGGCTCACCGAGTGCAAGCGCGTGAGCTACCTCGAGCCGGAGCTGGTCGACGCGAAGCCCACGTCCGTCGGGAAAGCGATCCCGGGCACCGAGACGCTCGTGCTCGATGCGGAAGGTCGCCCGGCCGGGCCGGGGGAGACGGGCGTTCTCCACGTTCGCGGCCCGCACGTGATGGCGGGGTACTGGCGGCTGCCGGACCGGACTGCCGAGATGCTCGTCGACGGGCCGCTCCCGGGCGAGCGGATGCTCTGCACGCACGACCACTTCACGATCGACGACGAGGGGTTCCTCTACTTCGTCGGGAGGAGCGACGACATCATCAAGTCCCGTGGCGAGAAGGTGAGCCCGGCCGAGGTCGAGGACGCGCTCTACGCGATCCCAGGTGTTCGCGAGGCAGCGGTCATCGGCGTGCCGGACGAGAGGCTCGGCGAGGCCATCCATGCGTACGTCGCACTCGAAGAAGATGCGGAGCTCAGCGAGCGTGACGTCATCGGGGGTTGCCGGGAGCGGCTCGAGGGCTTCATGGTGCCGTCGCGGGTCGTCTTCCTCGACGAGTTGCCGAAGACGGCGAGTGGGAAGATCAGGAAGAAGGGGCTCCTCGAGTCGACCGCCCCGGCAAGCGGGCCTGCCGGCTCCTGAGCGGATCCGGCCGGCTAGCAGTGTGGGTCGGTGGCGGGAAGGATCGTGTTCCCGACATCGACCGGGTCGGTCGCGGCGGCCGTGATGTTCGAGCTGCGGAAACGACCCTGGCAGACGAGGGAGTTGCGTACACCGGAGCGGACAGACGCGCCGATCGCGAACGTCGACGCGGCCCCGCTGCCGAGGAAGCAGCGGTCGCAGACGATGTCGGCCGGAATGGCGTTATTGCTGCCGGCGACGAAGAACTGCGCGTTGACCGTCGAGTTGCAGTTGATCTCGATGTCGCGGAAGGTGATCCGCTCCCCGCCGAGTGCCTGGATGCCGTCCTGGTGGGCGCCTGGAACGTGATCGAAGCAACGGATGTAGCCCCCGCCGATCAAGAGATCGTGGGCCACGGGCGCCGGTGCGTTGATCTTCACTCCGTCGCCGATCCACGTCTCGATCTCGATGCGGCGAATGAGCCCGCTGCAGTCCTGCCGGAGGTGGACCGCGTCCTGGTCGTCGGTGGCCGCGGCGGTCAGGGTGATCTTGACGACGTCGAGGTCGACCGGGCCCGTGCACGTCCAGCTCCGGTCCACCTGGATGACGCTCATGCCTGACGGAGGTGGGAGGGGAGGAAACTCGTCCTCGGGCAGCAGCTTCGTCTCGCAGTCGCCCTGGATCCGATCGAGCGTATCTGCGGTCACGCGATCGTTGCCGAGACCGCAGTAGATCCGGTCGCGTGCTCCGTCCCGCGAGTAGATGCGATCGTCTCCGGGGCCGCCCGACACGTTGTCCTTGCCGCGACCGCCGTCGAGCAGGTCGTCCCCGCCCATTCCGCGCAGCCGGTCGTTCCCCGAGTAGCCGAGGATCCGGTCCGTCTTGGCCGTCCCGACGAGCGTGTCGGCTTTTTTCGTGCCCCGGATGAGTTTGCTCTCGCCGTCGGTTCCCGCGCGCACCGACGCGGCCGCGACGAAGGCGAGCGCGCCGATGGCGCACGCGACGACGAACGCCCGCCGCCGCCGACGCTGCTTCCCACCCATTCAGCGAAGGTAGCAGGGGAAACGGGCTGCTCAGCCCGTTGATTACCTCGAGTTAACCGAGACGGTCGAACGTGCGGCTAGGACGAGCTCGGCGATCTGCACGGCGTTCAGCGCCGCGCCCTTGCGGAGGTTGTCGCACGCGATGAAGAGTGCCAGACCGTTCTCCGCCGCCGCATCGCGCCGTACCCGGCCGACGAGTACGTCGTCGGCGCCTGCGGCCGCCCCCGGCGTCGGAGCGGTCTCGAGCCGAACTCCCGGCGCCTCGCCGAGGATTCGCCTCGCGTCCTCCGCGTCGAGGGCATCCTCGGTCTCGATCCACACCGCTTCGGCGTGGCCGACCGCAATCGGAACGCGCACGCACGTCGCGCTCAGCGGGAGATCGGGGAGCTCGAGGATCTTGCGGGTCTCCTCCCGGATCTTCGTCTCCTCGTCGAACTCGACTCCGTCGAACGACCAGTCCATCCGCAGGTCGTGCTCTTCCGACGGCTCGTGTCGAAGCTGCTCTAGCGCCTGTGATCCGGCCCCGGAAACCGACTGGTAGGTGGAGACCCGGACGCGGCGCAAGCCCGCGGCGTCGCGGAGCGGCGCGAGCGCCATGGCGAGAGGAATCGAGCAGCAGTTGGGGTTGGCGACGATCCCGGTGTGCTCGAGTGCCCGGGCTCCGTTCACCTCGGGGACGACGAGCGGGATACCGGGCTCGAGCCGGAACGCGGCGGACTTGTCGATGCAGAAGGCTCCGGAGGCGGCGGTCGCCGGGACGAGCAGGCGACTCGCGTCCGTGCCCACGGAGAAGAGGCAGACGTCGAACTCACCCGAGCCGAGACGTTCTGGCGTCGCCTGCTCGACCACGAGCCCGTCGATCTCCGTGCCCGCCGAGCGGGTCGAGGCGAACGCCGTCACGTCCGTGTACTCGCGCTCGCGCAGGAGCTGGAGGGTGACGCGGCCCACGGCGCCCGTTGCGCCGACGACCGCGACTCGCGGCGCGCCCGCGCTCATCCGGCACGCTCGAGGCCGAACGCGTCGTGCAGCGCGACGACGGCGCGCTCGACGTCCTCCCGCCGTACGAAACACGTGATCTTGATGGGTGATGTCGTCACGACGACCGGCTCGACCCCGTTCGCAGCAAGGGTTGCGAAGGTCGTCCCTGCCACGCCGGGGTGACTTCTCATTCCCGCCCCGACAATGCTCACCTTCCCGAGCTCGGCGTCGGCGGTCCAGCTCGTGCCGAGCTCGTCGAGCGCACGCGCGGTCGCGTCGCTGTCGTCGTCCTGGACCGAGAGCACGATCTCGGGGCCGGCCTGGACGATCGTGTCGACGTTGACGCGGGCGTCCGCCAGTGTCGTGAAGAGGGTCGCCGCGGTGACGCCTTCGACTCGATACACGGTCTCGTCGAGCGTGTGCGCGACGCCTGAGATCATCGCCTTCTCGAGCACTCGTTCCGACTCCTCGTTGGTCACCCACGTACCCTCGCCGTCCGAGAACGACGAGCGCACGTGCAGGTCGACCGCGTGGTTCCGTGCGAACTCGACCGAGCGTAGCTGGAGCACGCGCGCACCCGACGCCGAGAGCTCCAGCATCTCGTCGTAGGTCACGCCGTCGAGTCTCCGCGCACCGGGCACGAGTCGCGGATCTGCCGTGAACACGCCTTCCACGTCGGTGTAGATCTCGCACACTCCGGCTCCGAGAGCGGACGCCAGTGCGACCGCGGTCGTATCCGATCCGCCGCGTCCGAGGGTCGTCACCTCGGCGTCCGTCGAGACGCCCTGAAAGCCCGCAACGAGCACGATTGCGCCCCGGTCGAGAGCCTCGTGGATGCGGCGTGCGCGCACCTCGACGATCTTCGCGCGGCCGTGGCTCGTGTCCGTGACGATGCCCGCCTGGGATCCCGTGAGCGAGATAGCGTCGACCCCGAGGTCGATCAGGGCCATTGCCGCGAGTGCGCACGAGACGCGCTCTCCGACCGAGACGAGCATGTCGAGCTCCCGTTCCTCGGGGTGCTGGGACACCTCGTGCGCGAGGGCGAGCAGCCCGTCGGTCGTGTGACCCATCGCGGAGAGCACGCCCACCACACGGTGGCCTGCCTCATGTGCAACGGCGAGCCTTCGCGCGACGGCGAGGATGCGCTCCGGATCGGAGACCGACGTGCCGCCGAACTTCATCACGACGACGTCGGACGCATTCCGCGCCGTATCCGTCCCGACCGCCGGAACCGCCTCGAACTCGGTCGCGGTCATGCGGAAGAGTGTAGGGACGGGGCCGTGGGTGGAGAGCTGTCGGTGGAGAGCTGTCGGCGGAGAGCTGTCGGCCGAGAAACGTCCCAGAAACGTCCCCAGAAACACTGAAACCGGCTGACCCGAAGGCCCGCCGGTTTCAGTGGCTGCAATCTATGAAGCTCGGCGATTTGTTGCAAGGGGTGGCGCGAGCGCAAGGCCGCAATTTGCGTGAAAAATTGTCGCGCCTACATCTCGCGACGGCCCGAAAGTGCGCGCCCGAGCGTGACCTCGTCCGCGTACTCGAGGTCGCCGCCGACCGGGAGTCCGCTCGCAAGCCTCGTCACGCGCACCTTGTCCCGCAGGCGGTCCGCGATGTACGCCGCAGTCGCCTCTCCGGTCATCGTCGGGTTCGTGGCCAGGACGACCTCCTCGACGCTGCCGCTCTCGACGCGGCTCAGAAGGCCGGCGATCCGCAGATCGGACGGATCCACGCCGTCGAGGGGCGAGAGCGCCCCGCCGAGCACGTGGTAGAGCCCGCGGAACTCGTGCGTCCGCTCGACCGAGACGACGTCCACGGGTTGCTCGACCACGCAGATGACCGTGCGGTCACGGCGCGCGTCTGCGCACACCTCGCAGAGCTCGTCCTCGGTCAGGTTGCCGCACTCGCGACAGAAGCGGACGCGCGTCTTGACGTCCTCGATCGCCCGCGAGAGCTCGAGCGCGTCCTCGGCCGGCACCGAGAGCACGTGGAATGCGAGCCGCTGCGCGGTGCGGCGGCCGATTCCGGGCAGCTTTGTGAGCTGGACGACGAGGTTTTCGACGGCAGGGCTCAGCACGCTCGGAGCCTAGCCGTCCCCTCCGGACGGGGGTACGCGGTTTCCGGAGCTGTCGCTAGGCGCCCGGGAGCAGACCGCCGAGATCGCCGAGGCCGCCCGGCACGATCCCGGACATCTTCGACTCCACGAGGCTTCGTCCGGAGCGAAGCGCCTCGTTGACGGCGGCCAGGATCATGTCGGCGAGCAGCTCGGGGTCGTCCGGGTCGATTGCCTTGGGGTCGATGCGGATCTCGAGCACCTCGCCCGCTCCGTTTGCCTTCACGGTCACCATGCCGCCGCCGGCGGAGGCCTCGACGATCTCCGCCGCCGCCTCCTCCTGGACCTTCGCGAGCTCGTCCTGCATCCGTTGCGCTTCCTGCAGCATCTTGTTCATGTCGAACTTCATTCGTCGGTCACCTCTTCAGCGTCGAGAGTCTCTTTGAGCAACGAGATGACGTCGTCCTCGGACAACGGATCGTCGTCTCTCTCCTCGCTCGTGTCCGGCTCGCCGGTCTCGAGCACGACGGCGAGCTTGCGGCCCGTTACCTCGTAGAGCGCGTCGCGCAGGACGCCGATGTTGCCGGGCTCGGCGACCTGGCGGCGATGGAAGTCCGCTTCCGCCGGGAACGCCAGCGTAAGCGTGTCCCCTTCGAGCTCGGTCGGTCGTGCCTCGGCGAGGAGGCTCGCGACGGGGATCGACCGCTCGCGAACCGCCTCGACGATGGTCCGCTGCCACGCGTCCACGACCTGCTCGAGCTCGATCCCCGAAGCCTGCGGTTCCGATGCGGTCGGTGGAGGCGGCGCGTCGACTTCGATCGGCGCGTGCGCCTCGACGACCGAGGGCTCTCTGGCCGTCGGCGGGCCGGAGGCGTGCGGGCGACTCTCGAGAAGCTCGACGCGGTGTGCGAGGGACTCGCGCGAGAGATCCGCGTGCGGCCTCGTCACCTTGACGATGGCGAGCTCGAGCGGCAGGCGCGGGTCTCCGCCCTGGCGCAGGTCCTCGACCGCAACTGCGAGGAGGTCGATGAGCCGCAGCACAGTGGGCTCCGGAAGCTGGTTCGCCTGCTGGCGGAGGAGCTCCTTCGTCTCCTCGGTCACCGGCAGCGAGTCGGGCACGTGGCCCATGTGCTGGACGAGCAACAGGTGCCGCAGGTGCTCGAGCAGGTCGGTGACGAGGCGACCGAGGTCCTGACCCTGCTCGGCGAGCTGCTCGATGAAGACGAGCGCGCCCGCCGTGTCGTGGTCGACCACCATGTCGCAGAGGCGCAAGAGCGAGTCCTCGTCCACCGCTCCCAGAAGCTGCAGGACGGCCTGCGCGTCGATCGCCCCGTTTGTGGCGGACGCGAGCTGGTCGAGCGTGGAGACCGCGTCGCGGAACGACCCGCGCGCGCTGCGGGCGATCAGCGAGAGCGCTGCGTCCGGCACATCGATCGACTCGCCGTCGGCGACGCGCCGCAGAAGCGTGACGAGCTCCGCGAGCCGCGGCCGCTGGAACACGAACGTCTGGCAGCGGGAGCGCACCGTCGGGATGACCGAGCTCAGCTCGGTGGTGCAGAAGACGAAGAGGAGGTGAGGCGGGGGCTCCTCGATGAGCTTGAGCAGCGCGTTCCAGGCGGGCGTCGTGAGCTGGTGCGCCTCGTCGAGGATGTAGACCTTGTAGCGACCCTCGACGGGCTGGAGCACGACGCGCTCGCGGATCTCGCGGATGTCGTCGATGCCGCGCTGCGAGGCCGCGTCCATCTCGACCACGTCGAGCGAGGTGCCGTTCGCGATCGCGACGCAGGAATGGCACGTGGCATCCGGAGACGACGTCGGGCCTGCCGCGCCGAGGCAGTTCAACGCCTTGGCGAGGATGCGCGCCATTGACGTCTTGCCCGTGCCACGCGGCCCCGCGAAGAGGTACGCCTGGCGCACGTGATCCTGGTCGATCGCGTTCCGAAGCGTCCGCACGACCGCCTCCTGCCCCACCACGTCGTCGAAGCTCTGCGGGCGGTACGTGCGGTAGAGCGCGGTCACCCAGGGATTCAATCAGCTCGGACGACCTCCTGGAGATGCCCGGCTGCGCGCTCCGGCTTCGAGATCGGCATCACCGGAGGTACCTGCGTCGCTCGCTCGGATCGGGCGGAGCCGCGGCACCTGAGAGGGAGTCCTTAGCGCTGCTTCCTTCCGGACCTGACGCGGTTCGGACGCTCCCAGTGCGCGGAACCCGATCTGTCAACGCTGCGTGCGCAGACCCAGTCCCGACGAACCGTCCCTCGGACGGCGTTCGGCCCCGCATGGAGCGGATTTCGGGTTCAGGGAACCGCTGACTCCCCACCTAGCGCGGCCGGGCAGCCGCAGCCTAGCAACGTCGGAACGGTCGAGCGCCTTCGTCAGGAGGGTGCCGGTGACTACCATCGACGCAGTGACCGTGATCAAGACGACGCTCTACACGGACGCCGCCTGCCCCTGGGCCTACTCCGCGAACCCGGCGCTGCGAGTGCTCGAGTGGCGGTTCGGCGACCAGCTCTCGTGGAGGCTCGTTGTCATAGGCCTTCGCGACGAGTTGAGCGAAGCGGCGCGGGCCACGTTCGATCCGGCCCGCAGCGTGCACGGCCACATGACGTTCCGGCGCCGCTACGGAATGCCGTTCGGCCTCGTGCCGAAGGAGCGTCCAGCCGCAACCGGACGAGGGTGTAGAGCCGTCGTCGCAGCCCGGCTTCTCGACCCCGGAAGCGAGTGGCGTGTCCTCCGCGCGCTGCAGCTTGCTCAGTTCACGACCCCGCTCCTGCTGGACGACGACGAGCTGATCCGCGAGGCGCTTCGCGCCGTGCCGGGAATAGCGGCAGACGCGATCGTCGACCGCCTCGACGACCCAGAGGTCGCGGAGGCCTACGCACGCGATCGCGCCGAGGCCCGGGCGGCGGCAGGCACGGCGGCGGAAGCCCAGGACAAGACCTCCACGTCGGATGGCCCCGTTCGGTTCACCGCACCCTCCCTCGTGTTCGAACGAGACGGGGTGAGGCTCGTCGCGGGCGGTTGGCAGCCGCTTCTCGCATATGACGTGCTGCTGGCCAACCTCGATCCCGGTCTGCGACGCACTCCTCCGCCCGAGACCGCGGTGCCGCTTCTCGAGCACTTCGAGGACGGCCTGACGACTGCCGAGGTCGCGGCCTTGCTCGCGGACGGCGCTGACCCGATTCCAGATCTCGACGCCACGGAGCGCGCACTGCTCCAACTCGTCGCCGACGGCGAAGCGACCCGCGTGCTCCTCGGCCAGGATGCGATCTGGCTCAGGGCTACCCGGGTGACAGCAGGTCAGTCGGCGGAAGCCGCGGCGGCAGCCGTCTAGGCGAGCGAGCTGTGCGGTCTGCGCTCGTTGTAGTAGCGGAGCCAGTGTGGCAGTGCGGAGGCACGGTGTCGAGAGGAGCGATAGCGGACGCCGTAGGCCCACTCTCTGGCCATCGTCTGGTGGAAGCGCTCGACCTTGCCGTTGGGCTGCGGTCGTCGCTTGGGCGTGCGCACATGCGCGATCCCGCGCTCGTCCAGGAGCTCGCGCAGCGAGCGGTTGAGCGTGTAGCTCCAGGCGTTGTCCGTCATCAGCCGCTTGGGTTCGATCCCGCGCTCGGCGAAGAAGACGAGCGCTCGCTCGAGGAAGGCGGTCACCGAGGCGGCTCGCTCGTCGCCCAGGAGCTCGGCGTAGGCGAGGCGCGAGTGGTCGTCGACGATCGCGTGCGCGAACTCGTAGCCGACCTTTGCCCGCTTCTCGGCAGCCGTGCTCGAGCGGTCGCCGGTAAGGGCGTGACCAGGGCGGGTGAAGCGGGCGTAGTGGCTCACGTCCATGTGCAGGAGGTCGCCGGGACAGGGCCACTCGTAGCGACGGGCGGGCTCGCGTGGCGCCCGCGGCACGCGCGAGAGGCCGTGGCGCGCAAGCACCTTCGAGATCGTCGAGTGGGCATAGCCGGTGCGCACCGTCAGCAGCCGCGGACCCCAGCCCGTGTGCCGCCTGGCGGCGCAGATGAGACGTTGCGCGCTCGCAGGCAGCAGTCGCGGCATATGCCTCGGTCTGCTCGGGCGATCGAGCAGGCAAGCGAGTGTGGAGCGCTCTTGCTCGCTCGCCTGCCGCCAGCGCTGATCCCAGCGGCAGACGGTCGCCGGCGAGACGCTGAAGCGGATCGCCACCTCCCGCATCGACAGTCCCTGCTCGCATGCCTGCACGAGCGCGAAGCGCCCGGCGAGTCCGAGCTTGGCGTTACGGTGAAGCCTCATCAGGGCCTCCTTCCTGGAGTGAGTCCTCGACAGACCCACAGCCTCGAAGGAGGCCCGGATGTACCTCTCAGCCGTTCACAACGTGTGTAGGCACGTCATCTAGGCCCGGCTCTCGAGCTCGGCGATCCGGGTCCGCGCGAGCGCGATGTCGATGTTTGCGACGAGCCACCACTTCTGGGAGCCCCACGGCAGCACCGCATACCACACGAGGTTCACGATCGAGAGGATCGAGATTGCGAGGATGAAGAACTCGTACGTCGTGCTCTTCATGTCCTCGCGTGTGACCGCGGTGCTCACGAGATGGTGATTCGTGCCGTTTCCGGACGGTCCTCTCGAATCCACGTTGACCGAGAGGCCTACCAGCGCTAGTCTCGGGCGTGGATACAAGGGGAACGCGCGTGGGGACGCGCCAGGGGAAGTGCCAGGGGAGGAACATGGTGGGATGTTCGGCTGATGCTGCGGCAGCGCACCGGCCAGTCTGGGGCTCCTGTGCGATCGCGCCTGCGAGGGTGCGGCGGGGCGCGCCATGAGACGCCTCTTCATCGCGGTCGGACTCGCGGCCATGCTCGTGGTCGCGGTCGGCGCGTCCGCTGCGTCAGCCGCTGTCTTCGCGGGGCCTGGCTTGGGCTTCGGCAGCGGCGGACGCGACTTCTACGTCAGCCCGAGCGGGAGCGACAGCAACACGGGTAGGTCTCCCCTTGCGCCGTGGAAGACGCTGGCGAAGGTCGATGCGGCGGCATTGCTTCCGGGCGATCATGTCCACCTCGAGGGCGGCGCCGTCTTCACGGAACCGCTCGCGCCGTATGCCGGGATGTCAGGGACGATCGAGGCACCGATCGTCTTCGACTCCTACGGCGACGGGCGCGCGACGGTGGCCGCCAGCATCTACCTGAACACGGTCTCCAACCTGACCTTCGAGAACCTGAACGTGTTGCCGACGACCGGAAAGGGCGTCTTCTCTTCTCAGTCGGGCAGCGGAGCGCAGGGGATCACCCTCCGCGACCTGACGATCTCCGACGTGCCGCTCACCGGGATCAATTCCGACAACCCGGCGGACGACCTGTGGCTGATCGAGAACGTGAGCATCGATCGGACCGGCGACTCCGGGATCTACTTCAAGGGCTCGAACTTCGTTATCGAGAGATCGACGATCCTCGACACGGGCACAGACGACTCGATCGCGTACCCGCGTCACGGCATCTATGCGGCCGGCCCGGGCGCGGCGATCGTGAACAACACGATCCGGGGGTTCTCGTCCGACGGCATCTCGCTCCGCTTCCAGAACGCGTTCGTCGAGGGTAACCGCATCTCCGGCGGGCTCAAGGGCATCTCCTTCGACGACGAGGCGACTGCCCCCGGAACGACGGAGATCCTCTACAACACGGTCTCGGACGTCGCCGACGCCGGGATCATCGTCGCGACCCCGTCGTCGGAGAGCTTTCTCGTCACCGACAACACCATCGTTGGGGCCGGTAACTACGGGATCTACGTTCAGGTGGTGCCCGCGCTCACGATCGCCAACAACATCGTGGAGGCGATCTCCGAGACCGCCAACCTCCTCAACGTCCGCCCTCCGACCTCGAGCTACTCCGAGCACCACAACCTCTGGTACGGGGGCTCGAGCTCGCCCTTCTTCTGGAACGGCTCGGCGCGAACCTTCGTCGACTATCAAAGCCTGAGCGGCCAGGGAGCGAATGATCCGACCCTCGACCCGCTGCTCGACGCCGAGCTCGTCCCGAGCCCGAGCTCACCGGCGATCGACGCGGGGGCGACGGAGGTCGACGCCTCGCTGGAGTACCTGGCGACGTGCGACGGCGACTTCTTCCATTACTGCGGCATCGCCCCCGATCTCGGCTCCAGCGAGTCTCCAAGTCTGCCTCCGCCTCCGCCTCCGCCTCCGCCGATCGTCGGACCGGCGCCGCCTGGCGAGGAGTGAGCGGGTAGCGACCGCGGCCGCGCCAGCCGAACAACACCGCTTCCGGTCCCACGACAAACTAAGAAGTGCGTTTGGAAAGCGTTTGGAACCGTGCGCGAACGCGCCAGAGTCTGGAAGGGTGTCGGGTGAGTTCGGAAACGCGACGCGAGTCGCGTTTCGACTCTCCCCACGCGACCCGCTCGGACTCACGTCCGGGCGGGTCGCTCCCCACTTTCAACGGACCACAAACCGAAGCCCCGTGCGTCGAGTCGCGAAAGCTCGACGTCAGTCAGGCAACACTCGTGCGCGTTCAATGAGAAACCGACGTGCCTCAGTTGGTTTCTTCCCGCTCGTGACCGAAGCCGTACTTTGCGACTGCCCAGGTGCCGATGGACGCGAACAGCGCCACTGCAAATGGTCGTGCTCTGTGCCCCCACGTTGGTGGAAACGAAATCCAGGGAACAGGGAGCCCCGCTCGGCTGGGCGGGGCTCCTTTAGGCGAGTGGAGGACTAGGTCTACGCGTGCGTAGCCCTGACGAAACCCGCCACGAACCAAACGATCAGAGCCAGGCCAGCTATGACCATGGCCAGGAAAATAGCGCTGGCGACAATGACCAGACCCACCTCGAGCGCCGACGCAATCATGAAGACGGAGGACATCGGATGCCTCCTTTCCTTGACTCGGTCAGTGTCCTGCAACGCGGTGCATCGCGCGACGGGGGCAACTACTGATCTCCGAGTAGGACAACGGCGCCAGGAGAGGTGCTCCGCACGTGCACGCTCAGGCGGCGGGCGCGGAATGAGTGCACCTGGGATCGAACATCGCCGCAAATCGGCGAATGTCAACGAGTTGGGACAGCACCAAGACAGCACGCCGTCGCATGTTTCGCATCTATGGAGCTCGAACGAGGCGACCTCCGGCTTGCAAATTCCTGGCTCGAGGCTCCGCTTCCTGCCTTGCGCTCCGGAACGACCGAACTCAGGTACCCCGGACCGCGTAGATCCGCCAGATGCCCGGGACGCCCTTCAGCTCGTGCTCACCACGCTCGTCGAATTCGATCCCGGAGCCGGCGACGAGGTCGCGCACCGTGCTTGAGACGAGCACCTCGCTCGCGTCCGCGAGCGCCGCGACCCGGGCACCAGTGTGCACCGCGATTCCAGCAACCTCGTCGCCGACGAGTTCGACTTCGCCGCAGTGGAGTCCGGCGCGGATCTCGAGGTCGAGGCCCTTGACCGCGTCGCGAATTGCGCATGCACAGCGAATCGCTCGCGCAGGCCCATCGAAGGTCGAAAGGAATCCGTCTCCCGCGGTGTCGACCTCTTGCCCCTGCCAGCGTTCGAGTTCCCGTCGCACGACGGCGTGGTGTACTTCGAGCAGGTCGCGCCAGCGCCGGTCGCCGATCTTCGCCGCCCGGGTCGTCGACCCGACGATGTCCGTGAAAAGCACCGTGGCTAGGACGCGATCGGGTGCCTTCGACGGCCGAATGCCGGTGAGGAACTCCTCAACCTCGTCGAGGATCTCGTCCTGATCGCCGACGAACGGAAGGTGGTCGTCGCCGGGCAGCTCGACGAGCTTGGCGCCCGGGATTCGCTCGGCCATATATCGGGCGCCTTCAACCGGCAACGTTCGGTCCCCGATCCGATGGACCACGAGGGTCGGCACGGTGATCGCGGGGAGGGCGTGACGCACGTCGATTTCTCCGTTCATTCGGGTGAAGGCATGTGCCGCGGCCGGACTCGCGCTCATGCGAAGGTACGTTCCCCACCAGGTACGGAAGCGCACGTCGTCTGCGACGGCAGGAGCTCGTGCCCGTAACCCGACCGGCCCGCCCCACTCCTCCCGGATGACCTCGAGGAACGCTTCGTACTCTTTCTGAGGCTGACCGCACGGGTAGTCCTCGGCCCACAAGCGACGCGCGTACCCACCGATGATCACCGTTGCGGCCGTGCGCTGCGGATACGTCGCGGCGAAGAGGAGGCACATCGGGCCGCCTTCGGAAAGCCCTACGAGCGCGGCTTGCTCCGAGCCCACCGCATCCATGACCGCACGGACGTCGTCCATCCGTTGCTCGAGGGTCGGCAGCGCGTCCAGCGGCACGCGGTCGGACATGCCGGTCCCGCGTTTGTCGAACAGGATCAACCGCGAGAAGGAGGCGAGGCGCCGCAGGAAGCGAGCGAACGACGGCTCCTGCCAGAAGTAGTCGATATTTGACACCCAGCCCATGACCCAGACGAGGTCGATTGGGCCGTCCCCTACGACCTGGTAGGCGATGTTCACGTCGCCGCTCCGCGCGTACTGAGTCTCGATCGTGCTCATAGGCGGTAGTTTGCGAAATGAGGCGAATGTCGGCCGCCGCCATGACGAACGGTCGCCGCGCTCGATGCATTGAGACGGGCGACTGGATCGGTGCCTGGCCCCTTGTGAACGCGCGTCGGCTCTTTACCTCTGTCAGCGGGCGACCGGCGGGCAACTTCAATTCGCCCCAACGTCGGGCACCCCACGATCCCCTGGAGCAGGCCCCGTTGTCCGAACGGCGTTGACGGGGTGGGGTAGGCTCACACCTCTCTCATTACGCGCGCGTGCGCGTGCGCGCGAGACGGAGGGCATGCGCCCGGGCGGCCGCGGTCGAGGATCCTCGGGACCCCGCCTCCACCACGCAACCAGAGGGGGTGGGTAGCCCCGCACACTTTCTACCTACGTGTCCGCGCGTGCGCGCGAGCCTGACCGCGGACTCGCTCTTGTCGTCGGCGCGTCCCTCGAGACGTCGAGCGGGGCGCACTCTCCTGGGGGGAGGTCGATTGTCGTGAGTGGTTCTTCGGACTGCAGCGATGTCACCTTCAAGAAGCGTCTTCACCTCGTAATCCGAGCGCGGCCGAGGTTTGCTGCGTTGACAGGTGCAGAGGTCGACGCTCTTTCGCAGCTCGTCCCAGCCAAGGCTTAGTGGTCGGCGCCACGCGTCAACCGAGGCAACGCTGAGTTCGAACAGGGGTGGCCGATCGACCGGCCCCGACCCGATGAACATGCTCACGGGGGTGGGGTAGGGGCTCGATGCCTTCCTGCTTACGCGTGCGCGCGAGGAGCTCGTCGTGCAGGCGGCATTCAGGCAGCCCCGGCGACCAGGCCCGACCCGATGAACATGGGCACACCTGGGATCGAACCAGGGAAAGGTCCCAACCATCAAGACCCGGATGCCGATAGGCGTGGCGGAAGCTCACTCGTGAGACCGGCCCGGGGCCATCATCAATGGACCTCCGGCTTGCAAATTCTGTCCAGTGCTGATCAGTCGTGGTCAGGGCATGTCGGGACGCGTTCGTTGCGCGGTTTGCCGCTGAGCGTTGTGCTTGGAGTGGGCGACGATGTCAGCCCGATCTGACACACATCTGACACGAAAAGGCGTGAGGTTGTGGCAGCAGTCTTCTTGCCGGCGAGCCTCGCACACCCTGCTAGACGTGGGCAACTACGCCCGGCGTGGTCACAGTAGGCTCGTCAACGAGCAGGCGCGAGCTGCGTGCGTGAGGTGCCGCCGAGCTTGGCGAAGACGTTACGCAGGTGGTAGTCGATCGTGCGCGGAGAGAGGTAGAGCTGGGGGCGACCTCCTTGTTCGAGTGCCCCTCAGCGACATAGCGGACGATCTGCAGCTCCTGTGGGGGTCAACTGGTCGATGGTGCTTGGGGGCGCCATCCGCGAGGCCGACGGCTTCAGTGATCCGGAGACGTGGGCGCAGCCTCGGGCTGTCGACGTGCGTTGCTCGCAGCGTGGTCGCGCTGAGACGAGCTTCCCGAGTCCTCTTCCTCTTCGCGACGCATAGCCTCGTACACCGCGTTCCAGTGCCCTGAGATCTCCTGGAGCGCACGGGCCGTGGTCAGGGCAGCGTCTTCCAACCGCGCGTTCACCTTTTCAACCTCGGCCATGCGCGTCTCAAGGCCACGGACCTTGTCGCCAAGTCCGCTCAACTCCTGAGCGATCACCTCATCGTCTGCCACGGCCTCGAAATGATCCGCCGAGGGGGAGCAACCGTCAAGTCGGGAAAACACTTTGGTCGCAAAGTGGAGAAGTCATGCCACCGCGGAGCTCCCGCGATCGCTAGGTTCGACGCCGGGGGAGAGTTGAGATAGGCGCGTGAGGCCGTTCAGCCTTTAGCGCCAATCTCGGCATTCGGCTCGCCGCGCGGTCGTCAATCACACCCTCGGCCGCGCCAGGTACGGACGCCGGCCGGGACGGCACGATGGCGGCGACGACCGCGCCTGTCACCGCAAGCCGAACAGCGCGCACCGTCGAGCAGTTCGAGAGAATTGTGGAGCGACCTCGGCAGGCGTGCGGTGGGGGAGAGGGCGCCCACCGCACGCCTCGCGCGCATCGCGCGCTCTGACTAGTCGGAGGTGCGATGAGGCATGGCACTCCTCGTATCGCGTGTACCGTGGGATCGTCGTTGCCACTCGCCCTCGATCGAGGAGGATCGGCATGGCAGGGAAGTCGAAGAAGCACCCTGTGACCAACCCCGTGTCTCTCGGAACCGGGGCGAAGGTGCCGATGGTCAGCCTGAAGGTGAAAAAGCAAAAGAAGAAGTCACGCGGGAAGTAGTACGCGACGGGAGCCTCCGGCTGACGAGCCGTGAGCTCATCGTTGTCAGAAGCGTGCCCTCGGGCCACCCACGAACGGATGAGATAGACTGTTGCTTGGAAACACCGAGCCAGTCGCGCTGACGGTCCAGCTGCGTCCGTCGAGTCGCCAGCTCTTCTTCCTCGTTGCAACCACCGTCTCAGCCGAGCGGAAACAGTCGATCGGGGGCAAGCCCTACGAGGCTGCCGCTCGGGTCCATGATCGAGGAGAGGACTAGCTATGACCGCACTTCTTACCGAGGTCCAGACGACAGACAAGATGGTCAAGATCGCACGTGAGCAGGTGGACGCTTTCAACAGCGGCGACTGGGAGCGTGTGCGAGCCGGGCTCGCCACCGATTCTCACATGAACGAGTTGGGAACCGAGCGGAAGGTCGACGGTCCGGAGAGGATCGTGGAGCTCTTCAAGGGTTGGAAGCAGGCGTTCCCGGACGCCGCCGGCACGGTAACGAGCGCCTTTGCCAGCGGCAACAAGGCAGCCCTGGAGGTGACCTGGAAGGGCACGCACACCGGCCCGCTCATGACAGCGGAAGCGACCATTCCGGCCTCGGGCAAACGTCAGGAGACGCCCGCTGCCATCCTGCTCACCTTCGAGGGCGACAAGATCAAGGAAACCCGCCACTACTTCGACTCCATGACCCTCCTCAAGCAGATCGGCGCGCAGCCCAAGTAGCCGCCGCAAAGGAGCAGGGACCTACCGACTGATCTAACGGAATAGGAGCTGAGTTCTATGACCACTCTTGTCCGCTTTCGGGAACCGCTACGGAACGTCGCCATGAACGGCGAGTTCGAGCGCCTGATCAAGACCATCTTCGAATCGCCCGCCCGCGCCCCCGCTCTATCCAACCACGCGTGGACACCTCCGCTTGACGTCTGGGAGACCGAGGGCGAGCTCGTATACGCGTTCGACCTCCCTGGCATACCGGAGGAGGCGATCGCCGTCGACCTCGAGGACAGCACCCTTACGGTCAGCGGCTCGCGTGAGCGCACTGCGATGGACGATGGGCGCTTCTTCCGCTACGAGCGTCCCTTCGGAGAGTTCACGCGCTCGGTCGCTCTACCGGAGGGGACTGACGACGTCGAGGCCAGGGCGCACTACGCGAACGGCGTGCTTGAAGTCCACGTCGAGAAGCGTGAGCAGTCCAAGCCCCGCCGGCTCCCGATCATGACCACGGTCGAGGGCGGGTCCACCGACTAGCTGCCACTGATCTTCCCCCGTGCCCTATGAGAGGCGGCTTCTGGCCGCCTCTCATACGTCATCGGCCCCGTCCCCCCGGCAGCAGGCCCCGCCCCGACTAACGCGTTCACGGGGGTGGGTGTACGCCCTCAACGCGCGGCACAGCCAAGATAGAGCGAAACGCTGGCGAGAAGCCTAGGGCGTGACCCGGTTATGCCTGCCGGATCAATCCTGCGGGCGGAATGCTAGGAGCTCGGGTCCGTATTCCCGCAACCAGTCGCGCTGCTGGCGCCAGTGCGCGCGGTGTCGCTCGACGAGCGCCCAGAACCGTCGCGAGTGGTTTGGAATACGCAGGTGACAGAGTTCATGCACGACCACGTAATCGAGCACCTCACGCGGCGCGAGTACGAGCCGCCAGTTGAAGGAAAGCGTGCCGCCTGGAGAGCACGAGCCCCAGAGAGTGCGTTGCCCTCCGATACGGATGCGGCGGTACTCGACGCCGATGCGCTCGCTCTGCTCTTCGGCCAACCTTGAAACGAGTTCTCGCGCGCCCGTACGCGCCTCCGACTCGCTGATCGCGGACGGGTCGAGGCAGAGTCGCGGTTGCACCTGGCGCATTCGCTGTTCCATGATCCAAAGCCGTTTCTCCTCGAGCAAGCGCTCCACGTCGGCCTGACTCGTCCCTCGTGGCACGGTCAGCCGCGGCGCCTCTCCCCACGGCACCTCCAGTCGCCATCGCCGCGCCTGCGGCGACCACCGCACGTCGACCTCCTGCAAACCGAAACGAGCCTAGCCGGCGATTCGGGCGGTCATGAGTTGGTGTCGATGCGTGCGCGCTCGAGCTCGAGTTGGCGGAGCTCGATCCGCCGAATCTTTCCTGTGAGCGTCTTCGGTAGCTCGTTTACGAATTCGATGCGGCGTGGGTACGCGTACGCGGACAAGCGTTCGCGTACGTGGCCCTTGATCTCATCGGCGATGGCCTCCGACGGCTCGTATCCATCTGCGAGGACGATGTACGCCTTGACGACATTGCCCCGGAGTTCGTCGGGCGATGCCACGACTGCGGCCTCGCGAACCGCGGCATGCTCGAGACACGCCGATTCGACCTCGAACGGCCCGATCCGGTACCCCGCAGCGATGATCACGTCATCGGTGCGTCCGACGTACCAGACGTAGCCGTCCTCGTCCTCGACGGCCGTGTCCTTCGTGTGGAACCACTCGCCGCCGAAGGTCTCCGCGCTCGCGTCGTCGTTGCGCCAGTACCCAAGCGGATAGTGCGGGTTCGAGCGGGCACGCAGGCAGATCTCGCCTCGCTCTCCCTGTTCGACGGGCCGTTCATCCTCGTCGAGGAGCTGGACGTCCCAGCCCGGCATCGGCTTGCCCATCGAGCCCTCGCGCACCTCGAGAAACGGGTAGTTCGCGACGAGTGGATACGACTCCGTCAGGCCGTAGTAGTCGAGCACCGTCACGCCGTACTGCTCGCGGAACCAGCGGATCGCCTCCGGATTCAGCGGCTCCCCTGCCGAACACACGCGCCGGAACACCTGCGGGTAGCGTGTCCCCGCATCCTCGACGGCCATCATCGAGCGCATCGCCGTTGGCGTCGTGAACACGTTCGTCACCGAGTGCCGGCTCAGGAAGGCGAGTTGCTTGTGCGGGTCGAAGCCCCCCTCGCGCCGGTAGACGCACTGCAGCGCGCCGAGCCGCCAAGGGCCGAGCAGCGGCGCGATCCCGGCCGCCCAGGCCCACTCGCCCATCCCGTGGAAGCGCTCGCCATCCTGTAGCTCGTGGCAGTACCGGAACTCCTCGTGGCCGAGGATGTAGCGGTGAGCATGGACGATCCCCTTCGCGAGCCCCGTCGTCCCGGATGTGTAGTAGAGCTGCGCCGGGTCATCGGCGGCAGTGTCGGCGCACACGAACTCCCTCGGGGCCGCTGCCAGGGTGTCGGGCTCGAGTACGAGCGTGTCCGGCGCCCACGGTCGGTCAAAGCGCGGCGCGTTGCCGGGGTCGGTGACGAGCAGCTTCGCGCCCGAGTCCGAGAGCCGATGCTCGATCCCATCGTCGCCGTACAGCACGGACATCGAGAGCAGGATCGCGCCGAGCTTCCAGACTCCGAAGAAAATGGCAGCTGCCTCGGGCGTCGGCGGCAGGACGACCGCGACCCGGTCGCCCTGCGTGACACCCCATGCGGCGAGCGTGTGCGCCGCCTGGTTCGCGAGATCCTGTAACTCGCCCCATTCGAGCTCGCGGACGGAGCCGTCGAAGCTCTCCCAGATCACCGCCGGCTTGTTGCGGGGATGCTTGTCGCAGACGTCGGCGGCGATGTTGTACCGCGCCGGCACCTCCCAGCGATGACCTGCGCAGATCTCCTCGTAGCTCGTTGAGCTCATCGCTACCCCCGGCAGCCTAGCCATGTCAAGCGGCGCATCCATCGGGAGAACTTTCCCGCGGGATACGACCGCCGTCTGCGGCGACTTCGATAGGGCTCTCGCCGAGAGCCGACCAAACGCATCGCAGCTCCGGACCTGGAGGTAGAGTCGATCGCCGGCGTGCATGGTCGGAGGTCGCTCGGAAACTCTGTTGTACTAAGGCCTCGCGGACGCGTGTCAGATCGATGTCAGATCTGCGTGAGCCTCAGGCAACGTCGGCGAGTGCCCTTGCGACCGTCGCCCGAGGCTCCGGCTCCCACCGCTCGATTTCCGTGCGCAGAGCGTTGTCGCCCTGATCAACGAACGCGCGGATCGCCTGCGCGTACGTGATGGCAAAGACGAACTTCATGTCGGTCCAGCTCATGGCCTCGACGTCGGCTGCGGAGGCTGGCATCCGCGGTTCCGCGACCTCCGCCTCGCCAACCCGACCGAGTCCCTCGCGGAGCAGGGTCTCCACCGCCTTGGTCCGGGCACCGTGATCAGGAACCGATATCTCCTGGCGGAAGCCCTTCGCGCACTCAGGACAGGTGCACGTCGCCCACGACTGCCGACTCGTGCTTGTCGCAGCCTCGAGTAGCACGCGGCGGATCGTCTCGACTTCCTCCGCAGCGGTCAGGGCGAGCGCGGGCCGGGCCGCGGATGGACGATCGGAGGCGTGTGATCTGAGCTCGAGCCGCTCGGATTCCGCGTCTCCGGGAGTCCGCTGCCGGGCGCTCCGCGTCGTGGTGTGATCGCCGTTGACGACCGTGTCCCGTCCGAACTCAGCTGCGAGTCGCGCGTGATGCTCGCAAAGGTCTCCTGTGGTCGGCACAGACCGGCACTCGCTGCCATCGCGAAGCCTCGCGGCGCACTGCGGTGTCGTGCGGTTGATAGGTGAAGTGGGACACCTCTATTTCGCATGCGCGCGCGTGTTCGTGAGGCAGTTTGGTAGCCGTTTACGTGTGGGAACCGCGTCGAGGTCATAGTCTCTGGCCCATGCCAGGGGGTGCAGCGCGCCGAGAGCGCAAGGTCGTGACGGTCGTTTTCTGTGATCTCGTCGGGTTCACGTCGCAGGCGGAGACGATGGACCCGGAGGACGTCGACGCGATGCTCGGCCCCTACCACGAACGCGTGCGGGCCGAGCTCGAGCGGCACGGCGGCACCGTCGAGAAGTTCATCGGGGATGCGGTTATGGCGCTGTTCGGCGCGCCGACTGCGCACGAGGACGACCCGGAGCGCGCGGTCCGAGCCGCCCTTGCGATCCGCGACTTCGCGGTCGAGGAGGCACTCGAGCTGCGTGTGGGGATCACGACCGGAGAGGCGCTCGTCCGGCTCGACGCGCAGCCGGGCGCGGGAGAGGGCATGGCATCCGGCGACGTCGTCAACACGGCCGCTCGCCTGCAGAGCGCCGCCCCCGTCAACGGCATCCTGGCCGACGAGACGACCTATCGCGCGACCCGGGCCGCCGTCGACTACGAGGAGGCGACTCCGGTCGAGGCGAAGGGCAAGGCGGAGCCCGTTCTCGTCTGGACGGCTGTCGCAGCTCATGCCCGCTTCGGTGTCGACGTCGCGCACGAGGCGCGCTCCGAACTCGTGGGTCGCGAGCGCGAGCTCGGCGTCGTCCGTGACGCCTTCGAGCGTGCACGTCACGAGCGCACCCCACAGCTCCTCACGCTCGTGGGCGTGCCAGGGATCGGAAAGAGCCGGCTCGTGTACGAACTCAACCGCACCGTCGAGGCGGATCCCGAACTCATCACGTGGCGGCAAGGCCGCTGCCTCGCGTACGGGGACGGGATCACGCTGTGGGCGCTCGGCGAGATCGTCAAGGCGCAGGCTGGCGTCCTCGAGCAGGACACGCCGGCGGACATCGCGGCGAAGGTCCACCAGTCGGTCGAGGACGTACTCGCGGGTACGGGCGACGAGGGGCGCGTCGAGACGCATCTGCTCGCGCTTCTCGGTCTCTCCGGGGAGGAGCAGGTCGGCGGCGACCGCCGCAACGAGGCGTTCTCGGCTTGGCGCCGGTTCCTCGAGGCGCTCGCCGAGCAGCGTCCGCTCGTCCTGGTCGTCGAGGACATCCACTGGGCCGACGAGGCCCTCCTCGACTTCCTCGACGAGCTCGTCGACTGGATGACCGACGTACCGCTTCTCGTCGTTGCGACCGCTCGCCCCGAGCTTCTCGAGCGCAGGCCCAACTGGGGCGGCGGCAAGCTCGACGCCACGACGCTTGCGCTACAGCCGCTCTCGGACGAGCAGACGGCCGAGCTGATCGGGCGCCTGCTCGCCCGGCCGCTACTCGCGGCCGACACGCAGCAGAGACTGCTCGAGCGAGCGGGCGGCAATCCGCTGTACGCCGAGCAGTTCGTCGAGCTCTACACGGAGCAGGGCTCGACGGACGAACTGGCGCTTCCAGAGACGCTCCAGGGCATCATCGCCGCCCGTCTCGATGGGCTCCCCGAGTCGGAGAAGGGTCTCTTGCAGGACGCGGCCGTCGTCGGCAAGGTGTTCTGGGCGAGCTCGATCGGTCGTAGCCCCGACGCCGCCACTGCTTCGCTCCACTCGCTCGAGCGCAAGGGCTTCGTGCGCCGCCAGCGGCGCTCGTCGCTCGAAGGCGAGAGCGAGTTCGCATTCGCCCACGCGCTCGTTCGCGATGTTTCCTACGGCCAGATCCCCCGCGCCGACCGCGCGCAGAGACACCAGGCCGTCGCCGAGTGGATCGACGGTCTCGGACGCCCCGAGGATCACGCCGAGATGCTGGCGTACCACTGGAGCTCCGCGCTGGAGCTCGTCCGAGCTTCAGGTGGCGAGGACGACGAGGTGGTCGAGCGTACGCGACGCGCACTCCGTGCGGCCGGGGATCGCGCGTTTACGCTCAACAGCTTTGCCGTCGCAGTGGCGCAATACGAGGATGCACTCGCACTCTGGCCCGAAGACGCCGAGCGCCCCGCTCTCTTGTTCCAGCTGGCCGTTGCACTCCACAGGTCCTACGACGACGCGCGGCAGCAAGAGGCGCTCGAAGCCGCCCGCGACGCACTCCTCGCGGTCGGCGACACGGCCCGCGCCTCCGAAGCCGAATCCTTTCTCGCACGTGTTTCTTGGGATCGTGGTCAGCACGACCTCGTCCGTGAGCATCTCGCCCGTGCCGAAGCGCTCGCCGGCGACGCGGTCTCCGCAGAGTCGGCGCGGGTTCTGGCCTTCGCCGCCCGCATCCGAGAGATCGCAGGCGAGGAGGAGGAAGGGCGACGCCTCGCCGAGGCCTCCTTCGCGATGGCAACCGAGCTCGGACTCGACGAGCTCCGCGCCCACGCGCTCACGACGATCGGCATGGCGAAGAACGACGTCGACTTCGGGTCGGGCATCGCCGACATGGAGCGTGCCCTCGAGATCGCTCTCGCGGCCGACGCCCCGGTCGCCTCGGCGATCGTCAACAACCTCGCCGTCTACGCGATTTTTGCGGGCGACTTTCCACGCACGGACGAGCTCTACGCCGAGGCGACGCGGCTCGGCGAGCGCTACGGAGACGCCTCGAGCGTCCGCTTCGTCCGCGGCAACCGCATCTTTCTCGACTTCTTTCTCGGGCGATGGGACCGCGCGCTCGAGTCAGTGGACACGTTCATCGCCGAATGCGAGGCGGGATCACCGCACACGCTCGAGTACATGGCGCGCGAAGTGCGTTCGGCACTCTGGCTCGCCCGCGGGGATCGGGACGGTGCACTTCACGACCAGCTCCGGTCGTTCGAGCACGCGCAGACGAGGCACGAGCGATTCCACAGGCTCGGCTCGCTCGCAATCACCGCGGCGCTGTATGCCGAGCTCGGCCAGGTCGACGAAGCGCACGCACTCGCTGTGCAGGTGCCGCCGCTCGTTCGCGAGGTCGGGCTGCACGGTGCGCTGACGCGCCTCGGACTCTTCGCGGACGAGCTCGGCATCGGTGACGAGCTCCGCGATGCCGTCGCCGCCGCAGCTGGCCCGAGATTGCCTTTTTGGCAGAGCGTGATCGAGCACATCCTTGCGGGCGAGCTCGACTCGGCCGCGGACATCATGGCGTCGGCGGGCAACGTCACGAGCGAGGCGAATCTCCGCAAGCACGCCGGCATGCGGATGCTGGACGCCGGGGAAGCAGCCGCAGCCGAGGTCGAGCTAGAGCGTGCTCTCGCCTTCTACCGTTCGGTCGACGCGACGGCCTACGTTGCGGAGATCGAGAGCGCACTCTCCGGGGCTCAGAGCGAGTCTGCGTAGGCGAGCGTGAAGCGGTCGGTCATCCCCGCGATGTAGCCGACGATCTCGTCGACTTCGTCGCCCTGCCACGAGGCCCCAGCCCGACTAACGCATCCGCGAGGGTGGGCTAGACCCTCAACGCCTTTCTTTTCTTTTGCGCGTGCGTGCGCGTGCGCGGGAGCGAGACTGGTGGGGCGCTCCCGACGCGGCGACCAGGCCCGACCCGATGAACATGCTCACGGGGGTGGGGTAGGCGCTCGATACCTTCCTGCTTACGCGTGCGCGCGAGGAGCTCGTCGTGCAGGCGGCATTCAGGCAGCCCCGGCGACCAGGCCCGACCCGATGAACATGGGCGCACCTGGGATCGAATAAGCGGTTAAATTACGACTGCTAGAGAGTGGGCGGGTTTCCAGGAAGGATCGGCGCTCAAATCAAGATATTCTTGCGACTTGAAGCGACTGAAGAATGCTCGATCTGACACGGAATCTGATACAGGTGAGGGCTTGATCTTTGGCATCTCAATTAGCGTTCTGAATATAGCAGATCTTAAGCGTTAGTGGTAGTGCAGTCGCTCGATGGCCTCGATCGCACGCCGCATACGGGCGACCCCGACGGGATTGGAGCTATGGACACGAAGCTCGGGGAGTGGGAACTCCCATCTCCCGGCGCCGATCTCCGCCTCGAGCCAGCGGAGAACGTCGTAGCCTGTCCGCTCCGAGTCCGCGGTCGCGAGCCCGAGCCCCCCTTCAGAATCGTCGGCTACCCGGCCCCGGTCAGAGGAGAGAGATGGGAGGCCGCTCGGTCGCCTCACGCGGCGCGAACGCGCCCGTCGCGCCGGGCGTCTTTCGTTCACTCTTGACGATCGAGTTGATGCGCGAAATGGCGTAGAAGACCATCGCGATCGCGGACGCGATGAGGAACGTCTGGAAAACGGTGACCGCGAACTCCGTAAAGCCGCCATCCTGGCCGAGCTCGTCAACGAGGAGCCACAGCGTCCAGGCCTCTCCCAAAGCGGCCCAAACTGTGATGAGACATGCGAGCAAGAAGGGGCCGACGTACCCGCGTAGCTTTCGATCCTGCTTGGCGGCATCGTCCTTATTGGTCACCCACTCTGGTTTTTGCATTGCCGAATAGAACAGTCCAGCAGCCACGACGGCCACGCCGAAAAGCAGGTTGAGCGCAGTGAAGGCCTCCTTAGACATGTTCACCGTGTCTTCCGGCAGCACGCTCGCCGAGATGACGGTGCCGAGCAACGCACCGACCGCCGTCAATGTCGAAGCAAAGCTCTCCTTGAAGTCGAGATCCAGCTTCGGGAGTGGCTCGTTAAATGGCACCAGCGTGATCGCCCACGCGATGAAGACGACGATCGCCGCCAAGACAAAGGGCGCGAGGAGGGCGGTGTTTACGCCGCGGTTGAGCACCGTCTTCTTCGAGACGGAAATTCCCACCGAGGCGGGGGCGACCCCGGCTGCCGTCGCGACAAGCTGACCAGAGATGTCCGTGCCCACTCCCGACCCCTTCAACATGAGTCGATATCGACCGACGCCGTTCGCCGGGAGCGGACTCACTGCGTCCCGTGCGATCTCGGAGCCAGCGTCGTCGACAAGAACGACGCGAACTTGTCCCGGACTCACGGCTGTTCCGTCTTTCTCCTCCATGCTTGCCGAGAAGACCGGCCTGACATCCTCGGTGCTCTCGTTCCGAAGCCAGACACTCGTCTTTGCCGACTCCTCTCCGGTTGCGGTGAGTTTGATCTCAGTGGGCGAAACGAATTCGAGTTCAGGCACTCCTGCCGCAGACGCAACCGTCCCGTTCAGTGCGAGTAGAACGATCGCTGCAATGAACGGCCCGGCAAACGCTGCCTTGTGGCGGTCGGCTGACAGCACGACGCTCTTCTAACGAGTCGGCCCGTAAGTGTCAACAGCCTGCAGTCTTCGGGGCTGCTGGGATACGGGTCTCTTCCTTGCGCTCGTCGTCGATCAGATCGATTGTCGCGTAGGCCGGCGTCAGTGCGTGACGCCAAAGGACGCAAAGGGCTTAGCCTTCCGACGATGCGGTCGCCTGGCTGTGGAGAGCGTTGGCTCTCGTGACGTCACGCCCGACGCCGTTCACTGAGCGCCGAGACAAGAGGCGCGCTGGCTCAGCTCGAAGCGGCATTACCTCTTCGTGCGTCTCACAGCGCATGGTTGAAGCGGCTGGCTGCAATTGTCACAATCAGCCTGCTGGAGCGAACCCGTGACGCCGTCCGATCCACCAACAGCACGAGGGCCGCAGCCGGTCGAGATCGGCACCGTTGAACCATCGGACGTGGCGCGGCCGAACGTCGCACGCCACGAGTCGAGCGTTCGTAGCACGTTGGAATTGACCGGCCTCGTGATCGCCCCGACTGCGCTTCTCACAGCGCTCGCCTTCTACTTCGGCTGGACACTCACGAATGCCAGAAGCAGGTACTTCGGTATCGACGCAAGTGCGCTCGACTTTTCGACGCGCGACTACGTCCTACGAAGTACCGACGCTGTGTACGTGCCGCTTTCTGCCGTCCTCGCCGTGGCTCTGACCGCGCTTGCCGTGCACACTCTCGCGTCGCCGCATCTCCGAGAACCGACGCGGCCCGCCCTCTTGCTCGCACCCTGGGTAATCGTCGCGCTTGGCTTCGTCTTGCTCGTCATCGGAGGTGCGGCAGTCTTCACACCTCTCCCCTTTGACGTCTACTACCTCATCCCGCCGCTAGCGCCGGGACTTGGCGCGGTGCTACTCGGTTACGGGCTCTACCTCACTCGCGGGCGTCTCGCACCTCTCGCGATAGCCCTGCTCGTCTCATTGGTCGTACTGAGCGCATTCTGGGGGGCAGCGAAGTACGCTGATGCGCTCGGGCGGGGTCGTGCGAAGCAGCTCGAACGATCGCTCGCTTCACAGCCGAGCGTGGTTGTGTACGCGAAGCACCCTCTCGGGCTCCGCCCGCCCGTACTCGTAACTCGGCTCGACGGCGCGATCTCCGAGTACCCGTTCCGCTACGAGGGGCTCCGGCTCCTCGTTCGGAGCGCGGGCAAATACTTCCTCGTGCCCGACACGTGGAGACACGATCCGCGTGCGCAGGAGAGTAGCGGCGACACTGTGGCGATCGTTCTCCCGGACACGAATGAATTTCGCTTCGAATTTGGGCCGGGCAACCGATGAGCGAGCGCTCCGTGAGTACGCGCCTCGCTGCCGTATCGGTATCGCTGCTGGTGATGATGTCTCTCGCGAGCTGTGGGTCGAGCACCGAGACGACGACCGAGACGACCACAAGCACGAGTACGGAGACCACGAGTACGGAGACCACGAGTACGGAGACCACGAGTACGGAGACCACGACGACCGAGACAGGCGACGGGGAGCCGTCGACCACAAACACGGTCATTCTCGGCGCCGTCTTTCATGGCGATGCCACGATCGACTTCGGGATCGTGGCAATCGGAGCCACACGCTCGAAGATGATCGAGATCGTGAATAACGACGTGGCGCGAACGATAACCAGCCTGGGACTTGCCGGCGACAATGCGTCCGATTTCACGATCGTCTCGAACGGCTGCCAACCCCCGACTGAGCTTGCCCCGTTTGCCGCCTGCACACTCGAGGTCGAGTATGCGCCGGCGGCCACGGGTACTCGTGTCGCGACGCTCTCCCTCGGACTCGACCCGATGCTTGCGGGCGAAGTCCAGGTGCCACTTCGCGGCGGACAGCGGCGGAAGATACCCACCCCCTCCCCGCCACCCATAACCGATACAGGTCGCGTTCTGCCCACGGGGTAGGGACGGTCCCGAGAGGCCGCAGGCGCGGCCATCGCGCGACCTCGCTTCACGTCTGCGGCACTGCGCTTCCGACGACGTAAGCGAAACGCGCAGGTTCGCGCGGCACTCGTCCACGAGGAGCACGACACGATCCTGCTCACGCCTCGCGCGTACGAGGTGCGTCGCCAGCGTGAGTTCGAGCATCGCGGTCAATCCGCCGTCGTCGAGGGTGTACCGGCGCCTCGGGCGGTGCATCGGTTCGTGTCTCTTGACACAAGGAGTCCTGTCAGGGACACTCCCTCGCGTCGTCAGAAGGAGCATCCGAATGGATGCGCATTGCAGTGCGAGCGAGCGGACGAGCGCTACGCGCGTTGAGCAAGGCGTGCAACGAAAGCGTCGGTGCGGTGGACATCTCCCGTCGCGTGCACTAGCCCACCACCACGACATGCCCGGCAGCGTCGCGGCGCGCAGTCGGTCGGTGGACGAAGCGAGTCCGGACTCGAGACCTGGTCGTTTGGGGGCCGCTAGGAATCCGTGTTCGCGCCGCGCGAGGCGACGTCCGACCCGCACAACCCTCAAGCGACCTCGACGCAAGGAGGACCTCCAATGCCGGGGAAGCGTTCGATTGAGATCACTGTCGAGCCCAACGAGATCGTCGTGGGCGACCCGCACCTCGAGGTGCGGGCGGAAGCACCGCTCGATCCGGAAGTCGTTAGGGGAGCAATCGCCCTCGAGTCGGCGTCCGGCCGCGTCTCGCTTTCGCAGGACCGGCGCGTAGCGAGCTTCGTCCCCGAGAATGGACTGTCGCCGGGTCCTCAGACGCTGGTCGTCGAGGAACTCGTATCCACGCGCGGGAAGCGCTTGTCTGAACGCGTCGAAGTCCCGTTCTTCATCAGCGACTCGCGCGCCAAGGTCGACCGGAAGCTCCGTGTGGAGAGCATCGTCCGGCTCCGCATCGAGCGGCTGGGGACGGTCAGGCTCTCGGCGGCGAGGCGGCCGGGGGGCAAGTTCATCGACATCATGAAGGCGGTCGATCGCGAGTCGGGGACGCCCGTCGAGCTCGCGTTCGACCAGGACGGCAAGCGCGTCGACAAGACCGCGATCTTCGAGCAGATCGTAGAGAACCGCCGGTCGGCGTTCGGGAAGCTGCACCCGGCGCTCAAGGAAGCCGTCGCCGGTGCAGGCGAGGGAGACCGGATTCCCGTCGCGGTGTGGTTCCGGGTCGCGGAGGAGCCGCTGCACGAGAAGCGCGCGAAGGGTGGTCAGACGGCGAGGCCACCGCGGAGCGAGGTCGCTTACGCGAAGCGGATCAAGGAAAGCGGCACGCGCGTCGCGAAGATCGTGCGCGAGCACGGTGCGGTCGACGAGCCGCGGCCCGATCCGGACGCTCCGGTCGTCTTCGCCGAGCTGCCGGTGGACGGAATCAGGAAATTGCAGAAGCGCGAGGAGGTCGCGGCGCTCTTCCTGTACGAGGAGAAGGGCGAGGTCGACCTCTCGAACTCGATGGCGATCGCGCAGTCAGACACGGTGCACTCGAGCCTCAGCATCACCGGCCGCGGCGTCAACGTCGCCGTCTACGAGGACGGGCCGGACGTGACGACAGACCTCTCGATAACGGCGATGTTCCTCACCAACCCGAACACGGACGACCACGCGCGGCACACGCACGGGATCATCAAGAACATCGAAGCGAACAAGCCGCACGGGCACGCGAAGGACTGCAACCTCCACTCGGCCAACAGCATGGATCTCGCTGCGATCAACTGGGCTGCCCGCACGCGCGGATGCACCGTAATTAGCCAGAGCTTCCACCGCCCCGCCGAGCAGACGAATTCGGGCTTGTCCTTCGACGACATGTACAAGGACTGGCTCGCGCTCCACTGGCCATACCCCACGATCGTCGAGGCGGCCGGCAATGGCTCGAGCACCGAGTTCGTCAATCACAAGGGCTTCAACAGGCTGACCGTGGCCAACCACGACGACTCGGCGGCCACGCTGGCGAGCGACTCCGTGTCCCGGAACCCTACTTCGGGGCACAGCGACCGTGAGCTGCCGGAGATCGCGGCGAACGGGACCTCCGTGACCTGCGTCAAGCTGACGAAGAGCGGCACGAGCATGGCTGCGCCGGCGGCTGCGGGCGCTGCCGCGCTGCTTCAGCAGACGGACTCGACGCTGAAGTCGTGGCCGGAGGGTTGTCGGGCGATCCTGCTCGCCGGCGCGAGCAAGAATGTCACCGGCAACACGTGGTGGACCGACCGCAGCGCCGCGGTCGATGCTCGCGACGGCACCGGCGCGGTTGACGCGCTCGAGAGCGTGCGGATCGCGCAGAACCGCCGCTCGCGGAACGCCGCCGGAACGCGGCGGGGCTGGGACGTCGGCACGCTCCGATCGAGCGACATCGGCGGGAACGGCGAGACGACGTTCTCCTACACGGTGAGCGTCCCGTTCTTCTTCTTCGGAGCGAAGGTCAAGGTCGGGCTCGCGTGGGACAGCCTCGCAACGCTGCTGGATCTTGGCTTCATCCAGATCGCCGGCGACAACCTTCAGCTCGACCTCGACCTGAAGATCTACGACAGCGGCGGCTCGCTCGTCGGCTACAGCGGGTCGTGGGACAACAGCTATGAGATAGCGGAGTTCTCCGCCCGACGCGGCGAGACGTACACGATCAAGATCCGCCGCTGGTCGGGGACCGAGGACGTCTGGTACGGGATCGCGTGGACCGTCCAGGGCACGCCGTTCATCCGCGAGAACTGGGACTTGACGGAACGGATCGTCCGTCTGGCGAACGAGTAGGAGAGAGCAAATAGGAGAAAGGTCGTACGGGAGGCGCCTGCCCAGCGCAGGCAGCGTGCGCGGCCCGCCCGCCTCGTGCGCGCTCAGCTGCTGCGGCGTCACTCCCTCGCACAAACGGTCGGCTATGTCCCACAGTCAGAGGAGGAGAGTCGCATGGCTCGCAAACGAACTGGGCAAGGCCAAGGCGAAGAGGGTCCGTCGGGCTCACCGCACGGTCGGAAGGCGAACCCCAACTGGGAGCGGGAAAGGCCCGGGAAGCGGCATCGCCGCGGACTCGAAGAGAAGCTTCGGAAGTACGAAGTGAGGGCAGAAGGGTACGAGTTCATTCCGGCGTTGATGCACACCTTGGCCCGGTATGCCGCAAACGTTCCCGAGAAGTCCCAGACCGATCTCGAGCGCCGGATGACGCGCGCCTTGGACGAGATTCCGGAGGCGCGTCGGATGATCGAACGCGCGGTGGAGACTCACAACGCGATCCCCTCCGAGCTGAAGAGGCGGGCGTTCTCGCCGAGGTACCTCGATCTTCCGCTCGATCGCTCTATCGACGATGCCGAAGCTGTGCAGATCATCGATCGCGCAGCGTTGTTTCAGAACAGGCCTGTAGCAGCGCTCGCAGCGGTGTCGGCTGCTGTCAAGCCAGGACACACGGAGACTACGGGGTACTGCTGCCCACCTACGCCTCCGCCGAAGGATCCTCCAACACCACCGACTCGCCCCCCAAATCAATACGAGCTCACCTTTACGAAGCTCTACTGCGTCGACGAGAGCGATCCCGAGTGGTGGGGTAGCGACGAGCCGTATGTGGTCTTCGCAGCACTCACCGAGGAGATGGCCGAGAGCGGCACGGCGGCGGTGGCGGTGCACACGCCCGTCTACGAGGACGTTGACGATGGCGACACACGGCCAAGCAGCGGAGACGAGAACCTCCGCATCTTCGGCTTCACCGGACCTCGCGCCATCTCCTCGTCAGTCCTCGTCACAGGATCCTGCTTTGAGCACGATCTCGGCGATGTGAGTGAGACCACGGATGCCGTTCGCACGGCGCTCACAGCCGTTGCGACGAAGGCAGCCGCCGCGGGCGGAGTCGCGGGGTGGGTGGTTGCCGGCGTAGCGGTCGTCGGGATTGGCGTTTCGTACCTGGTGGACCTCATCGGCGCCGACGACTCAATCAATGGGAGTCTCGCGCTCGCCCTCACCGAGCCAGACGCAGACGCGAAGACGAGCGCCGTCAATCCGTTCTTCTATCCGCCCCTGCACTTCGACGGGGGTGACGGAGACGGGATCTACGACGCATACCTGAAGCTACGACGTGTCTGACTCCGGTTTCCTCGTCGGATCGTGAGAGAGTTCTGCGGGAGCGACGGTGTCTGTCGCGTCGGTAGGCGAGCGGTCTCTCGGGTGCGCTCGCCGTGCCCAGTGCACTCACGAGGCGGTCGAGGCGACGAACCGGACGGTCGCCGGAGTCATAGCGCCTGCCCGAAAGCGGCGAAAGAGTCACGTTTCCGCGGAGTTGGGGCAAGCGCAGGCAATAGAGTCGCGCTTTCGGCCAGAACCGTGACTAGAGCGGTTCTTATGCAGTTTGGGCAAGATCAAGCGGCATTGTTCGCATCGATGTCCGGTGACCAGCCGTCGGCGACAGCACTTCAGGACTCGTCGAGTCCGGCGACGACGAAGTGGTCAAAGGTGGAAGTCCGCCGCCGCATGCGAGAGGCACGGGGCGGCGGACAGGTGGGGGCCGGACCTGGCGAGCCCAGCCTCATCCGATCGGAGCGGTCGTCGGACCGCTCGTGTCTCCAGGAGGTGTAGTTAGGCCGCCCGACGACGACCCGGTAGGGGTCGCCGGAGGCACCGCGCACGAGGTGAGCGAGCTCAGGAACGCGATCGCGCTGACAATCAACGCTGCCTCGATGATCAAGGCGCCGATCAGCGCCCACTGCGCCGGCTGCGCCGCACCCGGAACCCAGGCGTAAGCGGCGATCACCGCGCAGGCGGTCGCCTGGATGCCGAGCACCGTCATGGCCGCCTGCAGCGTCCTGCGCAGATTGCCGCACTGCCCCGAACAGCGCGCACCGATGCACGCGCAGTAGGTGTCGAGCGCCGAGATCGCCGCCGAGCAGGCGCCGATGGCTCCGAGCGTAAAGCCGGCGGCCACGAGCATCCCGATCGGCGACAGGTACGTGTACCACCACGAGCCGTTCGCGACCGCCGCACCGACTATCGTCAGGACGGCGCAAGTGATCAACGCGGCACACCCGATAAGCCAGTTTCGGAGTGGAGTGAGATCACACATGGAGCTCCCCCTTGTCGGGCGCACCCGCCGGCGGTGTCGTCGGACGACGCCTGCCTGAGCGAGTGCTCGAATTATTCGGTCACCACCAAGAGTGGCGGCTCTGGCGCGCGCCAAAAACCGGGAACCCCCTTGTGTTTGGCCGCCCTTACCTCCTGATCGGCCGAGACGCTCGGAACAGCGCAGGTCTCCGCACGGCCTGCTTACCGCTTGTACGCTTCATTACTAAGGACGACGGACCGCCGCGAGTTCTCCGGCGCGCGGCTGGTGCGTTCACGCTCGTAGTTGCCGCGGGCGCGGGCGCCGCCGCTACGGCTGCGGGCCTCCCCCGCCGCCGTGCCCTGCCGGGCGGCCGGCGGCGCGTGTGCTGTCGACCCGCCTCAGGGGCTTCGGGACGAGCGACCCCACCCTGTGGGTGACCACACGCGAGATCCCGGAGGCGAACTGGACCGCGATGACTGCCTCCGACTTCATGACCGGCACTTTCAACATCTCGGACATCGACGAAATCGCCGTCCCGGTCGGATCAGCGTACGGCTGCTTGGAGTTGCACGTGCCGTTCGTCGGGACGCCCCGGGTAGTCGGCGAGGAACTCCTCATGTATTAGCGGCAGCTCAAGGACGGAAGTTGGACCCCGCTGTTCAACTTGACAGAGGGGATCGGAGGGACGACCAGCCCGGGGACTCCGTATCCCTTCGGCCGGGTGTCGGTCGCGCGGGTGGGCTCCGAGCTCCACGTGTGCGGGGCGACGTCGGAGGTGACGCCAGGGCGGTTCCCGCCTGGAACCCTGCTCCATGGAATTCGTCCCTGCGACCGCGACATCGATCCGGGTTACGAGGTTCGGGTCTGGAAGGAGCAGTGGCAGGACGCCGGCTCCTTGGCGGGGGTACGCGGACACGCGGTTGACGTCGCGTGTGCGGGGGTGGCCGATCCGACGACGGGGCGGGAGGATCTGCACGTCTGCGTGATCACGAGCGATGGACGTCTGTGGCACGCGATGCGCAACAGCGAGACGACGAGCTGGACGCAGGTCAGCGATGCGGGGCTCGCGGCGGGCAGTGCTGGAAAGTTCAGGAAGGTGGACTGCGCGGGGCTGGAGAGTCAGCTGCACGTCGTGGCGGTGAGCTCGATCCAGGCCGGCGGAAGGCGCTATACACGATCCGCAACGGCAACGGCCTGTGGCGTGGGTTCGAGGACGTTATCGATGTGGTGACGGCGGGGAATGGGTTGCCAAGCCAGACGCAGCAACCGCACAACGTGTCGGTCGCCTTCTGCAACGGCGGACTGGCCGCCGGGGATTGGCGGCTGTACGTCTTGCTCGGCACGTTGTACCCGGAGGCGCTGAGCTACACGATCCACTCGAACGAGCCGTTCCCGTGGCCGGGGCTCCCGCAGGGCCACGCCGCCACGACATGGAAGCCGTGGTTCAACCTGCTCGACGAGTCGGGAGGCGGCGGGAGCGGCGGCGCGTTCGGCAACGAGTACGGGGGGCTTCAGCGCGGCGCAGGCGGAGCTTCACTGAGAGCTAGATGGACTGCTCAGTTAGCAATGCGGGGCCCTCGCGAAGCGTCGTGTCTCTTTGCGCTGCCGCTTCTGCTTCCCGCCTTCTCGTCCCACGACGATGGACGTCAAAGCGAGTGATAGGCCGATCAGCTGTCAGCTCTGCCGGATGTCGAGAGTCGCGGCTCGTATCCTTCAGCGGCAGAACGGTGTTCCTGCGACCGAAAGCGCTCAGACAGGAGACCTGGGCCTAGGCTTCGTGCGCCTGGCTACACGAGTTCGTGCGTCAGGTGACAGGCCTGCGGTCGGCTCAGTCCGCTCGCGAAGGAGGTCGGACCAGGATGTGGATCGATCACGGTTTCGGACGGAACTGTGACTCGGCGCCCACGGTCAACTCGATCGGGAGCTTGCGAGTGCGCTGGCTCTCAGCGCTCTCAACAGGTCCCAGCCGCGCTTCTGCGTGAATCCGTGACTCCTCGGGGCTGTTGGTTCGGAGCCCCGTATACCTCGCTGCACGTACGGAGCCGTGGTTCCCGGTCTGGACGAGTTCGCGTCTCGCAACGCCTTGCAACACCGAGTCGGAGGGCTCCGACACGTGGGACCTCGCTATCCGCCTCGACTGCGGGGCGCTACGATGGTCGGAAGCTCCGTCGAGATCGGAGAGCTGTTGCCACCACGACCCCAACGGAAGTTCGCACCGAAACGGGCAGCGCCGGCCAAGGACCAGGCCGAGCCGAGGACGGGTGACGCGGTGCGCGACGTGCTCGTCGAGGCCGCGCGGACGCAGCTCGCCGCCGTGACTGCAGCGACGACATTCTGGGCCGGTTGGGCAGAAACGGCCGACACGTACGCAAAGGCCGTGAGCGACGAGCTCGCGAAGCTTGACGCGGCGAACGGCGACACGAGCGACTCACTGGGACGCATCTCCGATCTGACTCGCGCCTATATCCGAGACCTCACCAAGCTTCCCACGGCGTCCGTGGATCACTTCAACAGCCAGCTGGAGACGATCGGGCGGCGCACAGCACGTCGCACGCGGGCCGCTCGCGTCAAGAACTAGGGACGCCCGAGAAGCGCGGGTCTTCGCGAAGGACCGTCGGCGAGAGGATGCGCAGCCACTTACGCTGGACGTCCGCCATCCAGCGCATGTGCCAGAGCGGATCGGAGAGCATCGAGTGGAGCAGGCCGCTTTGCCACGCGACGACGTCGGTCAGCGAGGTCTCGGTTCCGCCGCTCCTGAGTGAGCGGGGCCAGACGAACGCGAGATCCTCCACGACCCGCACCCACATCTGGCCGAGTATCCCGAACGGCCGGACGTCGACGCCGCCGAAGTAGCTGCTGCCGCTGCGCGCGAAGTCCGGATCGTCCGACGCAAGCTCGCAACCCCGGGCGAGTGCCCTCAGCCACGGCTCCGCCAGATGACGGTTGCGGAACGTCGCCGCGCACAGATCGAGGAAGGTCATCGCGGGGTCGAAGTGCGCGCGGAAGGCGGTCTCGTACATGGACAGCTGGGCCGCATCGGCCCGGCCTGTCGCGAGCGCTTCGATCAGAGCTGGAGCGGCGAGCAGGGCGGACTCCATCGCGGGCGTGATTCCTTCGCCCGTCATCGGGTCGACGAAGCTGCCGGCATCGCCCACGAGGACACCTCCGTCGAAGTGGTTCGGGCCGGCGGCACCGTAGGTCTTGACGATGCCGCCGATCGGCGGAGCACAGAGCTCGAGCGTCTCGTATCGCGGGAGCACATCGCGGAGGCCCTCGACGAAGGACGCGAACAGCTCCGGGACGTGGAGGCCGAAGGTGTTCCGCGTCTCCGAGAGGAGACCGACGCCGAGATTCACTTTGCGGCCGCCGAGCGGGAACACCCAGCCGTATCCCGGGAAGATGTCGTGGTCGAAGAAGAACAGGGCCTCGTCGACGTCGCAATCCACCGTCGCATAGGCGCGCTGCGCGACCGCGATGTAGCGCGGATCGTCGACCGTCAGGCCGCACCATTTCGCGACGACCGAGTTGGCGCCGTCAGCCCCGACTACCAGCGGACCCCGATAGCGCACGGTCTTGGCGCCCCGCTTCGCCTCGACTTCGACGCCCTTAGGCCCCGCGTCGACGGAGGTCACAGATGTCTCCTCGTGCACGGTCGCTCCGGCTGCTGAGGCGGTGGAGAGCATCGTGTCGTCCAGCTCGTCTCGAGCGATGACGTGTCCATAGGGTCGGAGATCGCCGCCGAGGCCGTAGAACGGAACCTCCCCGCTGTAGCAGCACTCCCAGTCAACGAACGTCGCAGTGCGCGAGACTCGAAGGCGGCCGCCTGCCTCGAGCCGCTCGAGGCAGCCCATCCGGTCGAGGATGCGGAGTCCGCGCGGCTCGACGTAATCGCCGCACACCTTCTCGCGGGGGAAGCGCATGCGCTCGAGCACCGTCACGTCGACTCCTTGTCGAGCGAGCTCCCACGCGAGCGTGCTGCCGCCCGGCCCGCCCCCGACCACGATCACATCCGACTCAGACGGCCGAGAGGGCACGGGTATGGCGAAGGAGGTTCACGAGACGGGCGGGGTGAGCTGCGTTACGGTTTGCCTCGATCTCGGCCTCGGCCTCAAGTCGGTCGAGATACAACTCGGCTTCGGGCAGTACGCTGCGGAGCTCCTTGGCGATCCTCGCGAACGTCCCCTGACCGGCATTCCGGAAGAGGAGCGCCGTGCTCGGCCTGCGCATGGCGACCGCAGCGGGCAGGGTGAGGATCCCGTCGAGGATGTCCTTTTCGCTCCCGCCGCCAAGCGCCGTGGTCCCACGGACGTCGGCGACATCGTCGCAGCCGTGGTAGAGAATTCCGAGCAGCAACCCGTACGTGCTCAAGCTGTCGTCACGCGTCCCGAGGCGCGCGCAGATCTCGAACATCGTTCCGGTGTCGCCGCCTGCGATCGCGCGCCAGTCCTCGACGCCGAGCGGCTGACGCCGCAGGCGCCACTGCAGGCACTCGGCCGCTCCGAGCCGCTGCATCAGCTCGGCCAGCAGCCGCACGCAGTAGGCGTCGGAGGCGACGAGCTGCGAGCCGGCGAAACCGACGTATCCGGCGGTCATGAGCGCGGGCAGGAACCCATACCGGCAGTGCAGCGATAGCTCGCCGCGCCGGTACCGCGAGCGGTCGAGGATGTCGTCGACGATCAGCGAGACGTTGTGGAGGAGTTCCACAGCGGCGGCCGACCTGAGCACGCGGGCCGGGACGGGCTTCGTCGTCCCCGCGTAGTGACACGCAAGGACGGTCACCGGCCGGAAGTACTTTGCGCGCGCGGACATCTGGCGGTCAACCATCGTCCGGACCTCGGGGTCACAGTTCTCGATCCAGTCGACGATCACCGAGCGCAGGCGATCCAGATCGTCGGTGAGCCCGAGGAGCTCCGGCAGCTCCCAAGCGGATCTCTCTGCGTCTTCCACGGACGCCCTCGAGCTCATGAGTGGCGCGACCCGGATGCCCGCGTTCGTTTCGCCCGTCCCTGGCGCCGGACGACGAGTGGAATCGTGGCTCCGGAGAGCTGTGGGATTCTGATCTCGGCCCCGTAGCGGAGGCCGGGCTCGAGGGTGTCGTTGACCGCGGCCGCCACCTGGACGAGAACCTGGTCCCCGGGCTCGAGCAAGACGACGTCCGGCGAGAACTGGACCTCGAGCTGAACTTCGCGGCCGGACGCGTCGACGAAGGGCGAGACCCTAACCGGCCCGGAGACGGTCCGATCGGTGTTGTTCTCGACCATGAAGACGCCCATGCCGCGCCGCCCCGCAGCCGCCTCGATCACGATCGTCTGCGGGCGGCCCGCCTCGGCGGAGTCCGCCGGCTTCGCGGTCGTGGTAGGAGGCTCGGACGACATGTGCAGCGTCGGACGCAGGTCGGAGAGCGAAGGTGCGAACGCCTCGGCCAGCGCGAATGCGAGCCCACCCATCCTGCCGTAGTAGCGGAGGCTCGCTCCCGCGGCCTCACGCAACATTGCGGCGAGCTGCGTTCCCTGTGAGGTGTCGCCCTTGGCGCTCAGTCTCGGTTGAGGCACGGCCTCTGGCAGTAGAAATGGTCGTACCAGTGGTGGATGAGATCGGGGCAGTCTTCGACTTCCAAGGCGTCGGGGCCGCACCTGGCCCAGGCGTCGGCAGCGACGACCGTCCAGCGGAGGTAGTGCTCCTTGCAGCCGTGGATCCAGACGAGGCTCTTCTGCGTCTGGCCCTTCGTCGCTCCCGCCGGAACAGCGAGCGAGAGGTTGACCTCGCCCTCCTCCAAAGGTCCGAGGTTCAGGGAGGCGGGCTCGACGGTGACGGCGGCGTTCGTCGCAGTGACCTTGATCGCGCGTGCCGTCATCCCGCAGTTCGTGATCGCGAGCCGGAGGAGAGCCTTGTTGTCGGGGCAAGCCTCCGACTCCACATCGCCAAGCGGCTGAGGCGCCCAGCAGGGAGGCGGGATCTCGCAGCCGCATCCACACGTCCGGCTCGGCAGCCTGATCGACTCGAGCAACCCGAGCCCGAGCTTGGCCCCCGGTGCCATCAAGTCTCCGATCGCCTTCACGGCGTCGGCCAGCGTCGCGGATCCGCTCTTCGAGCTCATCTCGCCGTCCGCACCCCTCGTTTCGGGGCTGGCGCCGGAGTCGTGATCCTGACGGGTAGGCGTAGCCCGTCGACCCGCCACGAACCCGCGTAGCGTTTACCCGGCTTTAGCCGGTCGGAGAAACGTAGCGTCAACTGCACCTGCCGCGACTCCCCGACCGCGATCGTGGCCCCGCGCGCGACCCTTGTCGTGACAAGGCCGCCATGCGACTGCGCGAGCTCGTCGAGCAGGACGTCGATTCGCTTCCGACCTTCCGGAGGGTCGGAAGCAAGCGCAGCCCATGCGGCTTGCTCCAGTCCGGTCCCGTCGAAGAGGCAGAACGTCGTCGTACCGGAGACATCGCAGGGGACGTTGCCCGTGTTGACGAGCTGGACGTCCACGGTCGCCGTGCCAGACGGCTCGGCCTCGACCGCGATCCGGCGCGGCTCGGCCTCGAGCCGCGGAAGGGGCTCGACCTCGGCGACGATCGGGACCGTCCGCCCCTCGATCTCGGCTGAGCCGCTGTACTTCCCAGGAGGCGTTGTCCGCGGTAGGCGGAGGGTCGCCCGTCTCGCGTGCGCGTCTCCGCGCGCGAGACGGCGCACCGTCAGTCGACGCACGTCCGCCCCGCGGAGGCTCGCGTGCGGCTGCTGCTCCACGTCGAGCCCCACAGCGGAGGTTGAGAGCAACAGCGAGGCGAGGCGGTCCGGCGGGCCCTTGAACACGGCCGGCTCTTCTGCACGTGCCTTGGCAGCGCGGCGAGCCGCAGGCGTCACTGCGGGACCTCCGGCTCGTCTGGAACCGGGACGTGGGTAGACACGGGCACGCCGTGCGGCTTGCCGCAATGCTCGCACGGGTTCGGCTCATACGGCTCGGTGATCACCTGCGCCTCGCCGCAGAGGCGTGCGCAGACGAGCTCGAAGCCGAGCACAGAGAGCCCGAGGGTAAAGAGCGCCGGGATGTGCGTCCTGACCGATGGAATCTCTTTCACGCGCACGGAGACGTCCAGCGGATTGATGGTGATCGGCTTGAGCTCGATTGGGTCGACCGTGAGCGTCGGGAGCTTAGTAACCTCGAACGAAAAGCTCGACGGGATCCCCGACAGTGCAACGTCGAGATCGCCATCGAAGGCGTGATGTACGTCGACGCTGGTGCCGACCTCGATGCTAACGGCGGAGCACCTCCCTTGTGCAGAGGATGCTAGATCTCTCCTCGAGCGCGGTCAACTCGGCCCCTCCTCGAAGATGCTTCTGCCAGCGAGAGCGAGATTGGCCTGTAACGCGCGTCGAGCTCGAGGATCCGCTCCGCTACTGCGCGAGCCTCGGCGTCGCTCATTCGCGCCAGCGTCGCCCTCAAGCGCCCCTCGTTGCCGAGCGCCTTGTGACGCGTGAGCATCTCCAGGATCGCACCGAACTCCACCCGGCTCTCCTGGTCGACGAAGTCTCGGGGATGCAGTGTCGACATGGCGAAGGACGCGGAAAAGAGTCGTTGAGGAAGCGGCCCGTCAGCGGTGGCGAGGGCGTGCACCACCCGAGCGAGCCTCGCGCGGATGTAGTCGTCCGTGATGAGACTGGCTTCGATCACGACGTGCCTACCACCTGGACGTGCCAGTCGCCGTCATGCTCTTCCTGCAGTTCGAGGAACAGCACGCTCTGCCACCGGCCGAGCGATAGCTCTCCGCCGGCCACCGGAATCGCCTCCCCGGCCGGGCCGAGCAGCATCGAGGCGCACTGCGCTCGGCGACTTTGGAGATCGAACGATCGAGCCTCGCCCGGAATCAGCCGCAGCAAGAGTGCCGCGAAGTCCTCGAGCAGCCCCGTCTCGAGTTCGTTGACGCGAACGCAGCAAGTCGGATGCGAGGAGTACACGCACGCGATCCCTGTCTGAATGCCGGTGTCCCGGACCGCCGCGTTGACGGCTTCGGTGATGTCTCTCGCGGCGAAGCCCACGGTTTTGCGCACACGGCGTTCGTGCTGGACGTTCAACATGAGCCGATACCTCAACTAGCGGGCGCATTCATTGTTGCCGCTCGGGGCTCAAAAGTGAAGCATTTGACTCGCGGGCACGGATCGTGCACGATCGCACGAGGCAGCGACGGAGGTCCCATGCCGGAGGCAACCACGTCGATGCTGCGGCGAGCGCCACTCGACCTGGCGGAGTGCCTCCTGCCGTCCCGCCGACTCCCAGCGAGCGCGGCGGTCGCATGACCGCGATCGTCGACTACACGTTGGACAGCCTGACTCCGGCGAATCCGGACGGGTCGCTAGCGGCGACCGCAAGCGGCTGCACGGTGGTGGCGGGACCGGGGGCGACGACTCTGGGCACGTATCCGAAAGCGCTCGACTTCGCCGGCGCGGGTCGCGTGAGCACGACGCTTCCGCTCGACGAGCTCGACACGGGGCGGTTCTGCGTCCGTGTCGTCTTCATCGCGCCCGACGCGGTCACGGCACGCGAAACGCTCGTGGAGTCGGACGCGCTCCCGTTTGCGCTATACGTCGTGCCCGGCTCCGACGGAAGCGACTTCCACGTCGTCGCCGAGGTGACGACCGGGGCCTATGGCCCTGGCACCGCGTCGACGCAGTTCTTCGCCGACCTGCACCTCGGCACCTGGTACACGGCCGACCTCGCCTACGACACGGACACGCTGGCGGTCTTCGTCGACGGCGTCGTCTACTCGGTGCGCGCCTTCCCGAACGGAACCCTCGCCGGCGGCAGCGGCGACCAGCTCGTCGCGGGAGGCTCGCTCGGCGCCTCAGAGCAGTTCGGCGGCGAGCTGGCGGCGCTGCAGCTCCACGACGACATTCCGGTGGAGCTCGAAGCTCAGCTCGACGAGCGGCGCTCGCACCCGCAGTGGTACCTGACCTACAAGCAGGAGGAGATCAAATACTCGCTCGCGTTCGGGGAAGCCTCGGGCGAGTACTACCTCGACCTCGCGAGCGGATCGTGGATCCAGGAGTTCCCCGGCGGAATCGTCATGTACCACGAGGGACACGGGCAGGCGTACGAGATGCACGGGGCGATCCTGCAGGCATACTGGGCGCTGCCGGGTCGCGCGCGGATCGGCTCCCTCGTCTCGGACGAGGTCGACGGCGCGCAATCGGGCAGCCGGAAGAGCCTCTTCACTCGCGGCGGCATCTACTGGTCGAGGAAGACTCGGGCCGTTCCGGTCATCGGCCAGATCTGGGTCGACTACGAGGGCATGGGGGAGGCCAGCGCCATCGGTCTGCCGGTCGCCGCAGCCGTCACCACCGGCGGCGGACTGCGGCAGGACTTCCAGCACGGGCAGATGTACCTCAGGTCGGGCGAGTCGAAGGCCTTCGAGGTGCACGGAGCGATCCTGGCGAAGTTCGTCGCGTCCGGGGGCACGGCTGCCTGGGGCTTCCCCGTCAGCAACGAAGGCGACGTGCTGTCGGGCCCAGCCGCGATCGGGCGTTCGAGCGAGTTTGAGAGATGCACGATCTACTGGAGCGCGACCACCGGCGCCTTCGAGGTCCACGGCGCGATCCGGGAGCGGTACCGGAGCGTCGGCGGGGCGGCCGGCGATCTCGGCTTCCCGACCTCGGACGAGGCGGACGTGCCAGGCGGGTCGGCGCCGGCCCGGTACAACACGTTCCAGCACGGCAGCATCGTCTGGTTCGGCAGCAACTCGGAGACGTACGTCTGCGTCGCATTCGATATCACGCTCGGCCGCGTCGACACCGTCGAGTCAGAGGGATGGCTGCGCGGCGAGAACGACGTCTATATGAACGCGACAATCGAGGACCACGGGTACGTCGTCCACTCCGAGCGCATCCCGGTGACCGGCGACTCGGACGGACACAACATCTACGACGTCGAGAAGACCTTCGACCTCGGCCCGGGCGGCATTGTCCCGAACGACCCGAACCGGATCATCACGTTCCGTCTGGACGTCTGGGACAGCGACTGGCCGGACGACGACGACCACCTGGGCGAGTACGAGTACACGCTCGACATGGCGAACGCCTGGGGGTTCAGGGGCAACCCGAGCGGCCTTGTCAATAGCGGGGCCTTCGACAACATCAACTCGATCACGTGGTCGGTGTCGCCGCGCGTCGACGAGGCTGCGCTGACGGAACGGCAGAAGTGGTGGGGTGTCCAGAACAAGGGGACCGACTCGCTCACCTGGGACCAGTACGCGTCCGCGTTCAGCGACGTGGACAGCGACACTGAGTGGTGGGATCCCACCGACTGGCTCGCCGAGCTCTTCTACTCGGCCGTGGTGGAGGGCCTTGCGAAGAACGGTAACTGCTTCGGGATGTCGCTCGAGGCCATCCACAGCAAGAAGGACCGGGCCGTCCTGCGACTGCCGCTCGACCGGTTTACGGACTGGGAGCCGATACGGAACGAGTTCAACATCAAGCATCAGTACCAGGTGGGCGCCCCGGCGATCTGGTGGTTCGTCGGCGAGTTCCTGTCGGGGGAGACCCACGACCCGGTCAGCGTCTTCCGCGCAACGCGCGACGCGTACCGCGCCGGCTGCGACCCAGTCGTCTGCATCTCGCAGAACTATGACTTCAGCGGCGCGCCGCACTGCATCCTGCCCGTGGGCTGGGACGACAGCGTCACGCCCTGGCGGATGCTCGTACACGACCCGAACTTCCAGTCGCTCGCCTCGGGCGACCCGGGGCCGCGGATCCTCACCGTCGACCCGGGGAGCAACACGTACAGCTACGACGGCGGCAGCAATCAGTACCACGGAGGAGCGTGGAGCGGCGGGCGCTTTCATTACATGCCGTTTGACCTCGTGAACGAGCGGCCAAGGACGCCAATCTACGACGCGATCATGCTCCTGCTCACAGGCGCGATCATGATCGTCGGCGCCGACAGCCAGACGACGAGTCTCACCGACGAGAACGGCGTCGATCTCGACGCCTTCGGAGCGGACTCGGTCGCTCGGCTGCAAGCGGGCGCGTCGCTCGCGAACAAGTTCGTCTCCGTCAAGGGCTTCGATAGCCACCGGCCCGACTGCGCGCGGGACCGGACGGGTCCGCAGCCGCAACCGCCTGACCACGGCAGGCGGCCGCCGCGTCCGCACGGTGTCCTCGCATCCGAAGTGCACATGCGCTCGCAGTCGAGGACGTTCTCGCGCCCCGCCCCACCGAACAAGCGCTCCGGTGACGACTGGACGCGGGTCACACTGAAGGAGTACCTCTGCCAGTTCGCGCCCGCCCGCGTCCGCGACCAGTTCCGTAGCCACCCCGACTTCGTGGCGGCGAACCAGGGCCGGCTGATGTTCCACCTGCTCGACTCGAAGGTGGTGAAGGAGGTCATCGGTGGCGCGCTCGGCGGGGGGGCGGGCGGGAACGGCTTCCCATCCGTCTCGAGGAACTACGTCCACACCACGCGCGGGCTCCGCTCGGGCCGCCTCTGCTACGGGATCAAGCAGGCGCTCACGCAGCTCCTCCTCGAGAGCGAGACGAGCGCCGGAGAGACGCACGTCATCGAGGCGAACAACCTCGGCACGCACACGAACGCGATCACGGTGAAGGGCTACCGGGACAAGGTGTTCAGCCTTCACGTGGACAACAAGCTCGGCGCGGGCCGTGATCACCTGCGCGTCTCGATCGACGGGCTCCCGCTCGTCGCAGGCGGAGAGCTGCAGATCAACGTCAAGCCGGGCATTGGCGGCGTCGAGCTCGTTGCCGCCGGACAGCCGATCCGCGTGGGCGTGACCTTCGACTACGTGCGCCGGGGGGCCAGGCTGTCGAGCCGATTCGAGCTCGAGGGCCAGGACGGTGTTCGCGTCGTGCCGTCCACCTTCATCACCGAGAACCGGCTCAAAGTGAGCCGCATCGACGCGTTGTTCGGCGCCCCGCTCGCCACCAGGCTCGTCGAGCCGAGGCCGTAGCGGCCGCCTGAGGGGTCTAAATGGGGGTCCGCTCCGGTGTGCGAGAGCACTTCGGTATGGCGACTCCAGCCATCGTTTCCCCAGGCGGCGACGATCGTTCCACCTGATTCGCGCACTCGCATAGTCCACTCCCGAGTGCACTGATCGTTGGCTGGATCGACGACGTCGACGAGTAAAGGGTTGATGGCTGCATCCCGATGATCAGGCGTTGGCCACCGAGAGAACATGTTGAGCATGACGAGCTCGGTGTGGCGGTTGCGCGCAGCGATCTCGATGCACTTGCGAACCGTAGGGTCGTCCTGCCGCTCGTCTGCCGTGGACGCGATGAGGCCCACGACCAGGAGAGGGTTGCGAGGTTCTTCGTCGCTCCAGCGCAGCCGCCACACGTAGCGATGTCCGCAGTCCTCCGAAAACGTGGCGTCGATCCGCAGATCGGCTTCTGGGAGGCGAAGAGCGTCGAGCCGTTCGAGGGCGTCTGAGATGGCGGGTTGCAGCTTGTGGCCGCGGCGAACGGAGTTGTCTTTCAGCCGGCCGCAGTTCACGCGTCTCTTAAGACCACACGAGATTGGCAGCCGGAGGACGACCTCGAGACAGATCGACTGCGAGATGGGCGCGAAACCCCTCCACGCACGACGTCGGGGCCGCCTGGGTCGCTGCCGGCAGGGGTTGTCGCGAACTCGGTCGTGACGAGCGCTTCATGAGCTGCCCTCCCCCTGCGAATCCAGTACTCGACGAACGCCTCGACGAAACGCTCCTCCTCAGGCGCGAGGGGTTCTTCCTCCTCCGTCTCGCCTCTCGAGGCGTCCGCGGACGCACCTCTGGGATCGGTCATTGAGGGCGAACTCTAGGTCTTGGGGTTCACGGACTCGGGCTCGTCTTCATCAGGTGCGCGCCTTGCGCCTCAGTGTCACACAGCGTCCGTTAGCACTCAGCGGCCAGCAAAGGACGCGTCGACGCCTGCCTCGACACCACCCATCGCCGGCGCCGTTACGGTTCGACGAGCGCGAGCGGCTCGGCGAGACCGAGCGGGGCAGCGTATGCGCTCGCGGCCATGCTCTGGCGTAGCTCGTCGGCGTGGCGGGCCTGCTCGAAGAGGAAGGAGTAGCGGTCGGAAGTGACGCTCGGGCGCGAGTGTCCGAGTTGGCGCTGCACGCGGACGACGTCGAGTCCTTGCTCGATGATGAGGTGCGAGGCGAAGGTGCGCCGAAAGACGTGCGCGCTCACCTTCTCGACCCCGGCTGCCTTGGCCGTCTTGGCGAGCAGGCGGTTCATCTGGCTGTAGTGCAGGGGTGTGCCGTCGAGGTTCGCGAAGACGAAATCGTCGTCGGACGGGTGCAGGCGTGCACTGCGATGCTCGCGCAGGAGGCCGGCGAGTTGCGGCAGGAGGATCACGTCTCGCTGCGAGTCCATCTTGAGCGGGCCGAGCCGCGCTGGACGTCCTTTGCCCGGGCGCTGCAACTGCTCGCGCAGGCGGACGAGGCCATGCTCGAAGTCGATGTCGCCCCAGCGAAGGCCGAGGAGTTCTCCCTGGCGCACGCCCGTATAGAGCAGGGTGGCGAGGAGCACGCGAGTGAAGAGGCCGTCGGCGTGGGCGAGCAGGCGCTCGACCTCGTGCTGGGTCAGCACGCGCCGATCCTCGGGCCGCGCCCTTGCCCGCTCGCCGCGTTCGAGCTTGGCGAACGGACTCTGCTCGATGTAGCCGCGGCGGCAGGCGAAGCTGAAGAGCCTGCTCTCGGCCGCCTCGACCGCACGCAGGGTGGGCGCCCGTACGCCCCGCTCGCGCAGCGCCTGCGAGAGGGAGACGATGTCATCGGGGGTGAGACCTGCGACCTCGCGCTCACCCCAGGCGGGAAGGACGTACGCGGTGAGCACCCAGCGGTAGTTGTCGAGGGTGCGCGGGCTTCGCTCGCCGGAAGAGACCTGGGCCTCGAAGCGGGCGAGGAACTCCTCGATCACCCGCGCGACGAGCACCGGCTCGGCCTCGGGTGGGGCCGCAGCCGAGGTGCGCAGGTGCGCGACCTCGACGAGGGCTTCGCGCAGGCCCGTCGCCTGCAGAGTCCGCATACGCCAGCGCCCCGCGACCGAGAAACCAGCCACGAACCGCCCGTCTCCGCGCTGGTACAAGTTGGGTGCAACCCAGGTGCGGGTGTGACTCGCCGCCATTTAGGTGTGGCTCCCGTTGGTTGCGTCGACACCAGCTACCTCGACGCCCGCGACCTCGGCGGCGAGCAGAAGCTCGTCGAGTTCGCGGTGGTGGAAGAAGTAGCGCGACCCCTTCCCGAAGGGCTGGTGGGCGGGCAAAAGGCCGCGCTGTGCGGCTTTGCGCACGGCATCTGGGGTCATGCCGAGGTAGTCGGAGGCTCCCTGGACGTCGAGCCAGGGCGACTGTGCAGGTGCGAGGTCACCGTCGCGAAGCCGTTCGGCGACGGCGTCGGCGATCTCGTCGATGAGTGTGGCGGGCAGGGCGAAGGTCAGGTGCGCCGTACGCCCGTCCGCAGAGGTATGTGTCTTCATATCTTCTATTCGGCCCCGTTAGCGCGAAATTCCAGCCAGAACACGAGGAGATGGCGATCCAGAGCGCGCGGTTCTGACACAGGACCTGACACGGGACCTGACACGGACAGGAGGCGCGCACCCGGCCGGAAGCCGCATAGCCACGCCGTTTTCGGCACCGCCGAGAGTGGTGTCCTGGAGCCCGGACCTGACACGGACCTGACACGGATCTGACACGCCCGGCGGCCGAGGCCGAGAAACGGCTTGAACAAGCCATTTTCGAGGGGTGGGGAGAGTGGGCGCACCTGGGATCGAACCAGGGACCTCTCGCGTGTGAAGCGAGCGCTCTCCCGCTGAGCTATGCGCCCGGGAGCGCGTAGGTTAGCGCGCACCGTTGGTACGGTCCCGCGCATGTCCGGGACGCTCACCCCGCCACGTGAGCGCGTCCGGCGCGGCGGCGGGACGGGGCTCGGGAGGCCGTGGCGCGTGATCGTCCTGAACGACGATCACAACACGTTCCAGGGGGTTGCGTTCGCGCTCTCGAGCGTTCTTCCCGGCGTCTCGTACGACCGTGGGATGCAGTTCGCGAACCGCATCCACGACACGGGACGCGCGATCGTATGGTCGGGGCACCGCGAGCAGGCGGAGCTCTACTGGAGCGAGCTCGAGGGGTTCGGGTTGACGATGGCTCCGCTCGAGCAGTAGCGGCTGTTCTCCCTCGGATACCCGTGGTAGCGTCCTCCCGTGCCGCTGGCGCTGACCCAGTACGAGACCCTGCTGCTGGTCGTCGCGGCCACCTTCATCGCGTTCGCCCTGATCGTCGCGCTGGTCGTTCCGCGGTCGCGGCCCGGTTTCCCGGCCAACCGCCTCGGCATCTTCGTCGGTGTCTGCGTCGTTCTCTTCCTCGCCCAGCTGAGCGCCGTCCTCTTGCTCGCAGAGAAGGGGGAGGCGGACGAGCCCGTGGCCGAGGGAACCTCCACGACACCGACGGAGACGACGTCCACCGAGACGACACCCACGGAGACGACACCCACGGAGACGACACCCACGGAGACCGAAACGGGGACCGAGACCGCACCTACCGGGGTGCAGGGCGATCCGGTCGCCGGCAAGGCAGTGTTCCTCACTGTCGCGTCTCCTCCGTGTGCCTCGTGCCACACGCTCTCGGATGCCGGGTCGACCGGCGCCGTCGGTCCGAATCTCGACGATGCGAGCCCGTCGTACGACAAGGTGGTCGAGCGGGTCACGGGCGGTAAGGGGGTCATGCCGTCGTTCCAGGGGAAGCTGACCGACCAGCAGATCGCCGATGTCGCTGCCTACGTCTCGTCGGTCGCGGGTAACTGACCGGTAGCGGTACCCGTCGCTAGGCTGTAGCTCCCTGGAGAGGTGTCCGAGCGGCCGAAGGAGCGCGACTGGAAATCGCGTACGTGCTGAAAGGTGCGTCGCGGGTTCAAATCCCGCCCTCTCCGCTGCAGAGACCCCGTTCACGGGGTCTCTTCCGCTTGTGAAAGAGGAGGAGGTTCATGGGGACGGTCGCAAAGGTCGTCGTGGTGGGAGCGGGCTCGAGTGGAGAGCATTTCGTCGGCGCACTGCGCAGGCTCGACGCGGACGTCGAGATCACGATCGTCGAGCGCGAGCTCGCGGGCGGTGAGTGCTCGTACTACGCGTGCCTTCCGACGAAGACGCTCCTGCGCCCCGTCGAGGTGCTCGCGGCGGCCCGCCTCGCTCCCGGTGCGGCGGATGCGGTGACGGGCGACGCCGACGCCGAGCGCGTCTTCTGGTGGCGCGATCAGGTAACGGACGGCCGCGACGACTCGTGGCACGCCGGCTGGCTCACCGACCAACGGGCCGAGCTCGTACGCGGTGAGGCACGTGTCGTGCGACCGGGCGTGATCGGAGTGGGCGAACGGGAGCTCGAGTACGACGCCCTCGTCCTCGCCACCGGCTCGGCGCCCGCGGTCCCGCCCATCGAGGGGCTCGACGCCATCCCGTACTGGACGAACCGTGACGCGGTGTGGGCGAGCGAGGTGCCAGAGAGCCTCGTCGTGCTCGGCGGCGGTCCAGTCGGCGTCGAGCTCGGGCAGTTCTTCCACCGGATGGGATCCCGGGTTGCGATCGTCGAGGGGAACGACCGGCTCCTCGCGCGAGTCGACTCCGAGGCAGGCGCTCTGCTCGGCGAGTACCTCGCCCAGGAGGGAATCGACCTTCACCTGGGCACGCGCGCCGAGCGGGTCGAGGCGTCGCCTACGGGAGCGCGGCTTCGGCTCCAGTCGGGAGCCGAGCTCGAGGCAGCGCGGGTCCTCGTCGCCACGGGCCGGACTCCGAGCGTCGCTGGACTTGGCCTCGGAGGTCTCGGGCTCGAGATCACGGATCGGGGAGTGCGGGTCGACGAGCGGATGCGGGCCGGCGAGGGAGTGTGGGCGATCGGTGACGTCGCCGGGGTCGCACTGCTCACGCACGTCGGCAAGTACCAGGCACGGGTCGCGGCCGCAGACATCGTCGGACACGACGTCGCGGCCGACTACCGGGCGATTCCCGCTGCCGTGTTCACCGATCCGCAGGTGGGCAGCGTCGGGTCGACCCAGGGAGCTGGGATCGTCACGACTTCGCACCGCATCGTCGGCGGGCGCCTGTCGACCTACGAGCGCCCGAAGCGGCCAGGTCTCGTGAAGCTCGCGGCAGATCGGTCGCGCGGCGTGCTCGTCGGCGCCGTCGTCGTGGGGCCCGAGGCCGGTGAGTGGCTGGGGCAGCTGACGCTGGCCGTGCGCGCCGAGGTGCCGCTCGAAGTGCTGCTCGACACCATCCAGCCGTACCCGACGTTCTCGGAGTCGATCTTCAACGCGCTCCGCGACCTCGAGCTCGCGCTCGCCGCATGACGCATCTTGTTCGCAGAGTCGCCGTGCTCGCGGCGGTCACGCTGGCGGCCACGGTCGTGCTCGTCGTGGCGCGCGGGACGGCCGAGGCGGGTCGGACCGTCTCCGTCGAGACCGCGCGATGTCCGGGCGAGGCCACTGACATCGATCGGCATGCGCGCTGCGGGTTCGTCAGCGTGCCGCTCGACCGATCGAGGCCGAACGGCCGAAGGATCAAGGTCTACTTCGAGCTCTATCCGCACACGAACAACGCGCAACCGGCGCTTTCGACCATCATCTCGATCGAGGGCGGTCCCGGGTACCCGACGTCGGACGATCGCAGTGGGCGCGCGGCGCTGTGGCGTCCCGTCTCCGCGCGGCGAAACCTGTTGCTCGTCGATCTGCGCGGCACGGGGAAGAGCGGCGCGCTCGCCTGCAGGGCGTTCGCTCACTCGACGGTCGGCTACATCGAGCGGGCCGCGCGCTGTGCCCGTCAGCTCGGTCCGGCGCGCGATCTCTACTCGACCTCGCAGGCCGTGCAGGACATCGAGGAGATCGTCCGGGCACTCGACCTCTGGAAGGTCGATCTGTACGGAGACTCGTACGGCTCGTATGCGGCGCAGGCATTCGCGCTTCGATACCCCGAGCGGCTCCGCTCGCTCGTGCTGGACGGCACGTATCCGTTGCCCGGCTCCGATCCTGCGGCTTCCGATCTCGTCGCCGCGGGACGGCGTGGGCTCAGGCTCACGTGCAGCCGAAGCTCCGGGTGCCCGCAGCCTGCGCGTCGTGATCCGGTCGGCCTGGTGTCGCGGTTCGTCGACCGCGTTCGTGCCCACCCGCTCGTGGGATACGCGCCAGACGGCGACGGCACGCGCACGCACGTCCGCGTGAACGAGGACGGGCTCGTCCAGATCTACTCCGCCGGGTACTACTTCCCGTCTCTCTGGCGAGAGCTGCCCGCCGCGATCCTTGCGGCCAGGCGTGGCGATCCGGCGCCGATCCTGCGGCTCGGCGCCGAGACGATCACGGTGGACGCGGGAGGCGAGGACCCGCCTGCATCTTCGGAGGGCCTGTATCTGGCCGTGATATGCCACGACTACCCGGAGCTCTGGGACCCCGCCACCGCGATCAAAGACCGCCCTGCAGAGCTCAGGCGACGGCTCGCTGCATACCCCCGTGGTGCGTTCGAGCCCTTCTCGGGAGCGGCCTGGAACGGAACCGACTACGAGAGTTGGCAGGCGTGTCTCCGCTGGCCCTCCCCGAGGGGCGACGACCCGCCCGATCCTCCAGGCGCCGAATACCCCGACGTGCCGACGCTCGTCCTGAACGGCGACCTCGACACGATCACGGCATCCTCCGGGGCCCGGGAGGTCGCGCGCCGCTTTTCGGGTAGCACCTTCGTCGAGGTCCGGAACTCACTGCACGTGACCGCGCTCTACGACAAGGACGACTGTGCGTCTCGCCTCTACGTCCGGTTCGTGGCCACGCGGCGGCCTGGCGACACGACCTGTGCACGCCGCGTGCCCGAGCCGCATCTCGTACGACGTTTCGCCGAGCGCCTCCGCATGGTGACTCCCGCCCGCCCGGTCGCAGGGGACGCGTCGACGTTGAGCGACCGCCGGCTTGCCGCGGCAACGGCCTCGACGGTCGCAGACGTCGTCGCGCGCTGGTGGGTCAACTACGACGGGACGAGCGTCGGCCTCCACGGCGGCAGGTGGTCGTACGAGGGTGACGACCCCGTCGACTTCACGCTCCAGAAAGTCGAATTCGTTTCGGGCGTCCAGGTGAGCGGCACTGCCAGGTGGGACTTCCGGCACGGAGACGTCACGGCCGACGTGACGTCACGCTTGTCCGACGGGACTGACGGTCAGCTGCGCATCCGCTGGTCGACGCGCGAGCAGCACGCGATTGCCCAGTTGCGCGGTTCGATCGAAGGGCGGCGCATGGCCGCCAAGATGCCCGCGCCCTAGTCAGGCGAGGGCGCGCTCGAGGGCGGCTCGGTCGACCGGCGCCCCGTGTGTGGGGAGCACGAGTTCGACCGGGAGCTCGAGCAGCAAACGCAGCCCTTCGAGGATCTGCTCGGGCGGCACGCCCTTGTTCGCCCAGTCGACCGGAAACTCGAGGCCGTCGCCGCGGTCGACGAGCGAGTCGCCGGCGACCAGCGCCCTGCGACTCTCCACCCAGAGCACGAGGTCGTTCGGCTCCAATCCGGGGAACGCTTCGACTCCGATCGTGAGGCGGTCGCCGGCCCGGAACACCTCTCCCTGAAGCGGGTTCGGTTCGCCCTCGTCCGGCGGGGGTGCGTGGAGCGCTGCGCCGAGCTGCTCCGCCAGGCTTTCGGCATCGCGCGCGTGCCATGGGCACGTGAGCACGATCGCTGTCTCGCGATCGGCTGCGAGCTCGACGATCTCGTTCGGGGTGGCCAGTGGGTCGAACAGAAGCAGACGATCGCCGCCGTCGATCGCGTAGGACGAGACCAGCTCGGCCCAATCGGCTCCCGGCTTCCAGTCGGGGTGTGGAGCCTCCCAGTGCCACACGCCTGCCTTCAACTCACGCACGTCGGCCATGCTAACCATCTCGCGGCGGGCGTCGGAAAGCGCGAGCTCTTCGCCGTTCCGCCGAGTCGTTAGCGGAGGGGTAGGGATTCCTGCGGCTGTCCTTTCCCTGCCGGAGCCCCCCAGATGCCCCATTTGGCCGTGTTCCTCCACCGTGGAGAGGAGTACCGTCGTGGGTGACCCCGGAGAGGGCGCGTCTCCTGTTTCGCACATCAAGGAGAGACGCCGCCCAGTCTCCTGCAAAAGGCTCGGCGAGCGCCCCTCCGGGGCCTCTTGGTTCATTCGCTAATCACTACGCAGTCGCCTGAAGCCTTCGCCTCGGACAACGCACGATCGGCGCGTTCCATTGTCTCCCGCGGAGAACCATCCGCATGCTCTGCGATGCCCGCCGAGAATGTTGTCGAGGGAGAACCCTTGCGCCATTCGCCAGCCAGTCCCTCGACGAGCGCACGCGCCCGCCAACCGTTGCTCTTGCGGACGACCAAGCCGAACTCATCTCCTCCTACGCGTGCCGCACAGTCGTCCGCACCGGCGATGGCTCTCAGTCTTGTCGCCAACGCACGAATCACGTCATCACCAACAGCAGGACCGTAACCGTCGTTCACGCCCTTGAAGTCGTCGAGGTCGATGAGCGCGATCGCGTCTCCGTGACTCAGAGAAGCAACGTCCTGCTCGAAGTACCTCCGATTGAAGAGGGCTGAGTGCGAATCGAGATGTGCCTCGCGCTCCAACACCGTGAGTCTAGGTCGATGACGAGCTGGCCTCACGCTCGCGGGCGCGGTGCGCGGCGGTTCGGCACCGCGGGGAGCAGTAGCGGCGGTCGGCTCGGCCGTGGCCGAGAGGCGTCCGGCACGACGCGCATGCAGGCATACGCGGATCTTGCCGTTTACCTCACGTCGAACGAGTCGAGCTGCCCGCTAGGCGGCAAGAATCGCGCACAGGTCGGTCACGGTGCCCTTATTCGAGAACGAGGTGAGAACGCCGCTGTCTGCCTCGTACGTGTATTTGGTCGTACCCACGAAGACGAAGATTGCGCCGTTCTCTCCGACCTCGCCGAAGGGGCCTTGGTCGCCCGGGTAGAAGAAACCGATGACCCGCCCAACGACGACAACGTGGTAGACGTTGGCAGCCGGGTCGAAGCTCCCCGCCTCCAAGAAGTTCGAGCGCTGGACATGCGACGTACCCGTCTCGACGTTCGTCAACGTGGTCTCGGCGTTCACGTACTTCAACGTGCGACCATTGCCGAAGTCGGTGATCACCACCGTGCCGTGCGGGTCTCCCGCGACCTCGAACGAACACCCGAAGCCAGCCGGAATCGAATATGGCTGCGGAACGACCACGGTTACGACAGGCTTCTGAGCGAGAGCCGCTGGTACGGCGATGAGCGCGAGTACCGCAATGATCGCGAGCGGCGCGAGCGTCAACCTTCGAGCGAGGTAGCGCATCAACTGCCTCCCTTCAAGCCTTCTCGTAGAACACGAGAAGGACGTTTCCATCCTGTCACCAAGCTTGTGCGGAAGTCAACAAGCTGGAGGCCGAGTTAACCGTTACGGGCGTTTCAGGGCAACGGTTTTCTCGCAGTGATAGCCCCCGCCGGGGGCCCTCGAACGCTAGCGCGAGGAGGGGTTACCCCTCCTCGTCGCGGCCGAGCCAGTCGAGGAACTGATCGACCGTCATGATCCGAGTCGAACAGAGCGCTTCGAGGGTTTCGCGCCGACCGTGCTTCACATATGCCTTTTCGTCCTTCGTGACGAACACGTCTCGTCCCTCGCGGGCATGGGCGTCGAGGATCATCGCGTCCCTAAGTTGGCGACGTTCACCATCGTTAAGCGCATCTCGCTTTCCTCGTGGCGGGAACGCGCCGGAACCGATCACGCCCAGGATCGCTTCGAGCCTCGTGCGCCCTTCGTCTCCGATCCCAGACGAGCCAATCCTCGACTCTCCGATAACCATGGCCTCGGTAACGGGCGGACGATCCCAGACGGACCGATCCCAGAGAGACTCGTCCCATACCATCGTCTCCAGGATTTCATCGACCCCGATGGTGGCGGTCGCGAAACTCGTTCCCTCCTGCTCCCGGTCAGTCACGGTGACACGCGCAATGTCGATATCACGACCTGAACAGGCGGCTCGAATTCCGGGGGAGATCGTGGTTCACTACACCCGTATCGAGCGTCACCTTTAGCACCACCGTCATCGTCAACGGTGCCCGTCGTCGTGACGAGCGTCGCTCATCAGGCGGATAGTCGCAACGAGTCTCGAAATGGACCCATGTCGTCCGGGGCGACCGTCTAACCTCCGGCCTGCCGTCGAGCTTGCCTGCGGTCGCCGACGGTGATTACTCGGAGATAGCTGAGCGGGCGAGATGGGAGGTGTGGCGCCTCCCGCTCGCCGACCCAGGGACGGCCGCGTCCGATGACGGACCTACCATCTCTTACTCCGAGTAATTCGCGCCCGGCACGCCACGCCGCGCGCGAGAACGTAGGGAGGTTGTGCATATGGATCGCCACCAGATTTGGCGACGCGTCCGGTACGACTGGGAGCAGGCGAACGAACGTCGGCCGAGCGGTCACTTTCCCGTAGTCCTAGCATGGGTCGCGGGCCGACCCGAGCCGGTGGAACTCGGGTTCGTGGAGACGAGGCGCGGGAATGATGAGGTGTGGATTCGGTTCGAGACGTCCGCGCCCGAGGTGGCGGCGGGGAGCGCGATTCCGCCTCAGTGCTCGTGGATTCACGTTCACGAGCGCGCCCTCCTTTCCGTCGAGGTGTCGTATCGACGTTCGAGTCACGCGATCGGGTTCTCGTACTCGGAGTCCGACGACGACACTCCGCGGGAACTCGCCGCTTAGGGGGACCGTCACGTCCAGGGCGGACGCCCGCGAGCGCCCGCCCTCGGACCCTCACGCGACGCGAGCGGCGCGGCGTGAGCGCGACGGGCGTCATGTCATGAGCCTACGACGCGAGGAGGCCGACGAGAGAGTCACTCGTTCGCCAGTCGTTCGCCAGTAAGCCCATGCGAACGCGGACTGACGCGGACGACTACGGACGCGGTTTCCAATGGGGTCGACCGCTCGCGATCCCCGATGACGTCAGGGATTGCGAGCGTTTTCCAGCGGAGGGGGAGGGATTTGAACCCTCGAGACGCTTGCACGCCTAACGGTTTTCGAGACCGCCCCGTTCGACCGCTCCGGCACCCCTCCGAGGGGGCGTAGGGTAACCGCACCCGCGTACGGCGCGACGGACGGCCCGTACAGGTGGCGGCTGGAGCGTCCGATATCCTGGCCACCTCCTGGAGAAGTGGCCGAGTGGCTGAAGGCGGCGCCCTGCTAAGGCGTTAGGTGGGGTAATCCCTGCCTCGAGGGTTCGAATCCCTCCTTCTCCGTTTTCCGCCTCGACCGGCCTCAGTTCGAACGAGGCCGCGCGGCGTCCCAGAGGAAGTAGACGAAGAGCCCGAGCAGCGGGAGGAGCAGGATCACGAGGAGCCAGAGGATCTTGCCGCCGATCCCGATGTCATTGCGGCGAACGACCCTGATCGCTACGAGGAACCAGACGAAGATCCACAGCACGAGGGCCGCGGTCGCGAGGCCCAGCCCGAACGTGTATGCGAGCAAAGCTCCGAGCATCGCGCAGAACCTACCGCGGCCCGGAGCGTCGTGCGCTAGTCGTGAATCCGGGCGATCAGGTCCTCGCGCCTCAAGACCTTGACCTCGATCCCGCCGAGTCGCACGTCGTAGCCCGCCTCGCGCGGATAGAGCACCTTGTCGCCCGCTTCGATGCCGCTGGCGTCGCTTCCGATCGCCGTGACGATTCCGGTGCGGCATGCTGCAGCCGCGGCGGCGGACGCAGGGAGGAAGAGCCCGGAGCGGGTCTCGGTCTCGTCGGACACCGGCTGGACGACGACGAACTCGTCCAGCGGCTCGAGGGTCACGTCCACGCGTCTCGACTCTTCCAGCACGTCCTAAGGTTACGCCGGTTCCGGCTCAGAGGCGCCCCGCTTCGATGATGCGCTGGAGGAACTGCTGCGTCCGCGGCTCGCGGGGAGCGCCGAAGATCTGCTCCGGCCGTCCTTCCTCGAGGATGACTCCCTCGTCGAGGAAGCACACGCGGTTGGCGACGTCGCGGGCGAAGCTCATCTCGTGGGTCGCGATCAGCATCGTCATCCCCTCCGTCGCGAGCTCGCGGATGACCTGGAGCACCTCCGCGACGAGCTCGGGGTCGAGTGCGCTCGTCACCTCGTCGAGGAGCATGAGACCGGGCTGCATCGCGAGCGCTCGCACGATGGCGACGCGCTGCTGCTGACCTCCGGAGAGGCGGTCGGGAAAGTCGTCGCGCTTGTCGGCGAGCCCGAATCTCGTGAGGAGCTCGTCGGCCCTGGTCGTGGCCTCGGCGCTCGAGAGACCCAGTGCCTTGCGCGGCCCGAGCGTCACGTTGTCGATGACCGACATGTGCGGGAAGAGGTTGAAGGACTGGAAGACGATTCCGATCCCGCGGCGGACGCGGTTGACGTCGACGCCGGGCGCCGTGATCTCGTCTCCGCGGACCGAGATCGTCCCCGCGTCGATCGGCTCGAGCAGGTTGACGCAGCGGAGGAGCGTCGACTTGCCAGACCCGGACGCTCCGATCAAGCACACGACCTCGTGCTCCGCGAGGGAGAGGTCGATGCCACGCAGGACCTGCAGCTGGCCGAACGACTTGCTGACGCCCTCGAGGACGAGCGCTGCCCCGTTCGTGCTCATCGCAGCCCACCCGCGCGCTGCTTGCGACGGTCGCGCTCCACCAACCAGTCCGTGAACCGGGCGAGCGGGATCGTGATCGCGATGAACAGGATCGCCGTGCAGATGTAGGGCGTGTAGTTGAACGTCGCGGAGACGTCGATCTGCGACTGGCGGAATGCCTCGACCACCCCGAGCAACGCGACGAGGGCCGTGTCCTTCTGGAGCCCGATGAAGTCGTTCAGGAGCGGGGGAATCACACGACGCACTGCCTGCGGAAGTACGACGAAGCGCAGTGCTTGCAGGCGATTGAGCCCGAGTGATCGCGCAGCCGCCTCCTGGCTCGGGTGCACCGACTCGATTCCGGCCCTGTACACCTCGGACACGTACGCCGAGTAGACGAGCACGAGCGCGACGGTGCCCCAGAAGAGCTCGGAGACCGGGACTCCGGGCAGCTGGAGCGCCGTGATGCCGAAGCCGAGGATGTAGATGACGAGGATCGTGGGTATGCCGCGGAAGAGGTCGGCGTAGATCGTGGCGAGCGTCCTGATCGGGAAGAACACGGGGCCGGGAAGACCGCGAAGGACCGCGATGAGGAGCGCGAACACGAGGATGAACACCTCCGCGACGAGGAAGATCTTCACGTTCAGGAGGAACGCTCGCGCGATCTCCGGGAACGACTCCTGGAAGATGTCGCGGTTGAAGAAGGCCTGCTTGACATCGGGCCAGCCCGCGGCGTTCACGACCAGCAGGACGAGCAGCCCGACGAAGACGAGCGTGCTCAGCGTCGCCACGACGACCGCCCGGCGGCCGCTGCCGCCGGAGGACGCCGTACCGAGGATGCGCGAGGTCCTGCTGCCCGTCAGCGCCAGCTGAGCTCAGGTGCGGTCTTGTTGAGCCACGTCTTCTGGAGCTTCTTGATGGTCCCGTTCGTCCAGAGGCGGTTGAGCGCCCGGTTGACGCAACGCGTGTTCGGGCTGTCCTTCGGCAACACGATCCCGAAGTGCTCTCGCGGTCCACGCGCCGGGAGCTGCCCGACGATGACCCCGTTGTCGAGCTGCACGGCGGTCACGTAGAGCGCCGAGGGAAAGTCGACGACGATCGCGTCGATCTGCTTGGCTTTGAGCGCCGACACCGCGTCCGTCTGGCTGTCGTAGACGTTCGGCTTCTGTGTGGGCTTGATGTTCTTGGTGACGTAGTCGTACGCAGTCGTCCCGATCGTGACGCCGAGCTTGTAGGGGCGCAGACCCGCGACAGTCTTCACCTTCGAGATGGGCGTGCCGGCGTTTGCCACCACGGACTGGTTGAGGAAGAGGTACGACTTCGAGAAGTCGGCGTTCTTTGCGCGTTCGGGCAGGTACGAGATCTGCGCGAGGTAGATGTCGAACGGCTTCTTCCCGGGCCTGAACGAGGCCGTCCACACGAGCGGCGTCCACACGACCTGGCTCTTCGAGAACCCGAGCTCCTTCGCGACCGCGTAGGCGACCGCCGATTCGTACCCCTTGCCGCTATAGGGGTTCGAGATCTTCCACGGCTTCTTCGGCGCGCCGCCGTAGAACGGAGGGAACGAGGGATTGTCTCCGCCGATCGTGAGCGTTCCCGGCGTGAGCAGCGTGAGGTCGCTCTTGCCGCAACCCGGGATCGCGGCCTGCGCGGCGGGTCCCCCTGTCGCGGCAGCCGCCAGTGGCAGTGCAATTGCCAGGGCCAGTGCAGTCAGGGACAAACCGAAGAGAACCGTCTTACGCATCGCACCACTCCTCGAAACGGGGGACTCGGCGCGGCGAGCGTACCACCGCGGCTACGGCCTGCGAATTCCGGCTAGCGTGACGGCCGTGGCGAGCCCGTTCGTCGAGCTCGAGGTGGGGGAGCGCGTCGTCAAGGTGACGAATCCCGACAAGGTGCTCTTCCCGAAGGCGCGCAAGACGAAGCTCGACCTCGTCGAGTACTACATCGCGGTCGGGGACGGGATCGTGCGCGCGCTGTTCGAGCGGCCGACGCAGCTTCGGCGGTTCCCGGACGGGATCGAGGGCGAGATGATCTACCAGAAGCGGGTCCCGGAAAAGCGTCCCGAATGGGTCGAGGCGGTGCGTGTCACGTTCCCCTCGGGGCGCCATGCGGACGAGCTCTGTGTCACCGAGCTCGCCCAGGTGGTGTGGGCGGCAAACCTCGCGGTGGTCGACTTTCACCCGTGGCCGTCGCGCCGCCGCGACACCGAGCATCCCGACGAGCTCCGGATCGACATCGACCCGCAGCCCGGGACGACGTTCAAGGACGCGAAGCGTGTGGCCGCGCTCGTACGCGAGGTGCTCGCGGAGATCGGTTATGTGGGCTGGCCGAAAACCTCGGGCAACCGTGGGATCCACATCGCGTGCCGGATCGAGCCGAAGTGGGAGTTCCCGATCGTTCGGCGCGCGGCTCTCGCGTTCGCGCGCGAGATCGAGCGCCGGCTTCCGCGCAAGGTGACCACCGCCTGGTGGAAGGAGGAGCGCGGTCGCCGGGTCTTCATCGACTACAACCAGAACGCACGCGACCGCACGATCGCCTCCGCGTACTCGGTGCGGGCGCGGAAGGACGCCGCGGTGTCGGCGCCCGTCACCTGGGAGGAGCTCCCGGACGTCGCCACGGAGGACTTCACGATGACGACGATGCCAGCCCGCTTCGCGGCTATAGGAGACGTCCAGGCCGGGATCGACGCGAGCGCGTGCGACCTGCGCGTCCTGCTGGAGTGGGTCGAGCGCGACGAGAAGACGGGCCTCGGCGAGGCGCCCTACCCGCCGAACTTCCCCAAGATGCCGGGCGAGCCGCCGCGCGTGCAGCCGTCGAGGGCTCGCACGCAGGAGTGAGCGGCGGCGTGGAGCTCGTCCGCCTCGACCTCTCCGACCCCGAGATCGCTGCCCAGCTCCTGACCCTCCAGCGGCGGGCCTACCGCGTCGAGGCCGATCTCGTCGGCTCGGACGACATCCCGCCGCTGCGCGAGACCCTGGAAGAGCTCGTGGGCTCGGCGGAGATCTTCCTCGGCGTGCTGGAAGACGGTGTCGTCGTCGGCGCGATCTCGTGGAAGCTCCTCGACCGGACGCTCGACATCCACCGGCTCGTCGTCGATCCGTCGCAGTTCCGAAGTGGCATCGGTGCGAGTCTCGTGCGGGCAGCTCTCGAGGCCGAGCCGACTGCCGTGAGCGCGATCGTCCAGACCGGTGCGGCGAACGATCCCGCGCGGCGCCTCTACCTAGGCGAAGGCTTCGAGCAGGTCGACGAGATCGAAGCGGCTCCAGGGCTTCGCGTAGCCCGCTTCACGAAGTCGCTGCGCTGACTGCGATCAGGCCGGAAGCAGGTCCCCGAGGCCGGTGCCGGGAGCAGGGAGCGAGCGCAGCTCCTGCCAGGTGCACTGCGCCGGTTCCTTGTCGTCGCGGAAGCGGATGAGCTTCGTGCCGTGGCGGAAGCGGTTGGACTGCACCTTGTCGTAGCGCACCTCGACGACGAGCTCGGGGCGGACGGGCGATTGCTCGAGCTCGGCTCCGCCCCACCGGCTGGGCTCCGAGAAGCCGCGCTCTGGGGCCTTCTCGAGCAGCGGGAGCACCCGCGAGGCGATCTCGTCGTGGCGGGCGGGCGCGACGGCCGCCGTGCCGACGTAGTCGATCTCGCCGTCGTCCGAGTACAGGCCCAGGAGAAGCGTGGCGATGCGGTCGGGCTTCGACTTCCAGCGGATGCCGACGACGACGCAGTCCGCGGTCTTCTCGGGCTTGACCTTCACGACCGCGTCGCGCGAGCCGGGCAGGTACGCGGCGTCGAGGCGCTTCGCCACCACCCCGTCGAGACCGATCGCCTCGAACCGCTCGAGCCAGCCGAGTGCCTCGTCGCGATCCGTGGTCGCGGGTGAGAGCGTGAAGCGCTTCGCCTTGCGCTCGAGGTCCGCCCGGCGCTTGGAGAGCGGCTTGCGCCAGATCTCCTCCCCCTTCCAGACGAGGACGTCGAAGGCGATGAACGACGCCGGGATCTCTGCCGAGAGCTTCCGAACCCGGCTCTCGGCCGGATGGAGGCGCGTCTGCATCGCGTCGAAGTCGAGGACGCCGTTGCGCTCGATCACGATCTCGCCGTCGAGCGCGGATCCCGAGGGCAGGAGCTTGCCGAGCGGCTCGAGCTCGGGGAAGTAGCGGAGCAGCGGTCGTGCGTTCCTCGACCAGAGGCGAAGCTCGCCGCCGGAGTTCTCGAGGAGCCCGCGGAAGCCGTCCCACTTCGGCTCGTACTGCCAGCCGTCTCCTCCTGGGAGCTCGCGGACGAGCTCGGCCTCCATCGGCGGGAAGGGAACTCCGGCGTCGAGCTCCGCAGGACGCTCGACGGGCTCTCCGCTGGGAAGACGGCGACGGGGGCGCGACACCGTCTCAAGCTACTACGCTCTCCCTCTCGTGCGCCGCGTCGCCGTCACCGGTCTCGGAGCAGTCACGCCCCTCGGGCTCGACGCCCGCACGACCTGGGAAGGTGCGGTCGCCGGTCGCAGCGGCATCGACTGGATTCGCTCGTTCGACCCTTCCGGCTTCCCGGTGCGCATTGCATCCGAAGTCAAGGACTTCGATCCGGTCGGGGTGGTCGGGCCGAAGGACGCGCGGAGGCTCGAGCGGAACGTCATCCTCGCCGTCGCAGCTGCCCGCGAGGCATGGGCGGATGCTTCCGTGGGGGACATCGACCCGGCTCGCGCGGGGATCTTGATCGGCTCTGCCATCGGAGGCGTGACAGGAGTTCTCGCGCAGAACGAAGTCCTACAAGAGCGCGGTCACGAGCGCGTGTCGCCATGGTTCCTGCCGAACGTCCTTGTCGACTCCGCGACCGGCCAGATCGCGATCGACCTCGGGCTTCGGGGCCCCAACTACGCGCCCGTGTCCGCGTGCGCAACGGGTTCGCACGCGGTCGGGGAGGGTGCGGAGACCATCCGGCGCGGGGATGCCGACGTCGTGCTCGCAGGAGGCACCGAGGCCTGCATGCACCCGCTCATCCTCGCGGGCTTCTGCGCCATGCGTGGGCTCGTCGCCGAGGAGGAGGATCCCGCCCTCGCCTCGCGCCCCTTCGACGCGACCCGAGCCGGTTTCGTGATGGGGGAGGGGGCGTGCGTGCTCCTCCTCGAGGACCTCGAGCGCGCGCAGGCGCGCGGTGCGCGCGTCTATGCGGAGGTCCTCGCCTACGGGACGTCGAACGACGCGCACCACATGGCGCAGCCGGACCCGGACTCGGTCGGGACCGCGGAGATGATGCGGGCGGCTCTGAACCGGGCGGGCATCGAGCGTGAGCGAGTGGGGTACATCAACGCGCACGGGACCTCGACGCCGTACAACGACCGTGCGGAGACGAAGGCGATCAAGGACGTCTTCGGCGACCACGCCTACTCGCTGGCGGTGTCGTCGACGAAGTCCGTGCTCGGGCACCTGTTCGGAGCCGCTGGGGCCGTCGAGGCGATGATGTGCGTCCTCGCGCTCCACGAAGGGGTCCTCCCGCCGACGATCAACTACCGGAATCCGGACCCGGACTGCGACCTCGACTACGTGCCGAACGAGGCTCGCCGGACACAGGTCGACGTCGCGCTCTCGAACGCGATGGGGCTCGGCGGGCACAATGCCTGCGTCCTGCTCGCCCGCACGCCGGACTGAGGCCTCAAGAGCGCAAGCCGGCGACGGTTTCCGGACCGAGCTCGGCTATTGCTGCGAGCACGCGATCGGCCAGCGCGAGCGCCTCGGCCGACGGTGGGTAGCGGGGATTGGGAATCGCGATGACCCGCATCCCTGAATCGCGGGCGGACCGGATCCCGTTCGTCGAGTCCTCGACGGCGACGCAGCGTGTCGGCTCCAGGCGCAATCGCCTTGCAGCCTCGAGGTAGACGTCCGGCGAGGGCTTCCCGTGCGCGACCTCCTCGGACGAGACCGTCGCCTCGAACACCTCCCCGAGTCCCGTCTCCCGGAGAACCGTGTCGATGAGCGGCCGGTTCGCCGACGATGCGAGCGCCAGCCGATACGCGGAGGCGAGTCGCTGCACGGCCTTGACGGCCCCGTCGATGACCGGAAGGTGCTGCTCGTAGCGCTCCTGCATCGCCTGGACGACGTCTTCGTTGATCTGCGCGGGTGCGTCCTCGAGACCGATGACGTCGTGCATGTACCGGGACCACTCGGTCGAGCTCATTCCCATCATGTCCGCCTCGGCCGCGGCATGCCAGCGACCGCCACGCTCGTGAGCCAGCTCCTCCCGCACCTCGCTCCAGAGATGCTCTGAGTCGACGAGCACGCCGTCGAGGTCGAAGACGACCGCGTCGAACTGCCGGGTCATGTCTCCCCATACTCGCCACGTACGCGCACGAGGCCGGGGGCGTCGACGCCGAGCTCGACGCGCCGCACGTCGCACACGAAGAACGTGTGCGTCCCCGCCTCGGCCTCCTCCCGGATCCCACACTCGAGCCAGCCGAGCGCACCGACGAGCAGCGGTGCGCCGCTCGCACCAGGCTCGGTCGCGATCCCGTACCACATGGCGATCGGAGGTACGCCTCGTGCGAAGTGCTGCGCGAGCCAGTCCTGTCCCGTGGCGAGGAGCGAGATGGCGCCGCCGCCCGCCTCGCGCAAGAGCTCGTGCATCGCCGCTTCCCTCGAGATCGCGAACCCGACGAGCGGCGGGTCCAGGGAGAGCCCTGTGAGCGAGCCGATCGTGAGCCCGAGCTTCTGGCCGTTCGCGTCGACGGTGAGCACGCTCACTCCCGTCGGGTAGCGGCCGAGCAGCTCGCGCAATCCGTCAGGAGGTGTCATGGGCGGCTTCCCTCAGGCGCGCTCGACCGAGTCTCGCCCGATCTCCGAGACGTCGGAGCATCCGGCCAGCCCCATCGTCAGGTCGAAGTCCGCACGCATGTTGCGGATGACTTCCCGGACTCCCTCCTGGCCGCCGGCGGCGAGCCCCCACACGTACGGGCGCCCCAGACCCACCGCGGACGCTCCGAGCGCGAGCGCTCGAAAGACGTCGGCGCCGGAGCGGACGCCGCTGTCGAGGACGATCGGGATCCTGCCCGCGACCGCCTCCACGATGCCCGGGAGTGCCTCCATGGTCGCGATCGCGCCGTCGACCTGCCGCCCTCCGTGGTTGGAGACGACGATCCCGTCCATCCCGTGCTCGATCGCCATCGTCGCGTCTGCCGGATGGAGGATCCCCTTGAGCAGGATCGGCAGACGCGTCCGCTCGCGCAGGAATGCAAGATCGTCCCAGGAGAGCGACGGACGCGAGTACGTCTCGACGAACCGCCGCACAGCTGCGCGCGCGAGCCCGGAGCGGAGGTTCGCGAGGCGTGACCCCGGAAACGAGCCTGCGAGCTCCCAGAGAGTCCCGATCGCCGAGAGTGTGATGCGGCCGCTCGGAGGCGGCGCCTGTTTCAGCGTCTCCTGCAAGGCGTCCAGGAACACCGGGTCGCTCGTGTACTGGGCGATTCCCTTGCCGCGCAGGAACGGCAGGTAGGCAAGGTCGAGATCGCGGATGCGCCAGCCGAGCATCGTGGTGTCGAGCGTGAGGACGACTGCGGCGCAGCCGCACTTCTCTGCCCGGCCGACGAGGCTGGCGACGAGCTCGTCGGACGTGCTCCAGTAGAGCTGGAACCAGCGCGGAGCGTCGCCCATCGCCCGGGCACTCTCCTCCATCGGCCGGGATGCCTGGTTGGAGAAGATGAACGGGACTCCTTCGTCCGCGGCCGCCCGCGCGACTGCGACATCTGCATCGCGATGGGCCATCTCGAGAACGCCGATCGGGCAGAGGGCGAACGGGCTCGCCATGCGAGTCCCGAGCACCTCCACCGATGTCTCTCGCACCGAGACGTCGCGGAGCATCCGCGGCACGATGCGCCAGCGTTCGAAAGCCGCTCTGTTCTCGCGCATCGTCTCCTCGGTCCCGGCGCCCCCGGCGACGTACGCGTACCCCTGCGGCGACATGGCCGAGCGTGCCGCCCGCTCGAGCCGCTCGAACGACACCTGGACTTCCGGATACACCCCTCGCGCCCCGTCGACGTAGATCTCGAACTGGCGCGTGCGCCCGATGCCGGGAGCGGGGCGGGTGGTGCCTGCGTCGGACATGCCTGCACCCTAATCCTGGCAAGGGGAGAATCGGGGCGCGATGAATCCGCGCCCGGTCCGCTATCCCACGTCCAAGCGTCTCCTCGACAAGAGCGTGTCGATCGCGCTTCTCGTCCTGCTCTCGCCGGTGCTCGCGGTCGTCCTCGTGGCCATGGCTGCGGACATCGTCTTCGTGGCGCGCGATCGCGGTGGGTTCTTCTACCGCGAGCGGCGCGTTTCACGCGGTCAGGAGTTCGACCTCCTGAAGTTCAGGACGCTCCAGCGCAGCGCGCTCTCCACGCAGGCCGAGGGCGAGGCCCATGCGCGCCTGCTCGAAGCAGCTCCGGCGAACCTCACCTGGGCGGGTCGCCGTGTTCTCAAGCCCTGGTACCTCGACGAGCTCCCACAGCTGATCAACGTCCTCAAGGGCGACATGAGCCTCGTCGGCCCACGCCCCTGGCCGCCGTCGATGGTCGCAACGCAGGTGTCGGACGGCCTCGACTACCGGAACTTCATCACGGCGGGCTGGACGGGACCGGCTCAGGTCCGGAAGGACGTGACCGAGCCGTCGGGCTACACGGAGCTAGACCTCGCCTACGTGGATGCCTGCCGTAGCTGGGACAATGCGCGTCTGCTGCGCTACGACGTCGGGATGCTCTGGCAGACGGTGAAGCTGATGGCCAGAGGCGAAGGTCTTCGCTTCTGATGCTCCGTCATCGGTCCGCGCCGGCTCCCGGTACCTGACGTCCCAGGAAGTCGAGGATCGTCCGGACCTGCCGGACACGCTCGTCGACGTCGAAGGACCCATGCCCGGTCGGGAAGACGTACACCTCGTTCGGATGGCTGCGGGCCTCGAGCCTCTCGACATACCGCATCGCCTGTCGATAGGGACAGCGACTGTCGTTCTTGCCGATGATGAACAGAACGGGCGCGACGACCTCGTCGGCGAAGTTGATCGCATTGCGATCTCGCATGAGCTCGGGGAGCTCGGCTGGCTCGTGGCCGCCGAGGAGCGCCCGATCGTAGGCCCGAAGAAGCGGTGACATCTCCTCGTAGCTGTCCACGTAGTCGCCTATGGGAACGCCCGCTACTCCGCAGGCCCACAGCTCGGGGTGCTTTCCGAGCTCGAGCAACGTCACGTAGCCGCCCCACGAGTAGCCGGCGACCACGGCCCGCTCGGGGTCTGCGACACCGTGCTTCACGAGGTCGGCGAGTCCCGCGTTGACGTCCTCGAGCTCCGGCCCGCCGATGTCGCCCACGAGGGCATCGCGCCACTCGCGGCCGTACCCGACCGAGCCCCGATAGTTGACCATCCCGACCGCGAACCCCGCGTCGACATACGCCTGCACCTCGGGCTGCCACCGGTCGCTGTCGAGCCACGTCGGCCCGCCGTGAACGAACATCACCACGGGGAACGGGCCACCCGAGTCATCGGGGGTCACGAAGAAGCCGTGCACGCGCTGTCCCCGGGGGTTGTCGAAGTGCCAGGATCGGTACGGGCGCCCGGTCGGAGCGGCCTCGCCTTCGAGTGCGAGAACCAGCCCACCCTCGTCGTCGAGAACCTGACGCTGTCGGTGTCCTTGCTCGTGGGTGAGCCAGACGCGTCCGTCGGGCCGAACGCGTGCTTTCCACACGATGCCGGGCTCTGTGTCGAGCTCTTGCCATGTTCCTCGAGCGAGGTCGTACCGAAGCACGCGGTCGCGACCCTCGAAGCGATTGACGAGCAACAGCGCCGACGCGTCCGGCCACCAGTCGTCGACACGCACGTCTCCGTCGATGTCCAGCTGGAGATCGCGGCGCTCCCCGGTGGTGAGATCCCAGATCGCCGGCCGGCCGAAGTCGTCTCGCTCGTGATCGAGCGCCAGCCTGAGGTCGCCTGCGACGGGCGACCAGCACTTCGCACTCAGCGACATGCCGTCGTCGCGCTCGTCACCCACGGTCGCACCCGTTCTCGGATCGATGACACGCAGCGCCTGATGCAGGAGGTCACCGTGCTCGGCATGCTCGAGACAGAGCAGGGAACCGTCCGCAGAGAGCCCGCCTCGCAGGAATCCACCCTGGTCCACGCTGCCGATCCGGACCGACTCCGACGATCGGTACGTCGTTCGGCGATGCTCCGTCGAGTGACACATGGACGGCAAAGCCGTCGCCGGTGCTGATCCCGGCGGCCACGATCCCGGGAGCCTGTGCCAGGCCCTCGCTCCAGCCGTGGGGAAAGCCGAGGAACGGGTGCGTCTCGCCACCGCCGAACGCCTGGACGATCCAGCGCCCCGCCTCGGATCCGGTCTCGTCCTGGAACCACACGACTCCGCGTCCGTCCAGGGTCGCGGTCGCATCGATCACGCCGACGGGGTCCTCGGTGACCTGCCTTCGCTCGCCCGTCGAGGCGTCCCACGCATGCGCTTGCCAGCTGCCGGACTCGTTGGACGTGTAGACGACGGCGCCGGGCGCGTGAGGAGACCACTCGGGCAGGTACGACACCGGCGCGCGAAAGCGGCGTTCCCAGGCCGGCATCGAGCCTTCCGCGTCACCCATCGCCGGCGAGGCTAACAACGAAAACGCAACGGAGTAGTCCGATGCAGATTCGTAGACTCGCGAGCGCCTTGAACCGGGTGCGCGCATTGCCGAGTTCGGTCCTGCGAGTGGCGTCGCTGGCGATCGTGGTCGGAGCCGTGGCGCTGGCCTCGGGGTGTGGCCAGCACGATCCGTCGAGCGCTGCGCCGTCGGACGGAATTCACGCCATCAAGCACATCGTCGTGATCATGCAGGAGAACCGATCCTTCGATTCGTACTTCGGCACGTACCCCGGGGCAGACGGATTCCCGATGAGGAACGGCCGCGTGAACGTCTGCGTGCCGGACCCACTTGCGCACCACTGCGTCCGCCCCTTCCACGATCCGCACCTCCGCAACGAGGGCGGTCCGCACGGCCCACAGAACGCGCGTCGCGACGTCGACGGCGGGAGGATGGACGGCTTCATCCGCGAGGCGCTCGCCGCCAAGGCCGCGCTTCTGCACGGACGTCGGCTCGCAAAGCGTCTCGCACACTGCCGACATCTCGACGCGATCGGTCCGCGCTGCGAGCTCGGCAAGCCCGTCGATGTCATGGGCTACCACGACGCACGAGAGATTCCGAACTACTGGGCGTACGCGCACCAGTTCGTCCTGCAGGATCACATGTTCGAGCCCAACGACGGCTGGAGCCTCCCCGCGCACCTGTTCGCGGTCTCCGCGTGGTCGGCGTTGTGCACGAAGCCGACCGACCCGACGAGCTGCAGGAGCGACCTCGACGATCCTCCCAATGGGCCAGCCGCGCTCCGGAAGCGCTATCCGAACGGCCCGCTCTACGCCTGGACCGACTTGACGTACCTGCTGCATCGCAACCACGTCAGCTGGGCGTACTACCTCTTCCCCGGGACGCAGCCCGACTGCGACGACGAGGCGGCGCTGACGTGTCACTCGAAACCACTCAAGGTCGGGACGCCGAGTGAATGGAATCCGCTACCGGAGTTCACCACGGTCCACCGGGACGGTCAGATCCGGAACATCCAGGCCGTCCAGCACTTCGTCGAAGCTGCCCGGAGCGGTCGTCTGCCTGCCGTCTCGTGGGTCATCCCCAACTTCCGAAACAGTGAGCACCCCGGGTCGGTCCTGATCCAGGGGCAGGCCTGGGTGACTGGCCTGATCAGCGCCGTTATGAGCGGACCGGACTGGGACAGCACGGCGATCTTCCTCACCTGGGACGACTGGGGCGGCTTCTACGACCACGTCATGCCTCCGAAGATCGACGTGAACGGCTACGGCCTGCGCGTCCCCGCTCTCGTCATCAGCCCGTACGCGAAGCACGGGTACGTCGACCACCAGACGCTCTCCTTCGACGCGTATCTGAAGTTCATCGAGGACGACTTCCTCCGCGGCGCTCGCCTCGACCCGGCGACCGACGGGCGCCCCGACCCGCGTCCGACCGTGCGCGAGAGCGTCCCGCAACTCGGGAACCTCGCGAACGACTTCGACTTCACCCAGCCCCCGCAATCGCCTCTCCTGCTGCCGCCGACGTATACGAAGGAGCCTGCGGCAGCCCACGGGTGATGCCCGGGACTGCCTGGCCGGACGGCTACGCCTGGCTCCCCGGTTCGAGAGCGGAGCGGGAGGGATTCGAACCCCCGGGCCCGCTGTAAGACGGACCGGCTGCTTTCAAGGCAGCTGCAATCAGCCAGACTCTGCCACCGCTCCGAGCTTGTCGACCTCGCGAAGTGTTACGGACCGGCGGTCTGTGAGGCACTCCGTGATCAGGTACTCAGAGCCATGCCCGTCGAGGACATACAACCAGTCGTAGGACCCCTCGGT
>CAVQVA010000045.1:0-46584 GCA_963716975.1 uncultured Actinomycetes bacterium | reverse complement strand
AGCCCCGTCGTGCTCGCGCTCCGCGGCATCTCGAAGGCGTTCGGCGCGGTGCAGGCGCTTCGCGACGTCAGCGTCGACTGCCGCGCCGGGGAGATCCACGCGCTCGTCGGGGAGAACGGGTCCGGGAAGTCGACGTTGCTGCCTCGCCAGCGGGTTCCTCGCCCCCGACGAGGGCACCGTCGAGGTCGGCGAGGCGCAGCGGCGGCGCGTCTCTCCGGCCGAGACGCGAAGGCTCGGCCTCGGCATGGCCTACCAGACCTACTCGCACGTGCTCGACCTGTCGGTGGCCGAGAACCTCTACCTGGCGGCGCCCGCGAGCTCCGACCGACGTACCGGCGCATGGAGGATGGGCGGCCGACCTGCTCGCCGCGTTCGGGCTCGACATCCCGCCGGCCGCGCCCGCGGGATCGCTGTCGCTCGCGGAGCGACAGCTCTTCGAGGTGGTCAAGGCGCTGCTCGCCGAGCCGAAGGTGCTGCTCCTCGACGAGCCGACGACGGCCCTCGGGCTGGAGGACGTCGAGCGCCTCCACGCCCTCGTCCTCGAGCGGAGCCGCGCCGGTGTCGGGATCGTCTACGTCAGCCACCGGCTGCCGGAGGTCCTCGGGCATCGCCGACCGCGTCACCGTCCTCCGCGACGGCGTCTGCCAGGGGACGTTCGAGGCGTCGACGATGTCGGAGGACGAGCCTCGTCGCGCTGATGATCGGGCGTCCGCTCCAGCTCGCGTTTCCGGAGCGGCACGACGCGAGACGGCGACGCGAGGTCCTCCTCACCGTCTCCGGCCTGAGGGGCGACCGGTTCGGGCCGATCGACCTCGACGTGGCGAAGGGCGAGATCGTCGGCATCGCGGGCGCCGAGGGCAACGGGCAGGTGCAGTTCCTCCGGGCGCTCGCCGGCGCCGAGCGCGCGACCGGGACGGCGACCTGCGACGGGAGCGAGCTCGACACGAGGTCGCCGCTCGGGCCGCTTCGCGCGGGCGTCGTGCTGCTGAGCGGCGACCGGACGGCCGAGTCGCTCTTCCCCGTCCTGAGCGTCCGCGCGAACACGACGATCCAGGTCCTGCGGGCGGCTCGGGCGGGTCGGGTTCCTCAACCGCCGGCGTGAGCGTCGCACCGTCGACGAGCCTCGTCCGGCGCCTCAGCATCCGCACGGCGTCGATCGAGCAGCCGGTGCAGTCCCTCTCCGGCGGCAACCAGCAGAAGGTCTCGCTCACGCGACCGTTCCTGCGCGGTGACGTCAAGGTCATCCTCGCCGAGGAGCCGACGCAGGGCGTCGACGTCGCCGCCCGGTTCGACATCTACGACGCGCTGCGCGAGAAGGCGAAGGAGGGCGTCGCGACGATCGTCAAGTCGAGCGACCCGCTCGAGCTCGCCGGGCTCTGCGACCGCGTCGTCGTGATGTCGCGCGGGCGGATCGTCGACGAGATCCACGCGCGACGAGCTCGGCGAGCGCCGGATCGTCGAGGCGATCGTCGGCTCGCGGCGCCGCGCGCGCGACCACGGCCGAGGTCCGAGTCCCGCGTGAGGCTGTCGGCAGGTTCCGCGGCGCGTTGCCGCTCGTCCTGATGACGACGCTGATCGTCGCGGTCGGCGCGTACGCGACCGTCCGTCAGGACGCGTTCCTCACGAGCTTCAACCTCAACAACCTGCTGCTCGCGACGATGCCGCTCGCGCTCGTCTCGCTCGGCCAGACGTGCGCGCTCCTCGTCGGCGGCTTCGACGTCTCGGTGGCGGCGCTCATGACGTTCTGCGTCGTCGTCGCCTCGTACACGATGACGTCCGACGACGTCGGGGTGGGCGTTGCTTCCCGGAGGCCTCGTCCTCGTCGGCGTCGGGCTGGCGACCGGGATCTTCAACGCCGTCATCATCCGCGTCCTCCACCTTCCGTCGATCATCGCCACGCTCGGCACGTTCAGCATCCTCGAGGGCGCGTCGCTCCTGCTGCGAGACCATCCCGAAGGGCCGATCTCGAGCGACGTCATCAGCGGTCTGACGAGGAGTGTCAGCTTCGTACCGCTCGCCTTCATCGGCGTCGTCGTGCTCGCCGTGCTCGCCGACGCGTGGCTGTACCGCACGCGGACGGGCCTGGCGATGCGGGCCGTCGGCCTCGACGAGACGTCGTCGCGCCGGCTCGGCATGGCGACCGGCCGCATGGTGATCCTCGCCTTCGTCCTCTGCTCCGTGATGGCGTCGCTCGCCGGCTTCTACCTCGCGGCCCAGGTCCAGATCGGCTCGCCGCTCATCGGCAACTACGCGCTCGAGAGCATCGCCGCCGCCGTCCTCGGCGGTGCGAGCCTCGCCGGAGGACGCGGATCATTCGTGGGCGCGCTGCTCGCGGCGCTCTTCCTCTCGCTGATCGACAACGTCCTGCCGCTCGTTCCACCAGCCGACCGAGTACTCGCAGATGACGATCGGCGTCCTGATCCTGGTGGCGCTCGTGCTCTACCAGAGCCCCGAGCTCCTCGCCCGCCTGCGCACGAGCCGGGGAGGCGTCGGCCGGCTTCGAGCCGAGCAGGGCGAAGCGCCGGCAGGCTGAGCGCGGCTAGTCCGCGACCGCGCGCGGCAGCGACGCCGTCGTCCGCGGGATCCGCCTCGCGGCCGATGACGACCCAGACCGCGTGGACGGGCTCGTCGCCGACCGCCCACAGCCGGTGCGGTGACGACGAGTCGAACGCGATCGACCCGCCCGGGCCGAGCTCGTACGCCTCGAAGCCGACCTGCACCCCGAGCGTTCCGCTCGTCACGTAGCCGTACTCCTTGCCGCCGTGCGTCATGAGCGCGTCCGCCGGGCACGACGCGGCGCCGACCGGATAGACGACGTAGAGGAACTCGACGTCGGGATCGCTGTCGCGCGTCAGCCGCTCCCAGCGCACGCCGGATGCGAGGTTGATGACGCGCCGGGTCTCGGGGCGCTCGGCCAGACCGTCGCCTCGCTGGACGACCCGCTCCGCCGGGCTGCTCGCCGAAGACGTCGCTCATCGTCATGCCGAGCTCGGTGACGAGCGCGTAGAGGGTGCTGACCGACGGGTTCACGCGGTCGAGCTCGATCTGCGAGACGAGGCTCGGCGAGACGCCGACGCGACGCGCGAGCTCGCGGAGGCCGATTCCGCGACGCTCTCGCTCCGTCCGGAGACGGCTGCCGACCTTCGACGCCTCGAAGTCGCGGTCGAGGGGCCCTGATTGCGGCGCGAGGTCGCTCATCGAGAGGACGTCTCCTGCATCACGTTCCGCTCTACCGCAGGCGACGCCGGATCTCGGCCGCGATCCGGTCCGGCCCCGGCAGGAACGCGTCCTCGAGCGGCGGGCTGTACGGGATCGGCGTGTCAGGTGTGGCGATGCGCCAGGCGTCGTCGAGGTAGCCGAGCGCGTGCTCCGTCGACGGAGGCGAGCACCTCGCCGGCCCAGCCGCCCGTCAGCGGCCCCTCCTCGACGACCACGATCCGGCCGGTCTTCCGAACCGAGGTGAGGACGGTCTCGAGGTCGAACGGGCGAAGCGTTCGCAGGTCGATCACCTCGACCGACACGCGATCCTCCTCGAGCGCGTCCGCCGCCTCGAGGCCGTCGTGGACGCTCTTCATCGCCGCGACGAGCGTGATGTCCCGGCCCTCGCGAACCACCGCCGCCTCTCCGAGCCGGCCCTGCGCGCCGTCCACCTCGCCCTCGAGCGTGTACAGCCGCTTGTGCTCGAAGAAGAGCACCGGGTTGTCGTCGCGGATGGCGGCCTTCAGCAGCGCCTTCGCGTCGGCCGGAGTGGACGGACACACGATCTTGAGGCCGGGCACTCCCATGAACCACGACACGGGCATCTGCGAGTGGATGGCCCCGAAGCGCCCCCCGGCTCCGACGACCGAGCGGATCACGAGCGGCACGCTGACCTGCTCCTGCGTCAGGAACCAGTACTTCGTCGACTGGTTGACGAGGCTGTCCATCGCGAGCGTGAGGAAGTCCCCGAACATGATCTCGATGACCGGCCGCAGGCCGTGCACCGCCGACCCGAACGCGGCACCGGCGAGCGCGAGCTCGGAGATCGGCGTGTCGAAGACGCGCTCGGGCCCGTACTTGTCGTAGAGGCCGGTCGTCGCCGCGAAGACGCCGCCCGCGACTGCGACGTCCTCGCCGAAGAGGATCACCCGTTCGTCGGCGGCCAGCTCCTCGTCGAGCGCGTCGCGGATCGCGGTGCGAAAGGCGAGCGTCGGCATGTCAGCGCTCGCTCGTTTCATCACAGGCAGCAACGAGCGGTCGCTCGAGCAACTCGCGTAGCCGGGACAGGAACTCCGCGCCGTCGGCGCCGTAGACGACGCGGTGATCGCACGTGAGGTTGACGGTCATCGCGTCGCGGAAGCCGACGTGGTCGGTGCCGTCTTCGAACGGCTCGCGCCGCGCGCCGCCGACGGCGAGGATCCCCACCTGGGGCGGGTCGATGATCGCGGTGAACGAACGCACGCCGAACATGCCGAGGTTCGAGACCGTGAAGGTGCCGTGCGTGCAGGTCGTCGGGCGCGAGGGTGCGACGCCGCGCCGCGTCGGCGAGCCGTCTCGTGTCCGCGGCGATCTCGGCCAGTGACTTCTGGTCCGCGTCGAACACGACCGGCACGAGCAACGCGTCGTCCGTCGCAACGGCGACCCCGACGTTGATGCGTGAATAGCACTCGACCTTGCCGTCGACGTAGGAGGCGTTGAACCGAGGGAACTCGCGGAGCGCTCTGGCCACGGCCTTGACGACGAAGTCGTTGAGCGACGGGGCGTCGTCTCCCTCGGCTCGTGCCCCGCGCCGCAAGGCCGCGATCAGGGACACGTCGATGTCGGTCGAGACCGTGAAGGTCGGAATCGTCGTCGCCGACTCGACCATCCGGCGGGCGATCGTGGACTGCGTCGCCGTCAGCTCGAGAACGCGGACGTCGCCCTTCCCGCTCCTCGTATCCTGCGGCGCTGGCCGCCGGCCGGCGGACGCCGCCCTCGTCACGTCGTCACCCGTGATGCGACCGCCCGGCCCCGTGCCCGCGATGCCGTGCAGCGAGATCCCGAGCTCGACTGCGGTCCGCTTCGCCACCGGCGTCGCGTTGGGGCGCTCCCGGGCGGTGACCCGTCGCCGGACGAGGTGTGCGCGTGGCGGCGGTCTCGCGGAGTGCGCTTCCGCGAGCTCCGCGTGGCCTCTCGCTGCTCGCGGCAACCTCGCCGTTCGCCAGGAGCGCGATCGGGTCGCCGACCGCCGCGGTGGCTCCCTCCGGGACGAGGATCGAGGCGAGCGTGCCGGCCGACTCGGCCTCGTAGACGACGGTCGCCTTGTCGGTCTCCACCTCGATCAGGCCCTCGCCCCGCTCGAAGGCGTCGCCGGGCGACTTCAGCCAGCGGATGATCACGGCGTCGGCCATCGAGTCGGACAGCTTCGGCATCGTCAGCTCGCCCGCCACGACTGTCAGTCCTTGAACTCGCGGGGCGTCAGCCCGGTCGGGAACGGGGCTGCGAGACCGCGCTCGCGCATGCGATCGAGCTCCGCGGTCATCTCCCGCTCGAGGTCGTCGAGAGTGGCCGGAGCGACTCCCTCCGCTTCGAGCTGGCTGCGGAGGACGGCGATCGGGTCTCGTTCCCGCCAGCGCTCGAGCTCTCCCTCGGGTCGATATGCGCCCGGATCGCTTCGCGAGTGCCCGACGAAGCGGTACGTGATCGCCTCGAGGAACATCGGCCCGCCGCCGCCGCGAGCATGGGCGACCGCTCGTTCGGCGGCCGCGCGCACGGTCCACACGCTCATCCCGTCGATCGTCTCGGCGGGCACGTCCATGACCTCCGCGCGAGCACGGATCTCGCCGGCCGTCACCGAGCGGAACGGCGTGTACTCGCCGTAGCCGTTGTTCTCGCAGACGAGCACCAGCGGTAGCTCGAACACCTTGCAGAAGTTGAGGCACTCGAAGACGTACCCCTGGTTCATCGTGCCGTCGCCGAAGTACGCGACCGCGACGCCGCCCGTCGTCCGCTTGAGCGCGAGGGCCGCCCCGGTCGCGGCCGCGATGCTGCCGCCGACGATTCCGAACGAGCCGATCAACCGATCGCCGGGCGAGTTCACGTTCATCGAGCCGGCGCGTCCGCCGTTGACACCGGACTCACGCCCGAGCATCTCGTCGAGCAGCGCCTGTGCGTCGACTCCGAGCGCGAGCGCGTGACCGTGACCACGGTATGTCGCCGCCACGCGGTCGCGCTCCTCGAGGACGCTCGCGACACCGGTCGCGATCGCCTCCTGCCCGGAGTACAGGTGCGTCGTCCCGTAGACCTCGCCCGCGAGGAAGAGCGACTGGACGAGCTCCTCGAACCCACGGATGAGGAGCATCTGGTGGTAGATCCTCGTATACAGCTCGAGGTCGTCGAGGACACCCGTCGTCGGCTGCTCGCTTACCCGGCTCATGCAATACCCGCGCTCGACTCGGAGGTCAGGCGCTCGGCGAGGTAGTCCCAGTCCCGCTGGTGTCGGTACGAGTGGCGCGGTGGCGGCCCCGGCGCCGAGGTCTCGAGCCAACGCACCGTCCGCCCCTGCGTCTCGTAGAAGGCATGCACGCATCCGGTTCCGGTCCAGAAGGCGTCGCCCGGCCGCAGCGTGTACCGGTCACCGTCCGCGACGACGTCGACCTCGCCCTCGAGCATGTAGTACGACTCCTCGAACGGGTGGTCGTGCGGGTTCGCGCAGGCTCGCGGCTGGTAGTCGACCATGAACATCGTGTGGAGCTGCGCGTCCAGACGCTGGTCGACGAGCATCTTGACTGCGATTCCGCTGTAGGCGAGAACCGCGGTCGCCATGCTTCCCGACACGGTGGGAGCGCCCATCGCCTGGCCGTGCTTCAGACGATCGAGGTCCGTCTCGCCCTCGGTGAGCAGGAAGAGGTTGTGGTTGCGCGGGTCGCGCGCGTCGAGCTCGTCGACGGAGCCGTTCGGCGCGGCTCCCAGGAAGAACGTGTCGCTCGCATCGACGCGCGGTCGCGGCGAGGCCATCTCGATCCACAGCGCGCTGTCCGAGCAGCGGAACGCATGTGGCGTTCCCACCGGTATTGCGCCGCATGCGCCGGGTCGAAGTTTCACGCCGCGCCCTTCGAGGTGGAGCACCGGCTCGCCCTCGAGCACGTAGAAGCTCGTCTCGAAGGAGTGCAGGTGCTCGTCGACGTGCCCGTCCACGAGCGAGACGAGCGTGAGCGCCATGTGTGTCGACCCGAGCGTGCCGTCGACGAGCCGGCACGCGGTCAACCCATTCGAGCGGCCCGGGAGTGCGTCCGCGAGCTCGATGTCTTCGCGGCGGACGAGGCGGTAGCTCGGCCGTCCGTCCGCGAGCGTGCGCGTCCCTGTTTCGACCGTCATAGAGGTACGGCGCTGGTCTCGACGACGGCCGCGGATGCGACGGCGACGGCGAGGTCGGGGTTGCCGCCGTGCTGGCGGTCGCCTTTGCCCTCGAGGAGGTCGGCGCCACGCACGTACTGGCGGCCCGCCACGAGCAGCTCGTCGGCCGGGAAGCGCGTGATCACGTCGCATCCGGTGGCGGTCACGACTACTTCCTCCTCGATCCGGGCGGCAGACCGGCCGTCAGTCGCGGCACAGTACGTCTCGAGCGCGAAGACCATGCCCTCCTCGAGCGCGACCGGGTTCTCCAGGGAGTGGACGCGCGAGATCATCGGCGACTCGTAGAGCCCGACGCCGATCCCGTGTCCGAACTGGAGCCCGAAGCAGGTCTCCTCGTCGGGGAACCCGAGCTCTCGAGCGGTCGGCCACACCTCCGCGATCCTGTCTGTCGTCATGCCCGGACGAACGAGCGCGATTGCCGCGTCGAGCCACTCGCGGCACTGCTTGTACGCGTCGAGCTGCGAGTGGCTGACGCCGCCCACGTTGAACGTGCGGTAGTAGCACGTCCGGTAGCCCATGAAGGAGTGGATGATGTCGAAGAAGGCCTGGTCACCCGGCCGCAGGAGCCGGTCGGAGAAGACGTGCGGATGCGGGTTGCAGCGGTCGCCCGAGACGGCGTTGACCGCCTCCACCTGCTCCGATCCCATCTCGAACAGCAGCTGGTGCGCGCGGGCCACGATCTCGTGCTCGTAGACGCCCGGTCGCAGCATCCGGTAGATCTCCTCGTAGACCGCGTCGACGAGCCCGGCGGACTGGTCGAGGAGCGTGATCTCCTGGTCGGTCTTGATCTTGCGTGCCTCGAGGAGCACCTGGGATCCGTCGGTGACGTGCACGCCGGCGCGCTGAAGGGCTTCGATCGTGACCAGGTCCGCCATGTCGACGCCGAGCGGCTCGTCCTGCAAGCCGAGCTCGCGCAACTCGTGGGCGATGCGTCCTCCCAGCCGGTCCGGGATCCCGGTCTCGACAGGCATCGCGCCGCGCATCGGAGCGACGCCGGCGCGGAAGTTCTCGGGAGGGAGCCAGGGGGCGAAGAGCTGATGGTGGCGAGCGGCGGAGCCGAAGTCCCAGAGAATCGGGTCCGCGCCGCGCGCGAGCAGCGTGAAGCGTGCGTTCTTGTCCCGAGCCCACTCGCCGATGTGCGTGCTAGTGACGTACCGGATGTTGTTCGGGTCGAAGAGCAGCACCGCCCCGAGGTCCGAGGCCTCGAGCGCCGCCTTGGCGCGGTCGAGGCGCTCCTGGCGCAGTCGCGGGAAGTCGATGCGTTGCTCCCAGTCCACGGCGCGCGTTGCGTCGGGGGAGCCGACTGTCCTGCTTCGCGTGGTCACCGCACAACCTCCTGGTCGGGATGCTCGCTCACGGTCGAAAGCGGCGTCGCGGTCGTGTCGAGGCCGCACGTGCTTCGCAGATACCGGAAGAGCACGATGAAGTCGTCATCGGCGTACCCGGCATCGGAAGCAGCTCGAAGGTAGGTCTTCAGCTCTCGTGCCATCGGTAGCTCGACGCCGGCGTCGTCAGCTGCGTCGAGCACGAGATCGATGTCCTTCTCCATCAGTGCCGTCGTGAACGTCGCGGAGAAGTCGTCGCGGAGGAGAGGCTCGGTCTTGTACTTCACGAACGGCGCCCCGGCGGCGGAACTCCCCATCACTTCGAGAAGCGCGGCCCGGGAGACGCCGGCGGTCTCGCCGAGGACGAGGGCCTCGGACATCATCTGCGCGAGCGCCGCGATCATGAGGTTGATCGCCAGCTTCACGATGCGCGCCTGCTCTCCGTCTCCGACGTGATGGATCGTCGGACCGATCGCGCGGAGCACTGGCTCCACGTCCTCGAGCGTGGAGCGCGGTCCCGAAACGATGAAGGTCAGGTTCCCGGCGCGCACGACGCTCGGATTACCGCTGACGGGTGCGCGCAGGTAGCGAACGGAGGCCATCTCGGCAAGCGAGGCGATGCGTTCCGAGGCGCTGAGCGAGACGGTGCTCGTGTCGACGAGCACGATGCCGGGTCGCGCAGCGGCGATGACTCGCGCCGTCACGTCCTCGAACGCCTCGTCGTTCGCGAGCGAGGTGATGACCACGTCGACCCGCTGGACGAGCTCCTCCGGCGTCGTCGCAACGACGGCGCCGCGGGCCGCGAGAGCCTCTGCCTTCTCCTGTGTCCGGTTGTTGACCGCGAGCGGATAGCCGGCGTCGAGGAGGCGCTCTGCAATCGCGGTGCCCATGTTGCCGAGACCGATCAACCCCACGGCGAGACGCGGGTCGGGAGAAGCGCGCACTGTCCAGTATGAATAAACGAAGGGCGGCGGCGGGTCAAGCCGAACTGATGCGACGCGGCCCTTGGGTCATGCCGTTACTGCGCCGCTCTGTACAGCCAGACGACACGGCGCCGGTTGTTGGCGTTTCCGTCTTCGCTCGCAAGGTCGGTCGCGATCTCCCTGTCGCGGTCGCTCGAGAATCACCGTTCAACCGACCAGTTGTCGCTCGAGGAGCTCGCCGAGATCGGCCACGACGAGATCCGCGCCACGAGCCTGAAGCATTCGCGCTTCCCCGTCGCGGTCGATCGCCACGACCGTCTCGAAGCCGCCCGCGCGTCCCGCAGCGACCCCGTCCGTGGTCGTCTCGAAGACGACGGTCCGCGCGGGCTCGACGCCCAGATGACGGCAGGCGGCGAGCAACATGTCAGGTGCGGGCTTTCGCCGGAGGTTCTCGGAGCGCACCGTGTTCCCGTCGACGCAGTCGTCGATCAAGGCGGTGAGTCGTGCACGCTCGAGCAGCATTCGTGTGCTCGTGCTTCCGGAGACGACGGCGCAACGGATCTTGGCATCCTGCGCCAGCTCCAGATAGAGGCGAGCGCCTTCGTACGCGCTGACGGGGCGCTGCTCGAGCCGCTCCAGGAGCGCACGGCTCTTCGCATTGGCGAGCCCGTTCACCGTCTCGATGCCTGCTGGATCGTCCGGTGACCCGTCCGGAAGGGCGATCCCTCGAGTTGCGAGGAATTCGCGCACGCTCTCCGTCCGCGTCCTCCCGTGAACGTGCCGTGGGTAGTCGACGCCGATGCTGAATGACGCGTAGGGAACGCCCGTGCGGCCGATCCGTTCTGCGAGGAACTCGTCGAAGGTCTCGCGCCATGCCTCGGCGTGGATGGACGCGCTCGGGACGAGGACGCCGTCGACGTTGAAGACGCATGCGGCCACGTCCTGCGGAAGCCCGAGGAGACGTTTCGCCTCCCGCGGCGAAGCAATGAGGCGAACGAGGAAGTGCTTCATGTGTCGCTCGCGCGCGAGCGCATCGAGCAGGCGTACGACAGTTGCGCGCTCCTCGGCAAGTCGCTGACTCCGCAGACGGAGCTCGTCCGGCGCGAGATCGTGGCTCGCGGCCGCGAGCGCTCCCTGGGCAGCCTCGAAGGCAAGTCGCCACCCCCCGATGAGGGAGTCGAGGTCGACAGGCGCCTCGGTCACTTCTCGAGTCTGATAGGTCGCTGCGAGTCCCGCGCGAGCACCGTCGGCGTGCTAGCAGCCGCTCAGCCGACGGCTTCCGGCAGGGGTTCGTCGGGGTTGTGGATCGTGGTGCGGAGCGGAACTTCCTTCAGCAGCCAGGACAGCCCGAACGGCACGACTGCCATCGCCATGCCCCAGAGAAAGACGCCGTGGAGGGAATGCGAGAACGCGTTTAGGAACTGCGCATGCACCTCAGGCGGCAGCTGGCTCGCCTGCTCGGGGCTCAGATGAACGCCGCCGGCCAGGTACTTGGCGGACTCCGGAGGAAGCTTCTTCAACGCGTCCGTGAGCTGGGAGGCGAAGATCGCCCCGAAGAGCGCGACGCCGAAGGAGCCCCCGACCGACCGGAAGAAGGTCGCGGTCGAGGTCGCGACGCCGATCTCTCGCGGCTTCGCGTCGTTCTGGACGACGAGGACGAGCACCTGCATCACGAGCCCGATGCCGACCCCGACCACAGCCATGTAGACCGAGGCGAGCACAGGCGCGGTTCCGACCCCGAGCTGCGAGAGCAGGAACATTCCCACGACGAGGACGGCGGTGCCCACGATCGGGAAGACCTTGTAGCGGCCGATGCGGCTGATGAGGCGGCCGGAGAACACCGCGGCGATGAGCAGACCGGCCATGAGCGGGATCATCCGCAGCCCCGAGCTCGTCGGGCTCGCTCCGTAGACGAGCTGGAGGTAGAGCGGGATGAAGACGATGGCACCGAACATCGCCATCCCGATCGTGAAGCCCATTGCGCCCGCGACGTTGAAGACGCGCGACTCGAAGAGGTCGAGCGGGATGATGGGCTCTCTCGCACGCCGTTCCTGCCAGACGAACGCGCCCAGGAGCACGACGCCCACGAGGAGGAGCCCCAGGATCGTCCCGGATCCCCACGCGTACTGGTTCCCGCCCCAGGTCGTCGCGAGGATCAGGGCGCTCACCGCGCCGGCGAGCAGGCCGGCGCCGACGTAGTCGATTCGGTGACGATGGCGGACGACGTGGAGGTGGAGCTTGAGCGCGACGATCACCAGGGCTACCGCGCCGACCGGCATGTTCACGTAGAAGACCCATCTCCACGACAGGTTGTCGACGAGGAAGCCTCCGAGGAGCGGCCCGGCGACCGAGGCGACGGCGAAGACCGCGCCGATGAGTCCCATGTAGCGCCCTCGTTCTCTGGGCGGGACGATGTCCGCGATGATCGCCTGGGCGCTGACGATGAGCCCGCCGGCGCCGATCCCCTGGATCGCACGGAAGGCAATGAGCTCGGCCATCGTCTGACTGAGCCCGGCGAGCATCGAGCCCGCGAGGAAGATCAGGATCGCCGCCAGGAAGATGGGCTTCCGTCCGTACATGTCGCCCAGCTTTCCGTAGATCGGAGTCGAGACGGTCGACGCGAGCAGGTACGCGGTGACGACCCAGGACAGGTGGTTCAGCCCACCGAGGTCCCCGACGATCGTCGGGAGTGCGGTAGCGACGATCGTCTGGTCGAGCGCGGCGAGGAACATGCCCAGCATCAGGGCGGCGAAGATCATGCGGACCGCCGATCGGGCGGCGGCCGTCTCCGCTCCGACCGCGGTGGTCACGATCTCGCTCCCGTTACGCGCTCGAGCTGCGCCCTCGTGAGTGGCGGATGCGGCAGCGGCGTCGCCGAGTGGGCACGCAGGCCGTCGAGCACGAAGCCGAGATAACGACGCCAGAGCTCCGGAGCCACGAACGAGGCCATCTCGGCGACGCGACCGCCGGTCCAGAACAGCATGGGCATGTCCTCTGCCGTGAAGTCCGGGCGCAGCGCGCCTTGCGCCTGTGCGCGCGCGATGAGCTCGGCGACGAGCGGGCGCATGTGCGCACGTGCCGACTCGAGTCGCCTCCTGCCGTGCCTGCGCTCTGCGATCACGTCCTTGAGACCGCGATTCCGCACGTGGAGCTCGAACACGCGCTCGAGGAACGTGCTGAAGCCCAACCAGGCGTCTTGCTCCTCGAGAGCCGACTCTGCGGCGCTGCAGACCTCCGTGAGGACATCCTCGAGGATGGCGTCAATCAGCTCCGCCTTCGTGGGAAAGCGGCGGTAGAGGGTCCCCATCCCCACGCCCGCACGACGTGCGATCTCCTCGACCGAGACGTCGATGCCGTCGGTCGCGAATGCGGCCCGCGCGGCCTCGATGATCCGGTCGCGGTTGCGCTCGGCATCGCGGCGCAGCGGCCTTGGCTCGGTAGCGGTGCGCGCCATTCCGGCAGTTTGCCAGAAAGCGGAGTGGTCACTCCGGTTGGTGCGCTCGCCTCCTCGCCCCGGCTGAGCGGCTGATTGACGCTATTACTGGCGGCTATTGAGGAGGGCCGGACACGAGACGCACGCTTGCCGTGTTCGTGCCCGTGTAGGGGTCGATCCAGGTCAGCCGTACCGTGCGGCCGGGGGACACCCGGACGACAAGGTTCCGGAGGCTCGTCGACGATGTCACGCGTCGCCCGGCGAACGACGTGATCACGTCGTTGGCACCGATCCCGGCTTTGTCGGCGGGCGATTCGGCAGACACGCCGTTGACCAATGCTCCCCGCACGGTCTCGCCTCTGACGTCCGACCGGCCGAGCGAGACACCGAGGAAGGCGGTGGGGCCGACGTGCACCGTCGCCGACCGGTGACCGGTCTCGACCTGGCTCACGACGCCAAGTGCGGAGTTGATCGGAACGGCGAAGCCCTCACCGCCGCCGTCCGGATACCGCAGGCTGGTCGACGCCGCCGCGTCGATACCGATGACGCGTCCGTCACTCAGGAGCGGCCCACCGGAGTCGCCGGGCCGGAGTGGAGCGCTCGTCTCGATCAGGCCGCTCAGCCGGGTGGAGCTCCCGTCGTCGCCGTTGATCATGATCGAGCGTCCGAGTCCCGTCAGCATGCCGGCCTTCACGGTCAGCCTGCCGGTTCCGCCGGCGTTGCCCACTGCCGTGACCCGGTCTCCGACTTCGAGGCTGGACGAGTTTCCCAGGAGAGCCGCCGGCAGGCCGCTGGCGTTCCGCAGCTCGAGGAGTGCGATGTCCTTCGAGATGCTGTAGCCGGCGACCGTGGCTGTATAGGTCCGGCCAGCCGCGGCGTCGGTGACGCGAATGGACGTGGCACCCCGGATGACGTGGTTGTTCGTGAGCACCTCGCCCGAGGACGTGAGCACGATGCCCGTGCCCGCGGCCGCACCCCCGTACGCGAGCGTCGTGTTCACCACGACGACGCCCGTCCTCACGGTTCGCGTGCTGGACGACGTGTCGCGCGGCACGCCGAGCGCACCCGACGCACCCGCGACGAGCATGCCGATAGCAACGGTGGCCGTCAGCGCGATCCTCGCGAGCCGGTTCATCGGGTTCGCTCCGTCTCGATCGCTCTCGTACCCACGATCTCCAGCAGAGCAGGCGCGGCTAAGAGCCGTCTGAGGATTCTGCGAGGGTGCGGTTAAGGGCTCGACGGCGCCTCTGAGCAACGGCTCTGCGTGCGGGGTCCGCACCGGGGTGGGATGTGGCCTACGGAGCGACCACGACCGCGCTCAACGCGCTCCGCTGCGATGCCGAGCCGCCGGCGTTCGACGCGGTGACGAGCGAGTACACCTTGGAGCCGACGTCGGCCGCGGTCAGGACGTAGGACTGCCCGCTCGCGTTGGCGATGGTCGTGCAGTTGGCGCCGCTCGTATCGCAGCGGCGCCAGGCATAGCTGTAGGTGATCGGTGCCGTCCCCGTCCAGGTGCCGTTCGTCGTCGAAAGCGTCTGGCCGTCGCGGGCCGTCCCCGAGAGCACCGGCCATGCCGTGTTGACCGGCTTGGCGGCGCTCACCACCGCGCTCAACGCGCTCCGCTGCGATGCCGAGCCGCCGGCGTTCGACGCGGTGACCAGCGAGTACACCTTGGAGCCGACGTCGGCCGCGGTCAGGACGTAGGACTGCCCGCTCGCGTTGGCGATGGTCGTGCAGTTGGCGCCGCTCGTATCGCAGCGGCGCCAGGCATAGCTGTAGGTGATCGGTGCCGTCCCCGTCCAGGTGCCGTTCGTCGTCGAAAGCGTCTGGCCGTCGCGGGCCGTCCCCGAGAGCACCGGCCATGCCGTGTTGACCGGCTTGGCGGCGCTCACCACCGCGCTCAACGCGCTCCGCTGCGATGCCGAGCCCCCGGCGTTCGACGCGGTGACCAGCGAGTACACCTTGGAGCCGACGTCGGCCGCGGTCAGGACGTAGGACTGCCCGCTCGCGTTGGCGATGGTCGTGCAGTTGGCGCCGCTCGTATCGCAGCGGCGCCAGGCATAGCTGTAGGTGATCGGTGCCGTCCCCGTCCAGGTGCCGTTCGTCGTCGAAAGCGTCTGGCCGTCGCGGGCCGTCCCCGAGAGCACCGGCCATGCCGTGTTGACGGGGGCAGCAGGCGGCGGAGCGGCGCTGGCGACGGCGTATGAGGTGTTCGACAGCTTCAAGGACGCCACGTCGACCGCCTCGAACGCCGAGCCGGGGATCGCCTTCAGGGCATTCAGATCGGAGTTGTTCCACGCCGAATCCGGCGCCCCGCTCATGTAGAACGGCGAGCCGTTGTCGGCCAGGACCATCCCGTGCTTCTTGAGCGCCCGGAGGATCACCTGGTTCTGCGCGGAGAAGTGGCTGATGTCATAGCTCGCCTTGAGCCGGAACCAGGCGCCCATCGGCGGATCCGACGAGCCGCCGGATCCCGCCTTGTGGCTCGCCGGCCAGACGTAGGCGTTGGCGGTCTTCGGCGCCGTGAAGCGGATGACGTGGTCGATCTCTCCTGCGGCGACCTCGTCGTAGCGGACGAGGCCCGGCAGAATCGGCAGTCCAGCCGCGTCACCGGAGGTCCACCCGAGGGGACGCATCACGTTCGAGTTGAGGCTCCACGTCGCCCCTGATCCGGCCGTCCACGACGAGCCGTTTCCCTGTGGATAGGCGCTGAAGACCTCCCAGAGACGGCACGCGTCTCGGTCCACGACGAGGACATGCCGGTCGCCGGTCGAGCTCGGGCCGCCTTCGATCGGAGCGTCAGGTGGAATCGGGTACGGGCCGGGGTCGCTCTCGTCGTCGTAGTCGAACGAGACCGGTACCTTCGGCTGGTTGCCGGGCACCGTCGTGTATGGGATGCCGATCGGGCCACCGTCCCACAGCCCGGAGCCGAAGTCCGCCTTGAGCCCGGCGGACGAGCCCATGCTCGAGATCCAGGCCCCCGACTGCGGAAGGACGGGTAGCCCGGAGACGTCGGCATGCCAGAACGAATCTGCGGGCGTCATGGGGCATGAGGGAGCGTTCGGCACGGGCCGGCCCTCCGCGAGAGCGACCGGGATCAAGCCGACCAGGACCAGCAGCAGGACGATGCTCGCGATCCGTGCGGTCCCGATCACCGTCGCACGGTACCGTCGACGTCCCCCCCGGGCATCGCCGAAAAGGGGCACGACGGCCTTCGGCTCGACCGCTGGCGTTGCGATCCCAGAGCGGAGGGGTGGAGTATGTGGTGGTGCCTGCGATCGTCCCCCGGTGGGAATGGCGGACATTCGGCGTCAGCTTCGGCGAAGCCGAGGAGCATCTTGCCGCGCATGCGCCCGAGCATGTCGAGGAGAGTGACGACCTCTATCTGCTCTCGGTCGGGGGCGGGGACACCGTCAAGGTTCGCAATGGGGACCTGGACCTCAAGCATCTCGAGCAGGTGAACGCGGACGGGCTCGAGCAGTGGTTGCCCGTTCTGAAGGCAGCGTTCCCCATCGCGGCCAGGGAGGTTGGCTCCGTGCTGGAGGGGCTGCGTGCTCCGGTCCCGTCGCTGACCCGTACCACCTACACGCTGGAGCAGCTAGTCGACGAGCTCGTGCGGCCGAGCGGCGACCTGCTCGTGGTCGACGTTTACAAGCGGCGGCGGCGGTACACGATCGACGGCTGCATGGCGGAGCTGACCGACGTGCGGACGGGAAGCACGGCGACGCGGACGATCGCGGTCGAATCGGAGGATCCGGACCGAGTGCTCTCCACCGTGCGCAAGCTCGGTTTGGGGGCACTTCCGAATGTCAACTTTCCGCGCGGGCTCAAGGCGCTTCTGGGATTCGGCACGCGGTATGCAGTCGTCGACGTCGGCACGAACTCGGTCAAGTTCCTCCTGGCGGAGCGGACGCCCGCTGGTGAGTGGCGGAGCGTGGACGACCGCGCCGAGGTCACGCGGCTCGGCGAGGGTCTCCAGGAGACCGGTCGGCTCGCGTCCGAGCCCATGGCGCGAACCGTCGAGGCGATCGCGGCCATGGTCGACGAAGCAACGAGCAGCGATGCCGTTGCCATCGCGCTCGTCGGAACTGCGGGTCTGCGGATCGCGCGGAACAGCAGCGAGTTCATGGACGCGGTGGAGGCTCGCAGCGGCGTCCGCGTGGAGATCATCACGGCGGAGGACGAGGGCAGGCTCGCCTACCTCGCCGTGAAGTCGGGGCTCGGTCCCGTCAGTGGCTCGCTCGTCGTCTTCGATACGGGCGGAGGCAGCTCGCAGTTCACATTCGGCCATGGCCAGTCGGTTGACGAGCGGTTCAGCGTGAACGTCGGTGCGGCGCGCTTCACCGACCAGTTCGGCCTCGACGGCCGGGTCTCCGAGAGAGCGTTGACCGCAGCGCTCGATGCGGTCGCTGTCGATCTCGAGCGTCTGGATGGACGGCCTGCACCAAAAACGCTCGTCGGGATGGGCGGCGCCGTCACGACACTCGCTGCAGTGAGGCACGAGCTTGCGGTGTACGACCCGGATGTCGTTCGGGGCACCGTGATCGAGCGCGTGGAGGTCGATCGTCAGATCGAGCTGTATCGCACCCGTACCGCCGACGAGCGGCGCCGAATAGTCGGACTGCAGCCGAAGCGGGCCGAGGTCATCCTCGCGGGCGCGTGCATCGTGCGTACGGTGATGGCCAAGCTCGAGCGGGAGTCGCTCACGGTGAGCGATCGTGGCCTGCGACACGGCCTGCTCGTCGAACGTTTTGGGTAGAGACTGTCGGACACATACAAGAGGGAGGCCGAGATGGCGACCGGAACGAAGAAGCTCCTGGAGATGTCGGGCGAGGAGCTGGGAAAGCTCATTGCGCTCGTCAGCGACGCGGACAGCGTCGAGTTGAAGACGACGATCCCGGAAAGCGCGCAGCGATCGGCGGTCGCGGCGCTGGAGATCGACCCGCTGGACGCTCAGATCCGGCAGGTGTTCTTCTTCGACACTCCCGATCTGACACTCAACGGGAGCGGCCTCGCAGTTCGCGCTCGGAGAATCCAGGGCCGCGCCGGAGATACGGTCGTGAAGCTGAGGCCGGTCGTACCGGACGAGCTCCCGGACGACCTGCGTCGTTCGGGGAGCGTCGGCGTCGAGGTCGATGCGATGCCCGGTGGGTATGTGTGCTCCGCATCGATGAAGGGCAAGGCCTCGAACGAGGACGTTCGAGAGGCTGTCGGCGGGGGGCGTTCCGTGAGCAAGCTGTTCTCGAAGGAGCAGCGCTCTTTCCTGCGTGCTCACGCGCCGGAAGGCGTGGGGCTGGACGATCTCTCGATTCTCGGCCCGATCTTCGTGCTGAAGCTGAGGTTCCAACCCCGCGGGTACGCGCGGAAGCTGGTCGGAGAGATGTGGCTCTACCCGGATGGGTCGCGGATCTTCGAGCTCTCGACCAAGTGCCGGCCCGGTGAGGCGCTCCAGGTCGCACTCGAGACCCGGGCGTACCTCAACGACCTCGGTCTCGACCTCTCGGGAGAGCAGCAGACGAAGACGAAGTCGGCGCTCGAGTTCTTCGCCGGCGAGCTTGCGTAGCCCCACGCAGTGCGCGCGACGGGGATGAGCCGCGCGCGCTAGGGCGCCGCCGGGTCGAGCCGTGAGTGCTCGAGCCGGGACGACGTGACATCGGCCAGCGCCGCGGCGGCGGCCGGTCCCGCGACGGCCGCGAGGAATGTCGCCGCATCGATGGCGTATCCCGACACGTGCGTCCTCGCGACGACCGTGGCCGTGCGTGGCACACGCCGGACGAGGGCGATCTCGCCCACGCCGTCGCCCGACCCACAGGTTCGGAGAGCGCGCCCGTCGTCGCTCGCCTCCACTTCTCCGTCTGCGATCAGCAGGTAGTAGTCCCCCGGCTCGCCCTTCCGCATGACGACGTCTCCCGGCTCGAAGGAGACGAGCTCGAGGCTCTCGGCGAGCTGGTCGAGCGCGGTCAGCGGAAGCGGTGCGAACAGCGGATTGCTCCGCAGGAGTGCCAGGAGATCGTCAGTGAGCGCGCCTCGGCGCGTGCGCCTGGCGATCGGACGCCACGTGAGGACGGCGAGGAGTCGGCAGGATCGCACCGGCCACCACGAAGGCGGCGCGCGGTCCGAACACGGCGATGAGCGCCGGCGCGAGCAGGCTTCCGACGAGAAGGCCGGCGCCGAGGCCGCCTTCCAGGACGCCGAACACGGTCACGCGGTCCTCGTTCTGTACACCCCGCTGGACGAGCGTGAACCCCGAGACGTCGAGAACCGCGTTGGAGATGCCCGTCACGAACAGCGCGAACAGGGCGAGAGCCGCCACGGGCCAGCCGCCGATGATCATCAGTGGTAGTCCCCAGCCCGCCAGCGCGATCCCGAAGACCGTCGTCAGTCGCCGGACGCCGACGAGCCCGAGCGCGCCGAGTGCACCGACGAGACCGCCCAGGCCGATCGCCGCGTTCAGCAGCCCGACCCCGGTGTCGCCCATGTCGAGGAGCTCGATGGACGCGACGACGATCAGCGTGATGAGCAGGCCCCGCACGAAGATCTGGGCGACGAAGCCTCCCATGAGGAGGGCCGCGCCCGGGTACCGGCGCAGGACTCGAGAGGCATCGGCCAGGCGGAAGCGCGCGCTCGGGTCTGCGCCGACGCCTCCGCGAGCATCCGCGTCTCGTTCGAAGCGAAGTCCCGTGACCGCGGCTGTAGCCCCGGCGAACCCGGCCGCCACGAGCAGGCTCGCGACCACCGACCCGGTCCAGGCGACGAGCACGCCCGCGATCAGCGGCCCGGCGAACGTCCCCAGCCCCTCGCCGGTGCTCGACGCGACGTTCGCCGCGACGAGCTCGCCGGGGGTGCGCGCGAGCGCCGGCAGAAGAGCGTTCTGAATCGGCCGCACGAGCGAGCCCGCGCCGGCGACGACTGCGGCGAGGACGTACGTGACTGCAAGAGGCAGTCCGTGCCGATCACGATCGCCGTGAGAACGACACCGGCGGTCCGCACGAGATTGATCGCGGTGAGCATGCGATCGCCTCGGAAGCGCTGGACGAGCGTGCTCGCGAACGGTGCGATCACGATCGCGGGCAGGACTCGAACCGCCCCGAGCACGCCGACTGCGAGCGCCCCGCCGGCGTCGTAGGCGACCACGAGCAGGATGACGAGAAACGCCCAATCCGCCGCAATGCCGGTCGTCCACGCGATCTCGATCCTCCGGATGGCGCTGTTCCCGAGGACGTCGCGAAGCGCTCCGCCCACGGCGACGACTGGCGCGCCCCTCATCTCTAGCGGGGGAGGCGCAGTCCGAGCCGCCGGGGAAGAGAGGCGACGAGCCCGGTGAGGGGATCGGGGCGCCGGCCCTCGTCCTCGGCAGCGTCCTTCCGGACGAGCGCGCGGCGGATGAGCGAGCCTCCGACATAGCGGAACGGCTCGGGCGGGAAGAGCTTGCGATCGGGCTCCACGATCGCAAGCGACGTGAGGTCGTCCCTACGGTCGAGGGCGAGCCGCGCGAGAATCTCCCCGCCGAGGTACGACGGGCCGACGCCGTTCCCCGTGAACCCGTAGCCGTGATGGACGCGGGCGCGGCTGCCGAAGATCGGCAGGTGCGTGGGGGAGACGTCGATCGGACCGCCCCAGGCATGCGTGATCTCTCTTCCGCGCAGCTGCGGGAAGAACCGAACGAGGCTCCTGCGCGTGCGCTCGATCACACCCGGGTCGAGCTCCAGCCGGCGCGACACCTTGCCGGCGAAGCCCATCGTTCCTCCGCCCCAGCCGAAGGCGATGCGGCCGTCGCGTGTGGTCCGCATGTAGTGAACGAGAGTGCGGCTGTCGACGATGGCCTCGCCACCGGTCCAGCCGAGCTCCTCGAGTACGTCCGGGACGGGCTCGGTGAGGACGATGTGGCTCGAGGCCACTGCGAGCGCCAGGCGATAGCCCGGGAAGCCCGCAGTCGCGGAGTTGACCGCGAGCACGGCTGCGCGAGCCCGCACGCGGCCCTGGCGCGTCTCGACGCTCCCGTCGCCGTGGAGTCGGGTCGTCAGGGTCCGTTCGTGGATCCGGACGCCGCGCTCGAGAAGCCGACGCCGCAGCCCGAGCGCGAGCCGGGCCGGCTGCACCGTCGCGTTGAGGCGGTGAGACGCGCCGCCGAGGAAGACGGGTGAGTCGCAGCGGGCTCGCACCTCATCTGCGCTCAACTCGACGATCTCGTCCGGTGCGTCGAGCTCGGCGCACGAGCGGACGTCGTCGTCCCAGCAGCCGAGCTGCGACGGAGTCGTCGCGACGTTGAGCATCGGCGCCTCCCGGAACCACGCGTCGACGCCGTTTGCATCGCACCAGTCGCGGATGCCGTGCACGGCTCTCTCCGACGCGCGGCAGACGGCGAGTGCCTCGGCGTCGCTCGAGCGCTCACGGAGCGTCGTGACGTCCCACCACAGCGTCTCGCAGAAGCCGCCGTTCCGGCCGCTCGGACCGTGTCCGCACACGGATGCCTCGAGCAGGACGACGTCGAGCTCCGGCTCGAGCTCGAGCAGCTGCCAGGCCGTCCACATGCCGAGGTAGCCACCGCCGACCACGACGACGTCCGCCCGGGCATCGCCCTCGAGCGGTTGCGTCGGCACGACCGTCTCCGGCCTCCTCGAGCCACCATCCGTGGCGCGTATGGCGCATCAAGCGTGTGCCGGCGCGCGGCGTGCGAGCGCGATGCTGCTGGCGATCACCACGGCGACCGCCACGGGAACGATGAGCGTCGGAAGCAGCGGGAACCCTCCGGCGGCGCTTCCCGTCGAGACGAGAAGCGCGCGCCCCCACCCTTCGGGCACGAGAAGCTGGCCGACGAGCATGAGGCATGCGCCGCCGAGGAGGAAGACGAGCCAGATGACGACGTTCCGCGTCGACGCGAAGTCGAGCGCGAACACCCCGATGATCGCCGCCAGCCCGTACAGGGCGCTGAGCACGAAGACGAGGTATCTCGTCGTGGAGGCCAGGCTGTCGCCCTTCATCGGTCGCGAAGCCTACGCGGTGGAATCAGGGGTGGCGGACGGGATTCGAACCCGCGACCACCGGGACCACAACCCGGGGCTCTACCAACTGAGCTACCGCCACCGCGCCCGCGACAGGATACCGCGGCATTCCTGAGCCTCCGCGACGTTTGACGGCTGCGACGCGAGGCCGTACCCTCCGAAGGTCGTCGAGCGAGAGGAGGACGTCATGAAAGTCGATAGCGCTACGTCACTCCGGCTCGACGCCGTCCTCAGCTAGAAGCGCTTCGCTCGGGTCGGCCGCGAGCCGCGGTCAGGTTCTCCACCCGAGTGAAGGAGTCTTCCGTTGTCCGATGGAACCCTGGCCGCGCGAGAGCTCGTCAAGCTGGGCTGGACCGACGAGCTCGAGGCGGCCTTCACAACTCATGCAGAGCGAGGCTTCGAGCCTGCTCGCGTCGTCGCGGAGCACCGCGGCGGCTACTACGTACGCGGCGAGCGCGGGGACCGGCTGGCCCACGCTCGCGGTCGCCTGCGCGATCACGAGATCATGGGCGGCATGCCCGCGGTCGGCGACTGGGTCGCCGTCTGCGACGCCCCCGGAGATCGTGCGGCGATCGAGGCCCTTCTCCCACGCCGGACGAAGGTCTCGCGCAAGACGCCCGTGGCTCAAGGCCGAGGAGCACATCCTGGTCGCGAACGTCGACATGGTGTTCCTCGTCACCGGGCTCGACCACGACTTCAACCCGCGGCGGCTGGAGCGCTACCTCGTCGCGGCGTGGGACAGCGGCGCCGATCCGGTCGTCCTGCTGACGAAGCTCGACGTCTGCGACGACTTCGACAAGCTCGCCGAAGCCGAGGCGTTGCGATCGGAGTCCCGGTTCTCGCCCTCAGCAACGTCACGGGCGAGGGGATCGACGAGGTGCGCGCGCTCCTGCGTCCGGCGCGGACCTTCGTCCTGCTCGGGTCGTCGGGGACCGGGAAGTCGACGCTCGTCAACCGGCTCGCAGGTCGCACGGTCATGTCCACGGGCGACCTCCGCAACGACGGGCGCGGACGGCACACGACACGCCACCGTCAGCTCCTCGTGCTCCGCGACGGGGCGATCCTCATCGACACGCCCGGCCTGCGCGAGCTCCAGGTCTGGGAAGGCGACGTCGACAGCGCGTTCGCGGACATCGCCGAGCTGGCAGCAGCAATGCCGGTTCAACGACTGCTCGCACGCCTCGGAGCCGGACTGCGCGGTGCAGGAGGCACTCGAGTCAGGCGTCTCTCGACCCCGATCGCTGGACGAGCTACGGGAAGCTCCAGCGTGAGCTGAGATCCGTGGAGGCGCGGTCGAGCAAGCGGGTCGGAAGGGAGCTCAAGCGGCGCTGGCGCCAGCGTGCGCGCGAGACGCGGCAGGCGCGGCGCTACGGAGGCAAGCCCTGAGGCGGCCTACTGCTAGTGACCCGATATGGCGTGCGGCACGTACGGCTCCTCGAGCCGTGCGATCTCGTCGTCGCTCAGGGCGAGCTGCTCGGCCGCGAGCGCGTCCTCCAGGTGCTCGACCTTCGTCGCTCCGACGATCGGTGCGGTCACTCCCGGCTTGTGGAGGAGCCATGCGAGGGCGATCTGCGCCGACGGAACGCCGCGTTCGGCCGCGACCTCCGACACGCGGTCGACCACGTCGAAGTCGACGTCCGGCGTATAGAGGCTGTCGCCGAACGAGTCCGTCCGCGAGCGCGTCGTCAGGCGTTCGCCCTCACGCGTCCGCGTGCCGGCGAGGAGCCCGCGGGCGATCGGGCTCCAGGGCAGGACTCCGACGCCCTGGTCGATGCACTGCGGGATCATCTCCCGCTCCTCCTCGCGGTAGACGAGGTTGTAGTGGTTCTGCATCGAGACGAACCGCGTTCTCGCGACTCGCTGCGCCTTCGCGAACTGCCACGCGTACATGCTGCTCGCTCCGATGTAGCGCGCCTTCCCGGCCCTGACGACGTCGTGGAGCGCCTCCATCGTCTCCTCGATCGGCGTCAGCGGATCCCAGCGATGGATCTGGTAGAGGTCGACGTAGTCGTGGCCGAGCCGATCGAGCGAGGCGTCGATCGACGCGAGGATGTGCTTCCGCGAGAGGCCGCGCCCGTTCTCGCCCGGCATCGTCCGCCCGTGGACCTTCGTCGCGAGGACGTACTCCTCGCGCATGCCGAAGAGCTTCGAGAGGAGGCGGCCGGTCACCTCTTCGCTCCGGCCGCCGTTGTACACGTCAGCGGTGTCGAAGAACGTGATCCCGCCCTCGACCGCGCGCCGCACGATCGGCTCCGCGGCCTCCTCGTCGAGAGCCCACTCGCGGCTCTCGTGCCGGCCGTAGCTCATCATCCCGAGGCAGATGCGCGACACGCGCAGGCCGGTCGAGCCGAGGTTGACGTACTCCATCGCTGGTCACGCTACCTCTCGGGACGCGCGGCCCGGAAGCCTCAGGTAACCAGCAGTGCCTCGATCGTCGCCGTCGGGACGATCCCTTCCACCCGGCGCGCCAGATCCGCGTCCAGGGTGATGAACGCGTCTGCCTGCAGCTGAGTGAGTGCGACGTACTCGGCGTCGTAGGTCTCGGCCCACCCCAGCCGCTCGGCGAGGTCCCAGGCGCGACGCCGGAGCACGGCGTCGCCGAGAAGGCGGATCGGCATTGCCCGGATGCGGGCGAGCCGGTCGAGAGCGACATCCGGCGAGATCTCGCCGCCGTGCACCGCCTCGTGCAGAGCCGACAGCGTCTGGGAGCGCAAGAGCGTCGGCGCGAGAAGCTCGTGCTCGGCCGGGATCTCGATCCCCTCACTCGCCAGCTGGAGGACGACGCCGCAGTCGACCACGAATCTGGTCATGTGGCTGGCCACGCTACCGCACTTCTCAGAGGAGGTGAGGCGTCGGGAGTCGAACGGGAATCGCAGCGACTTTCCGCGATGGCCCCGGGAGGAATCGAACCTCCGCACGCAGGTTCGAAGCCTGCTGCTCTATCCACTGAGCTACGGGGCCGGGCTTGGGAGAAGGTAGCGCGTGCTGCGGGAGCTTCGCGCTACGCCGCGTGCTCGGTCTCGAGCTCGTCTCGCATGCTGGCCGCGAGCGCCTGCACGACCGCGGGGTCGAACTGGGTACCGGCGCAGCGCTCGATCTCCGCGAGCGCGTCTTCCGGTGTGCGGGCCAGTCGGTACGGGCGCGCCGAGGTCAGGGCGATGAACGCGTCGCAGGCGGCGAGGATGCGAGCCGCCAGCGGGATCTCCTCACCGCTGAGCGCATCCGGGTAGCCGTTGCCGTCCCAGCGCTCGTGGGTGGAGCGGACGACCGTGGCGACGCTCCGGAACGCGGGCGAGGCCCGGAGGATCCGCTCTCCGACGATCGTGTGCTGGTGGATGAACTCCCACTCGCGCTCGTCGAGCGGCCCCTGCTTGTGGAGGATCTGGTCCGGAATGGCGAGCTTGCCGATGTCGTGGAGCTGCGCGGCGCGAGCGAGCTCCTCCAGCTCGTCTCGACGCAGCCCGAGCATCGCACCCATCTGCAGCGCGAGCGTGACGACGCCCTCGACGTGCAGCTGGTGACCCGGCTCGCGCTCGGAGAGCGCGTCGAGGAGCGCGTGCAGAGTCCGGTCCGTCTCCTTGCGTATCGAGTACTTCTGCGCGTAGAGCCGCTCGTCTGCGAGGCGCAGCGCTTCGCTGGCGTCGGTCGCCTCGTCGGGAAGCATGATCGCGCCGAAGGAGCTCGTGATCTCGAAACCCTCGCCGTGCTCGGAGAGTGCGATGCACGCACGATCGATGAGCGGCTCGGCCTCGCCGGGTGACACCGGCGCGATGAGGCAGAACTCGTCCCCGCCGAGGCGGTAGACGGATCCGTCCTCCGCGGGAACGGCCGCGAGCTTCGCGCCGAGGCGTGCGAGGAGCGCGTCCCCTGCGGGGTGGCCGTAGCTGTCGTTGTAGCTCTTGAACCCGTCGAGGTCGAAGATCATCAGGAGCGTCGAGGTCAGGTGCTCTTCCCCGAGCCGGCTCTCGAGGTCGACGAGGAGCTTCCGCCGGTTCGACAGCCCGGTGAGGGAGTCCGTGATCGCCTCGTGCTTCGTCAGGCGGAAGAGACGGCGGTTCTCGCGGAACGTCGCGACGAGCCGGAGGACGACGAGGAGGATCGTCGCCGTCGCAAGAGCGAGGGCAAGGACGTTGACGCGGTTGTAGTGGTCGTACACGAGGATCCCGGTCGCGACGAGCGCGCACGTGGCGGGGACCGCCAGCAAGGCCCGACCCTCGACCTCGATCCCACGCGTTGCCGGCTCCTTCATCCACGCCGCCGAGGCGATCAGGATCATCGATGCCGGCCAGAGCACGTCGAGAACGGTTCCCTGAACGTAGTCCCCGGCGGCGTACTGGAAGAGGTAGATCGCGTCCGCGATCGCAGTGGCGAGGACGCCGAGGCCGAGGACCAGCCAGAGCCGCCCGGGTCTCCAGCTGGCGAGCGAGAAGACGCCGAAGACGGCCGACAGGAGCAGGACGTCGCCGAGCGGGTACGCGACATTCGTGGCGACCGTGCTCAGCGTGCCTTCCGTCGTGCGCAGCACGAGCTCGACGAGGACTGCGGCGCCGAGTGCGGCGGCGGCGACGGAGGCGGTCAACCCGTCGAGCCAGAGGGTGTTCGTGATCGAGCGTGCGCGCCGCCGGAGGAGCAGGACCATCCCGACGTACAGCACCGGGTAGAACGCGATCCACCCGATGTCCGCGATCGACGGATAGGCGGCGGGCTCGACGATCGCGTAGTAGATCTCCGCGAAGGCCGTGCACGCGAGCGAGAACGCGATGACCCCCCACGCGAGCCGGTCACGCGGTATGGCGATCGCACGCGATGCCGCAATCGCGACCGAGAGCACGACGAGCCCCTGGTACACCCAGAGCGTGAAGAACTGGTTCGCGTCGCTCCCCGGCTTCGAAAGCAGCAGTCCGAGTCCGAGCAGGACGAGGCCCGCGAAGGCAATGGCCAACGCGGAGCGGGCCCAGACGCGCTGGACGCTCATGCTCCATTTGTCGGTATCCGGCTAGCGGCGCTTGAGCCTGCGGCGTCTTCGGAACCAGCGCTGTCTCAGCCGGGCGCGGGGTGGTGCGTCGGCGAGCGTGCGACGCAACGACGAAGACCGGCCCTTCACCACCGCGCAGACAGCAACGGCGCCATAGAAACCGAGCCGTGGTCGCATCGAGCAACAGCCGGGGCATCTACATGCCGGCGCGGAGTTCAGCTGGTCGCTGTAGATCCGAGGCACCCAGCGAGGCCCGCCCCAACGGATGTCGAAGGCGAAGTTGCGCACGACGTGCGCCCAGATGAGCCAGGCCGTCCAGCGGGCGATGCCGTAGAAGAACGACGTGCGGTAGAGGGTGACGAGGGTCCTCTCCGAGAGGTAGCGACCAGCCCAGCGCCAGAACGGGTCGGCGACCGCAACGGTCTCCCGGAAGTAGCCTCGAGTGAGGACGCGCCAGCTCAGGATCCCCCAGACGACGAACACGCCGTCCCAGACGAAGCCGAGCCCGCTGTAGTAGGCGCCTGCGTCGATGTAGCGCCCTGTCTGTCCCGCATAGGCCCAGGCGCCGACCGAGAAGAGGTGGTCGGTGAACGGGAACAGGAGCATCGTCCCGACCGTGTCGCCCGTGTCCGTGAGCGCGTGTGCCCACTGCCCGATCACGAAGCTGTACGCCACGACCGGGTTTCGCCAGATCGCGTAGATGAGCAGGCCGACGACCACTCCGAACGTCAGCGAGTGCGTGAACCCGACACCCGGCCAGCCGCGGTGGAACTGAGCCGGGTTGTCGGCCTTGATCTCGACGCCGAACGCACCGACCCCGTACACGAACCACTTGGACGTCACGTCCGGCGCGTACGAGCCGATGAGCAGGGGCACGAAGGCAACCTTCTTGCCCATGTGCTTCTGGATGACGTACGGCTCGAGGTCGTGGGCGGCCCAGCTCATGTATCGCCTCGCGAGCCGGATCGGGGGCCGAACAGGCGGCGCGCGAGCACGGGTAGCGCGACGACACAGAGCAGCAGGTAGCCGGCGGCGACGACCCACGAGAAGAGGAACTCGGGGACATTGACCCCGATCGCGATGTAGACGGCACCGGCTGCGAGGTAGAGCGCAAGCTCACGCCAACCGGCGGCGAGTGCCCCGCGCAGGCTTTTCGGCGCCCCGTCTCCTCGCACCCGCGCGAGTATGACGGTGGAGCACGAGGCGGTCAGAGTCAACGAGGCGCGCCGGGGCCCCGCCCGGAGTGCGCGAGTCAGCAAATTCCGGGCTTGTGCCGACTGGGTCCGCTCCGTCCGACCCTGGTCCTACCCTCGCCGCATGACACTCGGGATCGTGGTGTTCGGCGCCGCGTTCCTCGTCGGGCTCGGGCTCGGCACGTATACGCGTCGACCCCTCTCGACCGCCTTCTTCGTCGTCGGCAGCTTCGCGGCTCTGTTGATGCTGTCGGCCACGGGGGAGGTGTTCGGCGCCGCCGCCACCCTCGTCATCGTGTTCCTCGTGGGCCTCGTCGTCGAGAGCGTTCGCGAGACCTTCGCCATCCTGGTCGGCCGCCACTAGCGGTCACGAGGACGGCCGGGTTCCCGAGAGGGCGCCTATCCTTGGGGACCCCTGTTCTCGGGGCTTGCGGGCGTGGCGGAACTGGCAGACGCGACGGGTTTAGGTCCCGTTGGGCTTCGGCCCTTGGAGGTTCGAGTCCTCCCGCCCGCATTGGTCTCTCAATCGAATCGTCGGAGCCGAAGGCGGCCGATGTCGTGTCGAGTCTCGCCGTCGAGCGCGAGGTCGGCGAGGATCTCGCCGACCACCGAGCAGAACTTGAAGCCGCGGCCGGAGAACCCGGCCGCGAGGACGACGCGCTCGCTCTCCGGGTGGTGGTCGATGATGAAGTCCTCGTCGGGTGACACCTCGAACGGGCAGATCCGGACCTCGAGGGTCGGCCCGGCACCGTCGGGGAAGTAGCGCTCGACGAGAGGTCGGAGCATCGCCTCGTCACGCGGCTCGGGAGCGCGGGAGAGCCCCTCCGGATCGGCGGAGCGCTGGCCTTCCCGGTCGTAGCGACCGGCCTTGAACCCCGGCACTCCGTACACCGGGAAGCCGTAGAGGTGCTCGTGGTCGATCTCGAGGTTGAACACGGGTAGACGTCCGACCGAGAAGAGGTCTGGCTGCAACGGCTCGAACCACACGAGCGCCTGTCGCTCCGCCACGACGAGACCGGCGGGAAGCCGCGCGACCTCCTGCGACCACGCGCCCGCGGTGAGCACGAGACGGTCGGCCGTAATCGGGCCACTCTCCGTTTGAACTAGTACCCCGTCCGACACGTCCTCCCAGCCGAGCACGCGCTCACCCGTCCGCAGCTCCGCGCCGTGAGCGCCCGCGGCCTCGGCGTGGCGCGTGACGCAGCGCTCGGGTGCAAGGAAGCCGCCGTCGGGCTGCAGGAGGACGGGGAGGTCGTCGGGAAGGTGGAACGCGGGGAACCTCCGGCCGAGCTCGCGCCCGTTGAGGAGCTCGTGCAGGAGGTCCCACTCACGACAGGAGCGAACCGATCCCTCGTACAGCTCCCCGCCGGCGTCGATCGCGCCGGTCACGTGGAGGAGCTGCTCGCCGACCTCGCGCTCGAGCTCGCGCCACAGCTCGTACGCGCGGCGGACGAGCGGGACGTAGGACGGGTGCTCGAAGTGCGCGAGACGGATGATCCGCGTGATTCCGTGCGACGAACCGAGGTCGTTCGGCACGTCGAAGCGCTCGATGCCGAGCACGCGCTTTCCCCTCCGGGCCAGGTGGTAGAGCGCGGCGCTCCCCATTCCTCCGACTCCGACCACGACCGCGTCGTACCGCTCCATCGCCGCGTGACCCTATCCCAGGCTGGTTGAATGGCTCCGTGGCTTCCCCGGTCGAAGAGCTCGGCGACAACCGTGTCCGCCTCACCGTCGAGGTGCCGCCGGCGCAGGTGAAGCATGCGGTCGAGCATGCGGTCTCGGACCTATCCGAGAGCGTCAAGCTCCCTGGCTTCCGGAAGGGGAAGATTCCCGAGCCGGTGCTCGTCTCGCGCCTCGGCAAGGAGCGGATCTACTCGGAGGCCGTCGACAGCCACATCGGCGGCTGGTTCTGGAGCGCGGCGGCGCGAAACCGCCTTCGCCCGATCACTGACCCGCAGTTCGAGTTCGTGCTGCCGAGCACTGCCGACGAGTCCTGGACGTTCGCGGCGACCGTCGAGGTGCAGCCGCTCCCGGAGATCGTCGACTGGACGACGCTCGAGGTCGCCCGGCCCGAGGTCGACGTCCCTCAGGAGTCGATCGACGCGGAGATCGAGGCCCTGCGCGAGTCCGTCGCGGAGCTTGCGCCGACGGACGGGCGTGCGGCGCGCGAGGGCGACACCGTCGTGATCGACATCGTCGATCCCGAGGGCGAAGCGCAACGGGACACCGTGGTCGAGCTCGGCGCGGGCCGGCTTGCGCCGGAGTTGGAGCACGTGCTCGTCGGGGCGTCACCCGGCGAGACGAAGGAAGTGCCCTACGAGCGGAGCGACGGCCGCTCGGGGGCCGTCGAGGTGACGTTGCGCGACGTGAACGAGAAGGTCCTGCTGCCGATCGACGACGAGCTCGCGCGCGCGTCGAGCGAGTTCGACACCCTGCCCGAGCTTCGCGCCAGTATCGAGGCCACCCTGAGGGAGCAGCTCGACGCCGAGATCGACGCGGCGTTTCGCACCGCAGCCGTCGACGAGCTCGTCAAGGCATCGAGCGTCCAGCCCGCGCTGCCACTCGTGCAGTCGCGTGCCGCAGACCTTCTGAACGGCTTCGCCCGGTCGCTCGAGCGCCGCGGCATCTCCCTCGAGGCCTACATCCAGGCGAGCGGGACGAACCCGGAGGACATCCAGCGCCAGATGGTCCTCGAGGCGGCGGTCTCGATCGCACGCGAGCTCGCGCTCGAGGCGCTTGCGGAGCGTGCCGCGATCACGGTCTCGGACGACGACGTGAACGCGTACCTGCGAGAGGAGGCGGAGCGCGCCGGCGAGGATGCCGACGGTCTGATCGAGGACGTCTGGGCACATGGGCAGCAGGAGTCCGTTCGCGAGGATCTGCGCCTGCGTGCCGCCCTGGACAGGCTGGTCGCCGACGTCACGCCGATCGCCCCGGACCTCGCGGCGGCGAGAGAGAAGCTCTGGACTCCCGAGAAAGAGAAGGAAAAGGAAAAGCCCGAGACCGAGACGAAGTTGTGGACACCCGGCAGCAAGGAGCCTGCATGAGCATCGTTTACGTTCCGCAAACGATCGCGGTGGAAACCATGTTTCCCCCGCGTACCCCCTTCTTCTTGAAGACGTGGGGAACCTCCCGGTTCCCCACACCCCTCCCCGCTCATGCGCGGGAGGCCCGCCCATGAGCCCGTTGATTCCGATGGTCATCGAGCAGACGTCGCGTGGCGAGAGGTCGTTCGACATCTACTCGCGCTTGCTCAACGAACGGATCGTCTTCCTGGGTACGCCGATCGACGACCAGATCGCGAACCTCATCATCGCCCAGCTCCTCCATCTCGAGTCGGAGGATCCGGACAAGGACATCTATCTCTACGTGAACTCACCCGGAGGGAACGTGTACTCCGGCCTCGCGATCTACGACACGATGCAGTTCGTCAAGCCGGACATCTCGACGATCTGTGTCGGGATTGCGATGAGCATGGGCGCGCTCCTGCTCACGGGCGGCGCGAAAGGGAAGCGGATGGCCCTGCCGAACTCGAAGATCCTCATCCACCAGGTGTGGGGGGGCTATCAGGGACAAGCTGCAGACATCGAGATCCATGCTCGTGAGACGATCGCCCTCAAGCGCAGAGTCGAGGAGATCATGGCGGAGCACACGGGCCAGGAGCTCGACACCCTGAAGCAAGACATGGATCGCGACTTCTACATGACCTCCGAAGAGGCCAAGGACTACGGACTGATCGACCGGGTGATCACCCACCGGTGACCAGGCCGGTGAGCTGGCACTAGTCGTGAGAGCCAAATCGGAGTAAAAGGAGACACGTGGCGCGAGCAAGCGAGGGCAACGAGCAGCTCCTTTGTAGCTTCTGTGGCAAGTCTCAGCGACAGGTCAAGAAGCTGATCGCCGGTCCCGGCGTCTACATCTGCGACGAGTGCATCGATCTCTGCAACGAGATCATCGACGAGGAGCTCACGGGTCCCGCGCAGCTCGACCTCGAGAACCTCCCGAAGCCGTACGACATCTACTCGGTCCTGAACGACTACGTGATCTCCCAGGAGGAGTCGAAGCGGACGCTCGCCGTCGCGGTCTACAACCACTACAAGCGCGTCCGGATGGGCCTCGACGACGCCGAGGTCGAGCTCCAGAAGTCCAACATCCTCCTGCTCGGCCCGACCGGCTGCGGCAAGACCCTCCTCGCGCAGACGCTCGCCCGCATCCTCAACGTGCCTTTCGCGATCGCCGATGCCACTGCGCTCACCGAAGCGGGCTACGTCGGCGAGGACGTCGAGAACATCCTGCTGAAGCTGATCCAGGCGGCCGACTTCGACATCAAGAAGGCCGAGACCGGGATCATCTACATCGACGAGGTCGACAAGATCGCGCGAAAGGCCGACAACCCGTCGATCACCCGAGACGTGTCCGGCGAGGGAGTGCAGCAGGCGCTCCTCAAGATCCTCGAGGGAACGGTCGCCTCCGTGCCGCCACAGGGTGGTCGCAAGCATCCGCACCAGGAGTTCCTGTCGATCGACACGACGAACATCCTGTTCATCTGCGGCGGCGCTTTCGCCGGGCTCGACAAGATCATCGAGCACCGCATGGGCAAGAACGCCGTCGGCTTCGGCGCCGACGTACGCTCCCGCAACTCCGAGGAGAGCGCGGAGATGCTCGCCAAGGTGATGCCCGAGGACCTCATGGCGTTCGGGCTCATCCCCGAGTTCGTCGGCCGGCTCCCGGTCATCTCGGCGGTGCACCAGCTCCGGCGGGAGGACCTCGTCGCCATCCTCACCGAGCCCAAGAACGCGCTCACACGCCAGTACCAGCGGTTCTTCGGCTACGACTCGATCGAGCTCGTGTTCACCGAGGATGCGCTCTGGGAGATCTCGGATCGGGCGCTCGAGCGCGAGACCGGCGCCCGCGGGTTGCGCTCGATCATCGAGTCCGCGCTCCTCGACGTGATGTTCGAGCTCCCCTCCCGCACCGACGTCACCAAGTGCGTCATCACGAGGGAGACGATCGCGAAGGGCCTCAAGCCGACGCTCGTGACGAGCGGCGGCCTGAGCGACGAGCTCGACGAGCTCGCCGAAGAGTCGGCCTAGCGTCACGCAACGCGTGTCGGCCGTAACCCACGTCAACCAGAACATCCGGCCTGGGTAGGCGGTTCCCCCGCTCTCCACCCACGCCCACTGTAGCATCGCCTTCATGCCCCGCTACCTCGTCGAGCGGATCTACACGGTTGACATGGACACGCTCCCGACCGTCGCGACACGGTCGAAGGCGATCGGTTTCCACCACTTTCCCGAGATCGTATGGGAGCACAGTCACGTGGTCGTCGATGCCGAGGGTACGCCGAGGTCGTTCTGCGTCTACGCTGCCCCGAGCGAAGAGATGGTCCGCGAGCATTCGAAGCAGCTCGGAGACCATTTCGTCGAGACGATCTACGAGATCGCCGGCGACGTCACCCCGGACGACTTTCCGCTGACCGACCCGCCCGTCTAGCCCGCTAGCCGGGACGGAGTCGCTCCGCATCGGGAATGTGGAAGAGCGCCTGCGCCATGACGGCCTGGCGTAGCCTGATCTGACGGCGTCGCTCCTTGTCGTCCTCGGGGACGAGTTCGAGTGCCTGGGCGTACAGGGCGAGCGCGTGCTCCTTCGCCCACCCGCGGCCAGCCTGCTCGGCCGCGGTGAGCAAGTAGTCGACCGCGCGCTCGTTCTCGCCGGCCTCGCGCCAGTGATGCGCGAGAGCCTCGAGTGCCTGGCCCACTCCAGCGGTCGACTCCTCGAGGTAACCCGCGACGGCGGCGTGTCGATCCCGTCGTGCCGCGCGCGGGAGCGTCTGGTACGCGACGTCCCTGATGAGCGCGTGCTTGAAGGCGAACTGCTGGTCGCCCTGGAGTCGCGAGACCGCCTCGCGACGCACGAGATCGCGCTGCTCGAGCGCGCCGAGCAGGGCCGAGAGGTCGTCGCGCTCGGCAATACGCGCGAGCGCCCCGCGCCAGAAGACTCGGCCGACGACCGAGGCGTCGACGAGAACGGCGCGCTCCTCCGCTGGAAGCGCATCGAGCCGGGCCGCCACGATCGCGCGCACGCTCGTGGGCATGGCCTCGACGTCCGCGGTGGAACGCTCGAGGAGCGACGCCGCGAGCTCCTCGATGAAGAGCGGGTTCCCGTCCGTGGCCAGGGCGACCGCGCTCGCCCGGGCCGCTGTCTGGTCCGACCGCTTGAGCAGCAGCTCGGCCAGCGAGAGAGCATGGTCGTCGGAAAGGCGATCGAGCGGGAGCGCCGTGTAGGCCGGGAGGCCGCCTCCCCAACCGGGTCGCTCCGTCAGCACCTCCGGGCGCGCAAGCGCGAGCAGAAGCAGCGGCACTTCCCGAACGCGTGTCGCGAGCGTCTCGAGCAGGTCGAGGAGGCTGGCGTCTGCCCAGTGGATGTCTTCGAACAGGAGCACGGTCGGCTCCCGCATCGCGAGTGCCTCGACGAAGACGCGTGCCGAGAAGAAGAGCGTCTCGCGGTCGGCGACGTCTTCGTCGCCCCCGAGGCCCATGAGGATCGCCAGGTGTCGCGCGTGCTCGGCGCCGTCCTCGGATCCGACGAGCTCCGTGATCGACTCCCGCAGCTTCGATCGTGCCTCTTCGAGCTTGTCGCTGTCGAACACGTGGACGGTCTGCTTGACGTGGTGCCCGAAAGCGCTGTATGGCGAGCTCGCTCCGTATGGGGTCGAGCGTCCGCGAAGCGCTCGCCCGCCTCCCGACGCGACGATCTGCGAGAACTCGAGCGCAAGCCGCGACTTCCCGATGCCGGCAGGGCCGAACACCGTCACGAGGTGCGGCCGCTGCTCCTCCGTCACGCGACCCCAGATCTCGGTCAGGACGCCGAGCTCCCGGTCCCGGCCCACCATGGGTACCGGGCTGGTCGGGCGCTCGCCGATCGCCGAGAGCGGCTTGACGGCGAGCCACGATCGCACGGGAGTCGACTTGCCCTTTGCGGCGACGGGAGGCGCGGGCCGGTATTCGATGGCGAGGCGCGTGCTCGCGTACGTCTCCTCGCCCACGAGGACGGATCCGACAGGCGCAGCGGTCTGGAGCCGCGCGGCCGTGTTGATGACGTCGCCGGCGATCATCGCCTCGCCGTGCTCGGGGCGGGCGCTGAACGCGACGATCGCCTCGCCCGTGTTGACCGCGATGCGGAGCTGCAGGCCTTGCTCGGTCGCCCAGTCTCGGACCGACAGCGCAGCGCGAACCGCTCGCTCCGGGTCGTCGCCGTGCGTGATCGGCGCTCCGAAGACACCCATCACCGCGTCGCCGATGAACTTCTCGACCGTCCCGCCGAACTCCTCGATCTGATCCCGGACGCTGGCGTGATAGGGCGTCAGGAACGCGCGGACGTCCTCGGGGTCCAGCTTCTCGGCGCGGGAGGTGAAGCCGACGAGATCGACGAAGAGGACCGAGACGATGCGGCGCTCCTCTCCGAGCCGCGCGGCCTCGCCGAGCGCCGTCCCGCACGCGTTGCAGAACTTCGCGCCCGCCGGATTCTCCTGGCCGCAGTGTGTGCAGGTCTGCACGAGGAAAGACTACGCCCGTCGATTCCATAGAGTGCGGCGGCGTGTTCACGACCCGACCCGAGCTACGCGGCACGTACGGGATGGTCGCGTCGACCCACTGGCTCGCGTCGGCGGCGGGAATGGCAGTGCTCGAGCGGGGCGGGAATGCATTCGATGCCGCGTGCGCGACGGGCTTCGTTCTCCAGGTCGTCGAGCCGCATCTGAACGGGCCTGGAGGCGAGCTGCCCGCGATCGCCTGGGCGGTGGATCGCGGCGAGCCTCTCGTGATCTGCGGCCAGGGAGTTGCTCCGGCGGCGGCGACGATCGAGCGGTTCCACGACCGCGGCCACGCACTCGTTCCGGGGACCGGAGTGCTCGCTGCGTGCGTGCCTGGTGCGTTCGGAGGCTGGCTCCTGCTCCTGCGCGAGTTCGGCACCTGGCGCCTCGAGGACGTCCTCCAGTTCGCCATCGGCTATGCGGAATCCGGATACCCGGTCGTGGATCGCATCACGGCGACCATCGCATTGAACAGGGCGCTGATCGAGTCGTGGCCGGGCTCGGCCGATCTCTACCTGCCGCCTCCACGTCCCGGGGCGCTGTTCCGGAATCTCGCTCTCGGCGCCACCTATCGGCGCATCGTCGATGAGAGCCGCGGTGGCTCGCGCGAACAGGAGATCGAAGCGGCGAGGCGCCTGTTCTACGAGGGCTTCGTCGCCGAGGAGATCGACAGATTCTGTGCGCAGGAGGACGGTTTCCTCACCGGAGCCGATCTGGCCGCATGGGAGGCGACGCTGGAGCCCGTTGCCTCGTTCGACTACCGCGGTCTCACGGTGTGCAAGACCGCGGCCTGGGCTTCCGGCCCGGTCGGTCTCCAGCAGCTCGCGCTGCTGTCGGGCTTCGATCTGGCCGGGCTCTCGGAGGCGGAGCTCGTCCACGTCGTCACGGAGTGCGCAAAGCTCGCTTTTGCGGACCGCGACGCGCTCTACGGCGACGTCGAGGTTCCGCTCGACACGCTTCTCTCGGCCGAGTACAACGATCGGCGACGAGCTCTCGTCGGCGAGGAGGCGTCAGCCGGCTACGAGGCCGGTCTCGGGAGCCTTCCTGCTCTCGTGGAAGCCGAGCTCACCCTCGGCGCGGGTGAGCCGACGCGTGGCGACACCGTGCACCTCGACGTCGCCGACCGCCTCGGGAACATGCTCTCGGCGACTCCGAGCGGCGGCTGGTTGCAGAGCTCGCCGGTGATCCCCTCGCTCGGCTGGCCGCTCGGCACACGCGCGCAGATGTTCTGGCTCGAGGACGGGCTTCCATCCTCGCTCCGGCCAGGGGCTCGGCCTCGAGCAACTCTCTCGCCGGGCCTGGCGCTGCGGGACGGTGAGCCGTACATCGCGTGGGGGACCCCCGGCGGCGACTATCAGGAGCAGTGGGCGCTCCACGCGTTCGTCCGCCATGTCGACCTCGGCCTCGACCTCCAGGCGGCGATCGATGCGCCGGAGTTCCACACCGACCACCTGATCTCGTCGTTCTATCCGCGGGGCATCGAGCCGCGGTCCCTCTCGCTCGAGGCGCGCTTCGGCTCTCGCACGGTCGCCGACCTCCGGCGGCGCGGCCACGACGTGACGCTGTGGCCGGCGTGGTCGCTCGGGCGTGTCACCGCAGTCGCCCGCGAGCGGGACGGGTTGCTGAAGGCGGGAGCGAACGCACGAGGGATGCAGGGCTACGCCGTCGGCCGCTAGCGTCTCGCGCATGGCCGACGAGCGCTCGCGCACCTACTTCTGGGAGGATCCGGCCGCGCTGCCGCGCGAGCTTGGAGACCTTCCGGGCATCGACGTCATGCGGATGATGATCGCGGGTGAGTTGCCCCAGGCCGCGATCGCGAGAACGCTCGACTTCCGTCTCGTCGAAGTCGACCATGGCCGTGCGGTGTTCGAGTGCGAGCCCGCCGAGTTCCACTACAACCCGATCGGCACCGCCCACGCAGGGCTCGCCAGCACACTTCTCGACTCGGCGATGGGCTGCGCGCTCATGACGAGGCTCGAGGCAGGAACGCCGTGGACGACGCTCGAGCTGAAAGCGAACTTCACACGGGCGATGACGGTCGAGACCGGGCTCGTTCGCTGCACCGGAACCGTCGTTCATCCCGGACGGACGGTCGCGACGACCGAAGCCCGGATCGAGGGGACGGACGGGCGCCTCTACGCCCACGGTACGAGCACGCTCCTCGTCCTTCCGCGCTAACCTGAGACCCATGCGTCGCGACGAGAAAGGCCACGCCTCGTCCCCGGTAGCCGGGCGGCCTCGCCGCATGCGGACGGCGAGCGTCGCGACTCTGCCTTTCTAGACTCCAACGCCATGGATCCGCTCTACGAGCCGCGAGGCGTCGAGTCGCGCTGGCAGCAGGCCTGGGAAGAAGAGGCCCACTACGCGGCCGAGCCCGACTCGGACCGGCCCTCCTTCGTGATCGCCGTGCCGCCGCCGAACGTGACGGGCGAGCTGCACATGGGTCACGCGCTGAATGCATCGATCCAGGACCTCCTCATCCGGTGGCACCGCATGCGGGGCTTCTCGACGCTCTGGCAGCCGGGTTACGACCATGCCGGCATCGCGACCCAGAACGTCGTCGAGCGGGCGCTCGCGAAGGAAGGGCTGACCAGGCACGACCTCGGCCGGGAGGCATTCGTCGCGCGGACCTGGGAGTGGCTCGAGCACTACGGAGGAGTCATCTACGGCCAGTTCCGGCGGCTCGGCGCGTCATTGGACTACAGGCGCGAGCGCTTCACGATGGACGAGGGCTACGTGCGGGCGGTGCTCAAGTTCTTCGTGCATCTGTACGACCGCGGTCTCCTGTATCGCGACAACCGCATCGTCAACTGGTGCCCGCGCTGCGCGAGTGCGATCTCGGACCTCGAGGTCAACCACACCGAGGTCGACGACCAGCTGTTCACGATCCGCTACCCGCTTGCGGACGACTCGGGCTACCTCACGATCGCGACCGTCCGGCCTCCGACCATGCTCGCCGACGTCGCCGTCGCCGTCCATCCGGACGACGACCGCTACCGGCATCTCGTGGGGAAAGAGGCGATCGTCCCTGTCGCGGACCGGCGTGTCCCGATCATCGCGGACGAACGTGTCGATCCGGAGTTCGGAACGGGCGCCGTCAAGATCACGCCCGGTCACGATCCGATGGACTTCGAAATTGGCCGCACGCATGGCCTGCCCGAGCTCACCGTCATCGGCCTCGACGGCTCGATGAACGAGACGGCTGGAGAGCTCGCTGGCCTGTCGCAGACCGAGGCCGAGAAGCGGATTGTCGCGATCCTCCGTGACCGCGACCTCCTCGAGTCGACCGAGCGGTACAGGCACTCGGTCGGCCACTGCGATCGCTGCGGGTCCCGGATCGAACCGCTGATCACGCTCCAGTGGTGGTGCGAGATGACGGAGCTCGCGGCGCCGGCCATCGAGGTCGTGCGTGACGGCCGCATCACGTTCCGCCCCGAGCGCTACACGAAGGTGTACCTCGACTGGATGGAGTCGATCCGGCCCTGGTGCGTCTCGCGCCAGCTCTGGTGGGGCCATCGCATCCCGGTCTGGTACTGCCCAGACGGTCACCTGACCGTCGCGGAGTCCGAGCCTGAGGCGTGTGCCGAGTGCGGCTCGGCCGAGCTGCAGCAGGACGAGGACGTCCTCGACACGTGGTTCTCGTCCCAGCTCTGGCCGTTCGCCACGCTCGGCTGGCCGGACGACACTCCCGAGCTTCGCGCCTGGTACTCCCCGAACGACGTCAGCTCGACCGACCGCGGGATCATCTTCCTCTGGGAGGCGCGAATGATCATGGCCGGCCTCGAGCTGCATGGGGGACATCCCCTTCCACACGGTCATCATCCACTCGACGATCAACGCTCCCGACGGGCGGCGGATGTCGAAGAGCCTCGGAACGGGGATCGACCCGCTGAGGCGATCGACGAGTTCGGTGCCGACGCGACGCGATACGGGCTCCTCAAGAACTCGTCGACCCAGGACGTCCGCTTCTCGTACGGCACGATCGAGGAGGGCCGCAAGCTCGCGAACAAGCTCTGGAATGTCTCGCGATCTGATCCTTCAGAACACAACCGGCGCGAGGCCTGACCGACGTGCCCCGCGCGACCTCGAGGAGCGCTGGATCCTCGCCCGCATCGACGCCGCCCGCGCGGAGCTCGACGACGTCTGGTCGCCGATTCGACATCGCGTCGTCGACGGACGTCCTCTACCACCTGACGTTCGACGACTTCTGCGACTGGTACGCGGAGGCGATCAAGCCGCGTCTCTACGAGGACGACGGGGACGCGGCGGCGACCGCGCTCATCGCGCTCGAGCGTCTGCTCGGGCTCCTGCATCCGATAATCCCGCACGTAACCGAGGAGATATGGACGCAGCTTCCGGACCGCAAGACTCGACTGATCGTCTCGACGTGGCCCGAGCCGGATCGAACGCTTCGCGGACGACGCAGACGCGCTCGACCGCGTCCAGGAGGCAGCGCAGATCTTCCGCCGCAGCGGTGTCGAGGTCGAGCTCGGCTCCGACGACGAACGGCGCATCTTCGCTGCTGTCGTCCGACCTGAGCGGTGCTCGCGCCGACGGCAATCGCGACGCCGAAGTCGAGCGACTCCGCGGCGAGATTGCCCGGGCGGAGGGCATGCTCGCGAACGAGCGCTTCGTCGCGAACGCCCCTGCGGCCGTCGTCGACGCCGAGCGCGAGAAGCTCGAGCGCTACCGCCGAGAGCTCGAGGCTCTCGGCTAGGAAGAGGCGCGAGGCGGGCTGTGCAGACGGTCGACGAACGAGCCCTCGCGGAAGACGGGTCGCCGAACGTCCTTGTCCTCGTGGGCACACGACCGGAGGCGATCAAGATGCTCCCGGTCGTCCTCGGGCTCCGCTCGTCACGCTGGCTCCGGCCCGTGGTCGTGACGACCGGACAGCACCCGCATCTCGTCGGACCGATCCTCGAGCTCGGCGATGTCGAGCCGGACGTCGATCTCGAGGTGGCGCATCCCGGGCTCACGCTGAACAAGCTCGTGTCGAGCGTCGTCGAGCGCCTCGACGCCTTCCTCCGCGATCGGTACGGGGCAACAGGTCGGGAGGTCGCCCCGAGGGACGAGATCCGTGGCGGCGGCTTCCCGGCCGCGGCCCTCGTGCACGGCGACACGACGTCGGCGCTCGCCGCGGCGCTCGCCGCCTTCAACCTGCGCATTCCCGTCGTGCACGTCGAAGCAGGGCTGCGCACGCGCGACACGCTGAGCCCTTTTCCCGAGGAGCTCAACCGGCAGCTGCTCGCCCGGATCGCATCGTTCCACCTGGCGCCCACGTCGTACAACGAGGAGAACCTCGTGCGCGAGGGCGTTTCATCCGACCTCGTCTTCGTCACCGGGAACACGGGTATCGACGCGCTCCAGTTCGCCGCGTCTCTGGAAGCTCGCTTCGACCATCCCGAGATCCAGGAGGCCGTCGACGCCGAGCTGCCGATCGTCGTCGTGACGGCGCACCGGCGCGAGAACTGGCACGGCGGTCTCGGCCGGATCGCCCAGGCGATCGTCGGACTGGCATCGACGCACCCCGACACCCGCTTCGTGTGCCCGCTGCACCCCAATCCGATCGTGCAGAAGGAGCTCGGAGACCCGCTCCGTGGAGTTCGCAATGTCATCCTCGCGGAGCCGTTCGCGTACGCACCGTTCGCACGTCTGCTCTCGATCGCCAAGGTCGTGATCACCGACTCCGGCGGAATCCAGGAAGAGGCGCCCACGTTCGGCGTGCCCGTGCTCGTGACCCGAGCGTCGACCGAGCGGAGCGAGGGGCTCCACGCGGGAACCCTTCGCCTCGTCGGGACGGATCCGGACCTCATCGTCGTCGAAGCGACCCGGCTCCTCGGCGACCCGGCCGAGCAGGCTCGCTTTCGGGCCGCCCAGAACCCGTACGGGGACGGTCTCGCCGCATCGCGCGTCATTGCCGCCCTCGAGTGGATCGCAGACCTCGGTCCACCGCCGACGCCGTTCGGCGCCGGGTTCGAGCGCGAGGCCGTCCTCGCAGCCGCGGGCTACCGCGGGGGCGGTTTCGAGCCGCCCGTCGACGAGAGCAGCCGCGGCGACGTCCCGGACCGAAGCGAGGAGGAGGACGAATGGGTCGGGAGATGACCGGTCTCGCCCTGCTCTACGAGGACGTTCCGGCCTGGCTCCGCGTGTTCTACGCCGTGTCGCTCGTCGTCGTCCTCGCGCTGATCGTCTGGGCGACGGTTCTGTTCGTCGCGTCGGTGCGTGGGCGGAGGCGGGCGCCTGCGCCGGTCTCGGGGGACGACTACGTGTGGGTGTTCCTCGTCCCGGCGCTCGACGAGGAGGTGACGATCCGCGATTCCGTGGAGCGCCTGCTCCGGGTCGAATGCGAGCAGCGGCTCGTGGTCGTCATCGACGACGGCTCGCGGGACGCGACGCCGGACGTGCTAGCGGCGATGGGTCATCCCGATCTGCACGTCGATTCGCCGGGACCTGCCCGACGCGAGAACCGGCAAGGCAGCCGCACTGAACGATGCGTACCGCCGGCTGCCGGGCCTGCTCGCCGCGTCGCGCTACGCAGAGGTTCCACGCGACCGAGTCGTCTGCGTCATCGTGGACGCCGACGGGCGTCTCGACCCCGTCGCCTGCCGGTACGTCGCCGCACGTCTCGCCGACGCCGGTGTCGGCGGCATCCAGGCGCTCGTACGCATCTACAACCGGGGCGCGATCCTCACCTGGCTGCAAGACGTCGAGTTCGGCATCTTCGGAGCGCTGTTCCAGGGCGGGCGGACCTTCGCGGGGACGGCGAGCATGGGCGGCAACGGCCAGTTCAACCGACTCTCGGCGCTCGACTCGATCGTGGACGAGACGACGGGCGGGCCGTGGTCCGACGTCCTGACGGAGGACCAGGACCTGGGTCTCAGGCTCATCCACCGAGGGTGGCGCGGCGAGCAGGAGCTGCGCGCGTCCGTGGACCAGCAGGGCGTCTCGGACCTCCGCAGGTTGCTCCGACAGCGAACGCGATGGGCGCAGGGGAACCTCCAGGCGATGAAGCACGCGGGAGACGCCGTTCGGACGGCGCGCCCGCTCGCCGTTCGCGTCGATCTCGTGGCCTCGATCCTCATGCCCGTTCTGATCGGGCTGCTCGCCGTCCAGTTCGTCGCGAGCCTCGTCCTCGTCGTTCTCGGGGCCACCGGCGTCCGGAACCTCGACGCCTTGGACCTCGTCGTCCTCTATGTGCTCGCGTTCGGCCCCGTCCTCGTCGGCTGCGTGGCACGCGGCTCGCTGTACGGAGCGCGAGGGATCCTGCTCGGCATCCTCATTGCGCAGGTCTTCGCCTTCTACATCTACCTCATCTGGCCCATCTACCTGCGGGCGGCGATCCGCTACGTCCTCGGGCGGGAGAGCTGGCAGAAGACGAGCCGCGAACCGATCGCGGACCAGAGTGGCTAGGCTCGTGCCGGTGGGGGTCGACGCCGAGCGCGAGAAGCTCGAGCGCTACCGCCGAGAGCTCGAGGCTCTCGGCGGCTCCTAGGGGCGGCTTTGCGGCGCGGCGGCCCGGGCGTTCGTCCGGCGCTCGTGACACTCGCGTTCGCGACCTTGCTGGTGGCTGCGATTGCGACGGCCCGCACCGATCCGCCCTCGGGCGCCGCGTCTCCGCCGTGGCTTCCAGCCCGGCTCGGCAGCCTCACGGTGCGACCCGGGGTAGCCGACATGCCGATCGAGGCAGGCGGCGCGATCGAGTCTGTGAGGCACTCGGTCTTCCTCGGACGTGGGCCTGCATCGAAGCCGCTCGTGTTTCCCGTGCGCGTCTCCGGACGCATCGCGCGAGGTCCGATACCGCCCTCTCCCTCGGGAGAGCTGGGTATTCCGAAGTCCGAGGACCTGCCGGCCTGGCTCGTCGTCTGGCGCGGGCTCGACGGCGACGCACTGGATGCCCGCCTGGGGAGCTGGCCGCCCGGCACGCTCGTCGACGCCGTCTTCCTCGTCGACGGAGGGACGGGCGATTGCTGCTGGTTCAGCGGGTTTCTCCAAGGCGTCTCCAGGCTCCGCTGACCCGATTCTCCGCGGCTAGGCTCGCGCGATGGGAGTGCATTCGGACTGGCTCGACGCGCTCTCGCCGTGGCCGCGCGAGTTCGGGCTCGGGCGGATGCTGGCGCTCCTCGCGGAGCTCGGCGACCCTCAGGAGGCGTATGCGGCGGTGCACGTCGTCGGGACGAACGGGAAGTCCACCGCGACGTCACGATCGAGCAGCTCCTGCTCAGCGAGGGCCTAGCGTCGGCACGACGATCTCACCGCACGTCGCGAGCTGGAGCGAGCGGATCAGGGTGAACGGCGAGGAGGCCGACTTCGAGGAGGCCGTCGCGCGCGTGCGACCGGCGGCGGAGCGCCTCGACTCGACGCAATTCGAGATCGTGACCGCCGCGGCGTTCGCCGCGTTCGCAGCTGCGCACGTCGACGTCGCCGTCGTCGAGGCCGGTCTCGGCGGCCGGCTCGATGCGACGAACGTTCTCCGAACCCGGGTCGTCCTGTTGACGAACGTCGGTCTCGAGCACACGGATGTTCTCGGAGACACCGTCGAGGAGATCGCTCGCGAGAAGCTCGCGGTCGCGAAGGAGGGGGCGATCGTCGTCCTGCCCGACGACACGTACGCGCGCCTTGTCGCGGGTCATGAAGTCCGCATCGGTGGCGCGCGCGAGGCGGCGGAGGCGTTCGTCGGGCACGAGATCGATGCCGACGTCGAGGTCGCGCTACCCGGACGGTTCGAGCGGCGTGGCGCCGAGGTCCGGGATGGTGCGCACAATCCCGACGGCATGCGGTATCTCGTCGACCGGCTTCGTGGCTCCGAACCACGGGGCGACTACACCGTCGTCACCTCGATCCTGGCGGACAAGGACGCGGACGCGATGCTGCGCGAGCTGCGTCGCGTCGGCTCGCGATTCGTGGCGACCACCTCGTCGTCCACGCGCGCGCTCCCCGCAACGGACCTCGCGTGCCTCGCGAGCGCTCACTTTCCCCACGTCGAGGTCGTTCCCGACCCGCTCGCGGCGCTCTCGCGAGGCCATGAGCTCGGGGAGCCCGTGCTCGTGACGGGATCCCTCTACCTGCTCGGAGACCTCGCTCAGGCGGAGCGTGCGCACTCGTGACGAAGACGGGTGAACGCATGGGTGTGCTCGCATTCGCGGCCCTCGTCGTCGCAGGGATTGCGGTAGGGGCCTTTGCACTGGGCTATCTGGTGGGCAAGCTACTGCTATGAGCATCGCCGCTCGGTCCCCTCGCCGCGTTCCTCGACGATCCGAACTGGGATGTCGCGAAGAACGGCGCGGTCTTCCTTCTCGTCGTCCTCTGGCTTGCGACCGCGTTCTGGACGTTCAAGGACGCGCGCCGCCGGATCGCGAGATCCGTGGCTCATCGGTCTCGCCACGCTCATCGGTCTCTTCCCGCCGTTCGTGGGGCCGATCATCTACCTCTTCTTCCGGCCGCCCGAGTACCTCCAGGACGTGCGCGAGCGGGAGCTCGAGATCAAGGCGATGGAGGAGCGGCTCGCGCAGCTCGACATGCGCTGCCCGGTCTGCCGGGCTCGGGTCGAGCACACGTACCTCGTGTGCCCCGTGTGCACGACCCGGCTGAAGCAGTCCTGCGGCTCGTGCGGCCAGCCGCTCGAAGCGCTCTGGCAGGTGTGCCCGTACTGCGCTGCGGTCGTACCTCCCGTGCTGCCCGTGCTCCAGGACGTTCCCGAGCTCGCCGTCACGCTCGAGCCGGCGGACGTCTGCGAGCGACTAGCTAGACTCCGCCGCCGCATGGCACGCGAGACCACGCTCGTCCTCGTCAAGCCCGACGGCATGCGCCGTGGCTTGGCCGGGGAGATCATCGTCCGTTTCGAGCGGCGTGGCCTGGAGCTGCGTGGAGCCCGCCTCCTCAGGGTCTCGAAGGCGATGGGTCGCGAGCACTACGCCGAGCACAAGGGCAAGCCGTTCTTCTCCGGTCTCGTCGACTTCATCAGCTCCGGGCCGGTGCTCGCGCTCGCCGTCAGCGGTGAGTCTGCGATCTCGGTCGTGCGCACGATGATGGGTGCGACGAACCCGCTCGACTCGGCCCCGGGAACGATTCGCGGCGACTTCGCGCTCGAGCTCTCCGAGAACATCGTCCACGGCTCGGACTCGAAGGCGAGCGCGCGCCGCGAGCTCGCGCTCTTCTTCCCCGACGGTCTTGTCTGAGCCCGACTACGTCGCGAGGAACCGCGACGCTTGGACGCAGACGAACGCCGAGTACACCGACGAGCACGCGAACCGGTCCTGGCGCGCCGAGACGATCAGCATGGGGCATGTTCGGCGTGGCCGAGGCCGACGTGCGCGTGCTGGGCGAGGTCGACGGTCTCGACGTCGTCGAGCTCGGATGCGGGACGGCGTACTTCTCCGCGTGGTTCGCCAGGCGCGGTGCTCGACCGGTCGGCGTCGACGTCACGCCCGCTCAGCTCGAGACGGCGCGGCGGATGCAGGACGCGACCGGGATCGAGTTCCCGCTCGTCGAGGCGAACGCCGAGGATGTTCCCCTGCCGGACGCATCCTTCGATCTCGCGTTCTCCGAGTACGGCGCGAGCATCTGGTGCGACCCGTTCCTCTGGATTCCGGAGGCGCACCGTCTGCTCCGCCCGGGTGGGCGCCTCGTCTTCCTGTGCAACAGCGTCATCGCCATGCTGTGCGCCCTCGACGAGGAGGAGGCGACCTCCGATCGGCTGCAGCGCCCGCAGCGTGGGCTGCACAAGCTCGCGTGGTCGGACGGGAGCGTCGACTTCCATCTTCCGCACGGA
>CAVQVA010000044.1:0-79104 GCA_963716975.1 uncultured Actinomycetes bacterium | reverse complement strand
GGAGGCCCCGCGCACTCTGCCGCGTGTGATCGCTCTACGGGAGGGGCTGGCCGTTCGCGAAGAGCTGGATCGCACCGGCCGCCAAGCCGCCGGCGTCCACGGTGTCCCTGCCCGCGAGGTTGGTGATCTCGAGCCGGTCGTTCGCGACCTCCGGATGGAGGACGTCGACCGTCGCGGCTAGACCGCTCACCTTCACGGCACCTGCGTCTCCGTCGACATGGATCGAGTCGTCGCGATTCGTGCCGCTGACAACGACGCGGTCGGGCTGGCCGTCGCCTCCACCGCCGGTGGCTGCGAGATCGACGTTCACCTTGCCGACGTCGGTGCCGGTCAGGTCGTTGACGGTGACGAGGTCGGCGCCGCCAAGGGCGTTGAAGTCGACGGTCTCGACGCCGTCGGTGTCCATCGTGATGGTGCCCTGGGTGCGGAAGAAGCGCAGCCGCTCGCCGTTCGCCGACAGGTCGACCTGCTCGGCGCCGTTGGCCCCGTTGAAGAGCATCGTGTCGATGCCGTTCTGACCCTCGACGACGTCGCTCCCGTCGCCGGGATCCCAGACGAACGTGTCGTCGCCGTTACCCAACAGCCCAACGTCGTTGCCGCCGTTTCCGTCGATCGAGTCGTTGCCGTTACCGCCATCGAGCGTCTCCGCGCCGGAGCCTCCGGCCAGGATGTCGTTCCCGTTGCCGCCCCGCAGCACGCCGGCTCCGGCTCCCCCGACCAGGTTGTCGTCCCCGTTTCCGCCGTCGATCGTCGTCGCAATGGTGTCGGTGAAGACCCCGTTGCCCTCGTCGATGCGCACGAAATCGTCGCCGTTTCCGCCGTCGACGGAGATCTTCGCGATCTCCGCGCGCGCAAAGCTGAAGTCGGGCGAGCCGTCGTCACCGACGTCGACCTGCAGAATTGCCGGATTGCCGGCCTGCAGGCGAAGCGCGAGCCTGTCGTTCCCATTGCCTCCCTCGATCGCCAGCTCGCCCTGCTCGAGCTGCGGATCCTTGACCTTCGCCTCCTTGCGCAGATGCGACGCCTTGTACGCATGGTGGGCGGGCGCGGTGCCGTATCCGGCCGCCGTCCCTGCCGTGCCGCCGACCGCGGCGATCGCGGCCAGCGCCGAGGCTGCCAGCAACGCCGGCCGTACGCCCCGCGAGTCGTGGAGTCGAATGAATTTCTTCATGGCTTCCTTTCGGAGTCGTTGACCGTTCGTCCGTAGAGACACCGGCGACCGGCGTCTATTCCCAACCGGCGAGCGCTACGCAGCGATCGGGCGCGACTCTCCGGCCCATGGGGAGCGCGAAACGCCCTGGTGCCCGCGATACGAGACGATCTCGTCGGCCGGGAAGGTCGGCGACGCATCCGCGATGGTCTGAAGACGATCTGCCGTCGCCCACGCGGCCCTCGACGTGAACTGCGGTGGCAACAAGGGAATAGCGTCGACCGAAGCGGTGTCCTTCTGAGCGAGATGGTCGTACGGGCTGTTCACCTGAGCTCGCCCCGCGGCTGCGCCGACTCCTGCGGCACCAGAGTTGAAAGGGCGAGGTCGCGTCTTGCGCGGGCGCGCCATGCTCTTCGCGAGCCGGTCTTCCGGCGCCACGACGCGGCGCGCTCGGCGATACCTTTCGTGGTGCCGTGCCGATGAGAGGTCGTCGAGCGGACGTGACCGGCGATCGGGAGATCGCCGAGTTGGCGGCGCTCGCGGACGGGTCGCTTCCACCGGAACGGCGTGTCGCGCTCGAGGCGCGAGTGGCTGCGTCTCCGGAGCTTGCCGACCGACTTGCCGAGCAGCGGCGCGCGGTCACGCTCACCCGGAGCGCTGGGGACGGGATCGAGGCCCCGCCGGCCCTCCGGGCGCGCATCGAGGCGCAACGACGTTCACGCCGCTCACGGGCACCGCGCCGTCTCGTCCTGGTCGGTGCCGCTACGGCCGCCGCACTGGTCGTCGCCGTCGGCGTGGGCGTGAGCGTGCTCGATCAGGGAACGTCCGCCGAGAGCTTCCACGCTGCTCTGTCATCGACCGACCTGTCGCCCGGAGCCACAGGCGCGGCGACGCTCACGAAGACCTCCTCGGGCTGGCGGATCGAGCTCGACGCCTCAGGGCTTCCCCGCCTCGACGGGGGACGCTTCTACGAGGGGTGGCTGCGGAACGCCGCCGGCGTGCTCGTGCCGGTCGGGACGTTCAACGAGGGCGCAAGGGTCACGCTCTGGGCGGGCGTATCGCCGAAGGATTTCACCACGCTGACCGTCACGCGGGAGCGGGCCGACGGCGATCAGACCTCGTCGGGCGAGAAGGTGCTCGTCGGAACGGTCGACACCGGAGGCTGATCGGGCGGGCTGTGCTTCACGCGGTGCCGCCCTCGACTCGACGCACCACCTGTTGGCGGGCGCGGTAAAGGCGGCTCATCACCGTGCCTTCGCGGATGCGCAGTGCCCGAGCCGCCTCCTTGTAGGAGAGACCGGTGACGTCCACGGCCACGAGGACGTCGCGGAAATCATCCGGGAGCGCGGCGATCGCCGCATAGAGCTCGCCGGCTTCGAGCGCGGCCTGCGGCTGGACCGCGTGCGGGTCGGCGACGAGGTCGAGCCCATCGGGTAGCGGCCCGGGACGGAGCCGGCGGCTCTCCGTCCGCTTCTGGTTCAGGAAGGTGTTGCGCAGTGCACGCAGCAGATAGCCAAGGTCGTCCTCGTTGCGAAGCAGGCGCGGACGGGCGAGCAGGCGCGCGTAGGTCTCCTGGACGAGGTCCTCGGCATCCTCGCGCGAGCCGCAGAGCGCCCACGCCGCCCGGTAGAGCCGGTCGAGGTGGTCTCCGAGTCGGGCGGGGTCGAGCGTGCGCTCCATCTGGTGACGGCTCGTGCGTCCCGGCGAGCATAGAGCCGCGAACCCGACTGCCGTCGGCCACGCTCGCCGTCAGGCGAGCGGCCTGATCGCCTTGAGGGTGGTGCCTCGGGCGCCGAATTTCTGCGCCTTGCGGCGGGTGTCCTCGAACTTGGAGCGGGCGTAGACGTCGACGAGCTGGCCGGTCTCGATTCGCTCGAATCCGTGTCGTTCCAGGAGCTTCGCGTACGCTGCTTCCAGCAGCGCCCCGGCGATTCAGCCGGTCCAGAGGTCGATGTTTCGTCGGCCCTCTGCGCTGACGGGGCTCTGGATCGTCACGTCAGCGATCTGCATGCGTCCGCCAGGAACGAGCACACGGAACAGCTCGGAAAAGACGGCATCCTTGTCGGGGATCAAGTCCACGACGCCATTCGAGATGACGACGTGGAATGACCCGTCCTCGAACGGGAGCGTTTCCGCCTCGCCCTCGAGGAATTCGACGTTTCCTGCGCCGAGCTCTGCAGCCGCGGATCTCGCCTTTGCCACCATCTCGGGCGTCATGTCGATGCCCGTCACCCGACCCCGGTCACCGACCATCTGCGCCGCGACGAGCGAGTCAGTGCCCGCGCCCGAGCCCAGGTCGAGGACTCGCTCCCCGGGGCGCAGCCGGCCCAGAGAGAACGGGTTCGCGACGCCGGCGAACGACTCGACCGCCGACTCCGGCACACGCGCAAGCTCCTCCGGATACCCCAGGTCCTCGGCCCAGACACGTCCGGTCGGGAAGACGAAGTCGGTGTCGGGCTCGGCCGAGACGCTGGCGTACGTCTTCCTGATCTCGTGCTTGAGCAGGCCGACGTCGATGCCCACGTCGGCGCTCACGCGCTCGCCTCGCGCAGCGCCCGTACCTCGATGCCGTTGCCTGTCGTGACTGCTGCCATGACGACTCCTCCGCGAGCTGTTGTCCGTCTGCAACGAGAAGAGCTCGCGAGGCGCGCCGGTATCGCGCATCGCCGCTCATGCAATACGTTCGTGACAACCGGGGAGGCGGTTTTCGACCTCGGCTGCGGCCCGGGCCCCAGGATCGCCAGGGTGAGCTCGCGTTGGCGGTCGTCGTCACTCCCCGGCTTGCCGATGCCGCCGGACGGCACGCCCCGCGCACCGCATAGGCACACCCGCCCCGCGTCTCCGCATTCGTCTTGTTCCCTGACCTTTGCGCGCCGGCACGTCGCGAATCCGGGTAGCACGGGATGTGGAATCCGCCTGTTCCCGTCACTCGGGACAGCGCCTGTGACGCACTTGCCGCTACTTCATCGACTCGGTGAGAATTGGCGGGCCTTGCCGTCGCCCGCTTCACGTGCGAGTCGAGCGTGGACGAGCTGGACGGCCATCGCTCCTTCGCCGACGGCGGTGGCGCAGCGCTTGGTCGAGCCGGAACGGACGTCGCCTGCGGCGAAGACGCCAGGCAGATTCGTCTCGAGGAGGCTGTCGGCGCCGGCGGCGGGGCCGGTGAGGATGAAGCCCTTGTCGTCCCGTTCAACCGCGTCGTCGAGCCAATCGGTGCAGGGCAGCGCGCCCAGGAAGAGGAACAGGAACGAGAAGGAGAGTCGTTCGCCCGTCTTCAGTGTGACGGCCTCGAGCCGGCCGTCGTCGCCATGCAGGGCGGCGACCTCGCTGCAGCCGCGGACCGCGACGCCATAGCGGTCGAGCTCGTGGACGAGATAGTCCGACATCGTCTCGCGCAGGTCGGCGCGGCGATGGAGCAACGTCACGAGCGCGCCGCCGCGGGCGAGCCAGACAGCGGCCTGGCCGGCCGAGTTGCCTCCACCGACCACGCCAACCCGCGAGGCGCCACAGAGCTGCGCCTCCGGCGGGCCGGCCGCGTAGAACACGCTCAACCCCTCGTAGTCGGAGAGCCCCTCGATGGGGAGTCGCCGGTACTGCGCGCCGGTCGCGAGCAGCACCGTGCGCGCCGCGATCTCGTGACCTTCCTCCAGGTGCACCAGGTAACGGCCGTCGCGCGGCTCGAGCGAGACGGCGCGGTACGGCGTCGCGGTGCGCGCGTCGAACTTGCGGGCCTGAGTGACTGCGCGGCTGGTCAGCTCCGAACCGGTGATCCCGGCCGGGAATCCGAGGTAGTTCTCGATCCGCCGTGACGAGCCCGCCTGCCCGCCGAGCGCGGTGCTCTCGACGACAAGGGTCCCCAGCCCCTCGGATGCGCCGTAGACGGCGGCTCCCAGGCCTGCAGGGCCGCCGCCGACCACGAGGAAATCCACCTCTTCGCGTGGCGCAAGCTCGAGCCCGATCCCCAGCGCACGCGACATCTGGCCGGTCGAGGGGCCACGCAGCTCCAGCCCGCCCGGCAGGCGCACGAGCGGCAGGCTCTCTGCATCGAGCCCGGCGACGAGTGCGGCCGCGTCCTGCTCGTCGGCGCGATCCGTGTCGTGCCAGGTGAACGGAATGCGGTTGCCGCGGGCGAACTCGGCGATTTGCATCGTCGCCTCGGACGAGCGCGGGCCGACGATCTCCAACCCGATGCCCTCCCAGCGCTGCAGCGCTTCGCGTCGCGCGATAAAGGTCGACAGGAGGACGTCGCTCAGGGACCCGTCGTCGAAGAGCAGCGGCCGAAGCGCGTCACGGTCGACCGCGATATAGCGCAACGCCTGCGTGACGACCGCCGTCAGGAAGACGGTCTGTCCGGTCAGGAGGTTCATCTCCCCGAGGAAGCACAAAGCTCCGTGGCGGATGAGCTCGTTCCCGGCCGCATCGAGAATGGCCACCTCGCCTTCGACGATCGCGACCAGGGGATACCGCCGGTCGCCCACTCGGAACAACACGTCACCCACGCTCGCCGTCCGCTCCTCTCCCAGCTGGGCGAGCGTCGCCAGCTGGGATGACGACAGCAGCGGACTGGCAGGCGCCGGCACAGGCGGAGCGTACCCACGCAGAGTCCCGCCCCTACGGAGCGGCGTAATCGAGTTCGAGGAACTCGCTCACCTCGGACAGCCAGCGCTCCTGCACGAAGCGGACGTGGTCCGGGTGCTCGTTGTAGCGTGCGTAGGCGGCGCGGTTGGCGAACTCCATCGAGATCCCAAACGTGTAGCCGTTCTTTGGGCTGACCTCGGACAGCAGCTCGAACATCTCGACGCCCGGAATGGCCCCGAGCCGCTCGGCCGCGTCGAGGAAGTCACGCTCCCCTGCCGATCCCTCCGGATGGACGAGCGCAAACGCCACGGTGTGCCGGATGCGCTCGTCGTTCATGCTCGAACCCTACGGCACGATGCCTTCGTCCACTGACCGGGTCGGAACAGGGATCGGTTGGAGCTTTGGCTCACGCGACATTCTTGAACTCCGGCGCAGCGGAGGCTCGCCGTGCGGGGTTGACGCGGGAGCGTGACAGACCGTGAGTGTCAGCCGACGTTCCGCTCGCCATCGATCAGCGGCACGACGCGTTCGCGGAACACCTCCAGCTGGGCGCGCTCGTCGGCGAGCGGCCACAGAAAGACGCGTTGCGCGCCCGCATGCTCGTACGCCAGCAGCTTGACTGCGCATTCCTCCGCCGAACCGATGGGGAGAACCGCGCGGAGCGGCTCCACCGGACGATTGAGCAACGGCGCCAGCACGTCCGCGAGCATCGCTTCGGCGCGAGCCCGGTCCTCGGTGACGTAACACCACATCGTTGCGATGCCGTTCGGGAACCGCGCCACATCGCGGCCGCGTGCCACCAGCTCCGCCTGGACGTCCAACCAGGCCTGGGCGAACAGCTCCGGGTTCGTGTTGTAGCCCGAGGCCAGCCAGCCGTCGGCAAGGCGCGCCACGCGTCTCAGCCCGGCCGCCGATCCCCAGCTCCCGATCCAGATCGGTGGGCCGGGGCGTTGCGCCGGCGTTGGTTCCAGCGTGAAGCCGGCACTGGAGTAGAACGTGCCCTCGAACGCGACGTCGTCGCCTCGCCAGTAGGCACGTAGGGTCTGCACCGCCTCGTCCAGCCGCTTCCAGCGCTCCTCGAAGCTCACGCCGACCAGCTCGTAGTCGCGAGCCGACGAACCGGGGCCGAGCCCGACCAGCAGTCGGCCGCCGGACAGCAGGTCGATCGCCGCGAGGATCTTCGCGGTTGCCGCCGGTCCACGGAGCACCGGCACGGCGACCGTCGTCGCGAGCGTCATCCGGCCACTGTGCGCCAGCATGGCGGCCAGCGCCGTCGGCCCGTCGAGCCAGGGGCGCGAGAACACGAGATGGTCGTTCACGCAGACGTGCGTGTAGCCGAGATCGTTCGCAGCTTTCGTGACCGCGAGCAGGTCATCGAGCGAGCGCTGCTCGCCCATGAACGAGATCAGCGGAAGGTGGACACCGAATTCCAGATGAGCCACTTGTCACGAGAGGGTATGCCAGACCCCATGACCGCGCCTGACTCTCCGCTCGGTCGGCACCATGTGACTCGCCATGACCGAGCTTCCCGAGGACGCGCAGAGGCTACTCGCCGTTGCACCCGACCGGTTCGTCGAGGAGCGCCGACGGCTCGCCCGGGAGCTGCGGGAGAGTGGCCGCAAGGAAGGGGCCGCTGCCGTCGTGGCACTGCGCAAGCCCTCGGCCGTCGTACTCGCCGTCAACCGCGCGGCGCGCGACCGCCCGGAGGCCGCGCTCGCCGCAGCGGATGCCGCGGTCCGCGTGCGTGACGCGCAGGCGCGTGGCGCCGTCGGCGACGTGGCGAGCGCACGCCGGGACATGGACCGCGCGCTCGACCTGCTCGCCGAGGTCGCAGCGGCGCACGTCAGCCCGGGGCGGGACGCCCCCAGCGAGGCGGCGAGACGGCGGATCCAGGAGCTGCTCCGCCGCGCGGTCGCCCTGGACGAGACGCGTGACGCGCTACGGCGCGGAACGCTGCGCGAGGAGCCGGCGCCCGTGGGCTTCGCGTCGCTCGCCGGCGTGACCGTGGAGCCGAGGCCCACGCCAAAGCCGAAGCCCAAGCCAACGCCAGAGCCGACGCCGAAGCCAAAGCCGAAGCCCACGCCGAAGCCTGTGCCGGCACGCGACGTCGCGGCCGCCGCCGCGGCGAAGCAGCGGGAGGAACGGCGCCGTGAACGGGAGCTTCGTGCGGAGCTCGCGAGCGCCGAGCAGGCGCTGCGGAAGTCCGAGTCACGGCTCCGGACGGCCGAGCGCGACCGTGCGCGCGCAGAGCGCGCCGTCGCCGCGCTCGAACAGAAGCTCCACCGGCTCTCCTGAGCAGCGTCGAGCGAACCGAAGTCGGCCCTACGGAGCAACGTAGTCGCGCGATGCATCTGCGCCGGGCGACGAGCGAGCCGGCCCGGGTGATACTGGCGGTGTGTACTCGTGGCCGTTGAAGCCGTTCGACCGGCCGCACCCGGTGCGCGGCTATTTCAACGACCCGCGCATCTCCGGCACCTCGAGAGCGTTCCATTTCGGGATCGACATCTCGGCCCCCAACGGCACTCCCGTGCACGCGGTCCGCGCCGGCGTCGTGCACCTCGAGGGCCCCCGGTCGCTGTCGGTCGCCGACGGCGACCTCGACTTCGGCTACTGGCACGTCGTCCCGGCCGTGAGCCACCTCCAGCGGGTGAAGAAGCATCAACTCGTGGGTCACGTCGAGTCGCCGTGGCTGCACGTCCACTTCGCCGAGCACCGCTCCGGCGTGTACCGCGACCCGCTACGGCCGGGGGCGCTGAACCCGTGGCGCGACACGACCAAGCCACACGTGACGAAGATCGTCTTCTCCCGCAACGGCCGGGTGCTCGATCCGGCGGCGATCTCGGGTGCAGTGGATGTGATCGCCGAGGCGCACCACATGCCACCGCTCGAGGTGCCTGCGCCCTGGGATGGCCTTCCGCTGACACCGGCAAGGGTGCGCTGGCGCGTGCGCCACGGCGGCCGCACGGTGCGGCCCTGGCACACGCCGATCGACTTCAGCAGGCAACTACTGCCCAAGGAGGAGTTCCGGCGGATCTACGCACCCGGCACGCGCCAGAACCGGCCGGGAAAGCCCGGTCTCTATCGCTTCTACCTCGCCCACACCTGGAGCACCAGCCTGCTCGCCGACGGCCGGTACCGGCTCGAAGTCGAGGCGGCCGACCTCCGCGGCAACACGGGCAGACTGCACCTCCCCTTCACGATCGCCAACAACGTGTAAGGCATCGAGCCCGGCCGCACGCACGGCACACGACGACGCATGGATCAGGACGGCCGAGACGCGCAACGTGTCAGTCGGCCTTGCGTTTCCGACGAGGTGAGGCACGCACGTGGATGTGCTCGCCGTGCTTCCCGAGAAGGCTGAGAATCTCGACCGGCTCGTCATCCGCGGCGCCGAACCAGTGCGGCACCTGAGTGTCGAACTCTGCAACTTCGCCCGGCCCCATTGTGATGTCGTGGTCGCCGAGGATGAGCCGCAGGCGCCCTGCCAGCACGTAGAGCCATTCGTAGCCCTCGTGCGTCCGACGTTCCGGCTCGGTTCGTTCCGGCGGGATGATCACCTTCCAGGCGTGCATTCCGCTGGGTTGTCGAGTCAGCGGCACGACGACTCGCCCCTTGCGTACGAGTGGCTTGGGCCGGATGCGCGGATCGCCGACGTCAGGCGCCCCGACCAGCTCGTCGAGAGGTACCTGATGGGCCTGAGCGATAGGCAGGAGCAGCTCGAGGCTTGGCTTCCGCTGTCCGGCTTCGAGCCGGGAAAGCGTGCTCTTCGAGATCCCCGTCGCTGCGGCCAACTCCGTGAGCGTGATCCCCCGCTGGTTTCGCACCCGCCTGAGTCGCGGACCCACTTCAGCCAGAACAGCCGAGATGGCCGGTGCCTTCTCCACCGCGAATCACCGTACCCCTGATTCCCGGAATCGGCAACAAACTTTGCCGCTTCGGCAGGTGCGGGCGCAATGTGCAGGGAGTCCCAAAGACGGAGGGAGTTGCAATGGAGAAACAGGCGTACGACGTGGTGATCGTCGGGGGCGGTGCTGCCGGTCTGAGTGCGGCACTCGTGCTCGGCCGGGCGCGGCGGCGAGTAGTCGTCATCGATTCCGGGGCGCCGCGAAATGCTCCAGCGTCACAGATGCACGGGTTCCTGTCCCGCGACGGGATGCCACCGGCAGACCTGCTCGCAGCCGGACGCGCCGAGCTGACCGATTACGGGGTGGAGTTCCTCACTGACGAAGTGCTCCGGGTCGATGATGGCTTTTCCGTCGAGCTCGCCGGTGGCCAGGTGTTGAGCGCACGGCGGGTCCTCGTCGCAACCGGTGCGCGCGATGAGCTTCCCGATATTCCCGGTGCCCGCGAGCGCTGGGGCCGGGACTTCCTCCACTGCCCGTACTGCCACGGCTGGGAGGTTCGCGATCAGCCGATCGGCGTCCTCGGTACCGGCCCCGGCTCCGTCGACCACGCGCACCTCCTTCGACAGTGGTCGGACGACGTCGTCTTCTTCGCGCACGCGCACCCCGTCAGCGCGAGCGACCGCGCCGCCCTGAACGCGCGAGGCATCGCCGTCGTCGAAGGATTGGTCGCGCGGCTCTCGGTCGTCGACGATCGCCTGGACGCCGTGCAGCTCGCGAGCGGCCGCGCCATCCCCCGCGCCGCGGTCTTCATCCGGCCGGCACTCCACGCGCACGACGACGACCTGATCGACTCGCTGGGCTGCGAGGTCGACGAAGGAGGGTTCGTCCGGGTCGACCCCACCGGCCGAACCAGCGTCCCCGGCGTATGGGTGGCGGGCAACGCCGGCAACCCACGCGCGACAGGTCATCACCGCCGCGGGCGAAGGATCCGCTGCCGCCATCGCAATCAACAACGACCTCGTCGAGGAGGACGTCCGGGACGCCGTACAGAGCACCGCCGCATCCGACCCACCCGCGACGGCATCGATCACATGAGACCGAAAGGACTTCCGATGACCGACACCACCGAGCGACCGCCCGGACGGATTCCGCCACCCAGCACGCACCAGCTCGCATTCATGATCTGGCTCTGCGTCTTCCCCACGCTCACCGCCGTCAATCTGGCATTCGCGGACTGGCTTCGGCCGATGTCCCCCGTGGTTCGCACCTTCGTGCTCGCGACCATCGCCGTGCCGATCGTGATCTACGGATTGATGCCGTGGGCACACAGGCTCCGCGTGCGGCTGATGACGAGGAAGCAACCGCGCTAGCCCGATACCCCAGCCTCAGATCAGCGCGGGGACGTCTGAGAGCCGAATCGGGCTCGACGAAGCGGCGCCGCAGTCGATCCGACCGAGCGTGGGCTGCCACACGCCCCCGGGTGGTCGGTCGACACGACGAAGAGGCCGCGAGAGCGGTCGCTTCCTTCGGCGCGTTGCGGCTCTCATGTACCTTGTGCTTCTATGCATGGCACCTCGGGGCTATGGAGGCGATGTGCACATCGACAAGGACCTGGTTGCAGCCTCGGCTACACCGCTCGTGCTCGCGATCCTGGCGGACGGTGAGAGCTACGGCTACGCCATCCTCAAGCGGGTAGGTGCGCTCTCCGGGGGAGAGCTCGAGTGGACGGACGGAATGCTCTACCCGCTGCTCCACCGCCTCCGACGGCTCGGTTACGTGACGACGGAGTGGCGAACCCCACCGGAAGGCCGTCGTCGCCGTTACTACATGATCACCGACGACGGACGAGCAGCACTCGCCGACCAGCAAAGGCAGTGGGTTGCCGTCACCCGTGCGCTGAACGACGTCTGGCGAGGCTCCGACGAGCTGCTCCGGGCACTCGGGGAGGCGTGAGCGATGGAGGGCGTGGAGTCACAGATCGCGGAGTGGCGGGCTTACGTCGCACGCGCCCCTGCGGTCAACGGCCACGACCTCGATGAGCTGGAGGATCATCTCCGTCACCAGATCGCCGAGCTGACCGAAGCCGGTCTCACACCTGACGAGGGGTTCCTGATCGCCGTGAAGCGCATGGGCGACCTCGACGCCCTGTCCCGGGAGTTCGCACGCGAGCACAGCGGCCGACTGTGGAAACAACTCGTCCTCGCAGGTGATGACGAGCCGGCGCACGCGTCGACCGGCTGGCTCCAGGCGTTCTCCTTCGCTGCGGCTGCGGCTGTCGCGATCCAGGTCGCACGCCTCGCTGCAGGCTTCCCTGACCAGGAGCCGACGTGGCTGGGGCGGAACGCAGGTCTCGTCGTGTTGCCGTTCCTCGCCGCGTACTTCGCCCACCGACGGCAGCTCGACACTCGGCGATGGGTGCTGGTGGCGGCGCTGTTCGTGCTCGCTGCGCTCGTGGTCAACCTCTACCCGTACGACGCGGATTCGGACACCGAGATCCTGGTCGCGCTCCATCTGCCCGTCGTGCTCTGGTTCGTCGTCGCGTACCCGTACATGGGTGGGACGATCCGATCGCACGGGCGGCGGATGGACTTCGTGCGGTTCACGGGCGAGTGGTTCATCTACTACGTCCTGATCGCGCTCGGGGGTGGGGTGCTCATGGCTCTGACCGCGGCGATCCTCGAACCGACGGGGGTGGACGTCGACCGGATCGCTGCGTGGGTACTGCCATCGGGAGCTGCGGGTGCCGTGATCGTGGCCGCCTGGCTCGTCGAGTCGAAGCAGCGGGTCGTCGAGAACATGGCGCCGGTGCTCACGATGCTCTTCACGCCCCTGTTCGCAGTGATGCTGGCCTGCGCTGCCGTCGTCTACGCCGTGACCGGCTTTGGCGGTGCGTTCGACCGCGAGCTCCTAAGTGTTTTCGACGCCCTGCTGCTGGTCGTCCTCGCACTCGTCCTGTACGGGATGTCCGCGCGGGAGCCGTCCACGTCGCCGGAATGGATGGACGGCATCCAGTTGGTCGCGGTCGTCGGCGCCCTCGTGCTCGACTTGATAGTGCTCGGCGCGATGATCGCTCGGATTGGCGACCTCGGGTTCACTCCGAACCGGACGGCAGCGCTCGGCCTCAACGTCGTCCTACTCGTGAACCTGGCCGGGGCCGCCTGGCTATCCGTCCGATTCCTGACCGGCCGCAGCAGGTTCCACCGGCTCGAGCGATGGCAGACGACGTACCTTCCCGTCTTCGCCCTGTGGGCCGCCACCGTCGTGGTCATCCTCCCGCCGCTCTTCGCTTTTTCCTGAGCGAAGCCCGTCCTCACTCATTCACCGTCGGCCCTGCCCCTGTTCACCACCACCTCGGCGAACGCGAGCCAAGCGACGGCCGGTAGCAGCCACCAGTACCAGCGATAGTGACCCGACGCGAGATGGTAGAGCGAACCGCCACCGACAATGGCGCAGAAGAGTGCCTGTAGCCACCACGGTGCACCGACGAGTAACAGGCGGTCGCCGAGGTCACTCCATCGTCTGGCGGCAGGAGGCCATCCGCGAATGCGACCCAACACATAGAGACCGATACCGGCCCCGACGATGACGAGCCACAACCACGGGGACTCAGCGCGTGCGCCAGATCCGAGCGGGCTGAGCAAGGTGACGGAGAAGATAACCGGGCTCAACGCGTCGTCATCGGCTGCAGGCAACTGCACAATCAGACCCGGGCAATGGAGTCATCGCCCTCGCCCAGCCGGGACTGGTATGGCCCGATGTGTCTCGGCAGTCTGGTTCAGTCGGGCAGGTCGAACGGCGGCACCACGACCGCGCCGTCACAGGCCGTCGTGTCCAGGCCCTCGGTCGTGCCACGCTCGACGAAGTCCGTCACGAGCTGGTCGAAGCAGCCGCCGACGCCGGACCACTGGTGCCCGAGGTGCGGGAAGGTCACGGTGCGGCTGTCGGGGAAGTGCTGCTTGAGGGCGGAGAGGTTCGTGACGGGGTCCTGCGGGTCGGCGCCGCCCGCGAAGGCGAGCGCGGGCACCGAGCTGGCCGTCGGGAGCATCCAGAGCGAGCGCGGCTCGGCGCGCCTCGGGATGGAGCTGCACTCCTGCCGCAACGCTGAGAGCCGGGCCGTCGTGTAGCTGTCGAAGTCGGTACCCCACGGCCCTGTCGCATCGAGCCCGGTCCAGGGCTCGTTGCACCAGATCGACGAGCCCATGAGGCTCAAGTCGGCGTCGAGACCCCCTGAGCCCGCTTGCTCGAGGGGTCCGTAGTCGCCGTCTGCCGCGCGACTGACGATCAGCGGGATCGAAACCGCCTTCTGCAGGTCGAGCAGCATGTCGTGGACGACGGAGGCGAGCTCGTCGCCCGTCGTGCCGTTCGCCGGGTGGGCGTTCCATGCCTTCACGAGCTCGGCGAACTGGCGCTCCCAGCCCGGGAACGCCTTCCGACAGGAGGGCTCTGAGGCGCAGAGCTGCGCGAGCTGGTCGAGGGCGCGCTGGGCGTTGACGGCGTAGCGGCCGAAGAACGGGACGTCGATGGCGGATGCGCCTATGAGGACGAGTGTTCGCACCGAGGCGGGATGGAGCCTCACGTAGACCTGCGCTGCGGTAGCGCCGTAGGAGCTGCCGATCACGTCGAGCTGCCGGTAGCCGAGCGCCGCCCGTACCGCGTCCAGGTCGTCCATCGCCATCCGCGTCCCGTACTGGGTCACGTCGCCCCCGTGAGGGTTCGACCCCTCGGTGCCGCGCTGGTCGACGAGCAGGATGTCGCGATCTACGTTCAACGCGCTCGACTGCCAGCCCTGGTCGACCGCCTGCTCGGTGGCGGCGTCTCCCGGCCCGCCGGCGAGATACGCGACCGCGTCCGTTCGGGCCGGCTTCGCGAACGCAGGCAGGACGACCACGTTGAGCCCGATCGCGCGGCCGGTCGGCTTCGCGCGGTTCTCCGGGACGACGAACGTGCCGCAGCGGGCGTCGATCCCCTGCACCACGCACGGCTGCGGCGGCCACGACTGCCGCTCCGGGCCCGAAAGGAACGCTCGGTCGATGCCGACGCCGATCCCGGCGGCGGCGGCGACCAGGCCGACCAGAAGCCCCACAACCCACCGATGTGGCCAGTGAGCCCGATGTTGCACAGTCGACATGGGCGAACCTCCACCCAGACCATCGCCTCAACTCACACGTGCGGCATCGGGAGGGCGCACGGATCCTGATCAGGGGATGCACGGATCTGGCGTCGCGCGCTTTCGCGAATGTGCGTGATCGTCCCGGCGACATTCGCGAACGCTCGCGCAGCGCAGGCACCTCTCGCTGGCGGGGCCTCGACATTCCCGCACGCTCGCCCCCTGCCGCCGCCAGGAGGAAGAATCCGAAGAGCCCGAGCGGTGTGATGAGTGACGCGCCTCGCTCCTCTCGATCGAATCTCGCGACCCTACAAGGGCCCCGCCATGGCGGGCCGTAGAGAGAGGTGCGCTCGTTCGTCGCCGGGACTAGGTCGGCTTCCAGAGCGCGTCGTCGCCGAGCGGTGTGCGTGTCGCAGCCCCGGCTGCGACCAGCCGCAGCATCGTAACCTCGGCCTCGACCCGGTCGGGGGCGTCGTTGCCGCGCGTGAGGAGCTGTGCGACCTCCTGGGTCGTGAGCCCGCCCGGGAACGCGATCAGCAGCTCGAGTGGGTCGTCCGGCACTCCTCGGCGCTCGCCGTCCGGGATCAGGTTCGCGACGATCACGTCGTAGGCCTCGATCGTCTGCCAGCCTCCGGCCTCGAGCCGCCGGCCGGCGCGCTCGAACACGAGCGACGGAGCCGTGTACCGAACAGGGCCGTCGGTGGTCGCGTGCTTGTCCTGCAGCTGCGTGGGCGAGCCGGCGGCGCTGCGGGCCTCAGCCCGGTCCCGCTGGTACGCCTCCTCCACCGCCGGCGTGTCGATCGCGGCGATCGCCGCGTCGACGTCGATTCCCTCCACGCCCTGCAGCACGGCCGCGAGGCTCTCGTCCTCGTCGAGGAGCAGCGTGGTCGTGAAGAACCCGAACTGCAGCGCCCGGAAGGCCGCCCACTCTCGCCCCGGCGCCTGCAAGCGCACCGCCACGATTGCCCGGCAGGAGCGACCGGTACCGACGATCCGGGCCCGCGGGTTCGGGGCCAGGGGCATGCCGAACCGGCGGAAGCGCCGCGCGTACCCCTCAGCCGAGCGCAGCGGCGTATAGCCCCGGTCGACGTACTCCTGCGCCACGTTCGTGAGCCCGATCAGCACGAGCCTCCACTCGAGCTGCGCGCCGTAGCGCCACTCGAGCACGCGGAACGCCGGGTTCGCGGAGTAACCCCACGGGCAGCCCGCGTCGTTGTACAGCGTCACCCTCACCGGCTCTGCCATGCGCTCACCCAGCCTAGTGGTCGGCACCGCGCCGTCAGGCCCGCGCGCGGTCGTCGACCGCTCGCCTGCGCCCTCAGGCAGGCGTCCGGTCCGCTCGGGTCGCAAGTCGCGGCCGACCGTCGCGGTGCGGCGGACTTTGTGCGTCGGTCCGCTCGAGTTCCGGTCTGTCGACGATCAGTCGGGCGCCTCGTCCTCGGGTGAGGAAGCTGATCGTCCAGCGGAGGAGGACGAGTAGCCGGTTCTGGAACCCGATCAGGTAGAAGAGGTGGACAAGGAGCCAGAGCGCCCAGGCGAGGAAGCCTGCGACACGGACGCCCTTCACCTCCGCGACGGCCTTCGAGCGGCCGATCGTGGCGAGGTTGCCCTTGTCGACGTACTGGAACGGCGCAGGCGCTCGGCCGCGAAGTCGCGCGTGAACCGCACGTGCGGCGTAGCGTCCCTGCTGCATCGCGACCGGGGCGAGTCCCGGGAGCGGTGCGATCGTCCCGTCGGAAGCCTGCACCTTGACCATGTCGCCGAGCGCGAAAACCTCTGGGTGCCCGGGGAGGGTGAGATCCGGCCCTACGGTGACTCTTCCGGCCCGGTCGACGTCGAGGTCGGCCTCGCGTGAAAGCTTGGCGGCGAGGTCGGAGGCGGCGACGCCGGCGGCCCAGATCGCCGTGCGCGCGTCGACGCGCTCGACCTCGCCCGCCGGGGTTCGGATCGCAACCGACCCGGCGGCAATGTCGACGACGGTATGGCCCGCGAGCGGGGTGACGCCCAGCTGCTCGAGTGCGCGCGCCGCCTTCCGCGAGAGCGACTCCGGGAAGCTCGTCAGGACACGGTCCGAGGCCTCCACGAGCAGGACACGCGCTGTTTGCGTGTCGACCGAGCGGAAGTCTCGACGGAGCACGTCGTGCGCGAGCTCGGCGATCTGTCCTGCCATCTCGACGCCGGTCGGGCCGGCGCCGACCACGACGAAGGTGAGCCAGCCCCGCCGCCTCTCAGGATCGGACTCGACCTCGGCCGCCTCGAATGCGGCGAGGACGCGGCTGCGGATCTCGAGCGCGCCGCCCAGGGACTTCAGCTCCGGGGCGTGCGTTTGCCATTCGTCGTGGCCGAAGTAGGAGTAGCGCGAGCCGCCGGCGACGATCAGCGTGTCGTAGCCGAGGTTGGCCCGCCACCCCTCGTCGTTCGGGAGATGATCGACAAGGACCTCACGCCGCTCGAGGTCGAAGCCGGTCACCTCGCCCAGCACCACGCGCGCGTTCGGCTGCCGACGGAGGATCGCGCGCAGCGGCATCGCGATCTCGGCCGGCGAGAGAGCGCCGGTTGCGACCTGGTAGACGAGAGGCTGGAAGAGCGTGTAGTTCTGCCGGTCGACCAGGGTGACCTCGACCGGTGCGCGGCGAAGTCCGCGCACCGCCTGCAGCCCGGCGAAGCCACCTCCGACGACGACCACCTTGTGGGTCGGCTCTCCTCGGCGGTTCATGCCGCCACCGCCAGCTCCACCTGCTGTTCGGCCTCCTCGATGGTGACGAAGTCGCGCTCGCGGATCAGCACGAAGCAGGCGGCGGAGGCCGCGAAGGCGACGATCGCGTCCGTGAGCGTCCACCACTTGCGGTCGGCCCGCGCCGGGCTTCCGATGTCGATGTTGTGCATCTCGTCTGTCTCCTTTCGTTCATCACCCAGGACGAAGGCGGCTGCGCCGCTGTGACACGGGCGAGGTGTCACGGCCGGGGTTTATGTCTCGTCTTGGGGAGGGACAACCGAGAAAGGAGTTCCAATGCGTGTCTTCGTTGCCGGTGCAAGCGGAGTAATCGGTCGCCAGTTGGTCCCTCGGCTGGTCGAGCAGGGCCATGAGGTGACGGCGTCGACGCGAAGCCGCGAGAAGAGCAAGGAGCTGCGAGCCCTCGGTGCGAAAGCGGTGGTCATGGACGGCCTCGACGCGGCGTCGGTGGGGGAGGCCCTGGGGCGGGCCGAGCCGGAGGTCGTCGTCCATCAGATGACCGCACTTGCGGGGGTGGGCGATCTCCGGCGGTTCGACGAGGGGTTCGCCGCCACGAACGAGCTGCGAACGCGCGGGACCGACCATCTGCTCGCGGCGGCCGACGCCGTCGGAGTCCGACGACTCGTCGCCCAGAGCTACACCGGCTGGCCGAACGAGCGTGCCGGCGGGCCGGTGAAGTCGGAAGACGATCCGCTCGATCCGAGCCCGCCCGCCCAGCAGAGTCGATCGCTCGAGGCAATCCGGTACCTCGAGCGGCGGGTGACGACGGCGGCGCCGATCGAGGGGGTCGTGCTTCGCTACGGCAGCCTCTACGGCCCCGGCACGTCGATGGCGGTCGAGTACGCGCAGATGATCCGCGAGCGGAAGCTGCCGCTCGTCGGTAGCGGAAGCGGGATCTGGTCGTTCACCCACGTCGACGACGCCGCCTCGGCGACCGTGCTCGCGGTCGATCGCGGGGCTCCGGGGCTCCACAACGTCGTCGACGACGATCCTGCTCCGGTCGCCGAGTGGCTGCCCTATCTCTCCGAGTGTCTCGGTGCCCGGCCGCCGCGACACGTTCCGGCCTGGCTGGCCCGCGTGGCGGTCGGCGAGGTCGGGGTCTCGATGATGACCGAGATCCGGGGCTCCTCGAACGCGAAGGCGAAGCAGGAGCTCGGCTGGAGCCCGGCCTGGCGAAGCTGGCGCGAGGGCTTCAGGCACGGGCTCGCCGACGGGCCGATCCGCTCGGCCGCATGAGGCGGCGTGCGATGCATTCGAATCGTTCGAGCCTGAGGGTTGAGGTGGCCGAGGCGTTCGAGGATCTGCGTCCGCTGTTGTTCTCCATCTCCTACCGGATGCTCGGGAGCGTCGCCGAGGCCGAGGACATCGTCCAGGAGTCGTTCGTTCGCTATCACCGTGCGCTCCTCGAGCAGGACGCCGAGATCGACTCGCCGAAGGCATATCTCTCCGCGGTCACGACGCGGCTCGCGATCGACCACCTGCGCTCGGCCCGCGCGCGCAAGGAGAGCTACGTCGGCGAGTGGCTGCCGGAGCCGCTGCTGACCGACGCGCGCGCCCCGGACGGCGCGCGACACGCCGAGGACGCCGACTCGCTCTCGATGGCCTTCCTGCTGCTGCTCGAGCGGCTCTCTCCCGTCGAGCGGGCCGTGTTCCTGCTCCACGACATCTTCGACTACGGCTACGACGAGGTCGCCGCGATCGTCGGCAAGAGCGAAGACAACTGCCGTCAGCTCGCTGTGCGCGCGCGCCGCCACGTCGAGGAGCACAAGCCTCGCTTCGAGGCCTCGCGTCGCGAGCGCCACCGTCTCGCTAATCGGTTCTTCGGCGCGGTCGAGGAGGGCGACATGGATGCGCTGATCGAGCTGCTCGCAGCCGACGTGGTCGTCTACGGCGACGGCGGCGGCACGAGCCCGTCCTGGCGCCGCCCGATCTTCGGCCGCGACCGGGTGCTCCGGCTGATGCTCGGCATCGGCCGCCACTCACGTGAGCTCGGCGGCACGATCCGGCGCACCGAGATCAACGGCCAGCCGGGCGTGCTGTTCCTCGACCCGGAAGGCCGGCTGATGCACGTGCTGACGGTGGACATTGCAGACGGCGTCGTCCAGACCGTGCGCGGGATCATCAACCCCGACAAGCTGCGCCACCTCGGCCCGCTCGCTGACGTCCGGGCGCTCATGCGCGCGCAGAAGAGGGACGAGCGCGGTGTCACGGACGGTGGGGCTGCCTCGTCTTGAGCTACGTGAACAGACGAGAACGAGGAGAAGAGTGATGGTGGAAGCACAGAGGAGAATCGCGGTGGCGGGAGCAACGGGCCGGGTCGGCCGTCACGTCGTCGAGGCGCTGGAGTCAAGGGGGCACGAGGTCGTCGCGATCTCTCGCTCCGGCGGGATCGACCTGGTCACCGGCGAGGGCCTGGCCGAGGCCCTGGTGGGCGCCGAGGCCGTGATCGACGCGGCGACCGGCCCCTCACCCGAGGAGGCGGCGGCGAAGGAGTTCTTCCTCTCCGTCTCCCGGAGCCTTCAGGCGCACGGCGAGCGGGCCGGCGTGCAGCGGATCGTCGTCGTGTCGATCATCGGGATCGACCGGTTCGGCGGCGGGTACGGCGCCGCGAAGGTCGCGCACGAGCAGGCGATGCTGGCCGGGCCGGTCCCGGCGCGCATCCTGCGCGCCACGCAGTTCCACGAATTCGTCGGGCAGCTCGTCGACTGGGGCAGGCAGGGCGAGGTGAGCTACGTGCCGAACGCGCGCATGCAGCCCGTCGCAGCGAGGGCTGTGGCCGAGGCACTCGCCGACCTGGCCCTCGACGCCGGAGCGGCCTCCGCGCCGAGCTCGGTCCCGGAGATCGCCGGCCCGCGCGAGGAGAGCCTCGTCGACCTGGCGAAGCTCCTCACGGCCCATCGCGGCGACCCGGTGCGGATCGAGGGCGTGAGCGATCCGGCAGACCCGATGAGCGCCGTGTACGAGTCGGGCGCGCTGCTTCCTGGTCCGAACGCAGCTCTCGCCGGCCCGACCTTCGAGGAATGGCTCGAGTCCGAGTCCGACCGCTCGCGCTCCCCGGAGCTCATGACGGATGGGCGGCGATGATCGGACAGAGAAGCAGCGATCGTTCAACATCCGGCCCCGAGCTCCGCCCGCCATCACCACGCCTTGCGACTCGGCTGGCCTGGCCATCGGAGCCGCCGAAAGGTGGCTCCACGTCTGGACCAACGTCCAGAGATTCGTGCGAGCCAGATGAGTACCTTGAGACGGAGAAAGCAACGGGCGCGGGACGTAATCCGGAACCAGCCCTTGACCCGGGGGATGCGGCAGGTGTCGAACGGCACCACGACATGGACAGTGCGGTACACCGTGAGCGGCGGGCGCCAAGCGCGCTTCAAGGTGTTCCACGACGAGGCAGCGGCAGAGAATTTCGCGCGATGGTGGGAGCGACGAGGCGAGGGTTTTGAGTCCTTCGTACTGCCTCGCTGACGAGGCTCGACGCAGATTGCGATCAGCGTGCCCCAGCGCCACGTGAGAGGGAAGGAAGGGGAGGCGACGTGACAAGGGTGGAACCCACCGAGATCGAGGAGCTGAGCGGGAGTGTCCTGGGAATCATCGGCGCGTACGGGATGGGCGCCGCCCTCGACCCCCGGGACCTGAACCTGAAGACCGCCTCGGCCGACCCGCCGCCGGAGCACGTCCTCGTGCCCCACGAGGGCTACATCAGGGACGGCGTGTACCACGTCGCGCCCTGAGGCGGGGATGGCCGGGAGGCGCCCCTCCGACGCCGCCCCCTCTGCTCCAGGCCCTCGCCCGAGCGCGCACATTACGCGCTAGGCGTTTGCCGGCTGCCGCTCTTCTTTCGTGTGCGTCGAGATCCGTCCCTCCTGCGTGAGAGACGAGAAATCGCGCCCGCCTCTTTAGCCAGCCATACGGTGAGCAACTTCGTACTTCGTGACCGATGTGCGGCGGCCGGGAGTGTCGCCGGTCGGCATCGCGTTCAATGCTTCGTCGCCCTGCCTGTAGTCGTCCTCTGTCTCGAAGAAGACGATCGCGAGGGACTTCTCCGACTCCGGGTCGTGGAGCACGATGAGTTCGGTCGCGGGCAATCCCTCGGGCCGCTCCCCCTCGGCCATCTCGCGCTGCAGTTCTGCGATCCGCTCCTTCGTGACACCTTCGAAAGACACAACTCGTGCGAACGCCATCTGAGCCTCCCTGTCGATTACAGACCAGCCTACGCCTACGGCCCGAACCTGACGGAGCGGCTCCCGTCCTGACGCAGATGAGTTGGCCCCGCCGGACGCCCGCCCCCGGGGTCCGCGGGGCTTCGTGAGGCGCGAGTCGGGCGACGGTACGACTCCCTCGTGGAGCAGCTACGGCGCCGGGCACGGGTCTGGAAGTCTTGTCTGGTGATGCGTGTGCCGCCCGCTGATCGCGACGCGCTCTCATGGGCTGAAGCCCAGGTCGCCGCAGCCCGCGACGATCCGACGGCGCGTCTCGCGCTGCTCGCTCGGACGTACCACGGGCCGACGGGCCGCGCACCCCGACACCTGCCGTTCCGGCGGGCGGCGCTGTCGTTCATGCGCTGGCAGGCCCAGCGTGGTCTCCTCGATCCGCTCGACGCAACGCCGTCGGGCAGCGTCTGGTGGCGGGCGATCAACGAGCGCCTCCTACGGGACGGATGCGAATCGATCGCGCTGGTCGGAGGCATCTCTGGAGATCCGTCGTCGCAGGCCGTCCGGCTGTGGCTCGACTTCATCGCCACGCCGACACCGCCTTGCTGGTATCGGGCTCACAACGCCAGCATCGTCAGCGGGTACCTGGAGCACGAAGCGCTCGCCGAAGAGGAGAACGCTGCGGAGCGCTTCTTCATCAATGTCGCGCTCGTGCGCGTCCTCTTCGCACACGCCCTCGTCGCGGCCCCGGGCATGGCGCTGGGGCGGCTCTCCGTCGTCGGCCGTGTGCTCGGCGACCCGCGGCTCGGCCTGGCCGGCGCGTTCCTCTCTCTCCGCCGCGTGATCCCGAACCACTATCCACTCGTACGGGACGTCGAGTGGTACATCGCCGACGAGCAGGGCCTGGGCCGGTTGCTCGACTACGCAGTGATCGCGCCGCGACTGCAGGGCCTCTACGAGTGGTCCGCCGAGGAGCTCGACCAACCGCGCCTGCTCGGGCTGATACAGGATGGCAACCCGATCTACGCCTGGCCGTTCGAGGACCGACACGTCTGGCGCCCGCCGCACATGCCGTTCGCGGCTGCGTTAATCGAACGCGTCACTCGGGCCCACTGAGGCGGCCGCGCCGCCCAAAGCCGGGCAGCCGCTCCTCGAGCTCGAGAATCGCGAGTTTCTCTGCGAGCCCACAGTACGCGCGCTCCGGGCGCGACAGGCGTGCGAGTAGCGAGCCCGCTGCCCTCGTCTCGATGACCTCGGGCGGCCCGACGGTGAAGGTGCGCCCTGCACGGATCACGTAACCACCGTTGCGCAAGTTCCGAAGCCAATCCGATTCCTCGCCATACAGGAGCGCGATCACGAGAGTCCCGCCTCGCCTGAACGCGAAGAGCGGCGTGCGGTACTGCCGGCCCGAACGTCTGCCGCGGTGGAGGATCACCGCCCACGGTGGGACGAGCCAGGCGTACAACCCCTGAATGCGGTTGGTGACCCGCTTGTTGAAGCGCGCGACTCCCCGCGAAAGCTTCATCTCCGACCCGCTTCCGGCAGCTCGTGCCGCTCGAGGTCTCGCACGACGAGCCCGTCGATCACGGTGCCGTCGATGCCCAGAGTCCCGGCAGATCGAGCTGAAGTTGCGATCTCGCCTCCTTGGGGCGACCACGCGGAAGCAGGTGGAGCCCGCCGCTCTGCGCGGCTAGCGAAGAGCCTGCTCGAACCGCGGGTCGTCGCGTACGGCAACGAAATCGTCGTCCCTGCGCGCCTGCTCGCGGAAGGATGAGTGCAGCTCCACTGACCGCCGGAGGTGGGCGAACGTTTCGTCGCCGGTGTCGCCCGCGAGAGTGGCGAAGCACGCGTAGTTGTAATGGAGGCCGGGGTGGTCCGGCATGTGCTCGAGGCCCCCGCGGACCGCTTCGACTGCGTCGGCATAGCGCTGCTCACCGTAGGCGGCCATCGAGTCTCGATGGAACGGCCACGCGTCACCCCAGTCGAGCGCCTGGTACGCCTCGCCGGGGGTGGCGCCGAGAGCGAGGACGGTTCCGTCGCCCGTCGCCTTCCGCTGCGACTCCGGCCGGACGAATACGAATGTTCCTGCGGGCGCGTCGATGGTCTCGCCGTCGATCTCGAAGGTCGCCGTCCCATCGAGCACGATGTACAGCTCTTCCTGACCCGACCCCGACTCGTCATGCTCGCTGATGAGTCTCCCGCCCTCGCCCGGCGTGTAGGCGTTGATTCCGAATGCGCGGATCCCGAAGTGCTCACGCACGGGGATGTCCCTGTCGCGCCGCTCGATGTCGTCGAGGCGCGCCACCTGCCAATTCGAATTGTCGCTCATCCAGCCTCCCTCAAGCGCGGGTCGCTGCTAACGGTCGATCCTACTCGCCGTCGAGCACGCCGCGCGAGCTCGCGCCGGTGTCGGTCGGTGAACGGTGTTTCGCCCGCGGGCGAGTCGCGCCAGCGCTCCAACCGACTTCTTTCGACGTCCAGAGAGCGAGCTTGGAATGGGCGAGCGTTCGAGACCGTCCCCTGAGCGCCGGGTCGGGACTTCGCCCGCGATGATGTTCGGGAGCCGACGCAGTTTCTTCAGGTGCAGCCCTCCGGAAAGGAGTCCCAATGAGTACTGAGCGCCGAGCGCGGGCGATGCGTTTGCGCCGCCCGAACGGTCAAGAGGCCAAGAGCATCGAAGGCTCTCGTCGAGAGCGCCAGACAGTCGCACTTGTCCCTCTAACCGTGACCGCATCTGGCTGCTCCTCGGCGTGGCTTATATAACACAGATTTGTGTGATCTCAGGTATGTCTGTATACTGTCGTCATGCCAACCGATGCTGAGATCACCTTCGCCGACCACATGGGCAGGTTCTACGCCCGCCGCTTCTCCTTCCCGCCGATGGTGGGCCGCCTGATCGGCTATCTCGCCGTCTGCGATCCACCGAATCCGACGATCGGCGAGCTGGCCGAAGCCCTGCTCGCCAGCCGCAGCGCAATCGCGGGTGCGGTGAAGACCCTCGAGACGATCCAGGTGGTGCAGCGCTCGCGCGTCGCCGGCGAGCGGATGGACCGCGTTCGCATCACCGCGCAGCAGTCCATGCAAATGGACGTCTCGGAGTACGAGGAGATGCGGGAGCTGGCGCGCGAGGGCCTCGAGGTTCTCAGGGACGCTCCGTCGGAGCGGCGGGCGGCGCTGCTGGAGATGTCGGCGTTCGCCGACTTCCTCGTCGAGGAGATCCCGAGGCTCAAGCAGGAGTGGGAGGCGCGGCGCCAGGCGCTCGTCGCGTCGGGCGACCTGCCCGAAACGCGCTCTGGACACAGGAGGCAACCATGACCGATTCACGTCAGCCCGCCGTCGTCTTGACTGGTGTACGGAAGACGTTCGGCGAGAAGGCCGTGCTCGACGGCGTCGATCTCACGGTGACCGAAGGAACGATCTTCGCTCTTCTCGGCCCGAACGGAGCCGGCAAGACGACGATCGTGCGCATCCTTTCCACGCTCATTCCCGCCGACTCCGGCGAGGTGCAGGTGGCCGGCCACGACGTCGTCGACGACCCCGACGACGTGCGCGCGTCGATCGGCGTCACCGGCCAGTTCTCGGCGGTGGACGAATTGCTGACCGGCAAGGAGAACCTGCAACTGATGGCCGACCTGAACCATCTCGGCCGCGCCGCCGGCCGCGCTCGCGTCGACGAGCTTCTCGACCGGTTCGATCTCGCGGACGCAGCCGGCAGGCCGGTGTCGACGTACTCGGGCGGGATGCGCCGCCGCCTCGACCTGGCCATGACACTGGTCGGCTCGCCCCGAGTGATCTTCCTCGACGAGCCCACCACCGGGCTCGACCCGCGCGCCCGTCGCCAGATGTGGGACGACATCCGCAACCTCGCCGCCAGCGGCGTCACCATCCTCCTCACCACCCAGGTCCTCGACGAGGCCGACGAGCTCGCCGACCGGATCGCCGTCCTCGACCACGGCCGCATCGTCGCCGAGGGCACCCCCGACGAACTGAAACGTCGCATCCCCGGCGGCCACATCCGCCTCCAGCTCGCCGACCCGCAGGCCCTGCGCGCGGCCGCTGCCCTGTTCGACGGCGCGACACCCGACGAGGAGCGACTCGCGCTCCGCGTGTCCGGGAACGGAGACGTCCCATCGCTCCGCCACCTGCTCGCGCAGCTCGACGACGCGCGGATCGCGGTTCAGGAGCTCTCCATTCACAGCGCCGACCTCGATGACGTCTTCTTCGCCGTAACCGGCCAACCGACCCTTGAACAGGAGGCAGCTTGATGAGCACTCTCGCCTACACCGTCAGCGACTCCACGACAATGCTCCGCCGCAACCTACGGCGACTACGGCGCTACCCGTCGCTGACGCTGCTCCTGATCGGCATGCCGATCGTGTTTCTGCTGCTGTTCGTCTACGTCTTCGGCGGCCAGCTCAGCCACGGCCTCGACAACGAGTACCTCGCCGGACACACCGGACGCGCCGGCTACCTCAACTACGTCACGCCCGGCATCCTGCTCATGACCGTCGCCGCAGCCGTCCAGGGTACCGCGATCGTCGTCGCGATGGACATGACCGGCGGCATCATCGACCGCTTCCGCACCATGGCCATTGCCCGCTCCGCCGTCCTCACCGGCCACGTCCTCGCCAGCCTCATCCAGGCCTTGCTCAGCGTTGGCATCGTGCTCGGCGTCGCCGTCGCACTCGGCTTCCGCCCAGAGGCAGGCGTGCTCGACTGGCTGGCCGCGATCGGTCTGCTGACGCTGTTCGCGTTCGCGCTCATCTGGCTCGCCACCGCCCTCGGCCTCGCCGCCAAGAGCGTCGAAACCGCGAGCAACACACCGATGTTCCTCACCTTCCTCCCCTTCCTCGGCAGCGGCTTCGTACTGGTCGCCACCCTGCCGGCCGGGCTCGAGCAGTTCGCCAGGTACCAGCCCTTCACCCCCGTGACCGAAACCCTGCGCGGACTCCTCACCGGAACGCCGATCGGCACCAACGCCATCCTCGCCGTCGCCTGGAGCGTCGGCATCGCCCTCGGCTCCTACCTCTGGGCCAGACACCTCTACACGACGAGGCGCTCGACCTGACGCGGCCGCTGCCGGTGCCGGTCTGGGGTTGAGACCCAATCACCACCGCGCTCCTCGGCGGGCTTGGTGCGGGCTCTCGGTGGGCTTGAACAGGCGCACTCCGTGAGCGACTCTGCCCTCCTTGCCCATGATCGCGCTCGTGGCGTTCGGCTGATCGCAGGCGTCGACGAGGTGGGGCGCGCCTGCTTGGCCGGCCCGATCATGGCCGCGGGGGTTCTCTTCGACCTAGAGCGGCTCGCCTCCGGCGCGGGCAGGAGTCTTCTCGAGGAGCTGAACGACTCGAAGCGCCTTGCGCGTGCCAAACGCGAGCGTCTCGCGCAGGCGGTCCTCGCCCACGCGGAGGCGGTTTCGCTCGTCTCCATCCCCGGGAGCCAGATCGACCGGATCGGGATCGATCCCGCCAACGCGGCCTGCCTGGAGCGGGCGCTCCGCGGCCTCGGGGAGCGGGCGGAGCTTCGTCTCGTTGACGGTCGCCTCGCGCTCGGCGCTGGGGCGCCCGTGCACGAGCGGATAGTGCGCGGAGACGCGACCAGCGTCACCATTGCGGCCGCCTCGATCGTGGCCAAGGTGGCGCGCGATCGCCTCATGGCTCGCCTGGGCGCACGCTACCCAGGCTACGGCTTCGAGCGGAATAAGGGCTACTGGTCGGAGGAGCACGTGGTCGCGGTCGCGAAGCTCGGGCCGACCCGCGAGCACCGCCTGAGCTTCAACATCCGCGGCGTCGTTGAGGTTGTCGTGGCCGCTCCGGCTCGTCGCCGGAAGCCGCGCCGTGCATCTTGGCGCAAGCTGCCCGCCGCAGAGATGGCCGCCCACCTGCTCGAGACGCCCACGATCGCCGACCGCGTCTGGACGGACGAGCGGCGTCTGCCCCGCGAGACCCGGACCGCCTTCATTCACCGGGTCCTGCTCCGCGAGACGGAGCCGGTCGACGCTCCCGAGGGCGAGACCGCCGCGACGGAGTTCGAGACGTAGTTCAGGCGTGAGGCGCTCCGGCTGCGCGAGCGTGCGCGAATGTTCCCTGAGCCGAATTCGAGCTACGCGCCGCTTGCGAACGCCTAGGCGCGCGGCGCGTACTCCACGCTGGCGAATGGCCAGTCCGCCTCGAGCCACTCACTCACGGCGCGCCAAAGCGGCTTGTCCATGTGCGCGTGGCTCTCCCGCACCCAGGAGAGCGCGCAGGCGCGGTAGTCGCTGCCGGTCAGCGGATAGATGTAGACGCACCCGATCACGTCCCGGCTGGCCGGATCGAGCACCGTGTACGTGAACCCCTTCCGGGTGCGGAAGTCGTCGGCGTGGCGCTGCAGGTCCGCGCGGTTCTCGTCCCGCGTCATCTCGCGTGGCCAGGAGCCGTCGGGATACCCGGGCGTCGCCGCGATGTGCTCCATCGACGACGTCCAGGCGTCGTAGTCCAGCTCGTTGTGCTCAGGTCCGAGCGGCTCGAGGACGAAGTCGGAAGTCTCGAGACCGAGCGGGACGTCGAGGTCGGGCGGGACGAACTCGGCCACGTGACCGATCGTAGAACGTCGGCGCTACCGAGTGTCAAGCGACAGGGTGGCCGTGTGGGCGAGCGTGCTGTCGCCCGACATGCTCACCCGAGGAGCCCGATCGCGACCGTGCCACATACACGCCACAGTCCGCCACCTCGCAAGGCGGCCCCGAGCGGTATCGAGCGGCGCGCCCCTCCGCGCCGACGTCCAACGGGCGACCAGCCGATGATTTTCGGCAGCAGCGGGAGTCTGATGAGAGATTGAACCCGTCGTCTGCAGGAGGTGAGGCAAGGTGTCACGCACGCTGCTGCTGGTTGGGACGCGCAAGGGACTGTTCATGCTCGAGAGCGACGCCGACCGCAAGAACTGGTCGATGCGGGGGGCCTATTGCGAGGGCTGGCCCGTCTACCACGCCGTGTTCGACCAGGATTCGGGCGCGATCTACGCCGCCGCCGCGAGCGAATGGCACGGCTCGTCGATCTGGCGCAGCGCCGATCTCGGCGAGACGTGGACGCAGTCGAGCGAGGGGCTCGCGTACGAGGATGGCCGCAGGATGTCCAAGGTTTCGAGCCTCTCGGCTGCTCACGGCCGAGTGCTCGTCGGTGTGGAGGCGCCGGGCATCTTCGAGAGTCGCGACGACGGGGCGACGTGGTTTCCGTACTCGATGCTCGCCGGCCAGCCCGGAAGCGAGGCTTGGGACGATCCGTCGAACCAGCCGCCCGGCCACCTTGGGATCTCGGCGATCACCGCGGACGAGAAGGACCCCGCGCGCGTGTGGGCGATCGTGCAGGGCATCAGCCTGTTCGAGACGACCGACGACGGCAAGACGTGGACGCCGCGAAACCGCGGTCTGCGCACCGATTGGCCGCGCGAGCACGAGGAGGTTGGCTTCTGCGTCCACAAGTTCGTCCGCTCACGCACCGACGAGCAGCGGATGTACCAGCAGAACCACGTCGGCATGCATCGCTCGGACGATGCCGGCGCGACGTGGACGGAGATCACCGAAGGGCTGCCGACCGAGTTCGGGTTTGCTGCTGCGGCCCATCCTCACGACCGCGACACCTTCCACGTGATCCCGCTCGACCCGGGCCATGGCCGCACGATGCCCGACGGTCAAGCGGCGGTCTGGCGGACGAAGGACGCGGGCTCGAGCTGGGAGCGTCTCGCGAACGGGCTCCCGCAGGAGAACGCACACCTCGGCGTCCTGCGCCACGGAATGACGGGCGACACATACGACACGCCCGGCTACTACTTCGGCACGAGCACCGGCCAGGTGTACGCAAGTGCGGACGACGGGGAACGTTGGAGCGAGATCGCGAGCTACCTGCCCGCGATCTCGTCGGTCGAGGTCGCGATCATCGACTGATGGCCGACATCCACCTGCCTCCCACGCTGATGCCGCTCTTCGCGGGGCTACCTCGCCGCCTCGACCTCGAGGCGGCGACGGTCGACGACGCGATCGGCCGACTCGACGCGCAGTGGCCGGGATTGCGCGACCGGCTGTGCGACCCGAGCGGCGGGCATATCCGGCAGCACATTCACGTCTACGTCGATCGTGAGCGGGCGGGGCTCGACACACCGCTCGAGCCCCGCTCGCGGGTCCACGTGATCGCGGCGATCTCCGGCGGCTAGCGCGACAGCGCTGCGCACTCGTCGTCGGTGAAAACCTCATCGCGGCGGAGCAAGTCGCCTTCGAGGTCGAATTCGTCCCTCTCTCCCAGGCTCGCACGGAGAGCCCTCGTAGACTTGACTAGGGCGGTGCTCCGCACTGCCTAGCCGCGGCCGGGCGTGTGGCGGGACGTCAAGAAAACATCACGCAGACCGTCCCTATGCCGCGCCCTGCCTCACCGCGCACAGGTTCGGACAAACCCGTGAAGTACGCGACCGGTCTTGCAGTCTTGGACACCCGGAGCGCCGGATCCCGCACGAACGCAGGGCCTGTGCGTCGTCGGTGCCCACGCGCCGCAGCGCCTGCAACAGTCAGCCACGCGACCCGATTCCCGTTCAGGCGAGAAGACACTCGCGCAGGCGAGTGTCGTCTAGTTGCCTACGGTCGGGTCGGGCATGAACTCCCGGACCTCTTGAGCACAGCGGTGACCAACGGAACGGCTACGCGTCCGGCTCGAGCTCGTGCTTCTCCGGGATCGCCTGGTCGATGGCCTGGATGAGAGTCATCGCCCGACCACGCGCCCACTCCTCCTCGAACGTGCCCTCGCCCACCCGAGCGCGGAGGTCGTCGAGGTTCGGCGTGGGATCGGGCCATCCGACCTCGAACGTCAGGCCGCGCACGCGCTCCCGGAGCAGCGCGGCGCGGGCATGCAGCCGTATGGCGAGCGCCGGGTCCCCATCCGCTGCGGCGAGCCTCGCCGACATCTCGAGGGCACTCGCAAGTCGCGGCTGATGGCCGCCCTCGCGCTCGATCGCGAGCGCCTCGGAGAGCAGCGTCCGCGCCGTCTCGGCGTCGCCGGCTTCGAGCGCGAGAAAGGAGAGGCTGGAGAGAGAGTGCGAGACGCCCCATGCGTCGTCCAGGCCTCGGTGGATAGCCAGGCTCTCTTCGAACAGTCGCCGCGCGCGGGCCTGGTCCCCCCGGATGATCGCGAGGCCTCCGAGCGTCTTCTGCCACGAGCCGACGCTCCGCAGATTTCCGTGCGAGCGCGCGAAGCCGACGGCCTCCTCGAGTGTTCGCTCGGCCTCATCGAGTTCCCCGACGGCTGCGAGGGCGACACCGACGTGCCACAGTGCGTGGCCCTCCACGTACGGGTCGTCCCCCTTCCGAGCCACCTCGAGAGCTTCCCGGCTCAGGGCGACGGCCGAATTCGCGTCCCCGGCAGTGACAGCGAGAAGCCCGAGCGTGCTCGAGATCATGCGTACGTCGCCGAAGCGGCGGTGCACCGGAAGGCTCTCCTCGAGCACGCGTCGCGCCTTCTCGAAGTCGCCGAGAACGAACGACAGCGACCCGATCATCGTTTGGGCTCTCGCGCGGGTGCGCGCCGAGCCGGAGCCGAGCCCCAGCAGTTCCTCGAGGCGCTCGCGCCCCTCCTGCTCGTGGTTCCGTAGCTGCCAGTAGCGCCAAAGTGCCGAGGCGATCCCCAGGCCCGTCTCCGCTTCGCCTGCATCGACCGCCCAGGTGAGCGAAGCGCGGATGTTGTCTCGCTCGGCGTCGAGGCGCTCGAGCCACTCGCGTTGTTGCGGGCCGAGCAGGCCCGGCTCGGCCGCCTCGGCGAGCACGAGGTAGAAGGCAGCGTGCCGGCGACGGACGGCCTCGCCGTCGCCGCGCGCCGCCAGACGCTCGAGCGCATACTCGCGAATGGTCTCGAGCATTCCCAACCGTGGCTCGTCCCCTCGTGCGTGCTCGGTGGTGAGCAGGTTGTTCCGGAGGAGCGAGTCGACGCCGTCGAGGATGTCGAGGTCGGGCTGCCCGGCGACGTGCTCGGCGGCGTCCAGCGTGAACCCGCCGACGAAGACAGCGACACTGGTGAATAGCTGCTGCTGCTGCGGTTGCAGGAGGTCGTAGCTCCACTCGATCGCCGCGCGGAGCGTCCACTGGCGCTCGGCGAGACCGGAGCCCGGCGCAGCCTTCAGGAGGTCGAGCCTCGAGCCGAGGCGCTCGAGCAGCGCGCGGGGCGAGAGAACATTGCTTCGTGCAGCGGCGAGCTCGAGCGCCAGCGGCAGACCATCCAGCCGAACACACAGCTCGATCACCGATTCGGCGTTCGTCTCGGAGAGCTCGAAGTCGGGGCGGGCCGTACGGGCTCGATCGACGAACAGGCGGATCGCCTCGATCTCACCCAGATCCGGAACCGAGCGACGCTGCGACCGATCCGGCAGCTCGAGCGCCGGTACCGGGTAGACCCGTTCCTCCGGCACTCCGAGAGGAGCACGGCTCGTGACGAGGAGCTTGGCGCCGGGTGCGCCGGCGAGCAGCTCTCGCAGGAACGACGCAGCGTCGAGCACGTGCTCGAAGTTGTCGAGCAGCAGCAGCGCCTGCCTGTCAGCCAGGTACTCGAGCAGCGCCTCCCGGGCGGAGTGTCCTGACCGTTCCTGGACCCCGAGCTTGTCGGCGATCGTCCTTGCGACGAGCCCCGCCTCCATGATGCGGCCGAGCTCGACGACCACGGCGCCTGTCGCCATCCCCTCGAAACCGGTCACCTCGAGCGCCAGGCGCGTCTTCCCCGATCCGGCTGCACCCGTCAATGTAAGGAGCCGCACGTCCTCCCGACTCAGAAGCGCCCGGATCTCACGCAGCTCGCGCGTCCGCCCCACGAAGGACGGCGAGCGACTCTCCACGCTCGGCCCGGCCTGCGCTGCACGGTCTGCGCGGGGGTCGGCCGTGGTGAGATCGAGCGCCGGATCCTGGTCGAGAATCGAGCGTTCGAGCTGCCGGAGCGCGAGCGTCGGCTCGATGCCGAGCGTCTCCACCAGCGAGCGCCTCGCGTCCCGATACGCCGCGAGCGCGTCCGCCTGCCTCCCCGAGCGGTAGAGGGCGAGCATGAGCTGGGCGCGGAGGCGCTCCCGCAGCGGGTGTCGGCCGACCATCCGCTCGAGCTCGGGAACGAGCTCGGCACTTGCGCCAAGGGCAAGATCCGTTTCGATCCGCTCCTGGAGGGCCTCGACCCGAAGCTCCTCGAGCCTGGCGACCTCGGACTGCGCCCACGGCTCATACGCGAACTCGACCAGAGGCTCTCCGCGCCAGAGCGAGAGCGCCTCCCGCAGCATCCCGTTCGCCTCGGCTGGGGCGACGCCCCGCGCACCCCCGACGAGCTGCTCGAAACGGAGCAGGTCGAGCGACCCGGCATCGGCACGGAGCTCGTATGCGGAGGAGACGGTCCGGATCACATCGCGGCCGAGCGTCCGGCGGAGCTGAGAGACGTAGGTCTGGAGAACCTTCGCGGCCGAGGACGGCGCCCGGCCGGCCCAGATCTCCTCGATCAGGCGATCGCGCGCGACCGGCTCGTTCGCCCGGAGAAGCAGGATCGCGAGCAGCGCCCGCGGCTTTCGCGCATCCAGCTGAACGACACGGCCCTCGGAGACCACCTCGAGGCGTCCGAGGATGCGGAACTCCACGCGCCCCATCGTCCCCGAACCGCGCACAACACACAAGAACGCCCTGTATCCGGACTCGACCGGAGCTGGACCGGGGCTCTACCGGGGAACCCGAAGGTGCAGAGAGACGGGTCCAGCCAAGCGAGCGCCAAGGAGATGACGATGTTCGACGTAAGTGACCGCTTCCTACACCAGCTCGCCGCGGACCGCAGGGCGTCTCTCCTCCGTTCCGGGAGAGCGTCGACGAAGCACCCGTTCCGCCGAGCGCTGGGTGCCGGTCTGGCGCGCCTCGGCCTGGTGGCAGACCGCAACCGGGGCGAAGCTCCATCGCTCCATCGACCACGACCCGCGCTCACGAACTCGGAGGGAACGTGCAGGATCCAAGAGGGTTCGACTGGATCGGCGCCGGGCGTCGGCGAGCCGGCCGCCGTCGACGTCGTATCGCCCAGTGCGGGCGCATCTACGACTCGGCTCCGCCACGGAGCGCAGCAGGCGTGAGCAACGGCGTGCTGACACGGCGGGAGCACCAGGTCGTCCTGCTCGTGGCCGAGGGGTTGACCAACGCCGAGATCGCCCGGAAGCTCTGGATCTCGCCGGGGACCGTCCGCAGACACCTCGAGAACGTGTTCGCGAAACTGGGAGTCCACACGCGGACCGGTGCGGTGGCGAGGGTTCGCGACGGCGAGCCCCGTCCCGAACCAATCGGAGAGGGCCGCATCGCTACCGTCGCGCCGCGCGGAATCGGAGACGATCCAACGGGGCGCCAGCCATCGGTACCCCTCCCAGCTTGACGACGGATACCGATGGAAGGGAAAGACGGCCGACTCGACGCTCAGCGCGTACGCAGAGATTCAGGCAGCCTCCTCGAAGAAGCACTTGGCCATCAACCGCGCTATCTGCCGAATGATGGACCGCAACGTTCCGGACTTCGATCTTGCACACGCCTCGTTCGAGGTCGACCAGGCCGCGATCCCGGTCGGCGAGGCTGACTTGTACCTCGAGTTCCACCACGCGAAGGAGCCGCGTGCCGCGGCGATGGCCGCGTACATCATGGGGAAGCTGCAGCGTTACGCCATCCGCTTCAACCTTGTCCCGCGCTAACGGCCTCGCCACACTCGTGCCACAGTGCGCCGCCTGCGGAGCGACCCTGGGCGGTCTCAGGCGGCTCGCCGTCATGACGTCACAGACCTGGCGGGTCCGGTCAGACCCGTCAGCACGCTGAGTTTGGCTTTACGGAGCGGCGCCGGGGTCGAACCGACCGAGCCGTGGGGCTACACGACGGGTTCGGCGCCAGTGGCATCGTGCTCGCGAGCCACGATCGGCAGGTCGTCCTTTACCTGCGCACGCGATTTGGGGAGGCGACCTTGCGACCGGCGTGCCGCCCGAACGCGCCGGAGCGACGCTCAGCCGCCTCGGCGGATCGCAATGATTCCGGTCGGGATCTGCCGCTGGTAGTCCGGCCGGTTGAGGGACGTTCCGCGCCAGTTGACGTTCGCGCTGGAGTCGATGTCCATGCCCAGCGCCTCGACGAAGCCGAGCCCGATCAGCGCCTGCGCGAACTGGTGGGCGGAGGTGCCCGCGCCGCCGATGACGACGAGCGCCGTCTGCCCGTTCCGCAGCCGCCCGACCGCTGTGCGATGGTAGGCGTGGTCGCGTTGATACGGCTCCAGCGTCGTCAGGTCGCCGACGTGGCCGTCGTGGACGTAGACGGGCTTGCCGGAGATCGCCTCGCGCACCCCCTCTTGGATGAGATCGGCGTCCTTCACGGCCCCGGCGACGATGTCGACGCTGCCGTCGGCGCCGAACGCGGCAGCGCCGCGGTTGGTGCCGCCGAGGAAGCTGCGGCCCTTGTGGATCAGCAAGTTGCCGGACGGGACGTTACGGCCCAGCAGGAAGAAATCGCCGTTGAGGCCGGCGACTGCGCCGCGCCCGGCGTTGGCGCGGATGTACCCGCCCACGGTCCCGGTGCGCCCCGGGCCGCCGCCCAGCCAGACGGCTTCGAGCCGCACCCCCCGACCGGGGACGATGCGGACGATGTGAACCGGCCGGGGGCCGGCGCCGGTGGCAATCGTCCTCGTGCTCGAGGTGACCGCGGGAACCGCCGCTGCCGTCGTGGACGTCACGGCCGCGCCGAGCGCCGCAATCGCCACAGCGAGTCCCAATGCCCAGATCAGCCGCCTCGCCATTGCATAACTCCCCACCACCTCCCGGCACGGCCGTCGTGCGATGTGGCGCCGCAACACGATCGCCCCGAGCGAGTCTATCCCCACCGTGATCGTCGGAACAAGCCGCGACCCGGCGTCCCAAGTGTGTCCGGGCGTGATGCCTCCGGCAAGAATCGAACCCGCGCACGCGGTCTAGGAACCGATATCCACGACCCCAACGCCCACATAGTCGCGCCACGTTCGTGCCACAGCTCACCGCCTTACCGAACGGCTCCGAGCGGTCCGGGGCGGCAGACGTTGTCGGCGCCCTGGGCCCGGACGGATGCCGCACTCCCGCGTTGTACGTGACAAACGATCTAACGGAGCGGCGCCGGAGTCGAACCGACCGAGCGTGGGGCTGCCACACCGCACAGGTTTTGAAGTCTTGGGCTCGGAGAGGCCCTGAACCCGCATCGACGCTGGCATAGCATGCGTGCGATGTCGTCGTGCCACATGCTCTGCCACAGCGCGGCAATTCGGCCCAAACGTCTGGGCGCCTTTTGAGTTTGCTGGCCGGACTCGAACCGTCGACCTCCTCCTAGCCACCGAGCAACGAGACAGGAGGCACGGCCGCCGCGGGCCCCGGCGGCAACGATAGGCTCACGCAGCCGGCGCAGGCGCCAGGCCCAGAACCGAGCGGGCGGAAGGCGACGAAGATTCCGGGGTGCTTTCGGGCGCGTCGGCCAGCTCTTCCTCGTGGAGCATGGCCCACTCGTAGAGGGCCATGAGCGGCTCCGTGAGCTGCCAGCCGAGCCGCGTGAGCATGTACTCGACCCGCACCGGAATGTCCGGGTAGACGTGGCGGGAGACGATCCCGCGGCGCTCGAGCTTGCGAAGGGTGGCGGTGAGCACCTTCTTCGACATCCCGGGCACGTTGTCGACGAGCCGGGCGTGGCGGCGCATCCCGCTCGCCAGGAGGATGATCACCGCAATGCTCCATTTCGAGTCGAGCAGGTCGAGGGCGGCGCGGGTGCGCTCGATCATCTCGACGTCCTCGAGCCGCGCGCACACGCGTTCAGGACGCGGCAGGCTCACGACCGTCGGTCTGTCGGTGGTGGATATGTCAGCCATCTGCATTCCTCCTCTACAGGGCTGGCTGCCGGCGAGTCGGCGATAGCGTGTCCACCGGGTCTGCGCGGCATGGGCGGTGCAAAGACATGACGGACGATACGAGCGGACCCCGGGGCCGTCTCTACGGCCACCTGGCGACTCGGCGACCCGCGAGCAGGCGAATCGGAGGTAGTGCTGGCTTCATTGCGCGCCGGAACGCGCTCCGCGACTCTGGGAGCGTGGCTCTGCGTTGCCTGATCGTGGACGACAGCGATGAGTTCCTCGCGTCCGCGCGGAGGTTGCTCTCCGCGCAGAGCCTGGACGTGGTCGGCGTCGCCTCCTCCGGGGCGGAGACGCTGCGGCTCGCCGTGGAGCTGCGGGCGGACGTGGCGCTCGTCGACGTGCATCTCGGCGATGAGGACGGACTGGAGCTTGCGCGGCAGCTGGCCGAGCAGGCACCGTTGACACGCATCGTCCTGATCTCCACGCATTCCGAGGACGATCTCGCCGAGCTGCTGGCAGGGACCCCGGCGGCAGGGTTCCTCGCGAAGACGGCGCTCAGCGCCGCCGCGATCGCCGAGCTCGTCAGTTAGCGCGCATCGAGGTACGTGACCACTGCGAGCACACGCCGGTGGTCGTCCTCGGTCGCGGGGAGCCGGAGCTTGGCGAGGATGCTGCGCACGTGCTTCTCGACTGCTCCCTCGGTGATGAAGAGGCGGTGGGCGATGCCGTTGTTGGAGCGGCCTTCGGCCATCAGGGCGAGGACCTCGCGCTCTCTCGGGGTCAGCTCGGCGAGCGGGTCGTCACGCCGGCGCTGCGCGACGAGCTCCTGGACGAGCGCGGGGTCGATCACCGAGCCGCCGCGCGCGACCCGCTCGAGTGCGTCGAGGAAGTCCGCCGCGTTCATGACCCGGCTCTTGAGGAGGTAGCCGATCCTCTCTCCGCCCTCGAGCAGGTCGACGGCCGTCTCGACCTCGACATGCGCCGAGAGGAGGAAGATGCCGGTCTGTGGGAAGGCCGCCCGAATGGCGGCAGCCGCCTCGAGGCCTTCCGTCGTGTGCGTCGGCGGCATCCGGATGTCGACGACGACCAGTTCGGGCCGATGCTCGTGCACGAGGCGCTCCAGGGCGTCGGCGTCGCCGGCCTGGCCGACGACGTTCCAGCCTGCGCCGCTGCACAGACTCGCGATCCCCTCGCGGAGGAGAACGTCGTCGTCCGCGACCACCATGCGTCCGCCGGGCATGTCCACGACGAGCTTACGCGCGACATGGGGCCTCGCGATCTCGACCTCCGGGCGCGCCGTGTCATGATTGACGCCGAGGTTCCTGACGAACCGCCAACGCTACTCCGTGCGGAGCGCTCCGCTATGTGTCCGAGGTGACACACGCCGACGCTGATCTTCGCCGGCTCGCCGACGAGCAGGCGGCACTCCGGCGCGTGGCCGTCCTGGTCGCGGAGGGTGTGGCCCCCGACCAGGTCTTCGCCGCCGTGGCCGAGGAGGTCGCGCACCTGCTCGACGTCCCGGCGATCAGCATGCTCCGGTTCGAGCCCGACGAGACGTCGACGGCGATCGCGGTGTGGGGCGACGAAAATCCCTTCGGCGTCGGCGCGACCTTCGAGCCGTGGCCCGGGATCATGCTCCAGGTCCGCCGGACCGGCCGCCCGGCGCGGCTCGAGGACTTCGCGTCCTCCACCGGCCCGACGACGGCGCGGCTGCAGGCGGCCAGGATCCACTCGGGAGTCGGCGTCCCGATCAACGTGGACGGACGCGTCTGGGGGACGATCATCGCCCTCGCCACGGGCGGCGACTCGCTCCCCGCGGGTATCGAGGAGCGGCTCTCGAGCTTCACCGAGCTCGTCGCGACGGCGATTGCGAACGCGCAGGCCCGTGACGACCTCCGGAAGGTGGCCGACGGGCAGGCTGCGCTCCGGCGCGTAGCGACGTTGATCGCACAGCAGGTCGGACCACACGAGCTGTTCGCCGCGGTCGCCCGGGAGAGCGCTCGGATACTCGCGATCGAGCAGACGAGCGTGCTCAGCTTCGAGCCGGACGGCTCGTCGACTCTCCTGGCGACGTCGGCGCCGCGGAAGACGTTCGCGGTCGGAGACAGGTATCCGCCTCACGCCGGCGTGATCGCGGAGGTCTGGCGCACGGGCCGGCCGGCAATCGTCGAGTACGCCGACGTCCCGGGTGAGGTCGCGGCGCGCCTGGTGGCCGAAGGAATGCTCTCGGCGCTCGGCATCCCGATCGTGGCGCACGGCTCCACCTGGGGCGTGCTGATCGCCCTGGCGACACGGAGCCATCCGCTTCCCGAGGACGCGGAGGCGAGGCTCATTGGCTTCACCGACCTCGTCGTCACGGCGGTCTCGAACGCACAGGCGCGCGACGAGCTGAACGTCTTCGTTCGCGAGCAGGAGGCGCTGCGTCGCGTGGCGACGATCGCCGCGACCGGTGCGGGCCCATCCGACGTGTTCAGCGCCGTCGTCGACGAGGTCAAGGAGCTCCTCGATCTGCCGGTCGTCGCGCTGACGCGGTACGAGCCCGACGGCACGGTGCTGATGATGGCCGCCGCGGGCGCACATCCGTTCCAGGCAGGAACGCGGTGGCCGCTCGACGGACTGCCGGTCGCGTCGATGGTGCTCGAGCAGCGGGCACCGGCACACCTCGACGAGTACGTCACGGAGGACGCGACCGTGGGCGACGCGATCCGTGCGGGCCGAGTCCGGTCCGGCCTCGCCGTGCCGATCATGGTCGACAACGAGGTCTGGGGGACGATCTCGACCGCCTCGACCGATCAACCGCTACCGGCAGATGCCGAGGAGCGTCTCACCGGCTTCACCGAGCTCGTGGCCGGCGTCGTCCTCAACACCCAGGCCCGGGACGAGCTTCGCGCCCTCGCCGACGAGCAGGCGGCACTGCGCCGCGTCGCCACTCTCGTCGCCGAAGGGGCCGCGTCACCCGCCGTCTACGACGCGATATGCGAGGAGACCGGCGCAGTGATCGGCGCAACGAGCGTCAACCTCGCGCAGTTCACACCGGACCGGTTCAACCTGACGATGGCCGGCTGGAGCCTGCGTGACACGCACGTCCCGGTGGGCACGCGCCTGCCGATCGAGGGGGGAACGATCAACGAGCTCGTTCACGAGAGCGGCGATCCGGCACGTATCGACAGCTACGCGGACGCTCGGGGCGCGCTCGCGGACGTGATCCGCGCGCGAGGGATCAAGTCGGAGGTGGGTGCTCCCGTGATCGTGGACGGGCAAGTCTGGGCATGCTCGTCGCGGGCTGGGACACGGACGGAGCGCCGCCGGCCGGCGCCGAGGTTCGACTGGCGAGCTTCGCCGAGCTGGTCGCCACGGCGGTGTCGAACGAGTCGACTCGTTTCGAGCTCATCGGATCGCGCGCCCGGATCGTCGCGGCCGGGGACGAGGCACGTCGACGGATCGAGCGCAATCTCCACGACGGGACCCAGCAGCGCCTCGTCGCCCTCGGCCTCGACCTGCAGAGACTCCGCGGGAGCCCCGGGGCCGACGAGGCGGAGCTGCAATCCGGGCTGGCCCGGGTCACGGAGGAGCTCGAAGCGATCCTCGAGGACGTGCGCGAGGTCTCGCGCGGCCTGCATCCTGGGTTGCTCTCGCAGGCAGGGTTGCAGCCGTCGTTGCGGGCGCTCGCGCGGAAGTCGCCGATCCCGGTCGAGCTCGACGTGGACGTCGACGGGCGCCCCGATCCGTCGATTGAGATCGCCGTCTACACGTCGTCTCGGAGGCGCTCGCGAACGCCGCCAAGCACGCGCGGGCGTCCATCGTCTCGGTCACCGTCGAGGCGGCCGACGAGCGCCTCCGTGCCCGCATCGAGGACGACGGCGTGGGCGGCGCCGAGGTGAGCGCCGGCTCCGGTCTCGTCGGGTTGACCGACCGGGTCGAAGCCCTCGGCGGCCGGTTCGCGCTCGACAGTCCGCCCGGAGCCGGCACCAGCATCGCCATCGACCTGCCGCTCACTGGGCGGCCGGACAGCCAGGGAAGGGGCTCGGCCGCGGCGCCGTCCTCCTGAGGGCCTCCAGCGGCTGCCGGCGTGGCCGACAGCCGCTGGGTGGGCGGAACGAGCGACCGCGCGCCGCTCCGGAGGACGCGGCGCCACCGCCTCACCGGCCGACGCCGGCCGCGGCGGGCGCGGCGGGCGCGGACCCGGGCTCGACGACGTCGCTCACCGTGCCGCGGCGCTTTCCCATGAGCCGGGCGAGCCACGTCGGGAGGTACCAGTTGTGCTCGCCGAGCAGCGTCATGGCGGCCGGGAGGAGTAGGCCGCGGACGACCGTCGCGTCGAGCAGGATCGCGACGGCCAGGCCGACGCCCAGCTGCTTGGACGAGACGACGGACAGCGTGGCGAAGGTCGCGAAGACGCCGACCATCACGACGGCCGCGCTCGTGATCACCCCGGCCGAGTGCGTGATTCCGCGCCTGATCGCCTCCTGCGTGCCGAGGCCGGCGTCGTATCCCTCGCGGATGCGGCTGAGGATGAAGACGTGGTAGTCCATCGAGAGCTGGAAGGTTGCTTAGCGCATAAAGTGTTGTAGGATGTGTGCACCGCAGTAAATCGGTCGCGCGGTGCACAGGAGGAGTCGTCGATGAGCCCCGAAGCCAAGCCCGTTAGACCGGTGGTGGTGTATACCCGCGTGTCGGAGCAGGGTCGCCGCTCGGATGAGGAGCTGCTCTCGCACGAGATCCAGCGTGACAAGGTGACCAAGTACCTCGCGGCGGTGGACGTGAAAGCGTCTTCGGAGCAGTTCGAGGACACGGACAGGTCTGGTGGCAAGATGTCGCGGCCTGCCTTTGACCGGGCCGTGCAGGGCGTCTTGGAGGGGAAGTACGGCGGTATAGCGGTGGCGCGGCTGTCGCGTTTCGCGCGCACCGTGCGTGAGGCGCTGGAGCTGATCGAGCGGATCGAGGCCGCTGGCGGCACCGTGATCGCCGTCGATGTCAAGCTGGACACGTCGACCGCGATTGGCCGCGCGATCCTGACCGTGCTGCTCGCTTTCAGCACACTGGAGCGTGAGCAGGCGGTCGAGCAGGCGGGGCTGACCGCCGAGCTGAAGCTGTCTCGCGGCGAGTCGCTCGGCGGCAAGGCTCCCTGCGGTTACCGCTTCAAGATCGTAGGGCAGGACTCGAACGGCAAGCAGCTGCGCGGCAACTACGTCAGGGACGAGCCGGCGGCGTCGATCGTGGCCGACGCGTTCACGAGGTTCGACCGGCGTGAGCTGGCCAGCGTCGGCCGCGTGGCGGACTTCCTCAACGAGAACGGCCTGCGCACGCGGCCGACCAAGAAGCACCCCGATGGGCAGCTCTGGAACATCCACAACGTGAAAGGGCTCCTCCAGCGCGAGAGCTACACCGGTGTGCGCACGTACGGCGACCTGCGCATCCCCGACGCGCACGATGCGATCGTCCCGGCAGGCGTCTTCCGGCGTGTGCAGCGGCGTCTCGAGCCGAAGCAGGCTGCGCGGACGCGCGTCCGCGGCGACGGTCACATCCTCGGTGAGGGTCTGATGCGCTGCGGCAAGTGTGGCGGGGGGCTCTCGAAGTCGGTCGCGAACGGCTCCTATCAGACGCTCCGCTGCACCACGCGCGGGCAGGGACACGCCTCGATCTCGCGTCCCACGGCCGAGGACTGGGTCGTCGGCGTCGCCTTCGCGCACGCCGGCATGTCGATGCCGGTCGAGGGCGGCAACGCGGAGGAGGTCGCGGCGGCCGACACACGGCTCGAGTCGGCACGCGCGGAGCTGGCCGAGGTTGACGCGCTGCGGGGAACGGTCGCGGCCGCATCGTTCGCGCTGGCACATTCGGATGCGCTGGCGGCGTTCGAGGAGGCGGTGGACGCCCGCGCCGAGCTGGAGCCCGACGGCGGCACGGTGCGGCTCGTCTTCTCGGCCGGGAACCGCGAGAAGTTCGATGCGCTGGCGGTGCCGGAGCAGCGTGCGGCGCTTCGCTCGATCGTCAAACAGGCGGTCGTGGCTCCGGGGCGCGGACACGTCTCGCAACGGATCACGGTCGAGTTTCAGGACGGCGAATACCACCCGGCACATCGTGCACCCGGCTGGAAGCCGAAGCTGCCGGTAGCGGCTCAGACGGCAACGGCCTAGGAGGGCTACGACGTCCTGCTCTGCTCGCCGTACAAGCCTCGGCCACCGCCATCCCGAATCGTTTCGACCGCGACGGGCCGAATTCCACCGTCACCAGACGCTCCATCCAGACCACCCTAACCAACGGGCGATTGGCCCGAATGGCTGGCCGTGTCGCTCTTTGTTGGAAAGGCGACGGCGGCCTCGGCCCGCCGCGCGCCCCAGCTAAAGACTCGGCCAGTCCGCCGACTTCCGCATCGGGGCGGAGTGGCGGAGTACAAAGGCGTCGCACGGCCGGCCTTCGCAAGAACTAGCCAAGTAGCCTGACCCGCCCCGGCGCTCGATCTGCGAAATCGGAAACGGGCGGCACGGCGTAGAGTCTGCGCATGGAGCCCTGGCTTGCGGCTCTGCGCGGATCGGACGACCGAGTGAGCGCGTTGATGGAGTCGTCGCCGCTCGCGATCAAAGAGGTCGACCTCGAGAACCGGGTGATTGTCTGGAACCGAGCTGCGGAGCGCATCTTCGGCTGGACGCGTGAGGAGATGCTCGGGCGGCCCGGAGCGCCCATGGTGCCGCCGTCGAAGCAGGTCGAGCACGAGGAGCTGGTTGCGAGGGTCAGCCGGGGCGAGGCGTACACCGGCTATCAGACGGTCCGCCGGCGTAAGGACGGGACGCTCTTCGAGGTGATGATGGCCGCCGCGCCCGTTCTGGACGCGACGGGCCGCCTGGTGAGCCATGTCGTCGTCTACAACGACATCTCCGCAAGCAAGCAGCAGGAGGAGCGGCTGCAGGCGCTGATCGACTCCTCGCCGCTCGCGCTCGTCGAGTTCGGCCCGGATACGCGCATACGCCTGTGGAACCCGGCGGCCGAGCGCATCTTCGGCTGGTCACGCGGGGAGATCCTCGGCCGGGGCGGTCTACCCATGGCGCCGGCTTCGAAGCGTGCCGAGGGCGAGGAGTTGTTCGCGAGGGTTCACGCCGGCGAGTCGTTGAACGATTACGAAACCGTGCGTCAGCGTAAGGATGGAACGCTCGTCGACGTCTCGATCGCAGCTGCCCCGATCAGAGACGGATCCGGCCAGGTTCTCGGCAACATGGTCGCCTACACGGACATCACCGAACGCAAGGCGCAGGAGGCGGAGGTCCATCGTCTGGACGCCGAGCTCCACGCCCGGCTCGAGGAGCTCGCCGCGTCGCGAGCTCGGATTGTCGCTGCCGGTGACCTCGAGCGGCGTCGCCTCGAGCGCAATCTCCACGACGGCGCGCAGCAGCACCTAGTCATTCTCTCGTTGTCGTTGCGGCTCGCGCTGGCGAAGCTCGATTCCGATCCAGCGGCAGTGCGCGCGGCCCTTGTGGAGGCCTGTGACGAGCTTGCCCTTGCGCACGACGACCTGCGTGAACTCGCCCGCGGTCTCCATCCGGCGGTGCTCAGCGATCGCGGCCTGCGAGCGGCCGTCGAGGTGCTCACGGGCCGAGCGCCCATCCCGGTCGAGATCGCGGACCTCCCAGACGGGCGGCTGCCGGAGGCCGTCGAGGCGGCTGCGTACTACCTGATCGCCGAGGCGCTCACCAACGTCACGAAGTACGCCCAGGCATCCACGGTGCGCGTCCGGGTTGCCGCGAGCGACGCGAGTGTCGTCATCGAAGTGTCGGACGACGGCGTCGGCGGCGCCGACCCGGCCAACGGATCCGGCCTCCGGGGTCTCGCGGATCGAGTCGAGGCGCTGGGGGGCGCGCTCGACGTCGTGAGCCGTGCTGGCGCCGGGACGTCTTTGCGGGCCGAGATTCCAATCAGGTAGTACGTTCCGGCGAGCAAACGACCGGATACCCGGGCGCCTAATACTCCACCGGGTCGGTAAGCGAAACTTAACGGCTCAATTGCCTTTGCGAGAGCGAGAAGATGGGGTTGCGGCTTCGTCGCTCCGGTCATCGACGCTGAGCGTAGCCACCCTGGTTGACAATCGTGTTGACATTGCGACGCCACCCCGCGCCGTCGGGTGGTCCTCAGACAAGAAAACCAGCCAGAGCGGGGCTCTTCCTTGAAGCGGATGAAGGGACTCGAACCCTTGACCTTCTGCATGGCAAGTACGCGGGAGCCGTTCCCGACAGTTCCCGTTCGGCTTGGTTGAGCCAAAGGGCGTTCCCGACGGTTCCCACTGATGCCCGCCGTTTCCGGTAGTTCGCTGACCCGTTGCTGACCCGCGATCTGCGCTCGCCTAGCTGCGGTGCTGGAGGTCGCTGGCGCGCACGACGCCGTCAGAGAGTCCGCGCATGGCAACATAGGGTTGGAGGAGCGGATTGACGAATCGGTAGCGCGCGGTTCCGGCGCCGCCGTGCTTCTGGAGGATCGCGCCACGCGATTCGCTCGACAGCCTCTCGAGGTGCCGCGCGAAGGTGGCGGACTTGCACGGCTTGTGGAGGATTCTGCTGAGGGGTTCTCCGACGTCGGTTGGAGCGAAGAATCCGAACTCGTCCTCCTCGGCGAGCGCGCACGCGAGCAGCACCTGCGGGTAGATGGTGCCGAGCTTGCCGCTGACGGCCCCTTGATAGGCCTCGACGATGCTGTGCTGGGCGCGGTCGATCGCGCGCGCGACGGCGGCGTCGACGTCGCGGAGGCCGACGTGGGCGCGGCGCTCGCCGAGAGCGGCCTGGGCCGCCAGCTGGGTGAGGAGATGGGTGTAGTGGGGCAGGCCCTGGGAGAGTGCCGTGATCCTCGCGACGGCCGGGCCCGCGATCGTCATTCCGGCCGCGGCGATGCCCTGCGTGGCGATCTGGGCGAGTTCGGAGGGTGACATTCGGGGCATCTGGATCTGAACGAGCGCGCGCTCCACGGACCGGTGCTCGCGGATCAGCTCACCCACGCTGTCTGCGACACCGATCAGGACGACCGTCGCGGGCACGAGCCGGTCCGAGAGACCTTTGATGGTGTCGGCGAAGCGCACGCGCCCATCCCGATCGGAAAGACGGTCGAACTCGTCGACGAAGATCGCGACGGCGCTCTGGCGGGTGATCCGCTGAAGAGCTTCCTGAACGGCGTGCGGCGTGACCGGACCCGGCCCGAGCAGCTGCGAGGCGGCCTCGATCGTCTGGTCCACACGCTCCCCGAAGCCGATCGCCTGCCTGGCGGTCGAAAACCCGATCTCGCTGAGCGCCTTTCGCCAGACGCTCGAGAAGTCATCGCCCGCGTCGCACGTCGCCCACGCACTCAGCACGTTTGCGCCCTGAAGCAGCTCTTTGATGACCAGTCCCAGCGACGTCTTTCCCACGCCCCGCTCGCCGTAGACGACCGCGTGCTGGCCGGGCTGAGCCACGACGGCGAAGAGCTCCCCGATCTGCTCGGCCCGCCCCCAAAAAAGGTCGCGACGGTCGATCGGCGCGGCCGGACGGAAGGCCTCGACCACCCGTCGCGTCCGATCCAGGAATTCAGCCTCGTCCATGCCGTTCGCCTCGACACCTAGGGTAAACCGCACGGGAACGGGAGTCGATGGGTGAGAGCCCCTCTCGGCGTACAACTCAACCAGTGCACGAGCCTCGGCGAGCGGGATGAACGGGACCTCGAACGCTGCCTGCTCGGCGGCGATGAGGTCCCCAGCGGCAAGCGCCCGCCGAAGTCGAGCGCCGGTGGGAGTTCCACTTGCCCACCCCGGCGTCGCCGACCACCGTCACGAGCTCACAGCGCGCCTGTGTCTGCACGCGCTCCCATGCCTCGGTGAGCGATCGCAGCTCGCGCTCGCGACCGACGAACCGCGACGCATGGCTGCGCTCGGGCGCATCCAGGACGGAGACGAGGCGATAGGCCGGCACCGGATGCGACTTTCCCTTAAGCGTCAACGGCTCGACGGGCTCCGCCGCCACCGCTTCGCGCACGAGGGCGAGCGTTGGCTCGCCGATCAGGACCTCCGCTGGCGCAGCCGCCTGCTCGAAGCGCGCCGCGACGTTGACGGCGTCCCCGGTCGCAAGCCGCTCCTCCGTCCCCGTCACCACCTCGCCCGTGTTGACGCCGATCCGGCCGGCGATCCCGAGCTCGGGCAAAGCGTCGCGCATCTCCACCGCCGCCCGGCATGCGCGTAGAGCGTCGTCCTCGTGCGCTGCGGGAACGCCGAACACCGCCACCACCGCATCGCCGACGAACTTCTCAACGGTGCCGCCGTGCGCCTCGACGATCGCCTTCATCCGCTCGAAGTACCGTGCCAGCAGCGCGCGCAGGGCTTCAGGGTCGGTCTGCTCCCCGAGCGCCGTCGAGCCCGTCAAGTCGCAGAACAGCACCGTGACCGTCTTTCGAACCTCGCGCGACGCCGCCGCGGATGCAAGCGCCGCACCGCAGCTGTTACAGAAACCGGCGCCGGGCGGATTGTCCCGCCCGCAGCTCGCGCAAATGAGCACAGCGTGAGGCTAAGACATCGTGACGCCAGCCGATAGCGCTGGGCGCAATGGCTCGGTGGGGGAGGACACTCGCTGAGTGTAGCGGATGCGGACGCGGGCGAGCCGCTGTTGGTCGAGCGCGGGGCGCTCGGGGTCGCGGCTGCCAAACCGCGCGGCCTGCAGGGGATCCTGTCGTGCTTGATACGTATCGCCTGGCGGCACCTGCCGCTCGAGCTTGCTCGGCTGGGCTCGCCGTCCGTGATGAGTGGCAGCGGGCGATGTGTGGAAGCTGCACGCGCTGCTGCTCGCGGAAATGCGCACCGCGCGTAGCTCGAGTGGTCAGAGCGGTCGCCGACTCCGCAATGCGCAGCGAAACGGGCTCCGCGACGGGCCCGACCGTTGATAGAGCCGACGGCTCACATCATCTACTCGGACGCAGCGATCCCGGCGGGAGGACTGAGACCCTGGTGACGGATCCCTCGTGTGCGCGAGCGTGCTCTCCTTGACCAGCAGAGAGTCGCACTTCTCCCTCTAACCGTGACCGCATCGCGCCACTCCCCCGCGTGGCGCGAAGATGCGACTCTTTGGCGGAACCAAACGGGGCACTTTCCAACCCTCGAGCGGTACTTGAGCTTTCCCGGCTGAACACCGTGTACGCCGGGCTTATCGCCAATTCCGTGACGGCACCCCGCTCTCCGCGACCACTGCCGCCCTCTTCTCCGCCCCTGCTCGCAGCGGTGGCCCACGTCCTCGGAGTGACCCATGGGCCGCTGCCTGTCGGCGAGATCCATCGTGCGGCCGAAGAGTTCGCCGGCCAGCCGCTACTGCGGAACTCAGTGAAAGCAGCGCTCGCCGCGGGAACGGCGGGCCAGCGGCCGCGGTTCCGACGCATCCGGCACGGCGTCTACCAGTCGGCGCACGACCGCTGAACCAACGGAGAACACCCGTCGCGATATCAAAGGAATCGTGAGGAGGCCCGCCTTGGAAGAGCCTCCTCACGCCTTAGATGGCTAGGTCAGCAGCCGTAGCACTGGTCGGGCGTGTTCTGTGTGATCAGGCTGCGCTGAAGCGTGACTGGGAAGGTCGTGCTGATTCCGCCCCCGTGAACTGTCAGCCCTGCACTGCCGCTGATCGAGTTCCGGGCCACCAGCGAGTCGGTGAGCGAGCCCTTCCTCGTCCGCTGCGCGGGCCTCGAACCCGCACTCGCACGTGATCACCGCTCCCATTCGCATCGCGGCGAGGCTAGGTATCCGCGCCTAGATCGAGGCAAGATGGCGGAAGCGAATGGCTAGCACACTGTTGCTGAAGGTCTTCCTCACGGGTCGCGTCGCGGTCGAGACCGACGGCGCCGTGATCGACGAGGCGCAGCTCGGGGGCCGGCAGGGACGGCTCCTGTTCGCCTACCTCGTGGCCGAGCGGAGCAGGTCGGTTCCGCGGGACGAGCTCGCCGAGGCGCTCTGGGGCGAGACGCCGCCGGCGACCAGTGACAAGGCGCTGACAGTGATCGCCAGCAAGCTCCGCGGCGCGCTCGCAGACGCCGGACTCGACGGCCGGGAGCTGTTGACGGCCGCGTTCGGCTGCTACCGGCTCGACCTGCCCGAGGGAACGTGGGTCGACCTGTTCGCAGCCGCGAGCGGCGCACAGGACGCGGAAGAAGCGCTCGCCGCAGGCGAGCTCGACCAGGCACGCGCGGCGGCTGAGTCGGCGGAGTCACTGGCGCGCCGGCCGTTCCTGCCCGGTGAAGACGGAACGTGGGTCGAGCACAAGCGACGCGACCTCGCCGACATCCGCGAGCGCGCGTTGAGCGTCCTTGCCGATGCGTGCCTGCGTTCGGGCGCCGCGCGGGAGGCGGCAAAGTGGGCCGAGGAACTGATCGCGCTCTCGCCGTTTCGCGAGGCTGGATACCGCCGTCTGATGGAGGCACACGTCGCAGCGGGAAACCGCGCCGAGGCGCTTCGCACATACGAGCAGTGCCGGCAGCTTCTCGCGGAGGAGCTCGGTGCGTATCCGTCGCCGGAGACAGACTCGATCTATCGTGCACTCCTGGAGGCACCGCAGACGTCCGTTCGAACGACACCGGTCGCCGAGCCGACGGTCGAACCCGGCAAGTCCGAGCTCTCGCGAGTCCAGACGGAGGCTCTGCCGCTCCAGGCGGAACAGGTAGTCGAGCGACGGTCGCGGAAGCGCCGCGCAGTCCTTCTCTCTGCGCTCACCGGCGTGATCGCTGCCGCTGTGGCGGTTCTGCTCGTGGTGTTCGGTCACGGTGGAAGCGGAGGCCGCGCGGCCGTCTCGGCGGCCGGCGACTCGCTGGCCGTCGTCGACGCACGCTCGGGTCGCCTGGTCGCGGACACCGCCGTCGGCGCTACACCCACGGCCGTCGCAGTCGGCGAAGGGGCGTACTGGGTCACGAACGCCGAAGGTCACACGGTGTCGCGGGTCGACCCCGGAACGAACGCCGTCCTGCAGACGATTCCGGTCGGCAACGGCCCGAGCGGAATCGCGACCGGCGCAGGGGCGGTGTGGGTGGTCAACAGCCTCGACGGCTCCGTGTCGCGGATCGACCCCGGCACGAACACCGTCGTCCAGACGATCGGCGTCGGGGGTGAACCGCTCGGGATCGTCTACGCGGCCGGCTCGGTCTGGGTCGCGAACACGGGTGACGGCACGGTCACGAGGATCGACCCCGCGAGCGGCAAGCGCACCGAGACGCTCCAGGTCGCCGCCACCGAGCTCGCGTTCGGCGCAGGCACGCTCTGGGCGAGCGAGCGTGCCGCGGGCCGGTTGGTTCGCATCGACCCGGCGACCGGGAAGCAGGTCGCGTCGATCCAGGTCGGGAACGGCCCGACGGGGATCGCTTTCGGCGACGGCGCGGCGTGGGTGGCGAACACCCTGGACGGGAATGTCTCACGGATCGATCCCGACACGAACTCGGTCACCGCGACCGTCCCCACCGGGAACGGGCCAGACGCGGTGGCGCTCGACGCTCGCGGCGTCTGGGTGAGCAACGAGTTCGACGACAGCGTCGTGCGGATCGATCCCAGCAGGAACCAGGTGGCGCAGCGAGTGAGCGTGGGAAGCCGCCCACTGGGCCTGGCGACGTCGGGCGACGCCGTGCTCGTCGCCGTCCGTCACCTGGGCGCCGACCATCGCGGCGGGACGCTCGTGCTGCGCTCGCAGCGGCTCAAGCAGGGCAGCGCCATCGACTCCATCGATACCGCCCTTTCCGGCTACACGTACACGTTTCCGTTCCTGCGGATGACCGGCGACGGCCTCACGGCGTTCAACCAGGTGAGTGGCCTCGCCGGAGCGCAGCTCGTGCCCGACCTCGCGACTTCGCTGCCGACGCCGACCGACGGCGGCACGACGTACACCTTCCGGCTCCGCTCCGGCATCCGCTACTCGAACGGGAAGCCGGTGCGGGCGACGGACTTCCGCCCCACCTTCGAACGCAACTACGCGCTGGGAACGTTCAACATGGACTACGACGAGATCGTCGGCGGCGCGCAATGCCGGAAGCACCCGAAGCGGTGCGACCTCTCGCGCGGGATCGTCGCCGACGACGCTGCTCACACCGTGACCTTCCACCTGGTCCAGCCCGATCCGAACTTCCTCTACAAGCTCGCGCTCCCGTTCGCGTACGTGCTGCCGGCGGGCACGCCGCACCGGCCGGCCCGAACGCACGGGCTGCCCGCGACCGGCCCCTACATGATCGTGACTTACACGCCGGGGAGGCTGCTCAGGCTCGTCCGCAATCCGTTCTTCCACGAGTGGTCGCGGGCCGCGCAGCCGGCCGGGTACCCCGACCGCATCGACCTCCGCATCGCCGGCACGGCGAACGATGCGATTCGCGACGTCGTCGACGGCAGGGCCGATGCCCTGTGGCTGGCCCAGCCGCTCACGGCTTCGCAGGCGTCGAGGCTCGAGCTCCGGTACGCGGGCCAGATGCACTCCGACCCGAGGCCGAACATCCAGGCGCTCTTCCTCAACACCCGCGTCCCACCGTTCAACCGGCTCGACGTCCGCAGGGCCGTGAACTTCGCCGTCGACCGCGCCGCAGCGACGAACGCCTGGGGCGGGCCGAGCCTCGCCGAGCCGACGTGCCAGACCCTGCCGCCGAACTTCCCCGGCTATCGGCCGTACTGCCCCTACACGGCCGGCTCGACGAAGCACGGCAGGTGGTCGGCGCCCGACCTGGCGACGGCGAGGGCGCTCGTCGCACGTTCGGGAACTCGCGGCATGAAGGTCACCGTCTGGGCGTGGAACCAGGCGACGGGCTTCAACCGGGTGGGCGTGAAGGTGCTGCACTCGCTCGGCTACCGCGTGACCCTGAAACCGGTTCGCGGCGACACATACTGGGGTAGGGTCGGGGACTCGCGGAACCGGGCGCAGATCGGCTTCTACGGCGCGGCGGCGTCCTACCCGTCCCCGGCGACGTTCCTGGACGGGCTCTTCAGCTGCGCAGCGTTCGTCCCCGGCAGCTTCGACAACAACAACGTAAGCGAGTTCTGTGACCCGAGCATCGACCGGCAGATGCGGAAGGCGGAGGCGGAGCAGCAGAGCGATCCCGCCGGAGCCCGCGCGCTCTGGCAACGGGTCGACCGCGAGGTCACCGACGCCGCTCTGTGGGTGCCGCTCATTGCGACGAAGGACGTGAACTTTCTCTCGAAGCGGGTCGGCAACTACCAGTTCAGCCCGGACGGGATGGGCTTGCTGATCGACCAGCTCTGGGTACGGTAGGACAGCGCTGACAGCAAGGTCGTGACGGCGTCTGAGAGGCTCGAAGACGGCGCCAGAATCGATCGCGCCGCAATGACCTAGCCACGGTCTAGGCGTGATCTTGCCTCGATCTAGGCGCGGATACCTAGCCTCGCCACGATGCGTGTGGAAAGGGTGATCACGTGCGAGTGCGGGTTCGACGCCCGCGCAGCGGACGAGGAAGGGCTCGTCGCGGCGGTCAGGCGCCACGCCGCGGTGGCCCACTGCATGCCGCTCTCGTACGACGAAGCGCTGCTGCTCGTCTTCCATGCCGAGCTGGCAGGAGCGGCGACCGCGTTCCCACAGACCGCAACAGAAGAAGGAGAGTCTTGAGATGAAGCGAGCAATGCTGGCAGCCATCGGGCTGCTCTCGATGAGTGTGTTCGTGCTTGCGGCGGCAGCCGCGGGCGGCACGACCAGGTACGTGTCACCGTCGGGCGTGGACAACCCGGCCTGCAGCAGGAACAGCCCGTGCAAGCACATCCAGCAGGCGGTCGACGTCGCCTCGGCCGGCGACACGATCTCGCTTGCCAGGGGCAGCTACGTCGAGCAGGTGTCGATCGCGAAGGATCTGACCCTGACTGGGGCAGGCTCCGGAGCGAGCACGATCTCCGCGCCTGCCGTACTCGTGCCGGACAGCCAAGGGTTCCTGAACATCGTCGAGGTCAACAGCGGCGCGAACGTTCGGATGAGCCACTTGGCTGTTGCCGGCCCCGGCCCTGGACCCTGCAACAGCATCGACAGGGGGATCTCCGTCATCGACGGAGCGTCGCTCGCGATCACGCGGGCGGCGGTCAGCGACATCCGCGACAACGCGCCGAGCAACGACTGTAACAACGGCTTCGGCGTCGGTGCCGGCACCCAGATCCGCGGCGGTCAACTCCCGCCCGATCCTGAGGTCGGCCACCTCACCATCGACCACACCACCCTGACCGGCTACCAGAGAGCCGCGATCTTCGTCATCAACGACGGCTCGACCGGGCAGATCGACCACAACACCGTCAAGGGCACACCCTGCAGTGTCTGTGCCGGCCCCGGCGGAATCGGGGTGTTTTTCGGTGCTTCGGCGACCATCGATCACAACACGATCAGCGGCAACGAATGCAACGACCCGGACTATGGGTGCGGCCCGGACCCGTTCAACGACTTTGAGTCCAACGGCGTTCTCATGATCGGGGCTGCCTCGTCGACTGTGGTCTCCCACAACAGCCTGTACACGAACGACGTAGGCATCTACACCGACACCGGGGTCACGATCGACCACAACGACGTGGCCTCCCGCGACGTCGGCATCGCCACCGACATCGGGAACGCGGCGCAGGTCGATCACAACTCGGCGACCGGCGGCATCTACGGGATCCTAGAGTCCGGCGGAACCGGCACCTTCAGCCACAACTCGGCGAGCGGCAGCTCGGGCGCCGATCTCTGGTGGGACGGCACCGGCACGCCCAGCTTCAGCCACAACAGCTGCGGTACGGCATCGCCCAGCAAAGCGATCTGGGGCTGCCACTAGCTGCCGTCGCACACCAACGCGACCACCGACCACGACCAGCTGGAGCCCCCGGAAGGGGGCTCCAGCGCCGCCGAACCGGAGGAACCTGCGGACAAGACGGAGCACTTTCGAACTTGAACCGGATGGCCCTAACTGGACTCCAACCCTGAAGCCAAACGCGAGGGTTCGTACCTGCCACTTTGGCTCATTTGAGCGAATGGACCCAAAAGGTGCCACTGAGCAGGAGAATCGTTGTCATTTCGACAACGGAGTGGGAGCGACGGGACTCGAACCCGCGACCTCCGGCGTGACACGCCGATCCGGGCACGACGACGCCCCGCGAAGGACTCCTCTGTACGGGCTCATTTGCAGACACTTTTCGCCCTGGAAGCGCCTCGTCTCCGCATGGTTGAGCCAAACGTCCAATCGAGGTTTGGGCCACGAGTGGGCAGTACTGACGCCTCTATCGGCGGCACATCGGCTCTAATCACGCTTCTGGCCGAATCCGTGACCCATGTGACGGCGGACGTGTGGCGCAGGCGGAAACGTGACTGGGTAGGGCCGACGGCCCTCCGGCGTTCAGTGCCCGCGGTTGTTTGGAACGTAGCCGCTGGTTCCTGCGGAGTACCCGCACGCACGGTGGCGTCCGATCGGGTTGCCCTGGAGATACCGCGCTGGGCTGGAACACTTCGGAGTGCACAGACCCTGCGTTCGTCGGGCCGCAGGCCCACCACCAACGCAAGACTTCAAGACCTGTGCGGTGTGCTGCGCCGCGCTCGGTGAGGCTCTCGCGCCACAACGCTTGCCACGCTGCGATGCCATCGCGCCACCGGTCGACCGCTCGACGCTCGCCGAGCTCGCCGCCAGGGCGATCGACATTCTGCGTTCGCGTCGTCGGCGATCAGTAGTTGGACGCAGATCGGTCGGTGGCGGCACCGATGTCGCGAAGGTGGGTGCGCGGGAAACTGATGCCACACCCCGAGAAGGGTGAGTTCGTATGCACGCGAGGCGTGACGCGGCCCTCGGAGGCGTAGTCGCCCAGAGCGGGGGGCGCGGGATCACGCCGGTGATCGAGAGGTGAGGGTCGATGAGAGTTCTGACGGTGTATGCGCATCCCAGTCCCACCTCGTTCTGTCATGCGGTGCTCGATCGGTTCACGCGCGGGCTCAAGGATGCTGGTCACGTTTCCGAGGTCGTCGATCTGTACGCGATCAAGTTCGATCCGGTGTTCACGCGCGACGACTACTCGTTCTTCGCGCACGAGTCGGTTCCATCGGAGCTGTTCGACGAGACCGAGCTGCGGGCGACCATGGTCGCCGCGAGCGGTGGTCCGATTCGTCGCCGCCTCGCGCAGCGTTGGCTACGCGACAAGGATCTCCCGCAGTTGCGTCAGATCGTGGCGAAACAGCGGCCGAAGGACGTCCTCGCGCAGCAGGAGAAGGTCGCGGCCGCGGATGGTCTGGTGTTCATCGCGCCGATCTTCTGGATGAACTTCCCGGCCATCCTGCGCGGCTGGATGGAGCGCGTCTTCACCTACGGGTTCGTCTACACGATGACGAAGGATGGGTGGCTACAGGGCGAGCTGAGCGGGAGGCAGCCGCTGCTGCGACACAAGAAGGCGCTGATCATGACGCCGACGTTCTTCCGTGAGAGCGACTACCGCGACTCGGGCTGTGGCGCGGCGATCGAGCGGCTGGTCGACGACTTCGGGTTCCGCTACCCGGGCATCGAGCAGGTCGAGCACGTCTACTTCTACGCCGTCGGCGCGGTCGACGACGAGACGCGGCGCGGGTACCTGCAGCAGGCCTACCGGCTCGGTCACGAGTTCGAGTCGAGTCTTGTCCCTGCGCGCGAGACCGTGCTCGAGCCAGAGGCGATCGAAGGAGGTGTGCGATGAAGCGGTCATTGCTGGTCGGCGCTGCGGCCCTGGGTGCTGTGCTTCGTCGCGCGGCGATTCGCGCGCGGCTGCGCCGGCTTCGACTTCGAGAAGATGATCGAGCGGATGCCCGAGGGCTCTCGGCCCAAGTGGATGTTTCGGAACGTCACGGCGATTCGGGAGAACACGGAGCGGATCCTCGAGCTGGTCGAAGCGGAGCGCACGCCTGCCGGTGAGCGCGTGCGCACGGTCGCGTAGCGGCGTGCGGCGCGAGGGCTGACGATGGCCGTCGTCCTGGCGTATGTGGATGCGGTGCCGGGTCGGCTGTATCCGCTGGTCGCGACGCTGCTCGAGCTGACGCAGCGTGGTCACCGCGTCGCGGTGCGGTGCGGGATCGACGACGTCGAGCGTCTGCGCTCGGTCGGCCTCGAGGCGCGGTCGTTGAGACGGGAGATCGAGCGGTTCGAGCCCGACGACTGGCGGGCGCGGACGCGTTTCGGCGCGCTCAGCTCGGGTCTGGGCCAGTTCGGCGAGCGGGCGCGCTTCCAGCTGCTCGATCTCGAGCAGGCGATCGAAGCCGAGCATCCTGACGTCCTGTTCGTCGACGAGGGAGCGTGGGGCGCGGCGGCCGCGGCCGAGCGCTCGGGGCTTCCCTGGGTGTTCTCGATCGTCTCGCCGGTGCCGCTGCCGTCGCGGGACGCGCCGCCGTTTGGGCTCGGCCTGCGTCCCCGCCACGACCGCCTCGGCCGCCTTCGCGACTCGGCTGGCGAAGCCGCTGACGCTCGGAACGCTCGAGCGCGTGATCGCCAGACACATGAACCCGCTGCGCGCCGAGATCGGGCTTCCGGCCGTTCGGACGATCGAGGACGTCTACCTCGCCGCCTCGGCCGTGATCGCCTACACCGCGGAGCCGTTCGAGTACCCGCGCTCGGATTGGCCGGCCAAGCTCACGCTGGTAGGGCCTGGTCTCTGGGAGCCGCCGGCGGATCCTCCCGCGTGGCTGGACAGAGTGGACAGGCCGCTCGTGCTCGTCACCTGCTCGACCCTCTTCCAGAACGACCGTCGGCTCGCCGAGGTCGCCACGACCGCGCTCGCAGACGAGCCGTTCGAGGTCGTCGTCACGACCGCCGACGTCGACCCGACGGGCGTTCCGGCGGCGCCGAACGTTCGCGTCGAGCGCTTCCTCCCGCACGCGCCGCTGCTCGAGCGAGCAGCCTGCGTCGTCTGCCACGCCGGCATGGGGATCACCCAGAAGGCGCTCGCGCACGGCGTGCCGGTCGTCGCCGTCCCCTTCGGTCGCGACCAGCCCGAGGTCGCGCGCCGCGTGGAATTCGCGGCTGCCGGGGTGAGGCTTCCTGCGCGGAAGCTGACGCCCGATCGCCTCCGCGACGCGGTGCGCCGCGCGATCGAGCTACGGCCAGGCGCCGAGCAGATCGCAGCTGCGTTCGCCCGCGCCGGAGGCGCCGCGGCCGCGGCGGACGTCCTCGAAGGGCTCCTCCCGCCCGGCCATCGCGCACACGAGCCCGCTCCGGTGGCGGACCCGCCGCGGCAGCTGACCGCGGTCCTCTTCGTCGACATCGTCGACGCAACGCCGCTGGCCGTTGTCTCTCGGCGATCGCGCCTGGGCGGAGCTGCTCGAGCGCTACCACGAGCTCGTGCGAGACGCGCTCGAGCGCCACCGGGGCTGGCTGATGGACACGGCAGGGGACGGCTTCTTCGCGATCTTCGACGAGACCGCCGACGCGATCAGCTGCGCACTCGACATACGCTCGTCCGCCCGAGGGCTTGGGCTCGCGCTGCGATCGGGAGTTCACCTCGGCCACTGCTGGAAGGCCGACGAAAAATGCGCCGGAGCCGATGTCCACATCGGCGCACGCCTCGCAAGCTCCGCCGACCCAGGCGACGTACTGATCTCAGCCCAAGCCGCGGAGCACGCACGCCAGACAGGCATTACGATCACCGATCGGGGCTCCCGCTCGTTGAAAGGCCTACCCGGGGCTCAGCGCGTCTTTGCCATCAGCGCCGAATCGCCGGAACAGGCACCACCGCTCGATTCGTCGCTAACGCGCGACGCCTGACGCGCGCGCTGCCGCGACTGCCACACCACTGGTCCAGATGCGGCCGCGCGGCTGGCAGCCTGACCGGTCACCGCTGACAGCCGCAGCGAGCGGCGCAATCTCATCGTGCCCTCCTCGCCCTCATGATCACGTATCCACCGCTGGAGCGCGCTTGCCGCAGCGCCCGACGAGCGGAAACTACGAAGGCCTGATTATCGCTTGCTGTGGCCGCGCGGCGCGCGGCAGATCAGCGAAGAGGGCTCGCCGACGATGAGCGAGCGGGTCGAGGTCGAGCTGCGCTAGCGCCGATCCGTCATACGGAGACCCCCACGATCCGAAGACCGCTGTTACGACGCCTCTGGCAGTCCGACGTAGTTGATCGCGAATTCTTTCGCGAACAGCCCGCCCGACATCAAGCGTTCCAGCCGCGTGTCCCGCAGTCCCTCTCGGAACCGCCCTTCGGTCGGGCGGGCCAGTAAGAGGTCAAGCATCCAGTGCGAGAACTCGACGGCGTGCCAGACGGCGTGAAGGCGGGTTGCGCTGTAGGCATCGAGACGGCGGTCGTCTCCGGCCTGGTAGTGGTCGAGGAGTCCGGCGACCAGCTCGTCGACGTCCTGGAGGGCGAGGTTCATGCCCTTCCCGCTCGCCGGTGTGACGATATGGGCGGCGTCGCCCGCCAGCAACACCCGACCGTGCTGCATCGGCTCGGTCACATAGCTGTGGAGTTCCAAGTTGCCCCGCTCGAGGACACGTCGCGGGGCCAGCTCGATGCCGTCGGCGGCAAGACGGCGCTTGAGCTCGTCCCAGATCCACTCGTCGGACAGGCGATTGGGGTCGGTCCCTGGCTCGATCTGGAGGTAGAGGCGGGAAACGGTCGGTGTCCTGGGCATGTGTCCGGCGAACCCGTCCGGGTGGAGTCCGTAGACCACATGGTCGCTGGAGGGCGGCACTTCGGCGTCAACCCAAAGCAACTCGGCGCCGAAGTCCACGCCGCTGCACGACGCCCCCTCCAGCGCGAGCCGGGACACTCCGTGAAAGCCATCACAGCCGAGCACGAAGTCACATGAGACCTCGTCGCCGTCGGCCAACACGATTACCGGCCGCTCGGCGATGCGTATCGCAGCCGCTGCGCGTCCGAAAGCGACCTCGCCGCCGACGGCGCGAAGCTCGTCGATCAGATCGGCCACCAATAGCTGCTGTGGATAGACGTGATGCCGGACGCCCGTCAGCTCCGCGTAGTCGAAGACGTGCCGTACACCGCCACGCCGGAACTCACACGCCCCGCTCGTGAAGCCCCGCATCCGTATCCCATCGGAGAGTCCATGCCGATCGAGCAGCATGACCGTGCGGGCTTCGATCAGACCAGCCCGCGCCCGGGCCCGGACGGCGCCCTCCGATAGACGCTCGAAGACCGCGCAGTCGAGCCCAGCCCGGACGAGCAGGTTGGCGGCGAGCAGACCCGCCGGACCAGCACCCACGACTCCGACATCGACCTTCGGCACCGCCCCACCCCAACCACGAAGCACGCCTCGCGTAAACGCTCACGATATCGCAGCCAATCGCCGCCACCATGGCTCGCTGGCTGCCGCGCAGGCCCGGGCGCGTTCAGGGTGGCAGTCGCCGTGGCGGCGGTCATCCTGTCGTCGTCGGTGGCGCCCAGGGCGGGATCACGCATTTCGGATCGCGGTATTGCGGGAAGAGCCTGACCTTGTAGTCGTGGAGTGCCAGCGCGTAGGGGTAGAGGTCGTCGGCCTGAGCCGCCGTCGCGCCGAGGAGCTGCACGGTGCCTCTGAAGTTGGCGAGTGCCTGGCACTCCACCTTCCCCTCGTCCCGCTGGGAGCGCCAATGGCGAAGGTGGAACGCCTCGTGCGTGAGCACGAGGGCGCCGAGCGCTTGCTGCCACGAGGGAAGGTCGCTCGTGCCCACGGCCAGCGCGCCCGCGCAGACGAGTGGGCCGAGCACGGTGTAGTTCTCGTGAACGTTGGTGTACGCCCAGGCAAAGGACGACGCCCAATCCGCATCCCACTCCGTCTGCGACGGGCAGCGAACCTCTCCCATTCCCTGTGAGTAGACGTGCGCGACCTCGTTCAGCCTGCTCGGAGCCTCGTACCCGCGTGCGCTTGGCACGACGACGAGAGCCGCGAGGAACCACAGAAGCATCGGCCTGCCCCGGGGGTCGAAGCTGCGGAGGGTGCGCACGCAGCGACGATCACGCCCCGGAGAAAACAGCCGCGAAACGCAAGGCATACGTCGAGCAAACGGGCCGGCGACGCTCCCATTCGCAAGGACGAAGGCCGTACCATTGACCAACGAAGGCGCGTTCGGATCTCGAGTTCCGCATCCTCGGGCCGCTTGAGGTCATCCGGGCTCAGCGGCCACTCCCACTCGGCAGTCCGCGGCAACGCGCGCTCCTCGGCCTTCTGCTGCTGCACGCGAACGAGCCCGTCACGCGCGAGCGACTGATCGAGGAGCTCTGGCCCGACGGGGCGCCGCAGACGGTCAGCGCGGTCCTCAACGTCTATCTCACCAGGTTGCGGCGTCTGCTCGCCGGCGGAAGCGGTGAGCAGCCTTTGCACACCGAGGCGGCGGGATACGTGCTGCATGTTCCGCCAGAGGCGCTCGACGCGCGCCGCTTCGAGACTCTCCTCGAAACGGGTCGGCGCCAGCTCGCGAGCGGCGAGACCGCACACGCGTCCGTGACGCTGCGTGATGCGCTCGCACTCTGGCGGGGGCCCGCACTCGCAGATCTCGCGTTCGAGCCCTTTGCCCAGAGCGAGATAACGCGTCTGGAAGAGCTCCGCTTGAGCGCGATCGAGAGCCGGATCGAGGCGGACCTCGCACTCGGCCGCCAGGACGCACTCGTCGCCGAGCTCGAAACCCTGGTGGCTGCGCACCCCTACCGAGAAAGCCTGCGCGCACAGCTGATGCTCGCCCTCTACCGAAGCGGCCGTCAGGCCGAGGCGCTCGAGACCTACAGAAGCGCTCGGCGAACCTTCAGCGAGCAACTCGGCATCGAGCCCGGCCCGCGTCTGCAGCAGCTAGAGGGCGCCATTCTTCGCCACGACCCCTCACTCGAGGCCCCTGCGCCGGAACCTCCGTCGCGCGGCGACGGGGAGTTGAGCAAGCAGTCCAGACTGCGGTTCCTGACGCGCCGGAGGGTCGCGTCCGTCGTGGCACTCGTCCTCGTGGTCGCAGCTGTCGTGGCAGCGGCCAGCCGCAACTCGTCGCGCCACCCACAATCTCCCCTGAAGCTTGCCGGTGACTCGGTCGCAGTCATCGATCCCGACACCAACGCGATCCTCGGCGAGATCCCCGTCGGCGGGAGACCGACCGGGCCCGCCGTCGGGGAGGGATCCGTCTGGGTCGGCAACCGCGACGACAACACGCTGCTTCGCATCAACCCAAGATCGCGAAAGATTGTCCGCACAATCGGGCTCGGCCTGACGCCCACCGACATCGCGGTAGGTGCGGGCAGCGTCTGGGTCCTCAGCGACAGGACCTTGCTGCAAGTCGACCCCGCCACCAACCACGTGGTCGCCAGACGCCGCCTCCCGCAAGCCAATGGCCCGGGGCGCTGGTCCCATCTAGAGACCAGCGCGAACGCGGTCTTCGTCTGCAGCTGCACTCCTCCTAGCAATGTCATCCGCCTCGACCCTGCCACGAGCTTCGTCGTCACCGCGCACAGAATCCCCGTCTGGGAGCTCACCACGGGCGAAGGCGCGCTGTGGGCGATCACCGGCTGGGAACTCGACACCATCGAACGGATCGACCCAACAACAAACGCCGTCGTCGCGACCATCCCGCGCGGACGAATCGGCAAACCGGCTCGCCGGTTCCACGTCACATTGGTTTGATGCGGTTTCGCCCTGTTGGGGGTCAAATTTGTTTCTGCAAGAGGGTTTGTCGTCGGGCGAGGACAGGCGCGCTGCTCATATTCTGTAACGCGCTTGCAGTTGGCCCCTCATGCCGGGCGGCGTCTTTTAGCGGTCGATGCGGAGAGCGCGGCGATCGATCGGTGTCTGGCGATCCTGGTCGTCGAATTCGGGGATCACGGCGAAGGTGGTTGCCAGCACCAGCCGGCAGGCCTTCAGTCGTGTGTGCCAATCGGGCTCTTCGCGGACGGTGCCGCCTGTGCTAACAGGCTTGGTTGCGCCCATCAGCAGCCGCAGCTGCTCGAGCGCCGTCGTCATCGCCTCAAGCGATTCGAGCTTGAGCCGCATCTGTGTCGCGTCCAGCGGCGTCTCCGCGAGCTCGCGCCAGCGATCGAGTTCGCGTTGCCATTGTGGGTGGCGCTTCCAGACCGAGATCGTCTCCGGCGCGACCCCGATCAGCTCGGCGATCTGCTTGCGTGAATGGCCCTGGCTGTGCAGCAACGCCGCCCGCCGCGCACGATCGGAGAAGCTTCGCCGTGCCCGCGGGCCACGCCGCTCGTTGCCGCTTGCGCCGTTCCGCTGACTGGCGTTCGCCATCGACCGTTCATCGGCAGTCCCGGCGCAGGGCAAGAGCGCGAGGCGTTACAAAAGATGAGCACAGCTCACGCTCCTTCCCGCGCAAACCGGCTCGCAGAGCCGAACAACACCAACCACCCCAGCCAACGCATCGACCAGAAGTATGAGTGCCGAGCGTACGTCGGTCCTCAGCAAGTGGCTCCAACCTCGAAAGGCCAGGATCCGTGACGAGCGCACATCGTCGCCGGCCGACCCGCCGAGTCTCACAGTCGCTTGACCCTCCTTGCTGACCGGACTTGATGAGCGGATGATCCCGGCGTGCGGCCCGACCTTCCGACCGGCACCGTCACCTTTGTCTTCACCGACGTCGAAGGCTCGACGTCGCTGCTGAACGAGCTCGGCGCAGAGGCCTACGCGGATGCGCTCGCCGATCACCGCGCGGTGATCCGGGAGGCGTGTATTCGAAACGGCGGCGTCGAGGTGGACACGCAGGGAGACGCCTTCTTCTTCGCGTTCCCTACCGCCGCCGGCGCCCTCGACGCCGCTTCCGAGTTCACGGATCACCTCGCCGCGAACGGACAGATCCGGGTGCGAGTCGGAGTCCACACGGGCACGCCCCTGCTCGGAGAGGAAGGGTTTGTCGGCCACGATGTCCACCGCGCCGCTCGCATCGCCGCCGCGGGGCACGGCGGCCAGGTGCTCGTGTCGGCGGCGACCGCCGTACTCGTCGAGACCGGCGATCTCCGTGATCTCGGCGAGCATCGTTTCAAGGACTTGGCGGCGCCCGAGCGGGTCTTCCAGCTGGGAGAGGGTGACTTCCCGGCGCTCAAGTCTCTCTACCGTGCGAACCTCCCGGTGGCGGCGACATCGTTCCTGGGCAGGCAGGACGAGTTGGCCGAGGTGGTTCAGCTCCTCACCCGCGACGACATACGGCTCCTGACGCTCACCGGGCCAGGCGGCACGGGCAAGACGCGGTTGGCGCTCCAGGCCGCAGCCGAGGTGGCCGACCGGTTCCTCGACGGCACCACGTGGGTGTCGCTCGCGCCGCTCGACGACCCTTCCCTCCTGCTGTCGACACTGGCACAGGCGCTCGGCGTGAAGGAGCAGCCGGGAGAGCCGCTCGACCAGAGGCTTGCCTCCGCCCTGCGCGACAAGCGGTGCTTGCTGGTGCTCGACAACGCAGAGCACCAATTGCCTGCGGCCGCAGGCGTCGTGCGCGTCCTGCGTGACGTGGACGGACCGACGCTACTCGTCACGAGTCGCGAACGGCTGCAGCTCCACGGCGAGCAGGCGTGGCCTGTCCCTCCACTCTTGGAGCATGACGGAGAGGAGTTGTTCGTTGCGCGCGCCCGAGCAGCCGATCCGACGTTCACTGCAACTCCTGCCGTGGCGGAGCTGTGCAGACGGCTCGACGAGCTGCCGCTCGCGATCGAGCTGGCGGCGGCCCGCACGGTGGTCTTCTCCCCGGATCAGCTGCTCGACCGGATCGGCCAGCGGCTCGACCTCTTCAAGGCGGGCCGCGATGCCGACCCGCGGCAGCAGACGCTGCGGGCCACGATCGAGTGGTCGTACGACCTGCTTTCCGACATGGAGTGCGGGCTCTTCCGGCGACTCAGCGTTTTCGTGGCAGGCTGCAGGTTCGAGGCCGCCGAGCAGGTCGCAGGCGCGGACCCGGACACCCTTCAGTCCTTGCTCGAGAAGAGCCTGCTACGCCGACGTGCCGATCACGAGGGGCGACCGCGGTTCTGGATGCTCGAGACGATCCGCGAGTACGCGCTCGACCGGCTCGCCAGGTCCCCGGACGAGGCGGAGACGAGGCGCGGGCATGCGGCGTACTTCCGCCACCTAGCGGAGCTGGCCGAGCCGGAGCTGACGGGCCCGGGGCAGACGTCCTGGCTGGGTCGCCTTGATACGGAGCACGGCAACCTGCGGGAGGCGCTGCGCTTCTCTCTCGAGCAAGACGACCACGAGACAGCACTTCGGCTCGGTGCCGCGCTTTGGGGCTTCTGGCTCGAGCGAGGTCACCTCAGCGAGGGACGCCGATGGCTCGACAGATCGCGCCACGACAGCCCGGGCGCTCCCGCCGCTACCCGCGCGAAGGCGCTGAAGGGGGCGGGCACGCTTGCGCACTACCAGGGCGACTACGGTCAAGCAGAGGCACTATGTCGCGAGAGCCTGGCTCTCTACCGGGAACTGGACGACGAGCACGGCATCGCCGACGCACTCAGCGCTCTCGCGCTCGCGACCCGTACGAGAGGCGAGTTCGCGGCGGCGGAGACGATGTTCGAGGAGGTGCTCTCGATCTTCCGCGGCCTAGGCGACAAACAGGGTGTCGCCCGTACCCTCGACCGCTTGGGGATCGCCGTCTGGTTCCAGGGCGACGACCAACGAGCGAGCCATCTCCTGGAGGCGAGCCTGGCCGCCTTCAGGGAGCTGGACGACGCCGAAGGCGTCGGCCTCGCACTCGTGGATCTGGGGCTCGTCGCCCTCAGCGAGGGGCGCCACGGAGAGGCAGAGCCGCTGCTGACGGAGAGCCTGGCCACATTCGAGGAGGTCGGAGATCGTCGAAACGCGTGCAAGACGCTCTATGCGTTGGGAGATCTCGCCTCCGGCCGCGGCGAGTATGCACGTGCAGCCATGCATTACGACGAGAGCGTGCGCATCTCTCTCGACCTCGGCGCCCCCTGGTTCACCGCGTTGAATCTCGAGCGGCTTGCGGGTGTGGCGGTTGCCACGGGCAATCCGGAACGAGCAGCACGACTGTTTGGTGCCGCCGAGGCGTTGCGCGAGACGATCGGTGCTCCGATGCCCGCATACTTCCGCGCTCTGTACGAGCGCGACGTGGCCCAGACTCGCGCTCGCCTCGACAAGCAGAGCCTTCACACCGCGTGGCACGAAGGCCGGACGATGCCACCGGAGGGGGCGATCTCGACGCCCCAGGTTGTCGCGTAGCCGACAGCACGTCAAAGCGACGTTGCGGCCGTGCTCGCCCGCTGGCGAGCAGCAGCTGGTTTCCACCCGGTGGGGTGCGTTAATTCGGTCCGCCTGCATATCGGCACGTTGCGAGCGACCGACCCGAGTTTTCGCACCCCACACCGCCCGGGGACATGGCGACAACGAAGCCCGCCAACGCGCAGGGCTGAGAACCGCGGGACACGCCGGTACCGAGAGCTATCGCCGTATCGCGCGCGTGATGTAGAGGCCGGTGAGCGCCGCAAGAGTGGTCACGAGCACGACCTTGACGGTCACGGAAGCACGCTCGTGCGGCTGCTCATGCATCAGGGGGCGCGCCCACTGCCCACTCGCCTCGGACTCCGGATTCTGCCGCTCGGCGAGCGCGCCTGGCGCGGCACACACGTGGCGCTTCTTGCTGACGGGGTCGCACGCATACCAGGAGCGGCCGTTGAAGCGCCACGTCGCGTCGGCGCAGAAGGGGCACGCCGGAGTCACCGGCTTTGGAGGTGCCTGAGGTGCCCTGGAGACGTCGGTGCGCGCACGGGTCACTGCACCACTCACTATCGGACGCAACCCGGCCTTCTATGAGTATCAGCTCGCGGCAGATGGGCGGGCGCCCCGCCGCGACTTGCTCCTGCGCGCTGCGTCGCTGTCGCGTTCCCGCCATAACGCGACAGCCGCAGGCTGAGAGCTTGCTTGCCGACGGGCGTCTCTGCCCGACGCTCGCTGACAAGCGGGTGGGCGGAAGCCGGGCGCTGCGCTCAGGCTGACCTTCGAGCGCAGCTCGCCGCCGGGCCTGGCCGCTGCTGCCCGCGCGGAGCGAGCGCGCTCTTCGGGGTGGGGCTCAAGGCGAGCGGTGGCGCCAGGGCCGAGGCCGCGGCCCTGGACGGCCGGGTTGAAGCTCGAGATCCTCGAGCCGCGACCCGCTCGTGTACACGGAGTCTGCCGGCGAGCGGCGGTAGATGCGAAGCCAGCGCACGAGCTCCTCTGCCCCATCGGGTGCAGCGAGGATGCAGGCGGCGACGACCTCCTTGCGGCTCGTGCGCTCGCCCGCCCGCTCGGCGAGCGCGACGAGCAGGTCGAGGCGGGCGCTGATCGGGAGGGGCAGGCTGAGCCCGACCGAGCGCTCTGGGCAGGAGGGAAGCGGCGTCTCGGGTGGGATCTGCGTTTCTTCCTCCGCGATCGACTACAAGATGGTCTCCGGCACCGAGGCGGTGGTCGGCATCCGGGACGAGGGACCGATCAGCGAGTACCTCGCCGCGAAGGCTGTTCGCGAAGCAGAGCAGGGATGGCTACGCCGGGCGGTGACCGAGGTCTTCCCTGCGACTCCAAAGGGGTCGGGTCCAAGGACCGACTGACTCTCACCAAATGGCACCCGGCCCCGCGCGCAACCTCGCGTTGAGATCAAACGTGCGCTCGGACTTCGCCAATCTCGATGCTGATCGGCGTGACCGTGGGCGCCGGGTTCGCCCTAGCCCACTCCACCGCCGCCTGCGCCGCCTCTTCTGACTCGAAGAGGATCATCGAGGCACCGGTGTTCTCATCCAGCTTCACCCAATAGCCGCCGACGAAGCCCGGTGTCTGCGAGAGACGCGGGATGCCCTTCTCCCTCCAGCCCTTCCCTGCCTGATCGAAGTCCTGAATCGTGCTCCTGGCGACCACCGCGTGCATACGTGCCTCCCTCGTCGTCGGCGGTGTTACTTCCGGTCCGACCAGACGATGCCACCGAAGGGGCCGGGCGGCTAGCTGAACGCCGTCAGTGTGTGGGCGGCGGGGCCGTACATGACACGATTGGGTTAATCCCGAGGATGGATGACCCAAATGGGTCAAGGCGTTTCGGCCAGCATGTGGGCGACCCGACCACCGAACGAGCGAGCGCACTGACCAAGCCTCTGCGACCTCGTCGCAGAGGGCGATGTGCCCCCGTCAGCCGTCTACGTATTCGTAACAGGCTCTCCAGGCGTCGCATTGATAGCCGCGCCAGATGGTTTGGCGGTTACGGCTGGCGCTGATGTCCTGAGTAGTCGACTGAATGACTCCCGCGCCGCTTGCCCTCGTGTGCTCGGCGCGTCACCAGGAGGAAGCCATGCGCATCTGCTCCCCACCTGAAGTCCATGATTGGACTCAAGCTGAATCGGCCCCGGGCGACCAGCGACGAGACGTTGGCTGAATTCACTGCGGGCTGACGGTCATCCGTGCGGATGCGACGCGGCCGAGACGCACCCCAAGGAACTCGACGGGTGCCTGGCCTCCGGGGTTGATTGCGCGCAGACCTCCGGCGCCCGGGTCGAAGTCTCCGATGTGGCCCACGGCGTCACCGCCGACGATTCGACCGCTCCTGTCGTACAGCACGAGGCTTGCATCGAGGTCGAACGGGCTTATCGACTTCTCGTATGGGTTCGTGACGGTCGCCGTAACCGTCCCTCTCGCGGCGTCCATGCGGACGTTCGAGACGGGCGGCAGCACATATCGCTTCGCGGACGTGGAATCGACGACGACGGTCAAGCGCAGCTTGGCTACAGCGACGGCACCGAGGAGAGTCTCGTCGCGACCTAGGTAGACGGTGCGACCAGCCGGGATCGCCTGGATAGACGAGCCGAGGAACGGCTGGTAGGCGCCAACGACCTTACCCGCCTTTGAGAGTGGTCGGACGTCAACAGTGACGTTGAACGCGTCCCGCGAGTTCGAGGTGTTTCGTAGCTCGACGCCCCATGTGACGTCCGTGCTCCGGTGGCCGCGATGCGTGACCGTGAGGCCGACCTTCGGGACGGCAACAACTGAGGGCGTCATCGACCAGATTCCGTCTTGCTTGACGCCACCGAACCTCGGGCGGAGGGAGGCGAGGATGGTGCCCTTGAGCGTGCCGTCAGGGTGGAACCTTCCTCGGTCGGAGGCAATCCCGAACTCGTTGACGACCCGCATGGTGATCGTCGAACCCCGGACGGTGCCTGTCATCGAGAGTGGGAGGCCGTGGGCGATGCCGTGACCGGTAACCGCGCCGGTGGACGGGTTGTAGGTGTCAATCACAAGCGTCCCGCGCGCGACGATCCTGGTCGGCCTCGTGATCGTCGTGACCAGCGAGTAGCTACCAACCACAGGATGTCTGCTCGTTACCGGAGCCCTCGACGCAGTCCCGCCGACCGCCAATCCTGCGAAGGCTCCAGCCACACCGAGCATGACCCCCAGCCGCCACATGGACTGATAATCGTTCGTCGGTGAGAGTGCAGCAAGCGCCTGACTCTGATCATGCGCGGGCTATGGGCAAGTTCTCCCGTCAGGCGGTAGAACCCCCGAGCGCGGATGGCCTGCGTGCCACCGGCCAGCCACGCGCGTTCATCTAGCGCCTTCATCTAGCTAGCGCGCGAACGCGTCATGCGTGCGGCGCGCGCGCCCTGCTCGTTGTCCCGGTGAGGTCCCGGTGAGGTCCCGCGCGCTCAGAACCCGCCACAAACCCGCATGAACACACGAACCTTGTACTTGTTCGTGTAGTCGATGGCGTCTGGCGGGGCGCCCTTTCGCCGGGGGTAGCACGGGGGTTAGCACGAGGTGGACAATCCCGGCGTTTCCGGTCATGCCCGCACGCACTTCCGAACAGCCTTCGACCGGTGTATTCATGGGCAAACCCCGCATGATGACGGGGCTTGCGGCACTTCCAGCATGTAGAGCCTCAAGGCCCATACGGGATCTGAACACCCCTGCAAATCGGACCCTTCTTACGTCACGTGTATCACCCGTGTATCACCACCCGAGCTCGCGCAGCGCTCGACGTCGGCCGTCGACCGGCCTGGGGAGGGCGAATCCTAAGACAGCACCTCGTGGGCTTGGCTTGCGGCAGCGTCTTGGCGCGCTAGATCTCGACTACTGCGTCGCGCGTGCGTGCATCGTTACCTCCCGCGCAAACGCGATCCACGCTTGGGCCGCGGCTATGTTGAAAGAGTCCCACTGCTTCGGGTTTTTCGGCAACGCACAAAGAATCTCGCCTGCTTCCGTCATCGCCTTTTCCCAGGTGATCCCAGCAGGTGTGAGTGTCTCAGCGGGACTCGTCACGCTTGCTCCTAACCGTTGGGGAGGACCTCATCCCTGCGATGGTGCGCCCCTCTTCACTGGTCGTCGATCATGTCATCGAACACGTCATCGTCGTCATCGTGACTTGACATGTGGGATGCGAGGTCCGGGTCGTCCAACGTCGGATCGGTCGAGGCGCCGCCAGACATCCCCGCGTGCGAAGACACAGCTCCGCTGCCGTCGTTTCCAGGGGCCGACACACCACCGGTACCGCCGGTGCCGGCACGCGACATCCCGCCGACGAGTCCGTCCTCGCTTGGGCTGGCTTGTGCGCCGCCGGCATTGCCGTCAGGGGCGGCTTTCGACATGCCCCCGGTGCCGTCTGTGCCGGCGCTAGACATGCCGGCACCACCCGGACTGGCACCACTCGTACCAGGCGGCGCTCCCGCGTCAGCCGGGTCGGGGGTAGACGGAAGGTCATCGGGCCCAACCACAGGTCGCGAAGCGAATTGGTCGTATGTATCGCCAATCGCGCCTCCGACGGCCTGGCCGAGCTTCCCCCCCATCGTGCCCCCCTGTCCTGACGGCACGAACTCCGCCCCGTGCTGGTCTGAGCCGGCCGATGCGCCGGGGTCACGTCCGGCGAGGAGCTCCGATAGCTCACCGGCGTGTAGCCACTGGCTGACGACCTCGACCGGTGCCTGCCTGACCTCTGCCTCGGTCCGCTGGATCGCTTCGCTAGACACTTACGACCTCCCTCGGCTTCGGCTCCTCTGTGGCGAGCGCCGCGATGGTCAGGAGGTCACGGGGGTCATACCGCTGGCGTAGCTCGCTGATGCCGTGGCCGCGCCCGTTGACCCGAAGCCTCCCGCCGGGGAACGGCGTGTACTGCCCGGTGCGCGCCTGCCCGAGGTCGAACCCCTCGACCCATCCGATGCCCGATTGCGCGGGGATGAGCTCGGTGAGCGCCGCCCTCGCGTCGGCGATCGCAGCGTCGTACCGGGCGGCTGCTGCCTCGCGGGCCTCGGCGAGCGCCTCCTGCCACTCCTCGCGGTGCTGGTCGATCTGGCTGGCGAGCGCATTGCCCGCTTCGTCGCACGCCTGCTGGTAGCCGCGCAGCAGCGCCGAGAGGCGGCTGACCTCTGCGAGCGCCTTCCGCTCGTTCGCCTGCGGGTCCTTGACCTCTGTGCCCGCGCTGGTCCTCTTCACGATGGCCTGCACGTCGGCGGCCTTCGCTGCCTCGACCTGCTGCTTCGCGTCTGCGAGGTCGTCCTTGGTGTCCTCGACCAGGCTGCCGACGCGGTGGAGCTCGCGCCACGCTTCTGCGACCGGCTCGGGGGCTGACGGGGGGATCACATACGACGTGATCGGGAACGGAACGCCTGTCATCCTCATGCCGCGGCTCCCTTTCGAGGTCGGGGCTTGGTGTGCTGGTGCAGCGCCTCTCCTATCTCGGCGCTCAGGCTGGGCCTTTGGCCTCGGCGAGCCGCAGGAGCTCCGCCCGAACCGACCTCGGAACGAACGCGCTGACGATCACCTGCCGGCTGCCGTTGGCCATCTGTTGCCACTTATAGCAACGCGGTGGGACGCAGCGAGCGCCGCCACGCTAAGCGCGCCTCTGGTCGCTTCACATCGGTGGCTCCGGTCCTTCCCGGGGGCATCGGCGCGTCTGGGGCGGTCAGCGCCGCTTCCGACCCCGGAGTGGCTATGGGACGCGGGCAGAATGTCTATCGGTACGTCTGCCAATCGGCGTCTAGCGGTCGTCCTCGTGAGCGGGCTGGCTTCCCCTGGGGGCAGAGGAGCGGAACGCTAGAAACGAGGAGAGGACTCTTCGGGTCTGTTTCTTCAGTCGGGATCGCCAGCGAAGCAGTCGGCGTGGAGCCAAGCCGAAGGGACACGTCCGTTCGGATGCCGAAGGACTCGTCCACGTCGCTCGGCCGAGTCGAAGAGCGACTTCTGGGGTGAGGGGGGCCGCCGCTGGCGGGCCCCCCTCACTCAGTCATGACGCGGTACGACTAGGGGCGAACGCCGATCTGGTTCAGCAGCTGCGTGACGGCGGCCAGGTTCAGACTGAACGCAACGGCTGTCGTCGGGGCGACGACGATGGTCGGACACCCCGCGAAGCACGCTCCAGCAGTGCCGACCGAGATTGCCGTAGCGGCGACGGCCGTAGCCTGGCCCGCCTGACCGACGGCGGCGCCCTGGTCACCACTGGTGTCGTCACTCAGGGCAGTAGTCGGCGCAGCCAGCGCCAGCCCCAGGACGATGAGCGCAGACAGGCGCCTCATCGCTAGTGCTGAGACAGCAACTGCACGATCGCGGCGTAGTTGGCCGACTGGGCGCTCGACGAGTTCAGATTGACGAGCGAAAAGCCCGCGATCTGCGTCGCCGACGAAGCCGCGAGCGACGTCTGACTTACACTCGCGACCTGCACACCGACGTTCGTGTTTTGCGCGCTTGCGGTGGTAACCCCCGTCGCAGCGAGGGCGGCGACAAGCGTAAGGACGGATGCGAACCGCTTCTTCATGCTCCCCACTCCGTTCTTGTTGACGAGACCGGCGATCCGACACCCGACACCTGCTGTCGACCCTCCTTCCTTCGGCGCCTGATCGCCTTCGGAAGGTTCGACGCCAGGAGCCGACACCGGCGCAGAACAGTCGCCTGTCCGGGTTTCACGGGTTCGGAGTAGTTCGTTGCGGCGTCACTCGATCGTGCGACGGCCGAGCGGCGCTGTTGCCTAGGCAACCGGAGTACCATGAGGAAGAACGACGTGGCTCTGCGGCATCGAGGGGTGGGAGATGTCGATCGTGGCGATAGGCCACAGCGGGGAGCCCACAGTGTCGACGAGACGAAGCGCAGGTCGATCTGGCCGGCGCAAAGCGGCCGGCGAGCGACCGCGACAACTCCTCTCCGGTGAGCTCGAGAGCCTCCTTGGGGGGTTGGTCGACACTCTCACGGAGCGACTCCCCGACTCCGCCCGAGGACCTGCCGGTCTCCTTCGAGATCGAAGTTGACGGGCTGCGGTGTCTCGTCCTCGTGGAGACGACGGCCCTCCCGGAAAGCACTTTGAGCCCGCGCGAAGAGGAGATTGCACGGATGGTCGGGCTGGGCTACCCGAACAAGACGATCGCGGCCAACCTGGGGATCAGCTCCTGGACCGTCTCGACGCATCTACGCCGGATGTTCGCCAAGTTCGGAGTCAGTTCTCGCGCGGCACTGGTCGCGTCGGTGCTCGAGGAGAGGCGTGTCTCCGACGAACGCCATGCCCTCAGGCACTGACGAGTGCACTGAGTGACCTCGACCGTGACGACGTACGACCCCGTGACGATCGTGATCGCGATGTTGCCGAGCTACTCGATTCAACGACGTCATGATCGACTTCCCGATCCCCGAGGCGTTCGTCGTCGGGGATGGCGACAAGACGCAGGCGAAGTTCGAGCGCGAGATCGCTCGGCGCACCGATCACAGTGGCCTGCGTCGCGTTACACGATTACTTCTCTACGACCAGGTTCGGGGATACTTGGAAGAGATACACCGAGGTCGGGGGCGGCAGCCGTGACTGGGGCTCTAGCCCCGCCGCTTCGTTGAGCAGTCCAAAGTCCGCCTGACTCGACGGCGCACCTGGCGGTACCCTCCCGCGAATGTCGCTGCTCACACGCGAGTTTCCGGCTTCGGGGCGGGTTGCGGACCACTGCCCTCATCATCATGCGGACTCGAGTTTCGAGTGCATCTTCCGTGCGCTGGTCTATCCAAACTGGTCGGGATTGCCTCTCACCGCCGAGCTGAACCCGGAGCAGGCCATGAGCGAGCTGCGTGTATTCAACTGTCTGTTCTGCTCAGAGCCGGTCGTCGTTCTCGCGGTGACACACAAGGCCAATGATGACGGGGTTTGGGAGTTCGTCGGCCAGTTGCTTTATCCGTCGGCGGATCGACGGAAGATTGCCACCAGAAGCGCCGGCAAATGTCGCGGCGCTCTGGGAGGAAGCGGCCCTATGCCAGAGCCTTGGGGCCCTTCGCGGGGCGGCGGCCTGTCTGCGGGGTGCGGTCGAGCAGATCGTGAAACACCAGAGGGTGCCGGGCAATGACCTCAGGGCGAAGATCAATGGCCTGGCCGCTAGTGGGGTGGACGCCGACCTCATCGCCGCTCTGCACGACACCCGGCTCACGGGGAACTGGACGCTCCATGACGGAGTGGCATTTGCCCCGGACGAGGTGTCCGATCTTGTGCAACTCGTGGACGACGCTGTGCAGATCCTTTACGTTCAACCGGCGAAGAGGGCGGCGATGGCAACGGCACGAGCGGCGCGTCGCGAGCGTGGGTCCTAGCTGAGCCCTTCGCACTGCCGCCAGGCGACCTCCTGTAAAAGCACGGCCCGGAGCTCCTCTGACCTGCCGTCAGTTATCGCCTCCGAGCTGTTCACAAGTGACGCGATTCTGAACGGCGTCTGGCCGTCGGGAAGATGCGATCGGCGGAGACGGACGCCCCGACTTGTTGCCGGAGCGTCCGTCTCGCCGACTGTCGTTAGGTGCGCACGGTACGGCTGTGTCCGCCGCGATCCACAACGAGGCGATAGATCACGAGCAGCACGATCGCCCCGACAATCGCCGTCAGCCACGTGGAGATGTCGAAGAACTCGTCGAGCGGGTGAGCGTCAAACACAGCTGCGGCGATGAAGCCGCCGAGCAGCGCGCCGACGATTCCGATGATCGCAGTGACGATGATCCCGCCAGGGTCGTCACCCGGCATGATCGCCTTCGCGATCACTCCCGCGATCAGACCCAGAACGATGAACGCGATGATTCCCATGCCGTTCCTTTCGTGGAGATTGCGCCACGATTGTTCCCTCCGCAGGGTGAGGTGAAACTCCCTGCACTCACGTGTTCGACGCTGCGCCAGCGCATCTCTGCGCTCGCTGCCTGCTGTCTGACCGCTCGCCTCGTCCTAGCGTTCAAGAGCTACTTGCGAGAGACGCGGGCTCTTAGAGCTCCTTTCACAATGAGTTCCTGAGTCGTCGGTGGCAGACGAGGCAGCAGCCGAGCGCGAGGAAGGCTTCGTGGATGTCGCCGCGGCGGTCGTAGCGGACGAGCAGTCGTTTGAATTGGTGGAGCCAGGCGAAGGTGCGCTCGACGACCCAGCGGTAGCGGCCGAGGCCGGAGCCGTGCTTGGTCTTGCGCCGTGCGATCTCGGGTCTGATCCCTCGCTGTCGGAGCTGGCGACGGTGGCTGTCGTAGTCGTAGCCGCGGTCGGCAGTGACCCGCTCGGGCCGTCGCCGTGGGCGACCGACCTTGCCACGCACCGGCGGGACGCGGTCGATGAGCGGGATCAGCTGGGTGACGTCGTGGCGGTTGCCGCCCGTGAGCGCCCACGCGAGCGGAATCCCGCTCGCGTCGACGAGGAGGTGGTGCTTGGAGCCGTTTCTGGCTCTGTCAACCGGGCTCGGGCCCGTCGCGGAGCCCCCTTTTTCGCCTGCACGTGGCTGGCGTCAGCAACCGCGCGCGACCATTCGATCTCCCCCGCCGCACGCAAGCGGGCAAGCAGCAGCTCGTGCAGCCGCTCCCACACGCCCGCCGTCTGCCACTCGTCGAGCCGGCGCCAGCAGGTGACGCCCGAGCCGAAACCGAGCTCCGCCGGCAGGTGCGTCCACGAGATCCCGGTGTGCAGCACGAACAAGATCCCCTGCAGCGCCTGCCGATCAGGCAGCCGCTTCCGACCCGGATAGCGAAAGCGGCGCTCCTTCACCGGCAGCAGAGGCTCGATCAACCCCCACAGCTCGTCCGAGACGACCCACGGCGCGACGGCCATTGGCACCCCTCCCAGCTTGACGACAGGTGCCGACGGCATTCGTCATCAGGGACTGGGTCCCTTCATTACGAAAGGAGCTCTTAGAACGGCGTCTACGGCGTGGCTCGAACCCAGGGTTCGTCGCGAGTCGGTTTCTGTCGATGAAGTCCGTTCTTAGCCGGCGGCCACGACTTCGCGAAACTTTGCGGTGTCTGCGAACTGTCGGAATTGCGCGAGCTTGCCGTCGCGCACGTCCCAGACATGCACGACCTGGAGATCCAGCTCCTTGCCCGTGTCCTTCCCGGTACCTGTGTAGCGAGCGACCACCGCCACCGTGTCGCCTGAGGCAATGAATTGCTCCGGCGTAACCGCGAAGTTCGGGATGTCCTGCATGACCGGGCCAAAGACGTTTTGGGCCACGGCCTCCCCGCCCTGATAGAGGCCGCCGTATGGCATCCCCTCGGCTTCGTACCACTTGATGTCGTCGGCCATCGCACCGAGCACGCCCGTCATGTCTCCGCGCCCGAGCGCGTCGTAGATGCCTCTGACGACTTCTACGCTCTGCTCTCCCATGACGACCGCACCTTCGGTTGCACGCGAGCTACGAAGCGACCCTAACATGGGCGCGACTCGCAAACCACTCAGCTGCCCTGCTCAGGGACATTCCCGGACGGAGGCGCAGGCGAGCTTGCTGTCCTCGCGGCGAATCGTTCTGGTCAAGATTTGGTCACGAGGCCGTTTCTCGCGACTCGCGCTAGACACAGAAAAACCGCTGACCAGCAGCGGTTTCCTGTAGTCGGGGCGCCGAGATTCGAACTCGGGACCTCTAGTCCGTTCGGACTAGATACAGTCTGATGCAGCCAGATGCTTCCAGCCTGCAAAACGGACATTTCGGGATGCAGCGAGATGCGACGAAATGCGGCCTGAGGAGCCAAGCCGGTACGCGCACCGTACGCACAGCAAGGCGTCCTCCCGTCCAAGCACCGGCAGCGCTAGGCCGCTAGCACTGCTCGAAGATGCAGTAGTGCTCGCTGGCCTCGATGAAGCACCACGTCGTGCCGTCCTCGTCGATCTCATAGTCGTTGCAGCCCTCAGGCGCCGACTCGTACAGCACAGAGCCGCGGCCGCCGATGCCCTGGGGCAGGGTCAACCCCCGGGGCACGGTCAGCCCCCGGGGCACGGTAAACCGTTGGCCGCCGCCGCGGACGGGTGCGCTGCCCGGGCGGCGCACTGCGCGACGTGTAGGCGCGCCCGCCGCGCCGCCGCAGCCGCAGGGTGACGCCGCGGCTCGCCCGACGTTTGCCGCGCAGTACCGGCAGCGGGTGGCCTCGGGGTGGATGCTCTCCTTGCAGTACGGGCACGTGCCGCCGTGGCCGGGATCGGTGGGCGCGATCGCGGACCGGCAGTGCTTGCAGCGCACCGCGTCGGCGGCGACCTCCTCCTTGCAGAACGGGCACTCCCGGGTTCCTGCCGCCTGTGCTTCCATCGTCGACCTCCAAGCCGTTGGCACTCAGCGGACAGCCCATGCTGTTCCGATGGCGGGGCGAAGTCAAGAGTGCGAGCGCGGCCCGGCGGCGGCGCGGTGCGGGAGGCTCGGAATGAGGCTGCTTCGATTTGCTCTCGCTACGCCATCTCCGTGATCACGATCGGGATCCCGATCGTGATCACGGAGAACAGGGGCCTGAGATGTGCGCGGAGGCGCACGGTGCTCGCCTTGACGGTGGGAAAGAGCCACTGGTCTTCGTTGCCTGCGATGTGTCTCTGCGACTCCCGCTCTACGTCGTCGCAGAGGTTCTCCTCGAGACGCGCGATTCCGCCGCGCGTGGTGCGATCGTGCGTGTGTCAGCCGAGCCGCCCCCGCACGGCAGCGAACGGGAGGAGCGTCACCCGTCCGGGCCGGGTGCTCCCCGGCACCGTGTACGCGTAGGTGAGCCCTGGCGACTCGATCTGCGCAAGCACCTCCCCGCGCCCAGGCACCTCGATGGAGGCGGTACGGCCGTCGGCGAGCCGCACGAGATGGATCGTCCTGCCGGCGACCGACACGGCGATTCCGTCGTGAAGGTCGGCAAGGAGGCCGCGCAGCGGCAGCCGCCGTACGATCCGCCCGCTCGAAGCCCGGTAGACGACCAGCTTGCGGGTTCCTGCCACGACGAGGTCCCTGCCCTGGAGGGCGGCGCGGACATCGCGTCTGTACTGGCCGAAACGGGCGAGTAGGCGGGCGCGCACGTCGAGCAGCTCGAGACGACCCGAGCGTCGTCGAACGAGGACGCGTCCGGCATCCACGGCCAGTGGCCGCCCCTCGGCGAAGCGTTCCACCTTGGTTCCGTTGATGCGATACGTGTCGTCGGGCACGTAGTCGCCGACGCCGAACACGGTCAGGTCCCCGTCGGCATAGAGGTCGTTGACCACGCCCTCGTCCTCGATCCCGAAGATCTGTTCCGAGGTCGCCTCCGGAACGGACGCGACCTCGACGGTTTCCCAGTCGTGGTTCGTCTGCATCCAGTACGACCAGGAGACCCGAGAGCCCCCGACGGTCAACGGCGACGTGCCCACCGACTCTCCTTGCGGCGCGCTCATGCACGTCGTGCCGTCGAAGCGCGTCAGTGCTCCTGTCCGGGTGTTCCAGGCATGGACGCACCCACCTCTGGCCCGGTAGGCGATCGCGACCAGTGGCCCGTCGGCTGCGAGGAGGTAGGGACGCGCCGATGCCGGAGCCCGCTCGTGACGACCGTCGTCGTGGGAAGCGGTGGCGCGGCGAAGGCACCGCCTCCGACGACGGCGACCGAGAGGGCCACTGCCAGCGGAATACGTGCGAGCTGCATGCGCGTACTCCATTGTGTCGCACCTATGGCGTGCTAACAGCCGGCTAACTGTAGTTGGCCTCCTGGTCGACGGTGTCTTGGTCACCGCCGACTTTGGCCCTTCCTGACGATCTTTGGCGTGTTACTTTGGGTTACCGTTTGAAAGATACGCTGTTGTCATATCAGCTAACAGCGGGTGAGGCGGCGCGCACCGACAATCGGGCTCTAGGAGCGGGTTTGCGACACGTGCACCTGACATTCACTGGCTGCGCGTCGGGGAAATGGCCAGCGCGCGGACGACGCAGGCGTTACTCCAGGCGTCCAGATACGGTGCGTTCGTCGGTGCGTTAAGAAACTAGAACGTGCGGGTGAGGCGGCATCGTCGCTTACGCCGGCTGGGTGCTGATGACGACTTGGTTCGTCGGCGGGCGGCGGGAGAGACGTTGCGCGACCTCGGGCGGCGGCAGGCGATGAAGGTCGCGCCCTCAGGGTCGACCGATCAGCTGCGCGACCCGCTGGCGGGAGAGACCACTCAGGCGTCCGAGCAGGCTGTAGGAGGCTCCTGCCCTGTGTGCCCTCCGCAGCTCCGTGCGCAGCCTGCGCCGGGCTCGCTCGAGTTCCGCCTCGGCACCCCGCACCGCGTCGAGGGCCTCCGAGACGGCGGCGAGGGTCGTGGCGATTTCCGGCCTCGGCTTCTTCCTGGCGGCCACGAGCCGGGCTTCGCGCCGGCCGCGCCTCCTCCTTCTACTGGAACTAGACGGCACAAAAGCGCTAGAGATGCTTGACAGTTCACGAAAGGGGTGGAAGAGTCGCGGGGGATGGCTGGCAGGCAGGAGCGGCGGGCGGGAAAGGCGGCATGACTCGGCCGAGAGATGTGGCATTCGCTCGCCCTGGAGCTTGTCGCGGCGTCCCGGCTGGACAGCTGTGAGGGGTAGCCCCCGACAACACCGTAAGGAGGGTCACAATGATCTATGAAGTGAGGACGCGTTTCGACGTGGACCCGGAGGCGGGCGACGAACTGGGATCGGAGCTCATCGCCAACGTCGTCGCGAAGGCGATCCGGCGCGAGCTCGAGGCGGAGGCGCTACACCCGGCGCAGGGGTGACGATCGACGTCCAGTCTCGCGGAGCCAAGGTGCACGTCAAGGCAGAGGCGGCGGCAGCCTGATCGCGGCCGCGCCGCTGGGGCGGGAGGGAGTTGGTGTCGATGCAGCGTCTCCTGACGGTCGTGTTCGGCCCCTCGCGGTCGAAGCGGTTCGGAAAGGCGGTCGAACTCGCCCATGCCGGGCCGGGCGAGTGCAAAGAGGTAGAGCCTGGCCGCTACCGGGTCAGTTTCCGACTCGACACCGGCGCCGACATCTATGCCGGTCTTGCCCAGCTGCTGGAGCGGGTTCGCCACTGGCGGGCGACGGAGGTGAACGAGGAAGATGAGCAGGTGTCCGTGTTCCACACGAAAGAGATGGCCTGGTGTGCCTCCTTCCAGCTCAGCACCTTCGGGGAGTGCCGCGAGCGCTTCCAGTGGGGCGTCCTGCCGCGCTGCGCGCTCTGCCCGCTGTTCGACTCGGAGCGTGCGCTCCGAGCCGGAATGCGGAAAGAGCCGGCGTCCGGCAAGCGCTTGCAGGCGCCCTTCCCCCGAGATGACCCTGCGCTCATCCCCGAACCGGACCTCACGGTGATCACGAACCTCGACTTGCTCTTCGACTCTGACCTCATGGCTCAGCTGGACGGAGAGCTCCCCGAGTCGATGGACCTGAGCGGGCTCATCCCCGACTCCCCGCCCGAGGAATGGCCAGACACGCCGCCGAGGCTCGACGCCGACGACGAAGCCGAGTGAGAGCCTTCCGCGAGAGCTTGCCCTTTTGCGGACGACGGCTGACAGCGCGTACCCCCGACTATCGCACTGAGACCGTGAACCGGTAACGTCGACCCACGCTGGATGTCCCGGACTTCGTGCCACAGGAGTGGGGAGCGCCCGCGGGTGAAGAACCACCGGCAAAAAACCACCCAGTGCCGCTCAGTTGACGATTGTTAGCTTT